>CAUPMS010000001.1:0-248241 GCA_963512445.1 uncultured Ralstonia sp.
ACGCGCTCGCTGTTCCCGACTCAAGTAGATCCAGCAGTACTGGCGTAACCGGGTAGCGGCCATCGCTGCCAATTTTGTCCACTTCGTCCAGCATAAGGACAGGTGTCGCCGACTTACCGCCGGCAAGCATCTCAACAATCATCCCTGGCCGAGCATGGTGCCAGGCGCTATCGCTGCCCGTCAGTTGGAAGCTTGCTTGGGCACTTCCAGCAGACCACTTTCGCATCGGCACATTCAAAATCTCCGCCAACTTCAGCGCGAAGTGTGTTTTGCCGACGCCAGGTTGCCCTGTCAGCAGGATCGGCCGAACGCGAAAGTCCTTCGCCCGCATAGCGCTCATAAGCGTGAGGTCAATTCTCAACTTTTGAATTGGCTCGCGCAGGTTGCCAAACAACGTCAGCGCTGTTTCGAGCTTCTTCAATGCCGAGCGGGCACGCGGTAACGCTCTATAGCCGTCATTGGTCCGGGCTTGCTCCAATAACAACTGTGCGTACCGCTGTTGGTTGCGGTCGACACCTTGCAAGTTCTCGCTGGCCAGCGCTAGCGCTGCGGGCCCAAACACTTGAATATGCTTGAGCCTTGCTCGACGAGTCGCCGGTGCTTGCGCTGCCGACGCAACTGAGGATGGTTCCTCAACAGTGAATCCGGGGATCTCCTCTTTGGGTTCCTTGTCTTGCCGGGCGGCGGCTAGAGCTGAACGCATGTCCGAGGGGATGAGCAACCGCCATGTTGCGGCGCTGCGTAGTGCTGCGAGATCGCCTAAGGGCAAAAACCCGGGCGGATGCTCTGAGGGGTGCTCGGGAGCGGACATGATGTTTCTCCATACGCGAACTGGCTGCGTGAAGCCGCAGTTGTCGAACCGGGTAGTGCCGGGACCGAAAAGGGCTGGGGATCAGCCGACTATTCGCGTACGGGTTCGTTCGAGAGGAACGAACGCGAGGCTGCCCGAACCGACCGCATGGGTCGATTGGTGACGCTGAATGTCTGCGGCAGCCATGGAGATTTGGGAGGTGTGATGGGTTCGTATTGCTACGTTGTTCGACCATACAACACCGGCTCGGTTAGGGCTATCCGGTGAAGTAACGAGGCGTGGCGAAAGTGATGGCTAAGCGGCTTCGGCGTGCACGTGTGCCGTATGGAGAATTGTGCGACGCATTATTTGTGGGTCTGGAATGAACGCGAGGAATGGCCTTACTAAGGGGATTTCATGGGAAACACGCAATCTCCAGCTTCGATATTTTGCAGGCTACTTCGCTATTTTGAAATTTCCTTCGCTACGTCGACATGTGTGATGTTGTTGGCTCAGCGAAGAAAATTAGAAAGTAGCGAAGTAGGCTAGAAAATATCGAAGCGGGAACGGATACGTTTTGGCAGGAAAGCCTTGTGGCACAGCCATTTCTATCGGTTTCGCCAGCGTAGAGAATGACGCGTCGCACAACCCCTACGCGACGTACGTGGATGCAATGACCCTCTGGCAGCGCCGCTTTCCTGCGCCTCGATACTTCGCCGGATAGCCCCAACCCCACCTGTGTTCTATGGTGGAGGGAGGTAGCAACACAACCCAATATTCCCCCATCTCCATGGCTGCCACGGACATCCGCCGTCACCAATCGACCCCAGCGGTCGGTATTGGCAGCCGCATGCTTGCTCCACCCGAGCGAGTTCGTACGCGAATAGTCAGCTGACTCCCAGCCCTATAGGTCCCGGGCATTGCCCGATTGGACAGCTGCGGTTGCATGCCGCAAGTTCGCGTATGGAGAAAGATCATGTCTGCTTCCGAGCGCTCCTCGGATCACCCCCCTGGGTTTCTGCCCTTGGGCGATCTCACAGCGTGGCCCAGTGCCGCGGCATGGCGGTTACTTATCCCCTCTGACACTCGCACAGCTCTTGCCGCGGCCCGACAAAGCAAGGAGTCCCAGGAGGAAATCCCCGGATTCTCAATTGAGGAGCCCCCCGCGGCCGCGCCGGTGGCTGTACCTGCACCACCTCGTCGAAATCGGCGCGGGCATGTTCAAATTTTTCGGCCTGAGACGCTGGCGCTCGCCGCCGAGAACCTTCAAGGTGCCGACCGGCACCAGGAGCGATATGCACAACCATTGCTAGCGCAAGCCGGCATTGATGACGGCTACAGAGCCCTGCCTCGCACCCGCTCCACGCTGAAGAGGCTCGAAACGACCCAGGACTTGTTTGACAACCTGCGCGAGCCAATTCAGAAGCTGAAGATCGACCTCACGCTCATGAGTGCGATGCGGACGAAGGACTTTCGCGTTCGGCCGATCCTGTTGACGGGACAGCCTGGTGTCGGAAAAACGCACTTCGCGCTGAAGCTGGCCGAAATCTTGGGTGTGCCGATGCGGAAATGGTCTGCGGGAAGCGCACAAGCAGGTTTCCAACTGACGGGCGGTGATAGCGCATGGCGCGACGCTCGGCCAGGGATGATCTTTGAGGTGCTCGCTCGCGGCGATTCAGCGACGCCCGTGTTGGTCCTGGATGAGGTGGACAAGCTTGGAGAAGGCGGCCGCTATCCGGTAACTCCAGTACTGCTGGACCTCCTTGAGTCCGGAACAGCACGCATGTTCGAGGACACATTTCTGCGTATCGCATTTGACGCCAGTCGGATCATCTATGTCCTCACTGCGAACGATCTCGCCGCGGTGCCTGCGCCGCTATTGAGCCGCGTGGAAGTATTCGACATCCCTGCACCCGAGCCCGAGCAACGGTTGCGGCTCGTCTTGGCAGAAGTTCGTCGGCTGCAGCGGGCCACCGGCAGATGCATTGAACTAGACGCCAATGCGGCAGACGCCTTGTCCGAGCGAAGCGACATCGACCTGCGCGCAACCCATCGCTTAGTGCAGGATGCGTTCGCGACCGCGATGGCGTCTGGCAAGAACATCGCCGTGCCGAAGGTACCGCGGCATGTTACGCAGATGTCGATTGGTTTCGTACCCAACACATAGATTTTGGTGGCGGTGGCTGCGATTGCAGGATGGCGTTATTCCCCAAATAAACGCTTAACCACCGTTGCCGCACTGGTTCCACGGTATAGAACTCGGAGCGCATCACTATGAAGCCAACATATAGAGAACGTCAGGAACTCAGGAGGCAGTTCCCCGATGATGTTGACCGGATGCTGCGATGCCTGAAAGAAGCCGGTTTCACGGCAACGGACGACGAGGCGGTTGGAGCTTGGGCGGAGTATTCGGATGACAGATTCGCGGGTTGGTTGGAGCTTCCCGAGTCCGATGCAACCTTACGAGTGATTCTCCTCAAGCATCTGCCGAGCGCGAGATCACAGGCTGCTTGGCGCATCACAGTAGTCGGCGCACCCGATGGCATCGGCGACCCGGTCATCCCGCTTGCCTCCGAACTGTTTGAACAGATGGGGTGGAAGGTTGGCGACGAGTTGTCGATCGAAAGAGTTGATCCCGACACCTTGCTATTACGGCGGATCTAGTTCGCGCTCACGGCGAGAGCGAGACGTGAGCGAAACCAGCCATATATCCTCACCACCAGTCCGAGAAACACAACCCCACTAAAGGATGGGTATTCCAAATAACTAAAATGAGAAGTAAATAAATCAAAACTCTCGGAATGATTTATTTGGCAAAGCCATCTAGTGCCCCAGCATGTCCCCCATGTAAAATCGCTCACTCAAACAATGAAAACCATGATACTGGGGTAGGGACATGCAGAGACCTGTCTATTTTAGCATTTGCGAAGAGAAATTATCCTTACTGTGCACAAGGATAAAAAATCGCGGAAAACTCAACATCCTCGATTATCACAACCACTCAGAAGATTTTTATCTTCATTTTCTTAACGAGCTCTATGGCTACGAGCTCGAGAACATCAATCAATTCCAACAGAATGTTGAAGGGATTGATCTTTGCGACAAGAAGAACCTCATAGTGCTGCAGGTTTCCTCAACCGCAACCAAACAGAAGATTGAATCTGCGTTATCCAAGAATCTAAATTCATACAACGGATACTCCTTCAAATTCGTCCCCATCTCCGACGACGCAGACTCCTTGCGAACGAAAAAATACAAAAACCCTCATCAACTGACATTCTCCCCAGCGTCAGACATTTATGATATACCAGCAATTCTTAAAAAAATCAAAAGCCTAGATATCATCAAGCAAAGGGCCATTTCCGAATTCCTAAAGCGAGAACTCGACGCGATCCCGGTAAATCGCTTTACCGAAACCAATCTCGCAGAGGTAATCAACTCCCTTTCCCTCGAAGACTTGTCGGACGGATTTTCCCTCAACAAACCAATTCCATTCCGTTACGACGACAAGATCGAATTCAACGGCCTAGATGTCGCGGCCGTACTAATCGACGACTACAAGGATCACTATCATAGAATTTCCAGAATCTATGAAGAGTTTGATGCCGCCGGCAAGAACAAGAGTAATTTTGTCTTCCAATCCCTAAGAACCGCATATCTAAAACTCAACAAAAAGCACTCTGGAGATGAACTCTTCTTTAAAATTGTGGAAGAAATGGTAACAGTCGCGCAAAATAGCTCGAATTGCGTTACAATGCCATTAGATGAACTCGAGCAGCATGTTAGCCTGATCGCCGTTGATGCTTTCATTCGCTGCAAGATCTTCAAGAACCCATCTAAAGATCAATATGCTGCTGCCAGAGAACATACACCCCCATCACAGTCTGTTCTTTAACGGCTCAATTATTCTTAAGGCTCTCAAGGGAACTGGCGAGACGAGCATGCTGGACTTGTTCGCAGAGACCCGAAAGCTCCGAGAAATTCAGATGCCAATTTTCACGCTCTCTCTGGATTGGCTTTTCCTTGCAGAGCTGGTTAACTTCAATGATCGTGGAAATATCGAGCCATGTTTCTAAAGTCGCTTCGAATTGAGAATGAAAACGGTGTCATTCGACATATACCTTTTCATGCAGGTCTCAATCTCATTGTTGATGAAACGCCGGACAGCAATAACGAGGCGACAGGAAACAATGTTGGCAAAACGACAGTACTACGCTTGATAGATTTCTGCTTTGGTGGCAGTCCGAAAGAGATTTACACGGACCCGGAAGACAGGAAGAGCGAGCATCAGATCGTCAAAAATTTCCTGCAAAAAACGTATGTTTTGATTACATTGACACTCACGTCGGATCTTTCGAATCCTCGCTCGGAGGAGATTGTCATCGAAAGAAATTTTCTCCCTAGAAAGGGAATGATCCGTCGAATCAACGGCAATCAATTAACAGAAGAAGAATTCACGCACACCCTCACAGAGAAACTTTTTCCTGGCCAATCCGGCAAAAAGCCCTCGTTGGGTCAGCTAATTTCACACAATATCCGTTACAAGGATTTCTCGCTTACAAACACCCTTCGTCATGTTCATCCCATGACAAAGGATGAGGAATACGAAGCACTTCACCTCTACATGCTGGGGTGTGATTTCTCACGTGGGGATGAGAGACAAAAGCTCATCGGCGATTTGCGTGTTGAGAATGCTTTTAAGGCAAGATTGGAGGCCGCTGGATCAAAGTTCGTATATGAGACGCTTCTTTCGCGAATCCAACGCGAAATCGAAAAACTCAATCACCGAAGAGCCTCCTTTAACATCAATCCAGATTTTGAAAGAGATTTGCAGCGTCTCGATGAAATCAAGTACGGAATCAACACCGAGTCGTCCATAATTGGAGCAATAAAGCTGCGGCGCAATTTGCTGACCGAAGCAGTCGCCGATACGCAAGCACGTCGATTTCAAGTAGACACAGTTCAGTTAAAAGCACTTTACGCGGAAGTATCCTCTCGGCTATCTGGGGTGCAAAAGACATTTGATGAATTGGTTGAATTTCACAACAAAATGGTCGACGAGAAATCTAGATACATTTCTCGGGACATACCTTTGTTGGAAGAGGAGATAGCGAACCGAGAGGCTGAACTGAGTCGTCTACTCGACTTGGAAAGAAATCTTGCCGCCAAGCTGGCCAAAAGTGGTTCGCTCAATGAGCTTGAACTTGTAATATCGGAACTGAACGAGAAACATCGGCTGCTTGGAGAGTATCAAACTGTTATCAGACAGATCGACGCAACGAGCGAAAGAATAGGAAAAATTGAGGGACAACTATCGGAGATTGACGGCGATTTGTTTTCAGGCGAAACACAATCCGTCATTCAATCTCAGGTACATAGATTCAATGAATTTTTCTCGAAAATATCCGAAGAACTTTACGATGAGCAATACGCACTCACTTTTGAAATTGTAAAAACAAGGTCAGGAAGACAGGTTTACAAGTTCAAAACGTTCAACATGAACATGAGTTCCGGAAAGAAGCAAGGTGAGATATCTTGCTTTGATATCGCATATACACTATTCGCGGACGACGAAAATATTCCATGCATGCATTTCTTACTAAACGACAAGAAAGAGCTCATGCATGACAATCAGTTATTAAAAATCGCCAACCTCGTAGAAAGAGAGAAAACGCATATCCAATTTGTGGCCTCGATGCTAAGAGATAAATTGCCGCCCGAGCTCAACAGCGACAATTTTATTGTCCTAAAACTTTCACAAGATGATATGCTCTTTAATATTGAATCCAATTAAATGGTTCAAGCCCCTCGCGAAAGCGCATGATCGTGATTTGAAAGCGAAATCAAGGGTGCATGCTTCGCATAAACGCGTTCCCCAAAAGCGAGGACCTTTGGCGCGTGGACTGGTTCGGTCCCATCGCCTTTCCCGATCGCATGGTGCGGCGGCGCCATCCGTCCGTGCTGGTCTCGCTGTCCAAAGGCAACGGCCGGGACACTTCCGCTCGCCTATCGCTTCCCTCGCTCCGTCACGCGGAAAGACAGTCAACCCGATGCTGGGTTTCAGTCGGAACCGCGATGCTCTTGCGCATCGGCGACCAGTGGCGCGAGCAGGCCCTGGAATCCCGTGCGGCAGACGAAGAGTTGCTCTGTGAGGATCTGGAGATCAGCCGAGACACCTGCGAGCTTGTAAAGGCGGGATCGAGCTTCGAGGATGGCGGCTTCATGTTGCCACTTCACGAGCATGCGGGGCATCGCGAGAACACGCACTCCTATTGCGTCCGGGTCACTCTCCCGAACGGCAAGCTACTTGTCGTCCCCTGCATGGAGTTGATCCGCTTCTACTTTGGGTCGTCCAGCGAACTGCTGAATAGGCTGTTCTCTCCCCAACTCCGGAAAGAGCATCTCTACACGGGGTAGTCGTCCTTTTCGCGCAAAATCTGGCGGTTTCGTCTGAATTTCCTTTTTAGATCAGTGACTTGGAAATTCAGCAATTTCGCGGCAGTCGTCCTTTTGATGCAGAATCTGGCGGTTTCATGCCGCCGGCGCCGCTACTCCGAGCTGCGCCCGGTAGTCAGCCAGTAGCGTCTGCTGGGCTTCGAGCCGTGCTGCCAGCTTGGCCAACTCCGTCGCCGTCTGCTCACGTTCCGCACGCGAGGCCGCAAGCTCATCGGCCTGGACCTGCACCGTCGCGCGCAACACATCCCGTTCCGTCTCCGCCCGCGTGTGGTCGGCGTGCGCTTGGTTCAGCGCCGCCAGTGTTTGCTCGCCGCGTGCTTCCAGTTCGCGGGCACGCTTCGTTGTGGCCCCGGCTTCGGCGACCAGCCTCGCGCCATCCCTGTTCAACTGCGTGATTTCTCCCTGCTTGACGATCAGCGCCTGGTTGGCCTGCCGGATTTCCGCCTGCAGTTGCTGGACCTGCTGCTCGTGCCGGCGCGCGTTCTGATCCCGCTGCTCCTTGCTAGCATTGCGGAAGTGGTCCAGCGCCTGGTGGGCGTGCTGCAGCTTTTCCTCCAGTGAGCGTCGGAAGCCTTCATGTTCGGCCAGCCGGGCCGTGAGGTCCTGAACCTGCTGCGCAGAGCGCTCCGCCTCGATGGTGCGCTGCTGTAGCGCCGCTTGCGTGTCGCTGTGCGCGGCCCGCTCCTTGGCAATGGTGGCATGAGCCTGCGCCAGTTCGGCGCGAAGCGCGACGAGATCTGCGGACAGCTTGTCGGCCTCTGCCCGGACTTGCTGGCGCTGTGCCGTGGCGGCCGTGACCTGCTGGTCGACCACCGCCTGCGCCTCTTCGTGCAGGCGCGCCGCCAATCTGCCCACCAGATCCAGGATGGCGTCGGAGGTGGTGCCGGCCCGCTTGAGCGCCGCGCCTTCCTCTTCTTCCAGTTCCTTCAGGTAGCGGTGGATCGTCGTCTTCGAGCCGGTGTTACCCAGCGCGATACGTATCGCATCAATCGAGGGGTGTTGTCCCTTGGCGAGCAGCGAATCGCGAGCACGCTTAATGTCAAGACGACTGAGTCCGGCACGGGCCATGGCGTTAGAATTTGATACTGTGGTACGTACCATGTATATACGTACCTAATTGACGCGTCAAGGTGATTGGTTTGAGTCGAAATCTCACATGTGATAATGGCGGATTATCACGTGTGAGGATCCTCGCGTGGGGCTTCAGTCCAAACCTTCGGTACGAAACTCCAGAAAAGCGCGATTCTCGAAATGCTGGCCGCACGCAGCTGTCTCACGGCGGAAGGCGACAGTACGTTGCGGCCTGCAACGCGAAAACTCACCTTGCGTAGCCGTGGTTCGTCGCTGGGCGAGATGCAGAGCGCCACACCCCAAAAACGTTCACCTTTTCACGGGCAGCGTATGGTGGTGCCCCGGCAGCCAATCTCCGCTGGTCTGGCATCTGTCGGGCCGGCTCGCATGAGTGTCCGATGCCAGACGCCAAGTATCGCTATACGCGCACAAGCTCGCTAATTGACGAACGGAAACCGGAGCGAGAACCGGGTGACGTTGCCAGGTAATGTCGCGACCGATGCAATGCCCGCATGCAACTCCATGATGGATCGCACGATGGCAAGCCCTAAACCGGTCGACTGATCAGAGTAGGAACGCGCTTGGTCGCCACGATAGAACCGATCAAAGACGCGTTCCCTATTCTCGTCCGGTATCGGGATACCCTGATTCAATACGTGCACTGTAACGGCGTCTTCATCACGCTCGCAGTTCAAGCCCACGATCGATCCATTGTCAGCATGGCGGACCGCGTTCGAGAGCAGGTTGCCCACGGCGCGCCGGAACATGCTCAGGTCGGCACTCACGCTGCCGGACGCCGAGACCTCAATCTTCACGCCCGTGTCTTCACCCAGCACGGCAAAGTAACTCGCCAGCTTGGACAACTCGGAGCTGAGCTCGATTGGCACACGATCCAGTTCGACCGTCGCCGCGTCGGCGCGTGCCAGGAAGAGCATAGAGTCAATCAACCGCGAGAGGCGCTGATATTCCGCCAGGTTGTCCTCCAGCAGGGTCACGTAGTCGGCTGCTTCTCGTTCACGCGAGAGCGCCACCTCGGTGTGGCCGATCAGGTTGTTCAATGGCGTGCGCAAATCGTGCGCGAGATCGGCGGAAAAACAATACAACCGCTCGTAGCCCGACTCCAGTCGCTCCAGCATGGCATTGAATGCGACACCAATTTCGTGGACTTCCGTTGGCGCACTGGGAGCGTCGACGCGATAGCTGAGTCGTTCGACGTTAATTCGGTGCACCTGCTGAATCAATGTCCGTGCTGGCCTGAGTTCTCGTCGGGTGATCAAGGCGCCCAGAAGCGCGGTGAGAACCGCGCCCACCAGAATGCCGACGGCGATGCTATTGCCCAGCCGGGTCACCACCTGGCGCCGATCGTTCCCGCTCTTGGCCACCGATACCGTGGCGAACGGTACGCCATCACTTGCCTCGACGATACGCTTCCCAATGATCCATGTGCCGTCGTCATGAATTCCGGACCTAGTGGCCGCCAGATCGAAATCCGATCGCAGGTCGTCAGCCGTTCGATAGACGAGCCTGCCTTGCGGTGTTCGAAGTCTCAACGCCAAACCATCGTATCCCCTGACCAGATCGAACAAGCTGTGTTCGAATTTCTCGGTCTGCTCAAGGCTGCCTGCGTCTCGTACCAAGTGGCTTACCTGCGTTAGCTTGGCCTCGATGATTTCTACGTCCCTCGAGCGTAGTTGAGTATCCAGGGCGTAGTAAGCGTAGGCCCCCATGCTGGCCAGCGCGAACGTGACCAGGATTGAGAATAGCGAGGTCAGCCGACCGATCAGTGAACGCGCCACGTCTTATTTTCCGCGATGAGGATCAAGGACATAACCCATGCCTCGGACGGTATGGATCAGTTTGGTATCGAACGGCTCATCGAGCTTGGCGCGAAGACGGCGTATCGCCACGTCCACGACGTTCGTGTCGGTATCGAAGTTGACGTCCCAGACGTGCGAGGCGATGGACGTGCGGGAAAGCACCTCCCCACTACGGCGAGCCAACAGATGGAGCAGGACGAACTCCTGGTTGGTCAACTCCACCTTGACGCCGGCGCGTACGACTTTGCGGCCAAGGACATCGATATCGAGATCGCCGACGCTCAGATGCTCGGATTCGCGACCGCTGCTTTGCCGCAGGCAGCGGCGAATTCTGGCGAGCAGCTCGGCAAACGCGAACGGCTTCACCAAGTAGTCGTCGGCGCCGAGTTCGAAACCACGTACCCGATCGGCGACGTCATCCCGCGCCGTCAGAAACAGAACCGGGACATCGCTCTTCTGTCGGATCATCTTGATCACGCTCCAGCCGTCCGCACCCGGCAGCATGACATCCAGCAGGATCAGGTCGTACCGCACCTCACTGGCGAGATGCGCCCCGTCCATGCCGTTTGCGGCAATATCGACAACAAATCCGGATTCAGTCAGGCCCTTGAGCAGGTATTCCGCGGTTCGAGCCTCGTCCTCGATGACCAGTATTTTCAATGAGAGTGTCCTTGATGACTGTGGCGTTCGTCGGGTTGGCCGCTCGTCGCAGCAGCAATAGGCTCGCTGGGCAGGAAATGCGCCACGGTATCCGCCTGCGCGCACGGCCGCAGTTCGAACTGGATGGTGATATGCGTGATGCCGAAGCGCTCGGCAAGCCTGTCTCGGGCGACCGGCAGTATGTCGCGTTCGGGATTGACGGCGGGATCGTTGACTAGGTGCGCCGTCAGGCTTGCCTTGCCGCTCGTCAAAGACCACACATGCAGGTCGTGCATGCTGCGAACGCCGGGAATCGTCAACAGCGCCTGCTCCACGGATGGCAGGTCGATATCCTCCGGCACGCCTTCAAGCAGAATGTTGATGCTGGATTTGAGCAGGATCCAGGTGCGAGGCAGCACCCAGAGTCCAATCAGCACGGCGATAGCCGAATCGACCCAGGCCCAACCGGTGAACCGGATGACGATCGCAGCAAAAATGACGCCGATCGAGCCTAGCAGATCGCTCCAGACTTCCAGGTAGGCCCCCTTGATGTTGAGGCTCTGTTCCCGGCCGCCTGCAAGAACTCGCATGCTGACGATGTTGACAGCGAGGCCGATGGTGGCGATCACCAGCATGCCCGACGATTGCACTTCGGCAGGCGCGCGCAAGCGCTGATACGCCTCGTAGAGGATGTACAGCGCTACCCCAAACAGCAATAGCGCATTGAAAGCCGCCGCCAGAATTTCAAAACGGTAGTACCCGAACGTCCGCTGCTTGTCCGCCGGCCGCTTGCCGATCTGAATCGCTGCGAGCGCGATGGCCAGTGCTGCGGCATCCGTGAACATATGCGCGGCATCGGAGATCAGCGCCAAGCTCTTGGTCAAGATGCCGCCGACCAACTCGGCGACCAGAAAAGTGCTGGTCAGCGCGAGCGCGATCTTCAATGCACGCTCGTTCCCGGTTGCATGGCTGTGGTCATGTCCTGCGCCCATGGCGAAAGCTCCTTATGTAAGAGGCGCGGACCATCGAGGTCCGCGCCGGCGACTCCATCTCCGTTAGGCAGTCCGCGGTGCCATCTCGCCCGCACGCTCCGTCTCCTCGGCTTCGTCTTTGCGGTGTGCCAGGCGATAGAGGACCGGCAATACCAGCAGAGTCAGTGCCGTCGATGACAGAATCCCCCCAATGACCACGGTGGCCAGCGGTCGTTGCACCTCGGCTCCCGTTCCCGTCGCAATGGCCATGGGGACAAAGCCAAGCGAGGCGACCAGCGCCGTCATCAACACAGGCCGCAAGCGCGTAAGGGCCCCGGTGCGGATCGCGGTATCGAGCGATTGGCCTTCTTCGCGCAGCGATCGGATGAACGACAGCATCACCAGGCCGTTGAGCACTGCGACACCGGAGAGCGCGATAAAGCCGACCGCTGCCGAAATGGAGAGCGGTATGCCTCGCAACCACAAAGCGAGAATACCGCCGGTCAACGCAAACGGAATGCCGGTGAACACGAGAAGCCCGTCTTTCACGTTGTTGAACATCGCAAAGAGCAGGACAAACACGAGCAGCAGCGCAACCGGCACCACGATCTGCAGCCGCGTCGTTGCGGACTGCAATTGCTCGAACGTACCGCCCCAGGTTATCCAGTACCCCGTGGGAATCTTGACCTGCCGCTCAATTGCGGCCTCGGCCTCCGGCACGAACGACCCAATGTCCCGGCCTCGCACGTTGGCGCTGATGACGATGCGGCGCTTGCCATTCTCGCGCGACACCTGATTTGGCCCGGGGGCCAAGTCGAGCGAGGCCACTTCACTCAAGGGGATATAGGTCGTCTTCGACTCGCCGGCACCGTTTTTGGGCAGTGGCACCGGCAAGCGGCGCAGTGCCTCCAAGTCACCCCGCACGGCATCGGGCAGGCGCACCAGAATGTCGAACCGTCGGTCGCCCTGGAAGAACGTGCCTGCCTCCTTCCCGCCGATCGCAATCGCAACCGCGTCCTGCACATCGCTCATGTTCAATCCATACCGGGCCGCCTTTTGGCGATCGATGTTGACCGACAGCATGGGAAGCCCAGTGGTCTGTTCGATCTTGACTTCCGTAGCACCCTGTATGCCTTGCAATACCGCCGCAACCTTGCCGGCTGTTTCATTGAGCACATCGTTGTCGTCGCCGAAAATCTTGATCGCCACATCGGAGCGAACGCCGGAGATCAACTCGTTGAAGCGCAGCTGGATCGGCTGCGAGAACTCGTAGTTGTTGCCAGGAATCTTCTCAGCTTCCGCCTGAATCGCACTGAGCAGCTCCTCTCTTGTCTTCTTTGGCTTGGGCCACTGCGCCTGCGGCTTGAGCATGATGTAGCCGTCCGAGATGTTGGGCGGCATTGGGTCGGAGGCGATTTCCGCCGTCCCGGTACGGGCGAAGATGCGCTCGATCTCGGGGAACTTGGCCTTGAGCGTCGACTCGACCTGCTTTTGCATCTCCAGCGATTGAGACAGGCTCGTCCCGGGAATGCGCAGCGACTGGATCGCGATGTCGCCCTCGTTCAAATTCGGCACGAACTCGCTTCCCAACCGGGACGCCACGGCCAGGCAGAAGACGATCGCAATGCACGCGAAAGTCAGTACGACGGGCGTGTTGGCCAGGGACGCTTCGAGCATCGGCTGATAGCGATGCTTGGCCCACTCCATCAGCCGGTTTTCCTTCTCCGCCACCTTGCGCCCGATAAACAGGGCGACCGCCGCCGGCACGAACGTCATGGACAGCACCATGGCAGCAAGCAACGCCAGTACCACCGTGAACGCCATGGGGTGGAACATCTTGCCCTCCACGCCAGTCAGGGCAAAGATCGGCAGGTACACGATCATGATGATGAGCTGGCCGAAGAGCAGCGGTCGCCGCGCTTCCCGCGCGGCCGCAAACACCTCGTGGAAACGCTCGCTGCGGGTCAGCTCTCGCTTGTGGTGCTCCTGCGCGTGCGCCAGGCGACGCACGCAGTTCTCGACGATCACCACCGCGCCATCAATGATGATGCCGAAATCCAGCGCCCCCAGACTCATCAGATTCGCACTGATCTTGTAGCTGACCATGCCGGTGAACGTGAACAGCATCGCCAGCGGGATGACCATCGCCGTGATGACAGCGGCGCGGATGTTGCCCAGGAACAGGAAAAGAATGGCGATAACGAGAGTCGCGCCTTCGAGCAGATTCTTCTTGACCGTAGCAATCGCCTTGTCGACCAGCACGGTCCGGTCATACACGGTCACGGCCTTGACGCCGGCGGGGAGCGTACGATTGATCTCCGCCATTTTCTTGTCGACGGCCTGGGATACCGCCCGACTGTTCTCGCCGATCAGCATGAACACTGTACCCAGCACGACCTCCTTGCCGTTCTCCGTGGCGGCACCGGTGCGCAGCTCCCGTCCGATGTCAACATCGGCGACGTCGCGGATGCGAATGGGCTGCCCTTGCGCCGTGCCCACGATGACGTCGCGTATATCGTCGAGCGATTTGACCTGTCCAGGGGCGCGTACGAGGTACTGCTCGCCGCGGCGCTCGATGTAGCCGGCGCCGACATTGCTGTTGTTCTTGTCGAGTGCGCTCACCAGATCCGTGAGCGTCAGCCCGTAGGAAGCCAGCCGTTCCAGGCTGGGCGCAACCAAGTACTCCTTGGCGTAACCACCAATCGAATTGATTTCGGTCACGCCGGTCACGTTGCGCAGTTGCGGCTTGACCACCCAATCCTGAATTTCCCGCAGATCGGTGGGCGTGTAGGCTGCCCCGTCGGGCTTGCGAGCGCCGTCTTCCGCTTCGACGGTCCACAGGTAGATTTCCCCCAGCCCCGTGGAGATTGGACCCATGGCGGGTGTGACCCCGCCGGGCAGCCGTTCCTTGGCCTCCTGGATCCGCTGGTTCACCAGTTGGCGAGCGAAATAGATGTCCGTGCCGTCCTTGAAGATCACTGTCACCTGGGACAGGCCGTACCGGGACAGCGAGCGCGTCTGCTCGAGCCCCGGCAAGCCGGCCATCACGGTCTCGATGGGGTAGGTAATCCGCTGCTCGGTCTCCAGCGGAGAATACCCAGGCGCCGCTGTATTGATCTGCACCTGGACGTTGGTAATGTCAGGCACCGCGTCGATAGAAAGCTTCCCGTAGTTGTAGACGCCGAGCGCCGCCATGCCGAGCACGGCGAGGATGACGAGCCAACGTTGCTCAATGGCAAACCGGATGATGCGTTCGAACATGCCCGTCTCCGTGTCAGTGCTCATGCTCGGCGCTTGCCTTGCCGAGTTCGGCTTTCAGGACGAAGCTGTTCGCGGCGGCATAGCGCGCGCCGGCGCTCAGGCCTTCTGTGATTTCTACCACCTTGCTCGCGGAGCGCCCGGTCGTGACCGGCTGGGCGACGAAACCGCCCGGCACCGCAACGAACACTGCCGGCTTGCCATTGACCTCCTGGATCGCATCCGCCCTGACTGCAACAGGGACTTGAACGGCTGGCCCCAAGACCTGCACTGTCACGAACAGGCCGGGGCGCCAAGCCATGCCGGGGTTCGCCAGCGTGACGCGCGCCTTTGCCGTACGTGTCTGTTCGCCCAGCAGCGAGCCGACATAGGACACCGTGCCGGTCGCCTTGCTGTCGAAGGCGGTCGAACTAATCGTGACCTGCTGACCGACGCGCACATTGCCCAGATCCTTGGCCGCCACAACGAACTCCGCCCACACGGAGGACAGGTCGGAAATCGTGAAGACGTTCGCATCCTCCTTGACAGCTTCACCGATTGCCAGATGCTTCTCCACCACCATGCCGTCGAATGGTGCACGCAGTTCGAATCGGTTCAGGGCCGTCGTGGCCGGCGCGGCCCCGATCGCAACCAGCTTTTGCTGCGCGTTCAGCACGGCGATTTGCGCCTCCTGCAGTGCGGTCTGGGCCTGCAGGTAGTCCTGCTCCGCGGAGATCTTCTCTTCCCACAGGCGCTTCTCGCGCGCGTAGGTCGTTTGAGCCAGGCTCAAGCGCTTCTGGGCCGCAAGCAGCTCGCTGCGTTGCTCGGACAGTGCGGTGCTCGCAATGACCGCCAGCACCTGTCCGCTCTTGACTTGCTCGCCGATATTGGCGGGGACACGCTCGACGACCCCCGCAAGACGCGGTACCACATGCGCCGTACGGTCTTCATTGAAGCGGATTTCACCCGGGAATTGCACGCCCGATTGGACTGCTGCGGCGCCTGCGACTTCCACACCCACGCCGGCTTTGGCGATCTGGTCGACTGTCAATTCGATCTTGCCTTCCTCCTTGGAGAAGGCAACCGTCATCGGTTTCTGAACGCCCGGCAACGTGACGGACGCGGTCGCGTCAAAAACGTGGGGCTCGGCAATGGCGGCCTCGCTCTCCAGGCTGTCTTTCGTGGCCTTGAAGCCGATCGGCGTCGATTCGCCGGTCGCTCGCTTGATGGCGCCACTGGCCGAGATATTGGCAACCAGGGGCTTGCCGTCTCGGACCACCCACAGCTTCAGCTTCGGCTCCCCACCGTCCTCGGCCATGCCGAACTCGACGGTAGCGTCGCCTGCAGCGTAGACATTACCGCCGTGTGGGCCCTTCTTCGGCGCGTCATGGTGCTCCTGGTCGCCATGTGTTGCCGCGTCTTCATGCTTGCCTTGCGACGGCTCGCCGTGGTGTTCGCGGTCCTGGTGACCGGCAGATTCTGCGTGTTCGGCCGCCTCGCGAGCGGACTCATTGCCCTCTGTCGAGGGCCCCAACAATAGAACGGTGCCGGTGGCGATCAGGCCAGCAGCCACTAGAGCTGCGATCGCAGTCTTCTGCTTATTCGTGATAGACATGGTTCGGATTCTGAGTTAGCGGCCTAACAGGCGGTCGATGGTCGTCACGGATTGATAGACCTTCGCCAACACGTCGAGATAACGGATACGTGCTTGGAACAACGTTCTTTGTGCGTCCAGCACATCCAGAAAATTGAACTTCCCGGCTTCGAAGCCCCGTGCCGCTGCGCTATAGGCTTGCTCGGCGGCCGGCAGGATCGTCTCTTTGAGCGTCTGCGCGGAGCGACGAGAGACCGTCAACTCGTTCGACGCTTGCTGCATCTCATTTGCCAGCCGGATGCGATTAGCCAGCACCTCGTCCTGCGCCTTGTCGGCACGCCGGATGGCCTCGTACAGGTTGCCTTGATTGCGATCGAACAAGGGCAGCGGAATCGACACGCCTAGCACCGCCATGTTGCGATTCGCGCTGTTGTCGCGCTTGGCGCCCACGCTGACGGTCACATCGGGGTATTGGCGGCTGCGCTCCACGCCCACCAGGGCTTGCCGGCGATCCAGCTCGACCTGGTCGGCCAATACGAGCGGCGAGTGGTCGAGCTCGGTCAGCAGCTCCGTGAGACCGGGCCGTGACGGCAGCGCGTCGAGGCTACCCTGCGCCGCGGAGAACTGCGGCGTGGCGTTGCCCCAGAGCGCTGCAAGCGAGGCCCGTGCGGAACGCAGTTCGGCGTTGGCGTTGTCGAGTTCGAGTTCGGCGTTGGCTTGCTCGACCTTTGCCTTGGTTTCTTCGACCGGCGAGATCTTGCCCGCTGCCACTCTGCGCGTTGCTGCCTGCGCGCCCTTGGCGGCCAAGTCCGCCGAGGCCTGCGCGAGCTTGACCCGTTCCTGGGCAACCAGCACTTCAAAGAAGCCGCGAATCACGTTGGATCGCAGTTCGGCCCGCGTTGTCGCCAGTTGCGCTTGCGCGAGTTCCCGGCCTTTTTCGGCCGCGACGATACGCGCCGAACGCTTGCCGCCCAGCTCCACAGGAATATTGAGCTGTCCGGTCGTCGTGCGCGACTCCGAGCGCGTGTCCTCCATGGTCGCGGCCACTTCGGGGTTGGGAATGGTGCGTGCCTGCATGACCGCACCTTCATTGGCATCGACTTCTTTCTGCGCAGCAGAAAGCGTGAAGTTACCTGCACTCGCCAATTCCATGGCGCGCTCAAGCGTCAAAGGACCAGGAGCCTCCAGTACTGTGCCGGAAGAAACAAGGGGTGCCGCGTTGGAATTCGCAGCAAAAGATGGGCTGATCACAACAGCCGCTAGCCCAAGCGGCAAAAATAGTCGTCGCATCGAATTGCACCAGGATACAAACCGTGGGAATTCGGCGAGACGCAGGTTCAGTGGGTCTCGCCGTCTATGTGAGACGGCGCCATTGGGGGCGATCCGGTGCGCGGGTGCTAGATGAGGTCAATTTCAACGCATGTGAAACGGGCGGCGTCTGGGCGCGATCGACCGTGTCGAGGCGAAGTGGCTGACCGCAGGCCATTGCGGCGGAGACCAGATGACATACGCCGCAGTCCGTATCGATCACGGCCTTCTTGTCATGCCCCGCTTTTGTGCTGGATTGATGGTGGTGCTCGTGGTGGCCGAAATGCCACTTGGATTGGCTGGCCTCTTCATGCTGGCAATAGGCGGCCGCTACCGCCCAGTTGAACTGGAATGGCAGGATCAACAAAAGCAGGATCAAGCAGAACCGCCGCATGAATGGCTGAAGAAGTGTTGGCTGGCGCGCGCAAATGGCACCGCTTTACGAATTTGCGCGTCAGTTTACTCGAAGAGCGGGATACGGATGATGACAGGGCGAGGTCTAGCGGCGCGCGCGCCCAACACAAGACTGCATCCGGGAGCGAATCCGGCGGCTACGACCGAGACCAAAAGGCCTGCTTGTCGGAGAGAGCCGCGCAGTGCACGACGAGGTCGGCGCTACAGCGCGGTGCCGCATTCGGCACAAAATTTCGCGCCCGGCTGGGCCGTGCTCCCGCATTGACCACACACCACCCCGGTAAGTGATTTTTCGCACTGCGGACAAAACCGCGCCCGCTGCGATGCAATCGAGCCACACCCGAGACAAGTAAGCCCAGGATTCGAGGGGATCGACGCCTGGGCGCGTTCGCGGGCGTCGCCATGACGTCTGCCATGGTGACCGCCGTCCAGGCGATGGCCACCGTGGTGGCCACCTAACAATCGCTTGAGCAAACTCATGCGTTCACATCCGGGATGTTTTGGAGCGATACCATCGAGGACAAATGACTACCCGATATGGCGCGCCACTATCGAGGAACCACATAGTCTCGGACTTCGGCAGACATCCTTCCAAGGGCTGAATTACAGGCCGCTGGTGTAGACGTCGCGTTGTGCCGAGCTTGCACCGTCGGTATAGACGTCGCGCTGCGTGATGCTCTGGCCGTCGGTGTAAGGATCGCGCGACTGGATACGGCCACCGTCGGTGTACGGGTCGCGCGGGCCTTGGGTACGAGCGTTTTCCAGAACCGAGTTGAGCAGAGCGTTGCTGCCGGCAGCAAGCGCGGGCATCGCCGACACAAACAGCAGGATGCCGGCAATCGCAATCTGGGAAGTGGTCTTCATGGCTTTGTTCTCCGTGTCAGTGGTCAACCACCGTGGTTGACCGTGTGAGCAGTCTACGGAGACACCACCTACACACTCATGACGATGTCATTACAATCTCGTCATGTGAGCTCGACCGTAGTCGCGCGCTCATGCCGTTGCCGCTGGCGCCATCACGATGGGTCAGGCTGCGAGGCAAGCTCGCGTAGCGCTCGCAGCGTCCTGTCGGCGACAGTCGCAAGTCGCATGAATTCTTCCAGGTTGGAGCGCAACAGCACCTCGTATTCTTCGACGCTGCGATGAGCCATCAACGTCACTTCCGTCTGCACGGTGAGATTGTGCAGCGGTGTGCGCAGGTCGTGATTGAGGTCTGCGTAAATGGACCGTGCAAGCTCCAGAGCCTTTTCGTGCCGCGCCAAGACGGCACACAAGGCATCGACCCACGGTATGAAGTCAGTCGGTACGCATTTCTGTGGTGGCAAATCGGCTATGCCAACGCGGTGGCCCTTGGCAACAAGACGCCGCATTGGCAGCATGCCGCGAAGGACTAGATAGTGGACGCCCAGACCCACAATCAGCGCCAAAACTAAAGACCAGGCGAAATTCCAGGTGATAAACGGCGTCTGTGCAGCCGGCGCATAACCTCTCTGCCAAACCGCTTGGACGGTCAACGCTGCCAGCGCGCCCAAAGTTGCCAATCCACCAGCCTGCCACGCCAGTGAGCGGCGCACACGCGGAATACGAAGTTTCTTGAAGGCCTGCACGATAATTTCCTGTTGCTGGAGAGGGTCAACGGCATCGAGGTGATTTGGCCGGGTGGCGGGCGAGCAAGGTTCGGCGCTCCCCCAAGCGCCGTCTTCGACCATACCTTCGGCGCAGATACCATGCGAACCTCGGCATGATGACGATCCAAAAGATGAGAACCGGCGTCCCGTCCGTGTGAATGCTTGCCGGAAGATCGACGGGAGACATCCCTTTCACGGGTGGCCGTCCCTCGCCACGCGCATGGAGATCATCAACGGACCGTTCATCGCGGGCCTTTTGCGGTACTCGTGCGAATCAGTTGTAGGCCTGATACACGGTCGATTGACCGTCGGCGCCAATGAGCAGCACGTTGTAAGGCATGCGGCGGCCGCCGTAAGCGGGACCGTTCATGCCTGGCGCGCCCAGTGGCATACTCGGCACCGCAAGTCCAACCGCTTTTGGCCGTTCGCGCAGCAGCCGCTTGATCTCGCGCGCCGGAACGTGCCCTTCCATGGCATACCCCTGCACGATGCCGGTATGGCAAGAAGCGTAGCGCTCAGGAATCCGCGCCTTCTTCCTGGCTTCAACCGTGTCTTCGACATCGTGCGTCACGACGTCGAAACCGTTGTCTTGCAGGTGCGTGAGCCAGTCTTTGCAGCAGCCGCAATTGGGCGTCTTCCATACCTGAATCACGGGTTTCGCTCCGACCTTTTGCCCCAGAGCCATGGCCGGCAGCAGTACTAGACCCGCAACCATGAACCGTCTTATCGCGGACACTGGCGTGGCGATCTGCGATTTCATCATCGTCGTTCCTCCTGCGAACAGGTAATCAGTATCAGGTTCCAGGCGGCGAAAGCACGCCAAGCCAGGCGACCAAGGCCAAAATCAGTACGGCAAGGCTGGCTTCCGTGACCAGACTGCGGCGCAGCGCCATCACCGCACTGGCGTGGTCTGCGGCCCGAACCGCCGCCTCAAGCCGCGGGCTCAACCGATAACGATTGGCCGCGGCCAGTCCGAGCATCAGCGCGAACAGAGCCAGCTTGATCAACAACAAGCGCCCGTAAAGCGTGGAGAACAGCCCGTTAATCGTCGGCCCGACGATCAAAAGATAGTTGAACGTCCCGGTCGCCAGCAGCGTGGCAACGATCAGCGTCCCAAGACGCGCGAAGCCATTTGATGTGTGGCTAAGGATTTCCACCGCTTCCGAAGAGGCCCCTTGCCTTGTTGATGCCAGCAGCACAAACGCTGCCAATGCTCCGACCCAGGCGCCAGCGGCCAAAACGTGGGCGATATCGAATACGAGATGAAGGTATCCCCTCGCACCGTCGTCCATCGCCCCATGCCCGGCCCAAGTGACCGTTACCAAAGCCACCGCACCCAGCCCGGCACACACGCCGAAGTTAGGCGCTGGGTGCTTCCGCAAACGCGCAACGGCGACCAAGCATCCGGCCAGGGCCGCCAAACGTACCATCCAGGCTAGGCCAACCGCGGTGCTGGTCAGCAGCATGCCAAAGACATGGCTGGTCAGTTCAGCGTAGTCGGTGGCCCCCGTCATCGCCTTGGCCATCACAACGAAGCTCCAGAGCGACAGCACGATGCCCAAAGCGGCAGTGACTCCGATGGCTCGGACGTATCGGCGCGCAATCGCCGAGGCCCGGTGATCGGGCCGCAACGCCTGGACTCCGAACAGCGAGACCCCGAACAGGATCGTCAGGTCCAGGTACAACCCAAAGCGCAGGGCGATATTGAGCCAATCGTCCGCCATGGTTTTACTTCACCTTGAACGAGAAGTTTCCCGTCATCGGGTGGGTATCCGACGAGACCGCGCGCCACTCCACCTTGTACGTCCCGGTCGTCAACGGTTGTGCGGGCGTAATGATCATCGTCTTGGCGTCGTCGCCGGCGGAGACTTTTGCAGCAACCTTCATCGGGTTGTGTCCCGACATGCCGGGCATCTCCGTCATAACGAGGTTGGCCCCCGAGAATTGGGTCGTGAGGGTCTCCGAGAACTTCAGCTCGACCTTCGCCGGCGCGGTCACTTCCGCCTGATCAGCGGGCGTCGAAGACAAAAGCTTGGGATGCGCGAACGCTGCCGAAGCCAGGAGCGCCAGGGACGTGCCAATGATGGCCTTGGTAGCAAAACGAGACGTGAACATAGGAATACCCGTGAGGTTAGGGTTGAGAAAACTAGAACCAGAGGCGCACACCCGCAACAAAGCGGGTCTCGCCACGGCGCCCGCCCGCTGCTTCGATCATGTTGGCCGTCCCGCCAAATGACTGGCTGCGTTCGACGCCGATATAGGGAGCAAACTGGCGGCTGAACTCATAGCGCAGCCGCAAGCCGGCCGTCGCGTTGGAAAGCCCACTGCCGATGGCAAGGTCCGGATCGCGCTTGCCGTAGAAGTTGGCTTCAACGCGCGGCTGCAGAATCAGCCGCTGGGTCAGCAGCAGTTCATATTCGCTGGACAGGCGCAATGCGGTACGCCCACTGTTGCCCACATACGCCGTTGCTTCGAGATCAAACCAGTACGGAGCCAGACCTTGCACGCCGAACGCCACCCAGTTGCGCGCCGGCCGGCCAAAGCCTGTGTCGTTCCGAATCCCCAGTTGCGTATCCCAGAACGTCGACACCGCATGGCTCCATAGCAACTCGGTGCGCGCCTCTTCAAAGCGTCCCTTCGATACGTCGCCCTCGGCTTTGAGGACAGCTTTGTTGTACACGCTGCCGAACCGGGCCTGCAGCTCGTAGGCCGTTGCATTGGCGTCGCTGCCGTGCACCCACTCCAACCGGTCGACCAGCACGGAGCCAAAGTTGTGCTCATCCGCCATCATCATCATGTGGCGGGGGTCGCCCAGCGCGTATTTGCCGGTGCCGAGCTGGTATCCGCCCGAATAGGCGTCAGGGTCGCGCGCGTCGGGAGGTGCGGAACCGCCCTGCATGTTCATGCTGCCATGGTCCATCCCTTGCATGGAACCGTGGTCCATGCCTTGCATCGAGCCATGGTCCATTCCCTGCATCGCGCTGTGGTCCATTCCCTGCATTGAATTGCCCATGCCCTGATGCTCGGACTGGGACGCTGGAGCAGTCTCCCCATTCATCAGTTGGATGTCCTGGGCCGAGGCGACGCCAATGCCGGCGACAGCCAGCGCCACCGTCAATAGTGTCCTTGCGTGCTTGCGCATGATCGATCCGCTGTGAAAGTCGAGCATCAGGCCACCACCACTTCGCGGAACATGCCCGCGTCCATGTGCAACATCAGGTGGCAGTGCCACGCCCAGCGGCCCAGCGCATCCGCCGTGACAAGAAAGCTGATGCGCTGCGCGGGCTGCACAGGCAGGGTGTGCCTGCGTGCGAGGAAGGTGCCATCCGGCGCCTCCAGCTCGCTCCACATGCCGTGCAAGTGCATCGGGTGGGTCATCATCGTGTCGTTGTGGAGAATGACCCGCAGCCTTTCGCCATATTGGAAATGCACCGGCGTCGACTTGCCGAACTCCACACCGTCGATCGACCACGTGTAGCGCTCCATGTTGCCGGTGAGATGCAGTTCCACCTCGCGCCGCGGACCGCGCTTGTCCATCGGACCGCCGATCGTGTGCATGTCGGCCAGCACCAGGACACGCCGCCCGTTGTTGCGCAACCCAATGCCGGGATCGTCCAGGTTGGTGCGCGCCATGTCGACGTGCATATCGGTGCTCGGACCATATTCCGTGCGCGCATGCCGCGCCTTCTTGCTTGGCACCTTCAGGCTGTCCGGCGGTCCACCGGATTCCACATGCTGGCTATGGTCCATCATCGTCATGCCACCGGAGTCCATCATCGTCATGCCACCGGAGTCCATCATGGTCATGCCGCCATCGCCCATCATCTGCATGTCACCGTGATCCATGCCGGACATTCCGCCCATCCCACCCATATCCCCCATCATGTCGGCCATGGACAGCCATTCCACCTTGTCGAGCGCCGGCACCTCCGCCTTCAAACCTTGGCGAACCGCAAGCGTCCCACGGGCATAGCCGGTGCGGTCCATCGACTGCGAGAAGATCGTATAGGCGTCGTCCTTGGGTGAAACGAGCACATCGCACGTCTCGCCGGGGCCGAAGCGAAACTCGTCAACGGTGACCGGCTCAATGTTCTGCCCGTCGACCTGCACCACCTTGAGTTTCAGCCCGGGGATGCGGACGTCGTAGAAGGTGTTGCCCGACCCATTGATGAAACGCAGCCGCACCGTCTCGCCCGGCGAGAAAAGGCCCGTCCAGTTGCCGGCAGGTGTGACGCCGTTGGTCAGGTAGGTGAGCGTTGCAGCGGAGAGATCGGCCAGATCCGTCGGGTTCATGCGCATCTGGTTCCACATGCTCCGCTTGTCCATGGCCGCCTTCCAGCCATCGTTGGAGACGTCGCGGAAGAAGTCCACCACCGTGGGCTGGTGGTAGTTGTAGGTGTCGCTCTGCGTTTTGAGCTTGGACAGAACCCGCATGGGGTCTTCATCGGTCCAGTCCGACAGCAAGACGGTGTAATCGCGATCGGCACGGATCGGGTCTCCGTTTGCGGCGTCGATGATGAGACCGCCATACACCCCCGTCATCTCCTGGAAGCCAGAGTGCGAGTGGTACCAATAGCTGCCGCTTTGCTGAACCTTGAAGCGATAGGTGAACGTTTCGCCAGGCGGGATGCCGTGGAAGCTGATGCCGGGCACGCCGTCCATCTGGAATGGCAGGATGATGCCGTGCCAGTGGATCGAGGTCGGCTCTCGCAAGCGGTTGGTGACACGCAGAGTGACCGTATCACCCTCGCGCCAGCGGAGCGTAGGCCCGGGCAGCATGCCGTTGATGGTCGTCGCCATGGCCGGCTTGCCGGTGAAGTTGACCGGTGTCTCGTCGATCACCAGATCGAATTCGGTGCCGCGCAACACCGGAGCCGTCCCCAGCGCGGTGGACGCGGCAGATGCTGCCGAAGTGAAACCACCCAGCCCCAGGCCGGCAATGACCCCGCCGGCGGCCAAACCTTGCACGAACCGCCGCCGCGGCAGATTTGGTAGTACGAGGCCGGATGCACGATTGCTGCGCATGATCGAGTTTTCCTTACGTAGTGTCCGACTCAGAAAGCTGCGTGCAGGCTACCCAGTGCCAGGCTACCCCGACCTGACCGAAACATTACAAATCAGTCATCTTGGTGTGATGCGGCCCACAGCGCGGTACTCTACAGCCCATACAAGCCATAGAAAGTGATTCAGGCGCAATATGAAGCTGTTGGTCGTCGAGGATGAACCCAAAACCGGAGAGTACCTGCAGCAAGGCCTGACTGAAGCCGGCTTCGTGGTGGATCTGGCCCGCAACGGTACCGACGGCCGGCATCTGGCCATGACGAGTGACTACGACTTGCTGGTGCTGGATGTGATGCTGCCTGACGTGGACGGCTGGCAGATCGTCCAATCGTTGCGAGCCGCGGAACAGGCAGTGCCGGTGCTATTCCTGACCGCACGCGACAGCGTGGCAGACCGCGTCAAAGGCCTCGAACTGGGTGCCGACGACTATCTGGTGAAGCCGTTCGCGTTTGCCGAGCTGCTCGCGCGGGTCCGCACGCTGCTGCGCCGTGGAATCGGGGCCGTCTCGGCCGACCGCATCCAGGTGGCCGACCTGGTGCTGGATCTGGCCCGCCGCCGCGCATCACGCGGTGGCCAGAAAATCCCGCTGACGAGCAAGGAGTTCTCCCTGCTGGAGTTGTTGGTCCGGCGCCGTGGTGAGGTCCTGCCACGCTCGCTGATCGCCTCCCAGGTCTGGGACATGAACTTCGACAGCGATACCAACGTGATCGATGTCGCCATCCGCCGCCTGCGCGCCAAGATCGACGACCACTTCGAGCCGAAGCTGATCCAAACGGTGCGCGGCATGGGTTATGTGCTCGAAGCCCCAGAGGAAGCGGCTTGATGGGACGGTTCTCCCTCACGACGCGGCTGACCGCGTATTTCTCGCTGTGCTCGGCAGCCGTCTTGCTGGGCCTGGGTGTCGTGATTGCACTCGCGATGGACCGGCACTTCGCGGTTGAGGATTACACCGCGCTGCGTGAGAACGTCAGTGTCATCCAGAAAATCGTCGAATCGAGCCCCGCCCAGCAGGTGCCGGAGCGAATCCGCGAAGCGCTGCAGCACCGCTCTGATCTCGTTGTGCGCATCCAGGGTCCGGACCAGCAAATTCTGTACGCGTCCAAAGATTTCGACTTTCAGACTGCGATGCAAGCATTGGCACAGCAACGGCGCAACAGCGACGCCCTCGTCTGGGAACAAGGCGGCCAACAGTACCGGGGCATGCACGCGGCAATCCCGCTGCGCGATGGTTCGTCCGATGCCCTCGATATCCTGCTGGGCATCAACACGGACATCCATGCCCACTTCCTGCATACGTTCCGGGGTACGCTGGCCTTCTACATCGCCGTCGCAGCTTTGGCCACGGGCCTGTTCGGATGGTGGGCCGCACGCCGGGGTCTGGCGCCGCTGCGCACCATGGCCTCGCGTGCGCGCACGGTGACGGCCGACAAGCTCGACGAACGCATGCCCGTTGAAACCGTGCCAGTAGAAATGGCGGACCTTGCCGCCACCCTGAACGCCATGCTGGAGCGGCTCCAGAACGATTTCCACCGCCTGTCGGACTTCTCGACCGACATCGCGCACGAACTGCGTACGCCCATCACCAACTTGCTCACGCAGACTGAGGTCGTGCTGTCCCAGCCGCGCGAGGGCACCAAGTATCGCGACGTGCTGACCTCCAACGCGGAGGAACTGCAACGCCTGGCGCGCATGGTGTCCGACATGCTCTATCTCGCGAAGATGGAGCATAGCCTGACACTACCGAGCGCCGAGGACATTCATATCGCTGACGAAATCCGCGCGTTATTCGAGTTCTATGACGCGCTCGCCGAAGACAAGGTTGTCCAGCTCGAATTGCGCGGGGATGGTCACGTCACGGGCGACCGACTCATGCTGCGCCGCGCGCTGAGCAATTTGCTGTCCAACGCCATCCGCCATACCCCGCGACGTGGTCACGTGGTCGTCTCGGTCAGCGATGACCGCGAGGGCATGATGATTTCAGTGGACAACGACGGCGACGAAATCGCACCGCATTTGCTGCCGTTCATCTTTGAGCGCTTCTTCCGAGTGGACAAGTCACGCGCGCGGCCTGAGTCAGAAAGCGCTGGCCTCGGATTGGCTATCACCAAGGCGATCGTCGTGGCACACAGCGGCGCCATCACCGTGTCACGTATTAACGGGCGCACCCGGTTCTCCATTCGCTTACCCCATCGGGTCGAGGTGGCCGATGCGCTCGCTTAGCTTGGGAACCCTTTCGGGCCGGCGCACATTACCGACACATGGCGGTCCGATTACCATTCGGACAGGTACGGGAGTTTGTGGCCTTTCAGACACCGCACCATCGATGCATGGAGGTACCTCACACGATCGCGCATCGGCCTGACGAACTTGTAATACGAGGGTCACGTTTCTGTTATTCGCGAGTCTCTACACTGCATACGCAGAGTAAGACCTTGTTTCAACTTCAAGCAGGAGAGAACGCGATGAACTACCTCAAACAGTCCGCCCTAGTGGCAGCCGCATTGCTGACGCTGAGCATGAACGTAGCCGGCGCGGCCGGCGGCCCTGGACCGCGCGACGTCTATACCGATGGTGCTCAATCCGTTGGAGCGCGCGACCCCTACACTGATGGCAGGGGCGGAACTCGCGATGTCTACACCGATGGCGCGAATTCGATGGGTAAACGCGATCCGTACACGGACGGCGGCCATCAATAAAGATCGCCTGGAATTGCACTTCCCCGGTGGCTTGGAGAACCCCTTTTGGGGTTCTTTTCTTATCGCATGTTCGCGGCGGCCCTCTCCCAGTCAGGGTCGTCGAGCACGCTCGCGTTGTCCAGGAGCGTAGCACCTCAATCTCGCAGGTGCACTCGTGACGTCCGTCTTTGCCGGGCGCGTTCACTGGTCCTTTGTTTCGGCTGAAACGTGCAGGTGCAGAAAACGTTCAACCGGAATGACCGCCACAATCCCGGCGCCCGGCGCCGTTGATTTCCCGGCCAACCCTCTAACTGGCCTCGTCGGCATCTGATGGATCGGCGTCACAAAGCGCTCCACCGTAAAATCCATGCTTCGCCTCTTCGTCGACACCGCGGCGTGCTACAGCATCAATTGCCGTGCGGTTTTCACCACCTATACTCATCTCACACAACCGGGATTCCCAGGTCGTTGGTAGCAGCTTGCCGTCCCGACGCTAGCGTAGATATTGATCAACAACGCAAGGAGCACACTATGTCGCGTACCCTGATGATGTTGGCGCTGGGCGCGGTCGCATCGTTTCCGGCGCTTGCCGAGCCGCCCGAGGTTATGCAAGGCAAGCTGGTCGATGAGCACAAGATGACGCTGTATGTTTTCGACAAAGACACTACGGTTGGCAAAAGCGCGTGCAGCGGGACGTGTGCGACCAACTGGCCACCCGCGCTGGCCGATTCATATGACAAGGCGAGCGGCGACTGGAGTTTCATCACCCGTGATGACGGCAAGCGCCAGTGGGCCTACAAGGGCCACCCGCTGTACCGCTGGAGCAAGGACCAGAAGCCGGGCGACACCACCGGCGACGGCGTCATCGGCGCGTGGCACGTGGCCAGGCCTTGACTAGCGCGTTTGAGGGGCGCATGGAAGCCGGTATAAGACGCGGAGCGAACCGCTCCGCCTCGACAGGGCAGTCGGATATGTGTTTCCAGCCCCGACTTGCTCATCTGGTTGCCGCATTTGCAGTGCAATGCTCGTGCGCAGACCGGCGACCGGACCTGGGCGGACGATCTGGTGCAAGACACTTTGGAGCGGGTGTTGTGGCGCTCGCGCCTGCGGCCCAATGATTCAACGACCTGCTCTTCATGCGATCGGGATCGCTTTGGCCTCACTTGCCTTTGGCGCGCCGGCTCGTGCAGAGGGTGACCCCGCGCGTGGTGCACAAGCCGCCCGCACTTGCATGGCGTGCCATTCATTTGCACCGGGTCGCCACTTAACGGGCCCGAGCTTGGCGGGCGTTTTGGGACGCAAAGCAGGCACAGCCAACGGCTTTGCACGCTACTCTGACGCCGTCAAGCAATCAGGTCTGGTCTGGGACAAACGGAACCTCGATGCATGGCTCAAGAATCCGGCGGCCATGGTGCCAGGCAATACGATGACCTTTCCTGGTGTTGCCGATGCACATACGCGAGCCGATCTGGTCGCCTACCTTGAGGCAGTTTCCACGGGGCGCGTGAAGGTGCCCGATCATGGCCTACCGAACTTGAAGGAACTCGATGCGGCGTCGCGGGTTACCTCAATCCGCTACTGTGGCGATACCTATCGTCTGACCACCGCCGACCGGAAGACCCATGCCTTTTGGGAGTTCAACCTGCGATTCAAAACGGATGGCAGCGCTGCGGGCCCGGCTGCCGGCCAACCCGTGCTGATCGACACAGGCATGCAGGGCGACCGCGCCGCCGTGGTGTTCGCACGCCCTGAGGAAATCTCGGCCTTCATTCAAAGGCGGTGCCCATAAAAGAACTGGCCACCCAACCCGCTGCATCCGGAATGCGGTGGCAATGCCGTTGTATAGCTGCGGATGGGGAATCGGGCAGTCCTCAACGCTTCCCGCTGTCGTTCCACGCCGTCGAGAGACTGTCGAGGAAAAGGCCTGCGGACTGGAAGCCGATCACCCGCACCGGGCTCTCACGTCCGTCGACACCGTACAAGATGATCCCGGGTGGGCCGAACAGGCCGAAGCGTTTGAGCAGGGCGCGGTCTTCCTCAGTATTGCGGGTCACGTCCGCCTGCAGCAGTACAACACCAGCCAGCCGTGCCTGGACTCTCGGATCGCTAAAGGTCAAGCGTTCCATCTCCTTGCAACTGACGCACCAATCGGCATAGAAATCCAGTAGCACCGGCTTGCCGGCCGCGGCGGCCTGCACCAGGCGCGCGTCGAGTTCGACCACAGAACGGATGCGCTCGAAGCGCACCAGCGCCGGGCCAGCCGTGGAGGCAGGCGCCACCTGGCGATCCCGCAGGTGCGACAGCGGCTGGAGCAGATCTCGTCCACCTGACGCGAGACCGACCAGCAGGATCGCCCCTGCCAGCGCGGCCACCACGCCCATGCCTTTGCCCAACCGGGCCAAGCTGCGAGGCTCGGGACCAAGCGAATCAAAGGCACCCAGGAAGGCGGCGGCAATCAGCAGCAGCATGGCCCATGCTGCCATCAATACCCAGGGTGGCAAAAGCGGGCTGACAGCCCAGATCGCCTCGCCGAGCAACAGGAAACCCAGGAAGCGCTTCGTCACCTTCAGCCAGTGCCCAGCGTGCGGCACGAGATAGCCGGTAGCGACGCCGACCAGCACCAGCGGCACTCCCATACCGATCGCCATAGCGAATAGTGCGCCGCCAGCGCCAACGGCATCACCGGTTTGCTCGGCGTAGGCCAGCGCGCCCGCCAGCGGCGCAGGCACGCTGCGAACGACGACCAATGCTGCAACCACCCCCGATGCTGCGGCAATGGCAATCCGTCCGCCCGACCACCGGTTCGCGGACGCCGCCATAGGGGGTTGCCACCCCAGTTCACAGAGCCCGAACATCGACAGCGCCAGGGCCACCGCCAGCGCGGCAAAAACTCCCAGCGCCCACGGTCCCGCCGAGAATCGCTCGCCGAGCAATCCTGCAGCCATGCCGATACCGGCATGAGCCACCGCCGTTCCGAGCACGTAGGCTGACGAGACCAGCAAGGCGCGACCGCGCGTCACGTGCTCGCCGACGACGATAGACGACAGGATCGGCGCCATCGCCAGCACGCTTGGCGTGAGCGTCAGCAGCAGGCCGAAACCGAGGAAGACCGTGGCAATCTTCCCAAGCTGTTGGCTGGCCAGCACGCGGGCAATGCGGTCGCCGTTGTCCTTCCTTGGCGCGGCTGATGGAACAGCAAGCCGAGTTTGCCCCTCCCCAAAACTGGGCAAAGTCGGCGTCGCCGGCGGCACGAGCGACGTCATTGGTGTGCTGCTCCGATGCTTATCGAATAGGCCACCGAGCAGGCCACCGCCGACCTTGTACACATTCTTCATCGGCGGATAGCAGATTCCTTTGTCGGCACAGCCTTGTGACGTCACCGTCAGCGACCATTCGCCGTCTGCCGGCGCGACCGCCACCGGCACGCGAATGGTGACGCCGGCATGATAGGTCTCCATCTGCTTGCCGAGTGCTTCGTCGAACTTGACCTGCCCGGGCGGAAACTCGGGCGCACCGAGCTTGACCCCTGCCGGCTGCGCTGCGAACGCGAATCGCTCACGGTAGAGGTGATAGCCGTCGGCGATGTCGAAGTGCACCTCGATGGAGCGGTCGTCGAGTTGCCGCGCCGAAAAGCGGAAAGCCTGCTCCGGCGGCAGGAGATCCTGCTCGCCCGCAGCGTGAGCAACGCCAGCGGCGCCTGCGATGCAGAGCCACGTGAAAGCGAGCAGCAGCCAAACGAGCTGCGCCGGGGCGAGGCGTCGTATTCGCCCGCCATCGCCCGTGCGCGTCGCTGCCACGCTCCATCCCATACATCGCTCCCTGACCTCAATGACCGACCACGCCGTGCGATCGCGCTATGCCTCTTGGGGGTGCCCTCATACCTCGCCTGCCACACGGGCACGCGAGCCCGTGCCGTCTACGATGGGATCATTCCGCCGCGCCAGCTGACTCCCCAGCGGGAACGTGAAGATGCAAGAACGCCTCGACGGGAACAACCGCCACGATGCCGGCGCCCGGCACCGTCGATTTACCGACTTCAACGATCGCGTTGGTGATGGCCTGGACCTCGGCCTCATCCGCGAAGATTTCAACCTTGGTGTGCACGGTAGTCAGATCGCTGGAAAAGAAATTCTTGTACTCGCCGTACCCCTTGACCTTTGTGATCGTCAGGCCAGGAGCGTGGACGGTCGCAAGCTGTCTCTCTAGTGACTCAAGCAGTTCAGTGGGAATGATGGCGATGATCCATTTGGTACTCATAACACTCTCCTCGATCACCAAGGTACGACCGCGGCAGCCAGGGCAGTGAGGCGAGAAATCATGAGCCCACGCGCGTGCTGAATAGCTGTTTCCATTGACTGCGGCCCGGTAAGAACATAGGCACCCTGCGCCGATACGCTTCGTAAGCGGCTCCAAAACGGCCGACCATGTCTTGCTCTTCCTTGCGCGCCAGCCTGACATATGCAAACACAATGACTGGCAACAGCACCACGGTGATCAGAGTGGGCCAGTGCACCACCTGACCGAAGACTGCCAGCATGATGCCGAGGTACTGCGGGTGACGGACGAATCCATAAGGCCCCTCTTGGGCGATGCGCCCGGTGCGGCTTGCCCGATAGACTGTGCTCCACCCCCAAATCAACAACACGAGGCCCGGGAGGATGAAGACAGTAGCGATCACCATCTCGACCATTGCGCCTGCCATGCCATAACCGAGCAGCGTTGCCCACAGATGCCCACTGTAGGCGGTCAGCGGTATGTCGATTCCAAGGAAGCCCGTCAGGAGATAGATCGTGAGCGGGAAGCCGTACATTTCCGCATACAGCGCGATCACAAATGCCTGCACGAGACCAGCCCCAGTCCATTCGCGCCAACCTCGCGGCGCCACGTACCGATACAAGATCCACGACACCACCCCAACCAAAATCGCGACAAGGTTCCAGTGGCCGTAGTGCGCACTGAAACTGCTCATAATGTCCATGGCACACCTCCCGCCGACGACGGGATTGGATTTGCCCCGCATCTCCGGAAACCGTCTCACTCTCGCGTTGATCATTCACGCACCGTGCCGGCCTATGGCCCTTGTCCGGCTCGTGCTGGAACCCGCCTTTGCGATACGCGCGCGGCCTCACTGACGATTCACTTTTCGATCCGAAACGGCTCTTTCCGCTCTGGCGTCTGTTCTGGCGTCGGACGGTGTTGCCCCCCCTGATCATTCATCCCCTTCATCATCAGCCACATCGATAGCGGACAGATCAGGATCAGCAGGAAAGGTCCGATACCCAGTACGAACGCGCGGACTGGCGGGAAGATGGCGTAGGCGATCGCCAGGATCGCCACCAGGGCAACACCCATGGTGACCATGGTTCTCGTATTGCATTTCATAGCGCTACTCCTTTCACGGGATGCGGCTGCTTGCGATATGGCGCGGCATCCTTATTTGGTCGGCGAGGTTTGGATCTTGTCCGCGTACTTACGCAGGATTTCCCCCATCGCCTGCATCATTTCTCCATGCATCTGCATCGAGAGCTTCTCGTTGCCGGGCGGCAGCTGCCCCATCATCGGACAACCGCCCATCATCCCGCCTCCGCCGCCCATCATGTGGTCCATCATCATGGAGTGCATGGGGTCTTGCGAACCCGGCTTGGTGCCGTCAGAGCCGCGGCTGGGGCTGGCTGCCATGCTCCAGCCACCAGCCCCAAGCAGGGCAAGCGCTAGCGCAGCGGCCACGACTGATTGCGTCTTCATGTCAATCTCCATATTCGATTGAGTTGGATAGCGCTCACCTGATTTCGTGTGTCATCGACCTGGCGACTGGTCTCTCAGCACCCGCATCACGCTGACGCGGGCGCTTCGATCATCGGCCGCGGCACACACGCTCATTTCGCTTCGGGTAAGCCCTTCGGGCTGCCGCCGTCTGCCGGGCGGGCATCCGTCGATTTCATCATTTCAGCGCACTGCTTCTGTATCGCCTCTTTGCTCGATGCGGCGCCGGAAGCGGCGGCGGAATGCTTTGCTGCCGCGCGCGCACTGTTGATGACATCCCAGTTGGGACCCGCGAAGGCGGCGCTAGCGGCGACACCGAACAAAACAAGTACGGCGACTCTGAGAACGGAGTGCATGATGGTATTCCCCACACAAGGTTTCTTTCGGGCTCATTCCAGGCAGAGTCCGCAGACATCCTGCCGGGGGAGCGATTGAAATCAGTGCTCGCGGCGATGGATTGCCGCGTATGGGGAGTGATCAGATTCGCAAGCGCGCGGTTGCGAGGTAGATGGGCCCAGGTACTGCAGCGGGCCGAGAGGCCTTCAGGTAAGCTGGTCCGGCGTAAAGCGTCGGAGGAAGAATGTGCACGAGCCCGCTTGCGGCGGGCAACATGCCGAGATCGGGAGCATGGCCGTTGGCATCCGCCCAATGGCGGCCATCGTGCCGATGGTCCGCGCAAAGCGCGGGCTGCGCTTCGTCCATGTCCTGGCAATTCGAGGCAACCGCCATCGTCGAGGCGTCCATCATGGCCCCTGCCTCGGGCGGGCAAACGTATCCTGCAATCGCCACGCGCGTGAACAGCACCGTCGCGAGCAACGCGAACGCAAGCAACCGAGCGAAGGGGTGATGGTGATGCTTCATGTATCCCTGCAAACAAGTGCGTTCAGTCTAGGCCTGCTAAAACTTGACCACAAGCCGGGCGCGAATGGGGGACGGTAGGCGGTGGACATGATCTTCATCCCAAATACGGCGCTTAAGGCACCTGCGCTCTCAACCGCAGCGCATTGGAAATCACCGATACCGAACTCAGGCTCATGGCCAATGCCGCGATCATCGGCGACAGCAGCCACCCGGTGAACGGGTAAAGCACGCCCGCGGCCAGCGGGATGCCCAGCGCGTTGTAGACGAAGGCAAATCCGAGGTTCTGTTTCATATTGGCAATCGTGGTTTGCGACAGTTCCCGCGCACGTGCAAGGCCGCGCAGGTCGCCCTTGACCAGCGTGACCTGGGCGCTATGCATCGCCACATCGGTTCCAGTCCCCATGGCGATGCCGACGTCGGCTTTGGCCAGTGCCGGCGCGTCGTTGATGCCGTCGCCAGCCATTGCCACCACGTGGCCTTCGCTCTGGAGTTTTGCGACCAGCGCCAGCTTGTCAGCCGGTTTGACCTCGCCGTGAACCTCGTCAATGCCAAGCGGGCCGGCCACGGCTCGCGCTGTCGCGATGCTGTCGCCGCTGGCCATCACCACGCGAATCCCGGCCGCTTTGAGTGCCGCAAGCGCTTCGGGGGTGCTGGCCTTGACCGGGTCCGAGACCAACAGCAGCCCCGCCAATTTCCAGTCAATGGCCAAGTACATGACACTGGCGCCGTACTGCCCCAGCACATTTGCCCGCAACGCCTGTGATTCAATGGGGACTTGTTCCTGCCGCATCAGGGCGGCATTGCCGAGTATCAGTTGGTGCCCGTCAACCCGGCCCCGCACACCCATGCCCGCGTCCGATGCGAACTGCTCAGCCTTCCCTAACGCCAGGCCACGGTCACGGGCCGCCGCAACGATTGTGGCTGCCAGCGGGTGTTCGCTGCCCTGATCGAGACTCGCCGCCAGGCGCAGCACCGCGGCTTCATCCAACGAATCGACAGCCAACGCCCGCTCGAAGACCGGACGGCCTTCGGTCAGTGTGCCAGTCTTGTCGACGATCAGAGTGTCGACCTTGCGGAAATGCTCGATGGCCGCCGCATCCCGAAACAAGATGCCCTGGGTCGCCGCCTTGCCGCTCGCCACCATGATCGACATCGGCGTGGCCAGCCCCAGCGCGCATGGACAGGCGATGATCAGCACGGCCACCGCATTGACCAGCCCAAAGACCCAGCTCGGCTCGGGACCGAACAATCCCCAACCGAAGAAAGCAAGCACGGCGATCGCCACCACCACCAGCACGAACACGCCGGCCACCTGGTCCGCCATGCGCTGCATGGGCGCCTTCGAGCGCTGGGCCTGGGCCACCATCTGCACGATCTGCGAAAGCACCGTTTGGGCACCGACTTTTTCCGAGCGCATTACCAGGCTACCCGACGTATTGAGCGTGGCGCCGATCACGTGGTCGCCAGGGCGCTTGGAAACGGGCAATGGCTCACCGGTGATCATCGATTCGTTGATGGCGCTTGCTCCCTCGGTCACGACGCCATCGGTTGGCACCTTCTCGCCCGGTCGAATTCGAAGCAAGTCGCCGACATGCACGTGCGTGAGCGGAATATCCTCCTCGCTGCCATCCGGCTTGATGCGACGTGCCGTTTTGGGTGCCAGGCCAAGCAGCGACTTGATGGCGGCCGAAGTCTGCGAACGTGCCTTCAATTCGAAAATCTGGCCGAGCAGCGTCAGTGAAATGATGACGGCAGCGGCTTCGAAGTAGACCGCAATGCGGCCATGCACTACAAAGCTGCGGGGAAACAGCTCGGGCGCAACAGTGGCCGCAACGCTGTATATGAAGGCCGCGCCGGTGCCCAGGCCAATCAGCGTCCACATGTTCGGGCTGCGGTTGCGGAACGACTGCAGGCATCGGGCATAGATGGGGAAGCCGGCCCACAAGACCACGGGCGCGGACAAGGCAAGCTCTACCCAGCCTTGCGCCGCCGGAGCCACTCCCTTGACACGCCCCCCCAGCATTACCAGCGCTACGACAGCGATCGTCAGCGGCAAGCTCCACCAGAAGCGCCGGCGGAACGCCGCGAGTTCGGGATTCTCATCCGCCTCAAGACTCGGCATCGCCGGCTCAAGCGCCATGCCGCACTTCGGGCAACTCCCGGGATGATCCTGGCGGATCTCGGGGTGCATGGGGCAGGTATAGACGGTGTCCGGCGCCGCGTTGGCAGTGTCTACAGCGGAGGTGGCATGAGGATGCGTGTACCGCGTGGGGTCCGCCTCGAACTTCCGCTGGCATGCTGCGCCACAGAAGCTGTATCGGGTTCCCGCGTAGCTTGACTGGTACGGCGTATTGGGCTTGACCGTCATCCCGCACACCGGGTCCCGTTCCTCAGTGGCGGTCACGAGCGTCAGTCGCGTCGCCGTGGCATGCGGGTGACCCCCAGCTTGGGCTCGCTCCGGCTCGCCGTCGTGCCCGGGCGCGGCGGATGACATATGCGGATGCGGTTGTTGGTCGCGCATTTTCGCGGTGCCTCAATGCCTTGTGGCCTGCGGTGCGGGCAATTGCCGTGGGGCTGCGCTGCTGATGGCCTCCAGGATCGGACAAGCAGGTCGATCGTCGCCATCACAATGCTGCGCCAGATACAGCAGGGTGTCCCGCATGCCGCTGAGCGCGGCAATCCGAGCGTCCAGTTCCTGAATGCGCTGCAACGCGATGGCCTTCACCGCCACGCTCGCGCGGCGCTTGTTTTGCCACAGCCCGAGCAGCTCCCGAATCTGCGCCGTGGAGAAACCCAATGCCCGCGCACGCCCAATGAAGCGCAGGGTGTGGATGTCGTTTTCACGATACATCTGGTAGTTTCCCTCGCTCCGGGTAGCCGAAGCGACCAGGCCAATACTCTCGTAATAGCGGATCATCTTGGCCGAGACGCCGGAGACGCTCGCGGCTTGTCCGATATTCATGGCGTGCTCCTCGCTTCCTGTGCGCATGGCACCTTCGGTATCCGGTGTTCGTGGCATCTTTCACGGAACCGGCGCGTGCCCAAATCTTCACGATTTCACGCTACACCCTTCCCAAGTGGGAAGGTCAAGGACGTCGCAATCGTCCTTTTGCCCGACGCCCATGCGGGCGTCTGATCCTGTTTTCCGCGCAGTTGCATTGCGAGCAAAACACGGTATCCTTGCGAAAATCCTGCCACTGCAAAGAACCCTTGCGTCACACGCTGCGCCGGCATCCTTTCTTCGCTGGCATCCTCCTGCTGGTCTTCCTGTCAGTCCAACTGGCAGCGGCGGCGTACGCTTGTGCCGGCAGCCGATACCAAGTGGGCAGCGACAACATGAAGGCCGCCCCGACCGAATCCTGCGCCGACATGGCCAGCGGGACCGATCAGGGCAGCAGCCAGGACATGGACAACGGCGCGCTTTGCCAGGCTCACTGCCAGGCTGACTCCAAGAGCGCCGACCATGTCGCACCGCAACTGCCGGTATTCTTGCCGGTGCTGACGGGCGTCATCGAACCGGCCACCGTGGCTTTTGCCAATCTCCGCACCGTGCTGCGCGCTCAAGTGACAGCGCGCGCGCCACCGCCGCCACTGGCCATTCTTCACTGCAGTTTCCAAACGTAGCCTTCAGATCGACGTCATCCGGTGCTGCCCTCTCTAGACTGGGGTAGCTGTCGTCGTTCATGGAGGCTTTATGCTTTTTCCACGTCGCCTGACGCTGGCGTTGCTTTGCGCGCCTGCCTTCGGCATCGCGATGTCGCATGCCGCGACCTCGCAATCTGTTCCTCCGCTTTCTGTTGAGGAAACCGTTGCGCTTGCCACCGTGCATGCCGGCGACGCCGAATCCTCGCGCGGCACCATCGACGCCGCGACCCAAATGGCGGTCGCCGCCGGCCAGTTGCCGGACCCCGTACTCAAGCTCGGCATCAACAACGTGCCGGTCAATGGCCCGGACCAGTTCTCGGTCAGCCGGGATTTCATGACCATGCGCTCCATCAGCGTGATGCAGGAATTCACGCGTGCGGACAAGCGCCGCGCCAAGGCGGCACGCTTCGAAGCGGAAGCCGACGCTGCCGAAGCGCAGCGCGAGGTCAGCATGGCCAATGTGCAGCGCAACGCTGTCGGCGCATGGCTGGACCGCTGGTATGCCGAGCAGACGGGGACCTTGCTGGGCCACCATGGACACCCACTGGAACTTGCGTTGCAGGCGGCGACCGCCGCGTATCGCAGCGGACGGGGCACGCGCGCCGACGTGCTGGCGATGGAGCTGGAAATCCAGAAGCTTCACGATCGCCTGGACGAAAACCGCGCTGCCGTGGCGACCAGCACCGTCGCGCTCGAGCGCTGGGTTGGCCCGGCTGCGAGCCGCCCGCTATCCGGGCGCCCGCGCCTCGATATTCCTCAGCCGGTCGAGCAACTGGCGCGCGGCGAGTTGGACGCGGTGCCCGAGATTACCGCCGCGCAGCGCGAGGTGGGTCTGGCAGAGAGCGAGATCCGGGCCGCTGCGCAAGCAAAGAAGCCGGATGTCACGGTCGAGCTGATGTATAGCCAGCGCGGCTCCGCATTCTCGAACATGGGCTCCGTGAACGTCAGCTTTCCGCTGCCTTGGGACCAGGGCAGCCGGCAGGACCGCGAAGTCGCGGCCAAGCTGGCGCAGGCCCAGGCTGCACGTGCCAAGTCCGAAATCCTCCGGCGCGATACCCAGGCCATGATCGGCGCCAAGCTCGCCGAACTGCAGCGCAATCTCGAGCGGCTCAAGCGCTATGACGAGAAGACCCTGCCGCTGGCCAGCATGCAGGCGGAAGCGGCCCTGACCGCCTACCGGGCCAATACCGGATCGCTGCTGGCCGTGGCCGAGGCCGATCACCGCGCCATCGATACGGAATTGGAGCGGCTCGCGCTGGAAGCCAAGACGGCCAAGCTGTGGGCGGACCTGACTTTCCTGGTTCCGCTGCCCACCGCGCAGACCGAGTCCGCCATCAAGGAACGCAAATGAAAAAACAGGTCATTGCAGCGGCCGTGGGACTCGTTCTTGCCGGGACCGCCATCTATGGCGCCTACCGCGTCGGCGTCACGCAGGGTGCCAGGTCGGCACCATCGTCGATGCCGGCCAGCCCGGCATCCGGTCTCAAGGCCGGCGACGTCGATCCCAAGACCGGCAAGAAGGTGCTGTACTGGCACGACCCCATGGTGCCCGGGCAGCGTTTCGACAAGCCGGGCAAATCCCCCTTCATGGACATGCAACTGGTGCCCGTCTACGCAGAGGGGGATGGCGGTGCCAACGGCATCACGGTCGATAGCCGTGTCGCGCAAAACCTGGGCATCCGCACGGCCGAAGTCAAAGTCGGCCGGTTGAGCGCGGTGCTGGAGGCGCCCGGCAATATCGCCATCGACGAGCGCAGCGTGCAAGTGATCCAGGCGCGCACGAACGCTTTCGTGCAGCACGTCGCGGTCCGGGCGACCCTCGACCCCGTGCGGCGGGGGCAAGCGCTGGTGACGCTGTATTCGCCGGACTGGGTGGCGGCCCAAGAAGAGTATCTGGCTGTGTTGCGCCAGTCGGCACACGGTCAGGTCGATCTCGCCGGTGCGGCCAAAGCGCGCATGCTGCAAGCCGGCATGACGTCGGGTCAGGTCAGCGCGGTCGAGGCATCCGGACGGCTGCAGCCCAGTGTAGGCATCACAAGCCCCATCGACGGCATCGTGACCGAGGTCGCGGTGCGAGACGGGATGACGGTCTCCTCTGGCATGACGCTGTTCCGCCTGGCCGACTTGAGCCAGGTCTGGGTGGTTGCCGAGGTGCCGGAAGGCCAGGCTCGCACCATCTCGCCCGGCTTGGCGGTCAAGGTGCTGCCGACCGGGGCAGCCGAGCCGCTGGTCGGCAAGGTCGACACCGTGTTACCCGACGTCAACCCGGCGACGCGGACCATCAAGGTGCGCATCGTCCTGCCCAACAAGGGCCGGCACCTGTTGCCGGGCATGTTCGCCACGGTCCGCTTCGACAGCGGCGAGCAGCAGGACGTGCTGACCCTCCCGCTGGAGGCCGTCATCCGTACCGGTCAGCGCAGCATTGTCATGGTCGATGGTGGCCAGGCGGGCTTTGTGGCCACCGAGATCAAGACCGGGCGTGAGGCCGGCGGCATGGTCGAAATCCTGGCGGGCCTCAAGGCTGGCCAGAGGGTGGTCACCTCCGGCCAATTCCTGATCGATTCGGAAGCCAGCCTGCGTGGCACCACCGAGCGCATGGCGGCCCCGGCTGCGGCCTCCGCACCCGCAGCGGCCACCACCGAACACGAAGGCGTCGGCCGGATCGAGGCCGTCACGGGTGAGGGCCTGACGATCTCGCACGGGCCGATTCCCTCGATCCAGTGGGGTGCCATGACGATGGACTTCGCGGCGCCACCAACAGGTCTGCCGAAAGGCTTCAAGCCGGGCGACCGGGTGCGGTTCCGCTTCCACCTGGACAAGGACGGCATGGCGGTCCTGTCCTCGGTCGCGCCCGCCAGCGCGGATCAGGGGAGCAAGCCATGATTGCCCGGCTGATTCTGGCGTCCATCCGCAACCGCTTCCTGATCCTGCTGGCGACGCTGATGCTGACCGCGTGGGGATTGTGGGCCGTGCGCAGCACGCCCCTCGATGCGCTGCCCGACCTGTCGGACGTGCAGGTCATCATCCGCACACCGTTTCCCGGCCAGGCGCCGCAGATTGTCGAGAACCAGGTCACCTATCCACTCACCACCACGATGCTGTCGGTGCCGGGTGCCAAGACGGTGCGCGGCTACTCGTTCTTTGGGGACTCCTTCGTCTATGTGCTGTTCGAGGATGGCACGGACCTGTATTGGGCACGCTCGCGCGTGCTGGAATACCTGAACCAGGTGCAATCCCGCCTGCCTGCCGCCGCCAAGCCCGCGCTGGGCCCGGATGCCACCGGCGTGGGCTGGATCTACGAGTACGCACTGGTGGACAAGACCGGCCAACACGATCTCAGCCAATTGCGCGCGCTGCAGGACTGGTTCCTGCGCTTCGAGCTCAAGTCGCTGCCCAATGTGGCCGAGGTGGCTTCGCTCGGCGGGATGGTCAAGCAGTTCCAGGTCGTCCTCATGCCGGATCGGTTACGCGCCTACAACCTGTCCCAAGCCAAAGTACTGGCGGCGCTCAAGGCGGCCAACCAGGAGACCGGTGGTTCGGTGCTGGAACTGGGCGAGGCAGAGTACATGGTCCGTGCCAGTGGCTACCTGAAGACGCTCGACGACTTCCGGCAGATTCCGCTGGTGACCAGCGATGCCGGCATTCCTGTGCGACTAGGCGACGTCGCCACGCTCCAACTCGGCCCAGAGATGCGACGTGGCATTGCCGATCTCGACGGTCAGGGTGAAGTCGCCGGCGGCGTCATCGTGATGCGCTCCGGCAAGAACGCGCTGGAGACGATCGAGGCGGTCAAGGCCAAGCTGACCACGCTGCAGAAGAGCTTGCCGGCCGGCGTCGAGATCGTGCCGACCTACGATCGCTCCGAGTTGATCAACCGCGCGGTAGAAAACCTGACGCACAAGCTGATCGAGGAATTCATCGTCGTCGCACTGGTGTGCCTGGTGTTCCTGTTTCACTTGCGCTCGGCGCTGGTGGCGATCGTGTCGCTGCCGCTGGGCGTGCTGGCCGCCTTCCTGGTGATGCGCTACCAGGGCGTCAATGCCAACATCATGTCGCTGGGTGGCATCGCCATCGCCGTCGGTGCGATGGTCGACGCGGCTGTGGTCATGATCGAGAACGCGCACAAGCATCTGGAACACTGGCATGCGGACAATCCCGGCCTGAATCTGACCGGGCACGAGCGCTGGAGCGTGATCGGCGAATCCGCGGCAGAAGTCGGTCCGGCGCTGTTCTTCTCACTGCTGATCATCACGCTGTCGTTCATCCCGGTGTTCACGCTGGAGGCGCAGGAAGGCCGGCTGTTCTCGCCGCTGGCCTTCACCAAGACCTATTCGATGGCGGCGGCGGCCGGGCTGTCGGTCACGCTAGTGCCGGTGCTGATGGGTTACATGATCCGCGGACGGATTCCCACTGAGCAGTCCAACCCGCTCAGCCGATGGCTGATCCGCCTGTACCAGCCGATGCTGGCCAAGGTGCTCGCTTATCCCAAAGCCACCCTAGCGATCGCCGCCGTCCTGCTGATCGCAACCGCTTGGCCGGTGATGCGGATCGGCGGCGAGTTCATGCCGCCGCTGGATGAAGGCGATCTGCTGTACATGCCATCGGCGCTGCCGGGGTTGTCGGCAGGCAAGGCGGCTCAACTCCTGCAGCAGACCGACCGTCTCATCAAGACCGTCCCTGAGGTCGCCAGCGTGTTCGGCAAGGCAGGCCGCGCCGACACCGCCACCGATCCGGCCCCCATCGAGATGTTCGAAACCACCATCCAGTTCAAGCCGCGTGACCAGTGGCGGCCCGGCATGACGACCGACAAGCTGGTCGAGGAGTTGGACCGCGTGGTCAAGGTACCGGGCCTGTCCAACATCTGGGTGCCGCCGATCCGCAACCGCATCGACATGCTCGCCACCGGCATCAAGAGCCCGGTTGGCATCAAGGTGGCAGGCACGGACCTGAAGGAAATCGACCGGCTGACCACGCAGATCGAGGCGGCGGTTAAGACCGTCCCAGGTGTCACGTCAGCGCTGGCCGAACGCCTGTCCGGCGGGCGCTACGTCGATGTCGACATCGACCGAATGGCCGCTGGGCGGTATGGCCTCAATATCGAAGACGTGCAGAGCATCGTGTCGTCTGCCGTGGGTGGAGACAACGTGGGGGAAGTGGTCGATGGCCTGGCCCGCTTCCCGATCAACGTGCGTTACCCGCGGGACTACCGCGACTCGGTCGAGCAACTGCGCAGCTTGCCGATCGTCACCGACCGCGGCCAGCAGATCACGCTGTCTGACGTCGCTCGTATCCAGGTGGTGCAAGGGCCGCCGATGCTGCGCAGCGAGAACGCGCGCCTCTCCGGCTGGGTGTATGTGGACATCCGGGGGCGCGACTTACGCTCGGCGGTGCAGGACATGCAGGCGGCAGTGACCAAGGCGGTGCCGATGCCGGCAGGCTACGCGCTGAGCTGGTCCGGTCAGTTCGAGTACCTGGAGCGGGCCAGCGCCAAGCTCAAGGTCGTCGTGCCGTTCACCTTGCTGATCATCTTCGTGCTGCTGTATCTCGTGTTCGGCCGCATAGACGAGGCGCTGCTCATCATGGGCACGCTGCCGCTGGCGCTGATCGGCGGCTTTTGGTTGCTGTACGGGCTGGGCTACAACTTGTCGGTGGCCGGGATCGTCGGCTTCATTGCGCTGGCCGGCGTAGCGGCCGAGTTCGGTGTGATCATGTTGCTCTACCTCAAGCAGGCATGGTCGGAACGGCAGGAGGCCGGCCAGAACACCACAGCAGCACTACTGGAAGCGATTCAAGAAGGCGCTGTCCTGCGCGTGCGCCCGAAGGCCATGACGGTCGCCGTCATCCTGGCCGGCCTGATTCCGATCATGTGGGCGCATGGCACCGGGTCCGAGATCATGCAGCGCATTGCCGCCCCGATGGTCGGTGGCATGGTCACTGCGCCGTTGCTATCCCTGTTCGTTGTCCCAGCCGTGTATCTGCTGATCCGCCGTCGGCAGACGGAATCGTCACCGCTTTCCACCCAACCCTCACATCAAGAGGAATCAACATGAAACACAGCAAGACCTTCGCAATCGTGCTTGCGCTCGCTGCCGCACCGGCAGCGTTTGCGGCCGGCACCATGGATGGAATGGACATGAAGCCGTCGACCGAATCGAAGCAGGCACCCAGCCCGGTTGCTGCGGAGATAGAGAAGATCGATATGCAGGCGGGCAAAGTCACCCTCAAGCACGCTGCGATTGAGAATCTCGGCATGCCGGCCATGACTATGGAGTTTCCGGTGAAGAACCGCGCTGCGTTGAGAAACCTTAAGAAAGGCGAGTCGGTTTCGGTGATGTTTGACAAGGTTGGCGGCAAACCGACCGTGGTGGATATTCAGCGTAAGTAAAAACCGGGAGGCACTCCCGTTCATGAACGGGAGTGCCTCCCGAGCGCAGTGGCTCGGACACGTGCAGACATGCGAGGGTTGAGCCACTGACTTGAGATGGCAGTTGTCTGCCTGCGCTAGAGGTCCTCGGCCGTTTGGACGGCCGGGAACAATGAGCTGCAGGATTTCGGATATTTGCGACGCAACCCTTGACCTTCCCACGAATGGAAGGTTTATCTTGAAATCATCGCTTCGTTTACCAAACCGGAATCCCCGTCGTGAGAACTCAGGCCATGGACATGCTCCCCACACCGGCTGGCTTTGCTAGGCGGTGGCATGCGTGCGTCCGGTTTGACATCCACGGCCGCAACCTCGATCCAAGTTTGCAAATGGGGGCGCTCCGATGAAAGCCGGAAGCCGGATCCTCCGCCGATTGGCCGGCTGTGTCGTCCTGGCCAGCTTGTTCTTCACCCGTCTGGCGGTAGCAGGGTATGTGTGCCCGATGGAATCGGTGTACGGCCCCGCTCACCAGAATCTGGTGTCGCGCGATGGCTGCCTGGATGCCGGCGGCGACCAGTTGGCGCTGTGCGCCGACTCGTTTGGCGACGGGCGCCTCTGGGCCGACAACAAAGGCCATCCGCCTGTTGGCGATGGGCCACCGGTACAGGAAGCCCGCTATCCCCGCCCGGAGATATCGGGACGCAGTGATTCGTTGCGTCCTCTGTCGCTCTACACGGTGGCATCTGCGCCGATCTATCTTCAGACGGCCAGACTACGACTCTGATTGACCCCGAATGGCGGCAGTTGCTTGCTGCCAATTGCAGAAACTTCGCGCACGCCTTGCTGCTAACAAAGCACGCCATGTGGTGCTGCGCCTCTGACAGTCAACATTCGGGATCAATCATGAAAGCTATCCAAGTTCTTTCCACTATTACCTTCGCCGCACTCAGTGCATCCGCCTTTGCAGGCCCAAACTGGGACGCCATCAACAGCGCCCGCAAGGCCGCTCAACAACAAAGGGTTGCGAGTGCGGGCGACGCGTCCGATCAGGCGATGCGAGACCACTGCGCCATGATGGGGCAGATGTCTGCAACGGGAGACAAGATGCACGAGCAAATGATGCATCAGTCGGACGGCCAACTGAGCAATGCGAACGCTGCGCTGTTCGGCGAGCGGGCGGCAACGTCCGCCAACTCTCGCACGGTTGCCGTCGTCCCGGGGATGAAAGCCGTTCCCGTCCACGCTGGCGAAACGGTGCGCTTCGACTTCGGCTCAAGCTCAGCGACGTGGACCTTTGCCGCGCGGCCGGGCAACTCCGCGGTCGAATTGAGCACGCTCTTTCCGGAGATTCCTGCCGCCAAGGGCGTCTGGGCCTATCCCAATGGCACCAGCCTATACGCCGGCCACTAAATCAACTCATGGTGAGCTAACGGAATCCCAGGGGCCGGCGCATTTCGCGCCGCATCACTGGATATGAGAAGCACGGGATCCTGAGCGATGGCGACACAGCCCACTCAGATCCGCACGATTGGAGAAAAATCATGCAAACGATCAAGAAAATCATTCTCGCCAGCACGGTACTGGTGTCTCTTGGCGCAACCTCCGGTGTGGTGATGGCCGCGCAGAAGGTAGACCCCTACCACGATGGTGCGCACATCGCAGACAAGCGTGATATCTACACCGACGGCGCACGCTCGGTGAACGATCCGCGCGACCCGTACACCGATGGCCGCAACGCGCTGACAGGTCGGAACACATCAGCGGCCTGACGCTGTCCCGCCAACTGCATGATGAAGAAGCAAGGGATGCTGAGGCGTTCCTGGCTTTCAGTCGACCGTCGATGCAAATCGCAATGCGTGTGACTCACTGTGAATAGAGCCCCCGTCTTCGATCTTCCGCTCAATGTCATTGTGACCATCTTGGTCGCCGTGGCGCTGACATTTTGTGCGATCTGTTTATTCGCTTGGTACCTGCGCCGACGATATGGCACCGGTCATCCGCGTGGACAAGCCCGCGCGCGCACGCGTTCTCGCAAGACCGCGAGCCGCCGCCGCAAGTAAGTCACCGCCCTGCGGCCCCCATTGGGTAAAGCCTGGGCCGCTTCGAAGCATCCAGTCGCATAAATCGCGGCATGCGCTCGAGTCAGGAGTGCGGCGACCCGGACATCCATCGGCCAGACACAACATCTGTTTCCCAACCACCCTCTCATGACGAAGTCTCACGATGAAATACGTTTCCGCTCTTACATTCGCCCTGATGCTGGCATCCGCCCCCGCAGCCTTTGCCGCCACGCCGATGGAAGGTATGGATATGAAGCCGGCAGCGCAGTCTCAGCAAGCACCCAAGCCCGTTTCAGCAGAAGTCCGCAAGGTCTACCCCGACACCGGCAAGGTCACGCTCAAGCATGGCGCCATCGACAACCTCGGCATGGGCGCCATGACGATGACGTTTTCCGTCAAGGACAAGGCGTCGCTGAAGAATTTCAGGGAGGGCCAAGCTGTGTGGGCGGTCTTTGATACGGTCGATGGTCAGCCGACCGTCGTCGATTTGCGGAGCAAGTAAGCCGTCGGCGGCGTACGGGCCAACGGTCGTGCGCCACCCGGCTGAGCGGGATCAGTCGGGTGGGCTGCTCACGAAAGCGCCTTGTCGTGGCATCCACAGGGAAAGCAATGGCCCGTCGCAGCAACGTGGCTGTCCCTGAGTCATGCGTGGCGTACCTGGATGTATTTGGGTTTTCAGGACGGCTTTTTAAAGACAAGGTAGTCGAGATAAAGCCAAATTTCGCGCCACAGAAAGTTCGCTCGAGTGGTCAAGGATTCGAAACGGCTAGAGGACGTAGGCCCAGGCAGGGCCTGGAGTCCAAGATCGTTAGCCATTGCCGTTGCTCTTCGCAAATGTAGCGGATCGCTGACCAACAGAACCGTGCGAATCCCAAGTGGGTCTAATAATTTCTTTGCATTGACAAGGTTTTGCCAAGTCGTACGCGAGGTGGTCTCCGCCAAGATCGCGTCAGGTGGAACACCGTGCTTGATCGCATACTCGCGGCCGACCTCGCCTTCGCTGGGATAACCTGCCCCCGGTGTCCCGCCGGTGAAAACCAGGTATTTCACCTGCTTGTTCTGGTAGCGTGCAATCGCCTCGTTAATCCGCTCCCGATAAACGGGAGACGGCCTATTCCCCCATGCTGCAGCGCCAAGAACAACAGCCGCATCCACGGGAGCATTAAACGACTGCTCTCCGTAACTGACAATCTGCCATGCCACTGTGAGGAATCCAATGGCGATCAAGAGGGCCAGCATCGCTGGCCCGATGACAATGGCGCGTCGAAGTAACATGGAGCGTCGATTCACATCACTCAACCGGCTGACCTCGCTATAGCGAAAGGCCGAATATCGAAGCCTTCTGAAAAAGCTCCAATTCGGCAGAAGCACATGACAAACGTGGTTAGCCAATCCACAGTACCAACAGCGAAGCCAACAAGCAGTAACAGCCGAAGAAATGCCATCGGCCTTGCTCCAGCCAGCGTGACAGCCACCGCAGCGCAACCAAACCTGCCAAGAAGCTCAGCGCCATGCCGATCATGCTTGGCCCCATGAGGTGCAAGAGTCCATCCGAGTGCATTGCTGTGGTGGTAGCTGCGTATTCTTTGTAGAGTCGATACGCTTCTTTGGCGATCACTGCTGGGGTTAATACTACGGCCAACGCAAAGCTAAACTCTTCGGCACGCCGCCGCGTCACACCTAAGGCAAGCCCGGTCGAGATAGTGGCTCCCGAACGAGAGAAACCGCGAAATGGAAGACACAGCCCCTGCACGGCGCCAATCCATGCCGATTGGCGCAGGGTGAGGTTATCGATCCCCCGATCCTGGAGACGGGAAGACACAATGATCAACAGGCCGGCTGCAGCCAAGGCAGCGGCTATCAGACGCGAGTTGCCAAACAGATGTTCGATCTCGAAATTCGATGAATCAGCTACCACTACGTGCTTAATGAATTGCAGCAGCGCCACCCCCACGATACCGGTTGCGAGCGTTGCAACCAGTATGCACAGGGCGTTAGTGCGAAATGCCTGCCCTGAACTGAAATAGGTGGTGCGCCACGATTTCCAGAAATAGGCAATGACCGCGAACATCGTGCCGGTATGCAGCATGACCAGCAAAAGCGTCATTTGAGGCGCCGTTGGATCCAGCCCCATCAGCTTCTCGGCCGCAATGACATGGGCCGAGCTAGATACCGGCAGGAGTTCGGCTGCCCCTTGAATGACGGCAAGGACAAGAATCTGTAGCAAGTTCATCTGTGTGGCTTAGCGGTAATCTAAAATTGAAGCACGGGTGTAAAGGGTAGTACTTGGTATCGTTCAACTTGACTCGGCGCCCGACCGGGCGCACCGACTTTGCGTCCTGGTGGCCCCCAAGAGACAGATCACGCCAAGTGAAATCGCTACATCAGCCAAGTTGAACGCGGGCCAGTGCCACGCTCGCCAATAGAAGTCCAGATAATCGACGACCTGCCCACGCCCCATCCGGTCCGCTGCATTGCCGAGAGCGCCCGCGAGAATCAGCGCATAGGACACAGATTCCAATCGAGGCAACTTGCGGCGGAGCATCCAGATCAACCACGCAGATGCGGCGAAGGCGAGTGCGATCAAGAAATATCGTTGCCAACCGCCGGCCCCGGCCAGAAAGCTGAACGCCGCGCCAGGATTGCGCACATGCACGAGATTGAAGAACGGTGCGATCTCCAAACGCGTGCCGAGCGGTATGAAGACTGCCACGCCGAGCTTGACGGCTTGATCGAACAGCGCGATCAGCCCCGCCAGCAACAGCCAGCGCGGCCACTCGTCTGTTCGTGATGAATGAAGCATGACCATGGCGCAATCAAAGAGGTCCTTCCAGAAGCTTTTGCGGTGTCACGGTTGTCGCTGGTTGGAACTTCCCAGTCATTTGCGCAGCAACCTCAGCCCATTGCCGACCACCAGCAGGCTGGCGCCCATGTCGGCAAACACCGCCATCCACATGGTGGCCTGGCCGGTAAAGGTCAGCACCAGGAATACGGCTTTGATGCCGAGCGCCAGCGCAATGTTCTGCTTCAGAACACCCGCCGTAGACCGGGACAGCCGCACAAAGGCCGGGAGCTTGCGCAGATCGTCGTCCATCAGCGCGACGTCGGCCGTTTCGATCGCCGTGTCCGTCCCGGCGGCCCCCATCGCGAAACCGATATCGGCCCGGGCCAATGCAGGCGCGTCGTTGATGCCATCGCCGACCATGCCGATGGTCCCCTGTGCGGATAGCTGCTCGATTTCGCGCTGCTTGTCTTCCGGCAGCAGGTTGCCCCGAGCTTCGTCGATACCGACCTGCTGAGCGATCGCCTCTGCGGTATGCGGGTTGTCTCCGCTCAACATCAGGGTTTTGATGCCCAGCGCATGCAAGTCCTTGATCGCTTGGCGACTGCTGTCCTTGACGGTGTCGGCCACACCGAACAGCGCGCGTACGCCGTCCGGACCGATCAGCATCACGACCGTTTTGCCCTGAGTTTCAAGCGCGGCAAGGTTGGCTTCCAGCGCCGGCGAGCACACCGCGAGTTCCTCGACCAGGCGATGGTTGCCCAGGTGATAGAGCGCACCGTCGATATAACCCCGTACGCCACGCCCGGGCAAGGCCGCAAAGTCGGTAACGTCGCGCAGGGCTCGACCTTGGTCCCGCGCCGCGCGGGCCACCGCCTGGGAGACTGGGTGGTCGGAGCGAACCGCCAGACTGGCGGCGAGCCTCTCGGCGGCCGAAGTGTCCGCACCGCTCCAAGCCACGACGTCGGTCTGCGCCGGCTTGCCATGTGTGATGGTGCCGGTCTTGTCCAGCGCCAACCATTTCAGCTTGCGGCCTTCCTCGAGATAGGCCCCGCCCTTGATGAGGATGCCGCGCCGCGCGGCGGCGGCCAGACCGCTGACAATGCTCACCGGCGTCGAGATCACGAGGGCACAGGGGCAGGCGATCACCAGCAGCACCAAGGCCTTGTAGATCCAATCCAACCAGGAGGCACCGAATAGGAGCGGCGGGAAAATCGCCACCAGCAGCGCGACCGCAAACACGATGGGCGTGTACAACCGGGCGAACTGGTCAACGAAACGCTGCGTAGGTGCACGACTGCCTTGAGCGGCCTCCACAGCGTGGATGATGCGCGCCAGCGTGGAGTCGCTTGCCGCCGCGGTGACACGGTACTCGAACGACCCGGACTCATTGATGGTGCCGGCGAACACCGGGTCGCCTTCAGCCTTCTCGACCGGCAGGCTCTCGCCCGTGATCGGCGCTTGATTGACGGAGGAGCGCCCCTGCAGGACCGAGCCATCGAGCGCGATACGCTCGCCCGGCTTGACCCGCACCCGGCTGCCAACCGCAACGGTCTTGGCATCAACGTCGGACCAACTCCCATCGCTACGCTGAACCGTGGCGGTCTCGGGCGCGAGATCCATCAGACCACGAATCGCGTTGCGAGCGCGGTCAAGCGAGCGGGCTTCGATGACTTCCGCCAGCGCGAACAAGACCATCACCATCGCCGCTTCTGGCCAGTGGCCGATCACCATCGCGCCCGTGACCGCAATCGACATGAGGGCATTCATGTTCAGGTTGCGGTTCTTGAGTGCGATCCAGCCTTTCTTGTAAGTGGACAGCCCGCCGGTCAGGATCGCGGCCAGCGCCAGGATCACCACCACCCAGTGATTGCCGCCGTTGAGCCAGTAGACCACTTCTGCCAGCACGGCGTTCGCACCGGCAATGGCAAGCAGCCACCATTTGGTGGGCGCAGCATCCTGGACGTGAGCGGGTGCGGCAGCAGAGGTGTCACGGACCTCGGCATCGAAACCGAGCGATTGAATGGCAGCCAGCACTTGCGGTAGCGCGTCCGCAGCGTGCTGAACGGCGAGTGTGCGCTGTACGAGATTGAACTGCATGCCTGACACGCCGGGCATACCCGTCAGCTTGCCGCGAATCAGCGTTTCTTCTGTCGGGCAGTCCATCTGACGAATGGTCAGGACCGTGCTCTGCCCGGCGGGGCTTTCATCCGCGCGAACCGCCCGCATGCCGATAGCTGAGAGCGCCTGGTCGATCGGCGCCGGGGATGGCAGCCGGTGCTGGACGGCCAGCGAACGCTGCATCAGGTTGAACTCAAGGTTGACCACGCCCGGCAGCGCCGCCAGCTTATTGCGAATGAGCGCTTCTTCCGTCGGGCAGTCCATGTTGTCGATCCGGTAGCGAGATCGTTTCAGGTCGACAGCCGCCGTATCGCCGTCCGCCGGCGTCACCATGTTGGCGGCAGCACAACCGCATCCCTTGGAGCCGCAATCACTCACAGCATCTCCTTGTCGCTTGAAATGGATCGGACTCAAGTACACACTCTATAGTTACTATAGAGTCAAGATCTCCCTGTCCGACATCATGAGCATTCAGATTGGCGAGCTAGCCAAGCGCACAGCCTGCTCGGTTCAAACCATCCGGTATTACGAGCGCGAGGGCCTCTTGCTCCCGCCGGACCGCAGCTCGGGCAACTTCCGGCTGTATGGCGAGCGGCACATCGAGCAACTGCAGTTCATCCTCCACTGCCGGTCGCTGGACATGCCGCTGAACGACGTGCGGACGCTCCTGCGCTACCGCGAGCGACCAGACGAGGATTGCGGCGCGGTGAACACCCTCCTAGACAAGCACATCGAGGAAGTCGAGCGGCGTATCGACGCGCTGACGGTTCTAAAGCGCCACTTGTGCGTTCTGCGTGAAACCTGTTCCGATGGGCGAGCCGCTGAAGCCTGTGGAATCCTGCAGGGGTTGTCCGACGGCGGCTGCGCATGCGCTGGAGACGTCACGCACCCGCACTGACACGGGGGGGTGTGGCGAGGTGGGTTCGCAGCATGACCGCACCTCGGCCGCTTGTTTTTCGGTCAGCGCGATATCCGCGTCGCGAAACATGAATTACAATCATTCTCATTTAAAGCCATTTCTCCCGCTTCGCCGGTAGGCTCTTCATGCAACTGCAGCGCGTCGTCTCCCTCATCCTGTTTTACCTGCTGACATCGGTCTCAAGCGCGTACGCCGACACGCTGTCCACCCAAGACAAGACCAAGCAAGTCTGGCAGTTGCTCGACTATCTGGCGGTCGATTATGGTCGCTCCGTCAAGGACGGCCAGGTGGCCAATGCCGACGAGTACGCCGAAATGCAGGAGTTTGCGCATGCGGCGGAACGTCAGATTGCCGAGTTGCCGGCGGGGCCGCAGACGCAAGCCTTGCTCAAGGATGCAGGGGCATTGCGCACGCTCATCGCCGACAAAGCCGCACCCACCGTCGTCGGTGAACAGGCACATAAGCTCGCGGACAGCTTGCTGGCCGCCTATCCGGTGCCGATGGCGCCCAGCAAGGTGCCGGACCTCAAGCACGGGGCCACGCTGTATCAAAGCCAGTGCGCGTCCTGCCACGGCAGCTCCGGACACGCAGATGGCCCGCTGGCCGCCAAACTAAGCCCGCCGCCCATTGCCCTGGCCGACCATCAGCGGGCCCAGGAGCGCAGCGTCTTCGCGCTCCAGCAGATCATCACGCGCGGTGTTGAGGGCACCTCCATGCCCAGTTTCGCGCAGCTCACTGACGACGATCGCTGGGCGCTGGCTTATTTCGCGTCGACCTTGTCGTATTCCGATGCGGATCGGCAAGCCGGCGCCAAACTGTGGGCGTCCCGCCCGGAGCTGCATAGCGCAGTGCCCACACTCGCCAAGCTCAGCCAGACACCCGAGGCGTCGCTCGCCAAGACAGTCAGCCCGGATGCGGCACGGCAATTGACGGCGTATTTGAGAAGCGCGCCGGACGTGCTGAGCGCCTCCAATACAGACAGTCTCGCGATCGCCAAGGACAAACTGAAAGAAAGCGTGGCCGCCTTCGGCCAGGGCGATAAGGCAACTGCCTCACGCCTAGCGCTTTCCGCCTACCTCGATGGCTTCGAGCCGGTTGAACCCGCCTTGGCCGCCAAGAACCAGGCACTGTTCCAGGACATCGAAAAAACGATGGGCCTGTATCGCAACGCGATCACTACCGGTCAGGCCGAGCAGGTACGGGACATCGCGCAGCATCTGCAGACGATGCTGACTGAAGCCCAGGATGCACTGGGTGGCACTAACGATCCGCTCTCTACGTTCCTGGGCGCCTTGACGATCCTTCTGCGTGAAGGCCTGGAAGCGCTGCTCGTCGTGGTCGCCATGATGGCCTTCCTGAAGAAGGCCGAACGCACCGACGTGCTGCCGTACGTCCATGCGGGCTGGATTGTTGCGCTGGCCGCCGGTGGGCTGACCTGGGCCGTCGCTACCTACCTGGTGGACCTGAGCGGTGCCAGCCGCGAGATGACCGAAGGCTTCTCGGCAATCTTTGCGGCCGTGGTCCTGCTCGGCGTGGGCATGTGGATGCACCAGAAGAGCCTGGCCGGCCGCTGGCAGGCCTACGTGAAGCAGAAGCTGTCCTCCGCGCTGAACAAGCGCTCGGCGATCATGCTGTTCGTGCTGTCGTTCGTGACGGTGTATCGCGAGGTGTTTGAGACCGTGCTGTTCTACGCCGCGCTGTGGAGCGAAGGGAACGGCATCTACCTGCTGGCCGGCTTGGGTTCGGGGATTGCGATCCTGGCGGTCATCGCCGTCGTTCTGCTGCGCTCCTCCGCGCGCCTGCCGATCCGCCAATTCTTTGCCTTCAGTTCGGCCTTGGTTGCTGTCCTGGCGGTGGTGCTGATCGGAAAAGGGGTCGCTGCACTGCAGAAAGTCGGCTTCCTGCACATCACGCCGATTTCGATGCCACGCATCGACATGCTCGGCATTTATCCCTCCGTGCAGACGGTAATCGCACAAGTGGCGATCTTGTTCATTATTGCGCTCAGCATCGCGTATAACCTACGATCGCAGAAGGCATCGAGCAAAGCGTAGTCCCCACCTGTATTTGACAGTTCAATGGCGGATATCGACAGGTATTTGCAGGCTGCGACCCGCGATCACACGCGGCGCAGCTATCAGTCCGCCATCCGTCATTTCGAGCGGGAATGGGGTGGCTTCCTGCCGGCCAGCGCTGACAGCATCGCGCGCTATCTGGCCGAGCACGCGCAGGTGCTCTCCATCAATACACTGCGCCAACGGTTGGCTGCGATCGCGCAATGGCATGTTGCGCAGGGCTTTCCCGATCCCACCCGAGCACCGCATGTCCGCAAGGTGCTCAAGGGCATTCAGGCACTGCACCCAGCGCAGGAGCGGCGTGCCAAGCCGTTGCAGCTCGCCCAGTTGGAGCAAATGGTTGCCTGGCTGGATACGCAGATCGCCGCCTCGTCTGAGGGCAACGCCCATCAACTCCAGGTGCATACCCGCAACAAGGCGCTGGTGCTGATCGGCTTCTGGCGGGGCTTCCGGTCGGACGAACTGAGTCGGCTGCAGATCGAGCACATCACGGTGGAGCCCGGCCGGGGCATGACGATTTTCCTGCCGCGCACCAAGACGGATCGCAACCATGTCGGCACGACCCACAAGGCGCCCACGTTGTCGCGCTTGTGCCCAGTCGCCGCCTACGAGGCCTGGCTGGCGGCGTCCGGCCTGACTGAGGGCCCGGTGTTCCGCAGGATTGACCGCTGGAGCCGAATCGCCACCGATGGACTGCAGGCCAGCAGCATCGTGCCTTTGTTGCGCGCGCTGCTCCATCGCGCGGGACTGCCGCAATCGGACCGCTACAGCAGTCACTCGCTGCGACGCGGCTTTGCAACCTGGGCGAATTCGAACCAGTGGGATCTCAAGATGCTGATGGAGTACGTCGGCTGGAAGGACGTACGCTCGGCCATGCGCTATATCGACGCGGCCGACCCCTTTGCACAGCATCGGATCGAAGCAGCGCTGTCGGTCGCACCGCCGCCGGGCATTGCAGGCTGACAGGTTCGATCAAGCGGACCTCTTCAATTGCTTTGGCGAAGCGACCTTGCATGACCCGCTAACGGGCACGATTGGGGTTGACTAGGGCGCATGAGACGTGACGCCGCACCCGCACCAAGTTGTCCGTCACGCTTGGCTTGCGCGTCGCCGAGGTGCCGCCTCCAACAATGCGTCCTGGTACTGGTGGATCGGGAAGCTCAGAATGCCCCGGAAATTCACATGTGCGAAGTGTGCCGGCCCCATGCGTCGGAGCCAGTCATCGTCGACGCGTTGCCCCTTACCGCGCCATGCGTCGACTGTGACTTGCATCCGTTGCGTGTTCCAGCCGATCACCAGATTCGTCAGCAGCGTGAGCGATCCGGAAATCGCCATCATCTCGTCCTGACGCCGCCCACGATCGTGCTGGACTTTGCTGGAGTAGATGGCCCGCTGGAGCTGGTGTACCGATTCGCCACGGTTGAGCAGCGTGCGCAGCTCCCGCCGAAACTCGCTGTTGCTGAAGAAATCGCACAGGAACAGCGTGCGCAACAGCTTGCCGAGGTGATCGGCTGCCCGGTGGATCGGGTCGCCCTGGGCAGCACTGCCAAATCGCTGCAGCGCCACGATTGCGCTCACGCGCCCAGAGTGAATGGAGGCCACCAGGCGCAGCAAACCATCCCAGCCTTCACGGATCGCCTTGGGCGAGATGTCGAGCGAGACGGCACCCTCCAAACCGTCTGGCACCTGCAGGCCGCGCGGCAGGTACAGCTTGCGCTCCGACAGATTGCGCAGCCAGGGACACAGATCGAAGCCGAGCAACTTGGCTACCGCCATCCCCACGTTCGTGTATCCATGGGTATCCACGGCAAGACGGAGCAACCCGCCGTCGGCGCGGGTCTCGTTGTGGCGCATCACGCCTTCGATCGCAACGCCAGTCTGGCGCTCGTTGAGCACCATGGGCTGGTTGTAGACGATCCCGTGCTGGTCCAGCACGTGCGTATAGATCCCGACAGCATGGGTGCGGCGGCGTGGGTCGGCGCGAGCGTAGAACAGGTGGGGTGAGGTATCCAGGCTCATCGAATCGCTCGACGCCAGTTGCCCCGTTCCCCACAGCTCGGTGATCGGGTGCGTGCGCTGGAATTCCACCACCCGCTCGTTCGCACGGCGCAGCCGCCCAGGCATCTCCAGGGCGCGCATCGCGGTTGAGACGTGAGCGGGGTCCAGTTGCGGGATCATGGCCGCCACACCCTTGGCATCCAGTTCGGTGCCGTGGGCAATGAGCCCTGCGTAGAGCGCGATCAGTTCTTGCGAGTCTCTGGCCTTGCGGGCCAGCAGCACTTCACTGAAATTGGTACGCGCATCCATCTCCAGGATCATGTCGGCAAACTGCGCGTTGCCGATGTCCTTGAACAGCAGATCACGGGTGCGCGTGGGTATGCCGTCCGTGTCCGCCGCTTCGAGCGGCGACTGATGGAGCACGCCATTTGCATCAATGGTGAAGTGGCCGGCTTCGCGGGCCTCGTTCAGTGCGGCGAGACTCGCTTTCAGGTGGTCCGTCAGCCGGTTGAGATAGGTGTCCGCTTGGCTCGGCAAGCCGAGCGAGGACAGATACCGGTCAAGTTTTGAATGCGCGGCGTCCTGATGTCATCCTCTGTTCGAGTGACGAAGATCCAGCCTCGCTCTTCTGCAAATACAGCTGCTGCAGCGAACTTCTCCCGATACGTCTCGGCATGCTGGTCAAGGTGCTCTTGTATTTTGATTTCCACCAACTCAGGTGGCCGCTGGTCGCCCGAGGAGGAGTCACGATATTTCACCAGCAGATCTGGGACATAGACTCGCCCGCGAGACAGCGGGATTTCGACAGGCTGTGCTTCGTATGAGTCGACGCGGGGATCGGAGTCGAGCAGGAGCATGTACTCCTTCTCCAGAATTGACTCGAACTCGATGACTTCGTCCGCCTGAGGAGATGCGTGACGGCCGGTGACAAAGAGGTAATTTTTGGGGATCCGGCGGGCCGGCATAAGGCGCTCCACAAACCATACATACGTGGATTCTTGCGTTCCCCACCCTGACCTGTCGACCCTCCATCGCGAGGGTTCCTGGTCCAGGCGAATATCAGTCTAGGTCGCTGAACGCAACTTACATAGTGCACACAGGACCTTAGTTCCCTTTCGGATGTACATATGGCTCCGATCACGGAGAATGACTCATAAACAGTGCAAACCTGCGCCGAATGCCACATAAACTGAGCAATCCGACCATTGGGGCAGCGAACCAAATCGGAAAATGGTCGTTCGGCCGAAACCACCCCGGCACGGCATCGGCGCTTCGTACTTGGTCGATTCACGTACTTTTGGCGAAACGTGGGCTCGAGACCGCTGCGTTCGCAACACTGGTTGCTGCCTGCGCCTAGTGTGTATGGCGATGGTGAATATCCGGGTAATGCGGATGTTTGTGGACTAAAGGCTCGTGCTGATGCACATGCACGTGCGGCTCCTTGCCGTCCCACGGGAAATCGTGCTCGTGCTGGTGGTGCTCGTCATGTCGGTGCGCGTGCGTATGCTCCATCGGCTCGTGCACGTGCTCATGTTCATGCCGCTCGCGCAGGTGCAGCCACACGCCAAGCGCCATCAACACGGCCGCCAGCCAGAACAACACCCCAGGAATTTCCGGCCAGATCAGGAAGGAAATCACCACGCCGAATAACGGCGCAACGGAGAAATATGCCCCCGTCCGGGCAGTCCCCAGATGCCGCAAGGCCACCACGAACAACGCCAGGCTCACGCCATACCCAGCGAACCCAACCGCCATCGCCGACGCAAGCGGTAGCGCAGAAGGCAATGCATTGCCGGCGGCCAGCGCGAAGCCGGTATTGCAGGTGCCGGCCACCAGGCCTTTGAGGCACGCGATCAGTACCGCATCGTTGGAGGAGACGTTGCGCGTCAGGTTGTTGTCGACCGCCCAGCAGGCGCAGGCCGCCACAATCAGCAAGGCGCTTGGCGACAAGCTGGCCGCATCCGGTTGCCATGACAGCAGCACACCGCCCGCAACAATGGCAATCATCCCGAGCACGATCTGCCGGTCAGCGTTTTCCTTGAACACGAGCCACGCGATCAACGCGGTGAAGACGCCTTCGACGTTGAGTAGCAGCGATGCGGGGGCGGCCCCCGTTTGCGTCAACCCCGTCATCAATAGCGCCGGTCCCGCTACTCCGCCAGCCAGGATGGCGCCGAGCAGCCAAGGAATCTCGCGGCGGGGGATGGTCGGTCCCGGCTGCGGCGTCTCAGCGGGCTTCCGCGTCAGCCACCGAGCCAACAACACGCCTGCCAGGCCAAGGCCACTTCCCAGGTAGAGCAGCCCTGCCAGCAGGATTGGCGAAATTCCGCCAGTCAGAGTTTTGGCCAGGGGCGTGCTCGCGCCAAATAACAGCGCGGCGGCCAAAGCAGGGCTAGCGGTGCGAATGGACATAACGATAGTTGGTTGAGCAGACGGCCCTGCTGTCGTGCGTTCATAGGTGTTAGGCGCCAAGTCGCATGACACGCATCATGGTGTGGCGGTCGATGTCCTTCAAGCGAAAGCAAATTTCACGTGTGGCTGGGTTGATCGCCAAGCTGTGCGCGTTCGGCCCCACCAAGCCTTCGCCGATTTTGGTCACACCCGTCGCGGCGGCATGGAAGATCGACAGCACACCGGATTCACCGGCCACATAGAGCTGCCCGAAATCAAGGTCGTAGTCCACACATCAGGCGCCCTTCCGAGATCGAGGCATGCAGGGAGCTGCTTGGTCTTCATATTCAGGACGAGCAAGCGACTGTTGTCCTCGCCGGCAATGAATACGAATCGCTTGGCCATCACGGCGACTTGAATCTTATGTAGTATACTCCCCTACAGTATATTTTGATGAGGCAATGGGATGAGCCACACCATCCGTGAGAAGCAGAAGCTACTCAACCGCGTTCGCCGGATTCGGGGCCAGCTCGATGCCATCGAGCGCGCACTGGAGGAGGAGCAAGGGTGCGCCCCCGTACTGCAGCAGATCACGAGCTGCCGCGGCGCCATGAATGGCCTGCTCGCCGTCGTGCTGGAAGACCACATCCGCACCCACCTGACCGAGGTGGATGACGAACATGAGCACGCCGACGGCAGCGCCAAGGAGCAGCTGATCGAGGTCGTGCATAGCTATTTCAAGTGAGTCGGCTATGAGCAATTTCTACGACACGCCGTTCGGCGCGAGCCATGACCACGTGTTCCTGGGCGAGGGACACGAAAAGAACGAGCGCAAAACCTGGGCCGTGATCGTGCTCTGCACGCTCATGATGGCCGCCGAGATCATCGGCGGAAGCATGTTTGGCTCGCTGGCACTGGTGGCCGATGGGTTGCATATGTCGACGCACGCAGGCGCCATGCTGATCGCGGCACTGGCCTACACCTATGCGCGACGTCATGCGAACGACCCGCGCTTCGTGTTCGGGACGGGCAAGCTTGGTGATCTGGCCGGCTTCACCAGCGCCATCATCCTGGCGATGATCGCGCTGTTGATCGGCTACGAAGCGGTGGTGCGGTTCCTCTCGCCGGTGCCCATCCACTTTAGTGAGGCGATCCCGATTGCGATCGTCGGTTTGCTGGTGAATATCGCCAGCGCCTGGCTGCTGAGCGGTGGCGACCACGGTGGTCACAGCCATGGCCACAGTCATCACCATGGTCACGCCCACGGACACGATCACGACGCAGCCGGACTTGGCGACACGCATCCGCATGGCAAGGAAGTGCAGCACATCGACGCGCCCGCGGGCGTGTTCGCACTGTCGATCTTTGAAGAAGGCGTACCGCCAGTGTTCCGCCTGGCTGGAGAAACTGCTCCGCTGCCCGGCGATGTGGCGACGGTGACCACGTTCCGGCCGGACGGAAGCCGCCAGGAATTCCTGCTGGTCCGCAAGGCAAACTATCTGGAATCCACCACAGAGATTCCGGAGCCACATGCCTTCACTGCGGTGCTCGGCATCGGTGGTCAGGAATACAGCGTGGATTTCGAAGAGCATGACCACGACCACGCCGACGGACACGGGGCACACCATCGCGACCACAACATGCGCGCAGCTTATGTGCACGTTCTGGCCGACGCCGCCGTCTCTGTGCTAGCCATTGTTGGGCTGTTGTTAGCAAGAGCTTTCGGCTGGCTGTGGATGGACCCCCTTGCAGGCGTCGTCGGTGCGTTGGTCATCGCCAACTGGGCGTACGGATTGATGCGCGACACGGGCGGCATCCTGGTCGACATGACCCCAGACAAACATATCGGCAGGCGCATCAAGACGGCGCTGGAGTCCGATGGCGACACGCTGCTCGACCTGCACGTGTGGCGCATCGGCCCTGGCCACCTGGGCGCGGTGGTCTCGGTGAGCACAGGCCAAGCGCATCGCGGGCCGCAGTTTTATCACCAACGGTTGCGGCGACTTCAGGCACTCTCGCATATCACGGTGGAGGTTCACGCGTTGCCAGGCAACTAGCCTAACGGCCGACTCGGACATTTCCTCCGCATCCCCAAACATGGGGCGCGGCACCCTGCCAGGTGTGCCGCATCTGCCCGACCACAACAAAAACATTCGCGGGCTGACCGCAGATTCTCTCGACCATGTACCGCCCATCCGCATTTGTTCGCATTTGCGCAGCAGCGCTCGCCCTTGCTGCGTGCGGCGTCTCCGGCCCATCGCATGCGCACGGGATCGCGGGCAACCGCTTCTTTCCGGGCACACTCAATTTCGATGACCCAGCCGTTGCTGACGAACTCTCGATCACCGCGGGCGCTGTAAAACACCCTGATGACAGCGGAAACGTCACGGATCGCGGTGCAACGATCTCGTTCGCGAGGCTGCTGACACCCGAGGTCTCGATCGGTTTTGACACGGGCGTCATCCGGCGCGACTGGGGCAACACGCGACAGCCCGGCGCAACCGGTTCCGACGTGGTACTCAAGTCCAGGCTCTACGAAGATGACCTGAACGAAACGCTTGTTGCCGGTTCGCTAATCTATGGACTGCCCCATACCGGGGCCAAACGGCTCGGCGCCAACACTTCAGCGACCATCGCCCCCAGCCTTTATATAGGCCAGGGGTTCGGCGCCTTGCCTGACGCATGGTCTTGGCTGCGGCCATTCGGCATCACAGCGGGCGTCAGCGTGGCCGTGCCGACCAGCAAGACGTCGGACAACTTGAGCTATGACCCGACGACGCGGCAGTTCAACACTGTAAGGACAGCCAATGTCACCACGGTGCACTGGGGATTCGCGCTGGAGTACAGCACGCTCTATTTGACGGATCGATTTGTACCAGGCGTGCTGCCCAAGGACGAACCCCTGCACCAATGGATTCCCTTGATTGAGTTCGCTTTCGACTCGCCACGGGGGCAACGCACGCGCGGCACCGTCAACCCAGGGGTCGCCTATGTCAAGGATACGTGGCAGGTTGCCGCGGAAATGGTGCTTCCTGCAACGCACGGATCGACGCGAGGTGTCGGCGCAAATATTCAGGTGTTGTTCTTCCTTGATGATTTCCTGCCGTCGCTGTTCGGCAAGCCGATCCTGGCTCACTAGTGGATAGTCTTGATGCGCATGTTCACGATGGGGGTAGGGACTTAGATTCGCCCCGCGCCAATGGCATCTGGCATGAAGTACTTGTGGGGGACGAAAACGCTTTCTGGTCTCGAGGCAATCTGATGCGGCTTAAGGCTGAAAGCGCCTCTTTGCTGGATCACGGATCCCGGTATTGCAATTGTGCTAACCAATGCAACAGCGAATGCGAACGCCTCTCATGCGGATTCTTTTCTGCGGCTCCCGGTTATTTCCCAAACGGCTAGCTCTCCCCCTATGATCTTGGACAAATTCAGGCACTCGCCCGCAAGGTGATCTGTCCTCGACCATCAGACGAACAAGACCATGCAACAGCCGACCGAGATCGATGTCGACAGCGAGACGCCCGCCATGAAGCGCGCGGCGAAACGCAGCACTCTCGTGAGCGTGGGTGTAAATTTGGCCCTAACAGCCGCGCAACTGGTTGCTGGCGTTCTTGCCCATTCACAAGCGTTGATAGCCGACGCGATTCACTCGCTTTCCGACCTGGTTTCGGATTTCGTCGTTCTCTTTGCCGGACACCATAGCCAGAAGGAACCGGACGCAGAACATCACTATGGTCACCTTCGGTTCGAGACAGCGGCATCCCTGGTTTTGGGCTTGCTGCTACTTGCCGTAGGCATCGGAATGCTTTGGAGCTCGGTCACCAAGCTGGAGCATCCGGAATCAATTTCACATGTGAAGTTGATTGGTTTGTGGGTTGCACTTGGCGCACTGGTAAGCAAAGAGCTGTTGTTCCGGTACATGCTGGCTATCGCCGAGCGCGTGCGCTCCAGCATGCTGATAGCGAACGCCTGGCATGCTCGCTCCGACGCAGCCTCCTCGTTGGTGGTCGCACTCGGCATCATTGGCAATTTGCTTGGATTCCACCTGCTCGACCCGGTGGCCGCACTCATTGTGGGGCTGATGGTATCCAGAATGGGGTGGCAGTTTGGCTCGAATGCTCTGCACGATCTCATGGACAGAGCCGTCGATGAACAGACAGCGACCGAAATTCAGCAAGTAATGCTCGGCACGCCAGGCGTGCTTGGCGTTCACGACGTTCGGACACGCAAGATGGGCGACATGATCCTGGTGGACGCGCACTTGGAGATCGAAAGCACCGCAACCGTGAAAGTCGGTCACGACATCGCGCTCGAAGCCAGGCGACGCGTCTTGGAACGACGTGACGTACTCAATGTCATGACCCACGTCGATCCCGTAGACAGGCTTCCACCCTGTGCAGGCTAGCTCACGACGGCCGCGCGCACGTCAGAAGCGAGCAAAAGCAACTAATGGCTGCTGGCCTAGCATTAACCGGTCAACAACCCGGCAATCCGCACCAAAACCAATCCAGCCGCCACCACAAGATAGCCACGTAGCACAAACATCCACGTGCGCTTGAGCGGTGTCCAACGTGCTGGCGTGAGCTGTTCCAGCGGCGGCATGGTCCAGTGGTCGCGATCCAGCACGCTCACGCGCAGTGGATGCTGGGGTCGATGACTGCGCCGCTCGATGTGCCACAGCACCAGCGACATGACGATGGCGATGAGCGAACCGCCGATCAGGATCGCGCCGATTTCGAACTCGCCGATGCCTGGAAACAGCACCGCCGCCGTCAGGATGACGGAGAGCATCACCAGCACCGCCACCACCCCGCCGGTGAAGATGTTCATGGCGCGTCCGTTCGTCCATGGGCCCAGCACGGCCTTGTCATTGCACAACAGCAGCAGAAACACCGTGGCGCTCGGCAGCAGCACGCCGGCCAGTGATTGCACCGCGTTGGTCAGCAGCCCGAGCGGCACACCCGGCGTCAGCACCAACCCTGCGGCCAGCAGCGTCAGCCCGAAGTAGATCGCATAGAAACCCTTGGCCTCCGTCGGCTTGCGATGCAGCGAATGCCGTACAGCGAACACATCGCCGATCGCATAGGCCGTGGACAGCGACACCGCGCATGCGCCGATAATGCTGGCGTCCAACAGCGCGATCGCAAACAGCACACCGGCCCAGCGGCCCGAGTGCGCTTCCAACCCTTTCGCCGTGCCCAGTGCATCGGTGTAGTTGCCAACCTCTGGCGTACCGTGGAAGGCCTGCGCGCTGAAGGCGATCATCGCCACGGCACCGGCAATCACCAGCACGATGCCAAGCCAGAGGTCCGCACGCTCATAGCGGATGAAGCGCGCCGTGATGCGCTTGTCGATCACGTAGCTCTGCTGGAAGAACAATTGCCACGGCGCCACCGTCGTCCCTACGATGGCGATGATCAGCAGCATCACCTCGGCCAGCGGTACACCGGCCGGAAGCGCAGGCACGAAGAAATCGCGCGCCACCTGCCCCATCGGCGGATGCACCATCACAAAGATGGGTATGAGCGTGAGGCTGCCCGCCACCAATATCAGCGCGAAGCGCTCGAAGCGGCGGAAGTCGCCGGTGGACGCCGCCAGCATCACCAGCGCGGCCGCCGCACACACGCCCCAGTGGCGCGGGATGCCGAGATATTCCAGCGCGAGGCTGATGCCGATGAACTCCGTCACCAGTGTCAGCGCGTTCACCAGGAACAGATCGATGACGGAGAAGGTGCCCCAGAACTTGCCGAAGCGCGCAAAGATCAGCCGCGCATGGCCGACGCGCGTGACGGCGCCCAGGCGCAGCACCATCTCCTGGTTCACGTAGAGCACGGGAATGAGCAGCAATAGCGTCCACAGCAGCGTGGTGCCGTAGTTCTGCCCGGCCTGCGTGTACGTACCGAACGCGCCAGCATCGTTGTCGCCGACCATGACGATCAGGCCGGGCCCGAGAATGGCGAGCAACGTGCGCAGGCGCGCGCGCCAGCTATCGCGTGCGCCGGTATCGTGGTGGGCGATGGTGCCCAGCGCACCGCGGATGTCGCCCACATGGGCGCTATCAAGAGCGGCATGACGGATTGGTGTGTCAATGCCCGGAGTCAGTTGGGTCATAGCGACCTCCGATTTGTTATTGGGTGGTGGGGCTACCCGCCGGTTACCAGTAGGTGCGCGACAGTCGGATAGCGGCAGCGGCGTAGCCGTGGCCGGAGAGCGGTTGACCGCCGTCATCCGCACGCCGATTGGCGGTGGCGGGCACGGCGTTGGCACGCTCGGGCGCACCGGCGCGGGCCTGCACGAACGGCGAGCTGAACGGCAGCGCGATGGCCGAGAAACGGCGGGCGGGAATGTTGAATTTGCGCATGGCAACTCCTCGCCACATGGGTGCAACAGATGCGCGGCATGCGGCAATCGCCGCACAGGGGTCGTCTTACCCTAGCGGCAGATTCAAACAATCAAGGAGCGATGCAGACACCGCTGCCTTGCCTAGGCGGCAAGTCAACAGCAGGGAAAACCGTGCGGCAGACTCGCCTAGTGGGAAACAGATGTGGATGTCGGATAAGGTCGACTCGGACTGTCCATATGGGTCCTCCGTAGGCGTTAGAACTCCGCGTGGGCACGAATGCCAAAGAACTTGGCAGGCCCGCGGTCCCGGTTGTAACCGGGGTTCTGGATCAACTGAAAATCGGGGCTGAGCGTGATGCCCTTGACCGGTTGAAAGCTGTAGAACACTTCGAGTATGCGCTCGTGGCCATAGTTCAGCGCGCCGTCACCCAGGAAGGCGCCGCTGCCGCCCGCCGCCAGATAGGCACGATGATCCGGGCCCAGCATGTTGAGCGAAAAGGCCGCTCCCAGCACATCATTCGGCCGCCGCCAGGACGTGCCCTTGAGCAGACCGCCGAACGACACGTTGCGGCCCGCCTCGGTAAAAGCATAGGTCTCAGTCTTGTCATCCGACCAGTTCAGGCGGGTGAACAGGCCCAGGTTTTCGCCCACTTTCTGCTCGAACGACAGGCCCACGCCCACCTTGGCGTGCTCGCGCCGCACCTGGCTCAGGTCTGGCGCGGCACCGGTGGCCTGCCCGAGCGCAATCGCATCATCAAAGCGGCCCATGCGCGCTAAGTTGCGCCAACCCAGCAGGCGCACCTTGCCCTCCTGGCCGAACAGCGTGTAGCTCTTTTCCAGCTCGAGCATGTCGCCATAGTGCTTGAGAAAGCGCGTGTCGAGCGGCAAACCATTGGACTCCACCGGTTGCAGGAAACGGCCTGCGCGGACAGCCCAGCCGAGTTCGCTGTCGATATATTCCAGCGCCACGCCCCAGCTGTAGCCGCGCGCATCGGCGGGATAGTCGAAAGATGGATGCGTCATGAATGACCAGTTCAGAAACTGTGTGCGCGGGTCATGCGCATGTTCCACGGCATCGAACACATCGAGCACTGGCAGGTTGCCCACGGTCAGTACCACGCGGCGCTTGTCGACCACATCGGCGAACTGGTTGAAGTCGGCGTCGACCTTTTCCGTATCGCCGCCCAGTCCCCAGGTCTGACGCATGAAAACACGGGCGCGATACAGCGTCGGGTCGGTGCCAGTGACCTTGGCCAACTCCCCGTTGGTTGGGCCGCCCAAACCATGCAGATCGGAGAAAGCCTTGCCCATCACCACTTCCGGGTTGAAGTGGAACTCCCCGCCCTTCCACAGCCGCATGCCCAAATCCAGCGTGGTGCTGAAGGAATAGCTGGTGGCGCGGCCCGGTGTCAGGCTGTTGTCGCCGCTGTACGGCGCGTTGAATGCCGGCTTGGCTTGCCAGACCCACGTCGATTGGCCATGGAATCCAAAGCGATCGCCCAATTCACCACTGGCGATCAGCGGTGCATCGGCAACCGGGGCCTCTTCCGCGCGGGCAGCCTGCGCACAAACCGACAGCAGCGTGATCACAGCCAACAACGCTGGACGGCCAAGCGCTGCGGCGCGTGCCAGAACCAGCGGACGTACTGCGACCCAAGCGTATTGCAGCATCGAAAGAAACAACATGAGACCTCCCCCGTTCGCTTCTATGACGAACGTAGGCACGAGCCGACCACGGCCCTCCCAGGAAACCACGCACGCAAGCGCGCACGCAGCCACATGGCCGTGTCGGTAAAACAATCGAATTGGGGAAGAGACTTGCGTAGAGAACCCACACAAGTGCCACTGCCCGCCGTGCAATGCGGCTAGGCAGTGGTGAGGTGCGCACGCGGCACGCCGAGACTGTCTAGCCGTTCAATGTGCGATCGAAGATCGACTAGAACAACTGTCCATGGAAATTAATCCGTAGTTGTGACGGCGCGCAGGTTAGCAACTCCGACCAAATTGGACAAGAAATTTCTTCGCGTATCGCGCATACAACGGCCATAGGGCTAGATATCTGCATTCAGCGCACCAACATCACCGGGATGCGCGATAAGCGCATCAGCCGATTTGACAGCCTGGCTCTGATCAAAGAGCCCAGGGGGGTACGCGCTGCTGAACCCATCACGATCATGTCGCATTGATTGGCCGCAGCGCTCTGGGCGATCGTTTCGGCCACGCGGCCGACTCGGATCTGCGCCACGTAACGCGCCCCCGGCATCGTCCAGGATGGCGCGCGCTTGTCGAAGCGCGGCTTCTCCGTCCTGTTCTTCGAGCTGGCGCAGCGCCTCCAGTGAGTGGTAAGCGCTGGCGCGACCGCCTTCGAGTGGCGCCTGCACGTTCAGCAGCACGATGTCCGACGCGCAGCGATCTTGGCAGAGGAAGGCGGCGTGGCGCACGGCATCCAGTGCGTGGCGGGAGCCGTTAACCGGTACGAGAAGTTTCAGCATGGCAAGGTTTGATCACGTTGATCGGCCGGCGGCAGGGTGAGTCGGGTGGTTGCCTGCGGGTACCGGGATACGTTGGGCTCTGAGCGCTTCGTTAAGACAGGTCCGCCGTGTTCGAGTCCGAAGCGCCGTGCTGCTCGATGGCGCGACCATAGCGTTCCTCCGCGCGCCGATCCGTGAGGTAGACAGCGATGAACAATGCGATAACGGCGACCATGGCGCCGATGCCGAGCAACCATCTGGCTAGGATGTCCATCTCGATGATGGCGCATGGCGCCCGCGTAGTGGTGATAGCTGAAGCGTAGCCAGCCGACCGTCAAAAACGTGTAGAGAGATCACCCGCGCGTGAAAAAATCGCGTAAACAAACCACCCTGGATGCCCTGTTTAAGCCAGTTCACGGGCAAAGGCCGCCTTGGCAGGCATCGGTGGCATTTGTGCGGACGCTGCTCTAGATTGAGCAGTACAGCCAACTTGGCCCCCATAAGACCACTCGCTGCACGGAGACGCCATGGCAAGCATGACCAAGATGTGGCAACTGCTGGTGGGTAAGCCCCTGGACCCGCTGGACCCGCGCACACGCCATGCCATTGCGGTGACGCCGTTGCTGGCGTGGGTCGGGCTGGGGGCGGATGGGTTGTCTTCCTCCTGCTACGGCCCGGAAGAAGCCTTTCTGGCGCTGGGCCAGCACACGCCGCTCGCGCTGTTTCTCGCGCTGGCCACGGCTGCCACGGTGTTCATCATCGCGCTGGGCTACAACCAGGTGATCGAGCTGTTCCCGACCGGCGGGGGTGGCTACCGGGTGGCCACGGCACTACTCGGGCCGCGCCCCGGGTTGGTGTCGGGGGCGGCGCTGCTGGTGGACTACGTGTTGACCGTCGCCACCTCGTTGGCAAGCGGCGTGGACGCGTTCTTCAGCCTGCTGCCCGTGAGCGCGCAAGCGTTCAAGCTGGGCACCGAAATCGTGTTGGTCGTGTTGATGACCGGGCTCAACTTCCGGGGCATGCGGGAATCCATCCTGGTGTTGCTGCCGATCTTCATCGGCTTTGTGGTGCTGCATCTCGGGTTGATCGTCTATGGCGTGGCCGTGCACGGCGACCACTTGGTGACGGTAGTGCCGGACGCAGTCAGCGAGGCGCATGGCATGTCACAGGCGCTTGGGCCGCTGGTGATGCTCGGCTTGCTGATGCGCGCGTTCTCGATGGGCGGCGGTACCTATACCGGCCTGGAAGCCGTCTCGAACAACGTCAACATGCTGGCCGAGCCGCGCGTGCCTGCCGGCAAGCGCACCATGTTGTACATGGCGACGTCGCTGGCCTTTACGGCGGGCGGCATCATCCTGCTGTACATGCTGTGGCAGGCCAAGCCAGTGGAAGGCCAGACGCTTAACGCGGTGGTGTTCGGCAGCGTGATCGACCACATGGGGCTCGACTCAGCGCTTGCGCGCAGTGTGCTGCTGGCAGCCGTGCTGGCGTTCGAGGCGGGCCTGTTGCTGGTGGGCGCGCAGACGGGTTTTCTGGATGGCCCTGCGGTGCTGTCGAACATGGCGCAAGACTCCTGGGTGCCGCGGCATTTCCGCGATCTGTCGACGCGGCTGGTGCGGCAGAACGGCATCATCGTGATGGGCGTGGCCAGCGTCATCATCTTGCTGTGGACGCACGGCGAGGTGGCGGTGCTGGTGGTGCTGTACAGCATCAACGTGTTTCTGACGTTCAGCCTGTCACTGCTGGGCCTGTGTACGTACTGGTGGCGCCGCCGCAAGGACAGTGGCAACTGGCTCAAGCACTTCGCACTGTCCGCCCTGGGCCTGTCGGTCACCAGCACGGTGCTGGTTATCACGCTGGTCGAGAAATTCACGGCGGGCGGCTGGTTGACAGTGCTGGTCACCAGCGCGGTCGTGGCGCTGTGCGTCCTGATCCGGCGGCACTATGACGAAACCCGCGCACAGATCGCCAAGGAAGATGCGTTGTTTGGCGGAGCCCCCCCTGCGGTGGACGAAAGCAGCGCCCCGGCCAAACCAGACCCTTCACAGCCGACTGCCATTCTGCTGGTCGGCAAGCATCTTGGGGCGAGCATGCATGCGCTGCTGTGGGTGAACCGGCTGTTTCCCGGCCACTTCAAGAACGTGATCTTCCTGGCCGTGGGCGAGGTGGACGCACAGAGCTATGAAGGCGCTGAACATCTGGACCACCTGCGCCAGACCATCAGCGCATCGTTGGCGTACTACGTGGCGCACTGCCGGCGCCACGGCATGGCGGCGGACTACCGCATCGCCTTCGGCACGCACCCGATTGCGGAATTCACGCGCCTGGCCGAAACCACGATGGACGCCTTCCCGAACAGCGTGTGCTTTGCCAGCAAGCTCATCTTCAAACAGGTCAATTTCCTGACCGCCTGGTTGCACAACCAGACGCCGCTTGAGATCCAGACGCGCCTACACGTGCAGGGCAAACAGATGGTGTTGTTGCCGATGAACGTGGGGTAGCGCGGGAGATTGCTCACGCATTATTGAAACTGGGCGCACACCCGGCGTCCTGGCTCCTGTCATTTCTTGACGTTGCTTCCGCGGCATGTAAAGTGCTCCGCCTCGGGCGTGGCCCGCAATTGGACATGCACCATGCGGTAGGCAGCGTTTTTTGTCAGTTAAGGCGGTGAGCTATGCGGTTTATCACGCGGCGCAAAGTCCGAGCTCTGCTTGTCTTGTGCATATTTGTAGGCGTCACAACTGCCGCTATCGTGTGGCGATGGGACACTAAGCTATGGACAGCCATCCTTTGTGCTCCGCCGTGACGCGTCGGCATTCACGCCGGTTGACGCTCGTTCATCTAAGCGGAAACCCCGGGGATATGTGGACCAAGGAGTACAAAACCAACACGAGCCTATCGCAGTCTAGGGACATCTGATAGGCCTCCAACCTTCCAGCGCACTAATCTGTGGCCTCTGCTTCTTCAGTGACGTGGCTAGCTGCCATTTACGGCGAGCGCCTGAGGATCCAACAATGAAGCATTTAAGGCAGTTTTCCCGTCACCACCCGCCCTCCAACAAGAACGAGGAAGGGAACTGCGAACGCCACATGGCAATCTGATCAGCTTCGCTATTTTTTCTAGCCAACTTCGCTAATTCTCAGCGAAAAAGCGTCGCTTTTTCTAATTCCCTTCGCTAAGCCGACAGATGTCGAGGTAGCGGAGGAAATTGGAAAATAGCGAAGTAGGCTAGAAAATATCGAAGTTGTTCTGCAGCGTTGAACCGCCCAGATTCCTACCGCCGGCCGGTCCACCGGCAGTTCCTGGACCGAATGAATTCCGCGCCGCAGAAATTGGGCGCTTCATGACTTGGGAGCGCAGCCTCTTTGGACCCCGTATGCACGCGGCGGCAGAACGCCGACAGCGGTATGCTGTATGCGGATAAGGAGGAGCAAGCTATTCCAGCGCCCGCAAAGCGATGAGCCGAAAGTCCAGCCTGACTCTAACGTCGCGCGGGAGCCTGAGAGTGAGTGAGCTGGGCGTCATGGATCCTGCCTGCCAGTCACTCAGCAGTCCTCAAGAAAACAAGAATGAGCGCTGCGATGGCAAGCGCAGAACATGATCGCCCTTCAGGCTGACGCGCGCTCGAGAGGGGGCACCGGATTCATCAACCACGACGATCTCACCGCCTTGGTGAAGCTCTAGCAGACTGGCCTCCACCATTTCGCGAGTAGCAGGCGTTGTGTTGATCAGCTTCAGGAAGAACTGCTCGAAGGTCATCCCCTCAGCGCCATCGAACAACATCTCGGGGATCTGTTCGAGCATGGTTTCTTTGCTCACTGCTGCCGCCACTTCGCTGAAATCAAATCCTGCCTGCAGCTTGTGCTCATCGTCGATCTTGCTGATGTAGCCCGTGCTGAACATGTGGAAACCAGCGTCCCCATAGTGCGAGAAATGATTGTGGTGCTGCCAGTGAGTGGAAGCCATCACATCCCGCGCTTTCCAGTGCTGCGAGAGATGCAGCAACCAGAAATCCCCGTGCCCGCGCTCAGGGCGAATAAAGAACGGCGTGTAAAACCGGGCCGAGCATTGATCGGTGAGATTCTGGTAGAGCGAGGACTGAAGATGTACGCGCCAGCGTGGCGACTGCTTGATCTCATCGAACTCAGACGCCCGCACCGATGTACTAACGCCTGTGGCTCTTTGGAAGGCCGCAAGGTTGGCCTTCGTACGACTCGACTTGCGGATCTGAGTCCAATAGGAGCATGTACTCCTTCTCCAGGATCGACTCGAATTCGATGACCTCATCCGCCTGCGGTAAGGCGTGACGTCCCGTGACGAAGAGGTAGTTCTTGGGGATCCGGCGCACCGGCATAAAGCGCTCCCTCCACAAAGCACGCATCCGTGGATTCTTGCTTTCCCCCCCTGACTTGTCGACCCTCCATCGCGAGGGGCTCAACGCACTGAGCGCGTTTCAGTCTAGGTCGCTGAGAGCGATTTATGTAGTGCACACACGGGGCCCACCTGACCATCGATCGGGGGTGTAACGCACCGCGTTACCGATGGCGTTGCGGGCGAGCAGCCAGAAATCCCGCTCGCGTCACGCAGTCGGACGTTTTCGCCGTCATACGAGCAGAGGGCTACGTCTTTGGGTTCGGTGCAAATGTTGCTCCCCCCGGGCAGTCGAACTCGGTGTAGTATACCCCCCTACAGTATATTAAGCGAGGTGCAGGATGAGCCATACCATCCGCGAGAAGCAGAAGCTGCTCAATCGTGTACGCCGCATCCGCGGCCAACTCGATGCGATTGAGCGCGCGCTGGAGGAGGAACAGGGGTGCGCGCCCGTCCTGCAGCAGATCACGAGCTGCCGTGGCGCCATGAATGGCCTGCTGGCCATCGTTCTGGAAGACCACATCCGCACCCACCTGACCGAGGTGGATGACGAACATGAACAACACGCCGAGGGCAGCGCCAAAGAGCAGCTGATCGAGGTCGTGCACAGTTATTTCAAGTGAGCCGTTATGAGTAACTTCTACGACACGCCGTTCGGCGCCAGCCATGGCCACGTGTTCCTTGGCGAAGCGCACGAGAAGAACGAGCGCAAAACCTGGGCCGTGATCGTGCTGTGCACGCTCATGATGGCCGCCGAGATCGTCGGCGGAAGCGTGTTCGGCTCGCTGGCACTGGTGGCCGATGGGCTGCACATGTCGACGCACGCTGGCGCCATGCTGATCGCGGCGCTGGCTTACACGTATGCGCGGCGTCACGCGAATGACCCGCGCTTCGTGTTCGGTACGGGCAAGCTCGGTGACCTGGCAGGCTTCACCAGCGCCATCATCCTGGCGATGATCGCGCTGTTGATTGGCTACGAGGCGGTGGCGCGATTCCTCTCGCCGGTGCCGATCCACTTTAGCGAGGCGATCCCAATTGCGATCGTCGGTCTACTGGTCAATGTCGCCAGCGCTTGGCTGCTGAGCGGGGGGGACCACGGTGGCCACAGCCGTGGCCACAGTCATCACCATGGTCACGTCCACGGACACGATCACGGCGCAGCCGGACTTGGCGATACACATGCACACGGCAAGGAAGTGCAGCACATCGACGCGCCGGCAGGTGTGTTCGCGCTATCGATCTTTGAAGATAACGTGCCTCCAGTTTTCCGCCTGGCTGGAGAAACCGCCCCGCTGCCCTGCGACGTGGCGACGGTGACCACCATCCGGCCGGACGGCAGCCGCCAGGAATTCCTGATGGTCCGCAAGGCGAACTATCTGGAATCCACAACTGAGATTCCGGAACCGCATGCCTTTACTGCCGTGCTCGGTATCGGCGGCCAGGAATACAGCGTGGCTTTCGACGAGCATGACCACGATCATGCCGATGGACACGGGGCGCACCATCGCGACCACAACATGCGTGCGGCCTATGTACACGTGCTGGCCGATGCGGCCGTCTCTGTTCTGGCCATCATCGGGCTGTTGCTGGCAAAAACCTTTGGCTGGCTCTGGATGGACCCACTTGCAGGTGTGGTGGGCGCGTTGGTCATCGCCAACTGGGCCTATGGATTGATGCGCGACACGGGCGGCATCCTGGTCGACATGACGCCGGACAAGCACATCGGCGGCCGCATCAAGACTGCACTGGAAACCGATGGCGACACGCTGCTCGACCTGCACGTCTGGCGCATCGGCCCCGGACACCTGGGCGCGGTGGTCTCGGTCGGCACACGCCAGGCGCATCGCGGGCCGAATTTTTATCATCAACGGCTACGGCGATTCCAAGCGCTGTCACACGTTACGGTGGAAGTTCACTTGTTGCCGGTCAAATGACCTAACGGGCGACAAGGAGATTTCCTCCGGACGATCAGCACGGGGGCGGTACCCCGCCATGTGGGTACCGCATTCGCCCGACCAAAACAAGAAAACCTTGTCGCGGCCTAACCGCGGACGCTCTCCCGACCATGTACTGCCCATCTAGATTTGCCCGCATTTGCGCGGCAGCGTTCGCTCTTGCTGCGCTCGTTTCCAGCCCGTCACATGCGCATGGCATTGCTGGCAACCGCTTCTTTCCGGGGACGCTGAATTTCGACGACCCCGCCGTTGCTGACGAATTCTCGATCACCGCTGGCGCCGTGCAACACCCAGACGACGGCGGCAACGTCACGGATCGCGGCGCGACAGTCTCGTTCGCACGGCTGCTGACACCCGAGGTCTCGATCGGCTTCGACAGCGGTTTCATCCGGCGCGACTGGGACGGTGCACGCCAGCACGGCGCAACCGGTTCCGACCTGATTCTCAAATCCCGGCTCTACGAAGACGATCTGAATGAGACGCTTGTTGCCGCCTCGCTGATCTATGGGCTGCCCCAGACTGGCGCCAAACGGCTCGGTGCCAGCACGTCGGCGACCATCGCCCCCAGCCTGTACGTTGGCCAGGGGTTCGGTTCGCTGCCTGACGCATGGTCTTGGTTGCGGCCGTTCGGCATCACGGCGGGTGTCAGCGTGGCCGTGCCGACCAGCAAAGCATCGGACAACTTGAGCTATGACCCGATGACGCGACGGTTCAATCCAGTGAGGACAGCCAACGTCACCACGGTGCATTGGGGGTTCGCATTGGAGTACAGCACGCTCTATTTGACGGAGCGGTTTGTGCCCGGCGTGCTCCCCAAAGAGGAACCGCTCCACCAATGGATTCCGTTGGTGGAGTTCGCGTTCGACTCGCCGCGGGGCCAGCGCACGCGTGGCACCGTCAACCCCGGCGTTGCCTATGTCCAGGACACGTGGCAGGTAGCGGCAGAACTAGTCCTTCCTCTGACCCATGGGTCGACGCGAGGCGTTGGTGCGAATATCCAAGTGTTGTTCTTCCTGGATGATTTCCTGCCATCGCTGTTTGGCAAGCCAATCCTGGCTCGCTAGCGGCGGATTCCTAGACCTTCGATAGGGGCAGTTGCACCGTAAATCTCGAGCCACGTCCCTCCTTGCTGCTGACGGTAATGGTTCCCCGATGCAGCTCCACCACCAGCTTGACCAGATAGAGGCCGACACCGGCTCCGACCGTACCGGCCACGTTGCCGCCCCGGACGTAGCGCTCGAACAGCCGGTTGATATCGCGCTCCGGGATGCCCAACCCTTGGTCTTCCACCATCACCGACACGCTTTCGGCATCGCCTTGCACATGCACGCTGACCAGCGCCCCCGGCGGCGAATATTTGATGGCATTGCCGATCAGGTTGCTGAACGCCTGGAAGAGCAGCTTGGCATCGCCATAAAAGGTGTCGGACGCGCTGGTTTCCACGTGCTCTTCGATGCGGGCGCCCGGCGTGCTGTCCCGGTGCATCTCGCAGACCTCGTGCAGCAGCATCGAGAGCGGAAAATCCGTGCACCGTACCGCCGCAAGCGTCGTGTTGTCGAGCCATTGCGACGAATCAAGCAGGTGATCCATCAGATGCGTCATCCGCTGCACGGCCGCGCGGATCTTGCCGCAGCGTTCGTCAAGCACTTCCGGTGAGAGCGCCTCGCGCATGCGCAACAGCCGCTGCGCGTGGCCGTCGATCACACCCAGCGGCGTGCGGAATTCGTGCGAGGCCATGGAGACGAAGTTGCGTTGCAACTCGGCCAGGCGGCGCTCTTTGTCCAGCATGTCCCGCAATACCGCAGCCTGCTCGATCAGCGCATCCTTGCTGCGGCCGAGTTCGATGGTGTTGTCGCGAAAGCGCACCACCGCCTGGGCGATATCGCCAATCTCATCACGCCGCTCCAGACTTGGGATATCGACGTGCGTATCGTTGTTGGCAATGTGGTGCATGCGATCGACCAGAACGGCAATCGGGCGAGAGACCGCGTAGGCAAGGTAGGCCACCGCGATCACGACCAGACAGGCTGCCACCACAATGGCACCAATGATGAGCTGCCGCGCGTCACGGTAGGCCTGCGCCTCGCGCTTGGTTTCTGCCGCCGCGCCAGCCACGTTGCGCTCGGTCAGGATGTTCAGCGTGTCGTTGGCGCGATCATAGGCGTGCCACGACTCGCCGTGATAGAGCTGCGTCGCCCCGCGAACATCTCCTGCCTTGGCCGTCGCGATCACACGCTTGGTCAGGTCGCGGTAGGTATTCCATTGGTCGACGAATTGCCGGTAGAGCGCACGTTCGGCCCCGTCGTGCTCGATCTTTTCGAATCGGGATTGCGATCGCTGGATCATCTCGTCGAGCTTGACGATCTGCTCATCCGCGTCAAACCAACCCGCGCGCGAAGTCGAGATCAGGTACTCCGCTTCCCCATACCGATAATCGGAAATGTAGTTGTTGAGATCGCCGAGAATGCGGCTGTTTTGCAGCCAGCGGTCGCTGATCTGCGACGACACGCTGTGAAAGCTGGCAAGCTGATCGATACTGAAAGCACCCAAGCCAACGACCAGCAGCAGAAACGTCACGAAGACTAGCGTGAGCCGCACCCGGACGGGTCGCAGCGCTGATAGCGGGCGGAATCCGGGCATGCGTGCGTTGGCCGGCGCTGGAACTGGGCTATGCATGGGGCTTACTGGACGCTTTTTCGGGTGGAGCGGACTGCTTGGCAATGCATTGAACTGCAGCGCAAGTGTTCGACAGATAATGCCATGTGATGGCACGGCCAAGGCGTCGATTCCCGCCATGGCATTGGCCGCGGGTCACCTCATCTTCATGCAGAACCACCATGAGCGAATCTGATCGAAAAATCCTCTGTATCGAGGACGACCGCGAAACTGCTGAATTGATTGCCGAGGAATTGATCGAGCGCGGATTCTCGGTCAGCCAGGCGCACGATGGCGAGCAAGGTCTGGCCGCCATTCTCCATGAGGTGCCGGACCTCGTGCTATGCGACGTCGGCATGCCCGGCATGACGGGTTTCGAGCTGCTGGAGAGAGTCGGCGCGCTGGCGCCGTGCTTTTCCGAGATCCCCTTCGTTTTTCTCACGGCGTTTGCGCAGCGCGAATATGAACTCAAGGGCCGCCGCCTGGGTGCCGACGATTACGTGACCAAGCCGGTCGACTTTGACATCCTGTGCAGCATCATCGAGACGCGGCTGGCCAGAAGCGCGCGCACACGCAAGCCGCAGCCGCCGGTCAACCTGAGTGAGCGCGAGGTGGAAGCGCTGGCCTGGTCGGCACGCGGCAAAACCTCCGGCGAGATTGCCTCCATCCTCGGCCTGTCCAAGCGCACCGTGGACTTCCATATCGATAACGCGCGGCAGAAACTGGGCGTGGCCACGCGCATCGAAGCGGTAGTTAAGGCGTCTTCCACCGGCATCATCAAGCTCGATTGAGTCAATGGCATCGTCCCCACGCAGGCGGGGACGATGCTGACTGACATCAAACCGGGGCAGCCTCTTCAGGCGACGGTGCATCGGGCGGGGGCTCCTTGCCGAGGAATACCATCCGCAGCGCCGGCACGATCACCAGCAGCATCAGTGGTCCGATCAGCATGCCGCCCACCACCACGGTCGCCAGCGGACGCTGCACCTGGCTGCCAATGCCGGTGGAGATGGCCGCCGGAAACAGGCCGATACAGGCGGAGAGCGCGGTCATCAGCATCGGCCGCATCCGCTGCTGCGCGGCGTGGAACATCGCCTCGGTCGGCTGCATGCCCTTCTCGCGGCGCAGATCGTTGTAGTACGTGATCATCAGGATGCCGTCCATGACGGACACCCCGAACAGCGACACAAAGCCGATCGCCGCGGAGATACTGAAATCCAGCCCCGTCAGGAACAGCGCCAGCACCCCGCCGGTAATGGCGAACGGAATGCCGGCCAGCGCCATCAGGCTGTCGCGCGCCGAGTTGAACAGGCCGTAGAGCAGCACCAGGATCAGCAGCATGCTGACGGGCACGGCGAACTCCAGGCGCTTCTTGGCCTGTTCCAGGTCTTCGAACTCGCCGGCCCACACGATGCGATAGCCATCGGGCAGCTTGACGTGTTTGGCAATGCGCTCCTGTGCCTCTTCCACGGTGCCACCCAGGTCGCGCCCGCGCACGCTGAACTTGATCGGGATATAGCGCTCGTTGCGCTCGTGGTAGATGTACGAAGCCCCGGTATCGAGCGAGATGTCGGCCAGCTCGCGCAACGGGATATACCCCGTGGTGCTGTTCGACGCGGTGTACGGCACCCGAATGTTGCGGACCGCTTCGATGTCCTTACGGTATTCCGGTGCAAAACGGACCAACATCTGGAACTGGCGGTCGCCCTCCACCACTTGGGTGGCCACCGAGCCGCCCAGCGCCGCTTGCACGATGTTGTTCACGTCGCCGGTGTTCAGGCCGTAGCGCGCAGCCGCCTCCCGGTTGATGCGGATGTTCAGGTTGGGCTGGCCGAGCACACGGAACACACCAAGGTCGGCGATACCCTTGACCTGGTGCATTTCTGCGTAGACCTGGTCGGCAAGCGTCTCCAGCGTCTTCAGGTCGCGCCCGATGATCTTGACCGAGTTCGCGCCCTTCACGCCGGACAGGCCCTCCTCGACGTTGTCCTGGATGTATTGCGAGAAGTTCATGGCCACGCCCGGCAGCTCGTCCGAGAACTCCTTCTGCAGCTGCGCCACGATCTTTTCCTTGGTCATGCCCCCTGGCCATTCGCTGTAGGGCTTGAACGGGACGTAGAACTCCGCGTTGTAGAAGCCTGCGGCGTCGCTGCCGTCGTCGGGACGGCCATGCATGGACACGACCGTCCTGATTTCCGGGTGGCGCAGCAGAATCTGCCGGATTTTCGTCACCGACGGCGCGCCTGCCTCAAGCGAGACCGTCTGCGGCAGCGTGGCGCGCAGCCACAGGTTGCCTTCTTCGAGCGCAGGCAGGAACTCGGTACCCAGGCGCGGGATCAGCAGGCCCGTGATCAGCAGCGCCAAGGCGCCGATGGTTACCGAGATCTTCTTGTTGGACAGCGACCACTTCAGCGCCGGCGCATAGATGCGATGCAGCCCGCGCACCAGCAGCGTTTCCTTTTCTTCGACATGCTTGGGCAGCAGGTACGTCGACAGGACCGGCGTGACGGTGAAGGTGGAGATCAGCGCGCCCATCAATGCGTAGGCGTAGGTACGCGCCATCGGCCCGAAGATCTGGCCTTCCACGCCCTGCATCGTAAAGAGGGGCACGAAGGCGGCCAGCGTGATCGCGGCTGAGAAGAACACCGCCTTGTCCACCTGCAGCGCACTGACAAAGATCATGCGGATGCGTTCTGGAACGCGCATGCCAAGCAGCTTGCCATCGCGGCCTGCCAGCATCTGCGCCTGCTCAGCCGCGGGCATCTGGAGATTGCGGAAGATGTTCTCCACCAGAATCACCGACGCATCGACGATGATCCCGAAGTCGACGGCCCCCACCGAGAGCAGGTTGGCCGACTCCCCCATCAGCACCAGGATGATGATGCTGAAGAACAGGGCGAACGGAATGTTGACGCCAACGATGACGGCGCTGCGCAGATCGCCCAGAAAGACCCACTGGATGAGGAACACCAGCAGGAAACCGAAGACCAACGCATGCAGCACGGTGTGCGTGGTGGTGGTCACCAGTTCGGAGCGGTCATAGAAGAGTTCGACCTTGACGCCCGGCGGCAGCGTGCCGTCGGTATTGATCTTCTGGATCTCGGCCTTGACGCGGGCCACCACGTCGCTCGTCTTCTGCGTGCGGTTCATCACAACGGTGCCCAGGGCCACGTCGTCCTCGTTGTCGCGCCCCGCAATGCCAAGCCGAGGCACGAAGCCGAGCTTCACCGTTGCCACGTCCTTGACCTGCACCGGCACGCCGTTGTTTTGCGTCAGAACGACCTTTTCGATGTCCTTGAGGTTACTGACCAGGCCAACGCCCCGGATGTTGATCGACTGCTGTCCGAAGTTCAGCGTGCGCCCGCCGACGTTGATATTGGCGTTGCCCAGCGCGGTCATCATCTGCGACAGGGTCACGTTGTACGTTTCGAGCTTGCGCGGGTCCACCGAGACTTCATAGCTCTTGGTGGGGCCGCCCCAGGCCACCACCTGTGCCACGCCCGGCACCGTCAGCAGCCGCCGTTGCAGCACCCAGTCCTGGATGGCGCGCAGGTTTGTCAGGCCGAAATGCGGCGGGCCCTTGACCTGATAGCGCAAGACTTCGCCCACCAGGCTGGAGGCCTGAATCTGGGCCTGCACGTTGTTCGGCAGGCTGACGTTCTGCTGCAGGCTCAACGCGGCCTGCGAATAAGCGAAGTAATAATCGATGCCGTAGTTGAAGGTCACCCGCACGAAGGACAGGCCATAGAACGAGGTGGAGCGGATACTCGCCACGCCCGGCGTGGCCGCCAGGCCCACCTCCATCGGCACGGTGTAGTAGCGCTCCATCTCCTCGGCAGACATACCGGCTTGCTGCGCGGTGATTTCCAGGATGACAGGCGCGGGGTTCGGATATGCCTCGATATTGAGCTTGGAATAGGCGTACAGACCCGCTGCGATGAATACCAGCAGGAACAGCAGAATGAGTGGTCGGCGCGTAAGCGACAACCTGAGAATGGCCCTCAGCACGGTCTACCTCTTAATGAGCGCTTGATTGATCAGGTCAGGAAGAAGAGCCGGTGGTCACGGGCCGGTGGTTGCCGCGACACTGCTCAGGAAGAGTGCCCCGTCGCTGGCCACCATTTCACCGGGCTTAAGTCCGTCGACGATCTGGACCAGCCCGTCCTGTTCCTGTCCGAGCTTGACTGTGCGCGGCGCGAATTGCTTGCGATCGGTGGTCACCCATACCGTCATGGTGCCGTCGCCTTCGCGCGCGATGCCGTTGGGTGGGATAGCAGGAGAGCGGGTCGGTTCACCCGTGCGGATCGCGAACGAGGTGAACATGCCCGGACGGAGTTCATGCTTCGGGTCCTGGATTTCCGAACGTACCAGCACGCGGTGCGTATTCGCATCCACCGTCGAGCCGACCGTTGTCACAACACCGGCGAACGAGCGGGTCGGGAACGCATTCACCTTGATCTGGACCTTCTGGCCCACATGCAGCAGCGGGCTGTCCGTTTCAGGCACGAACGCCTGCATCCACATGCTGGAGAGGTCGGACACCGTAAACGGTGCCGTGCCGCTGCCGGGCTGCAGCAACAGGCCTGGCTGCGCACTGCGTGCGGTGATACGGCCCGCAATCGGGCTGGTGACCGTCAGAATGGGTTCGATCCGGCGTTGTCCGACGATGCGATCCATGTCCGCAGCGCTTTTTCCAAAGATGGCAACTGCGTCGCGGGCGGCCTTGTAGGCTGCTTCTGCGGCCTGTTGGTCGGACGTGGCCTGATCCAGGTCCTTTTGCGAAATCCCCTGGATCTCGAAGAGCTGGTGGGCGCGCTCCAGGGCCCGCGTTGTCAGCTTGCGTGTGCCGGCGGTCGAGATCAGCGTGGATTCGGCCTGTACCAGGTCAGGGCTGTCAATCTCGAACAGCGGCTTGCCCTTGGGCACGTCGTCGCCGATCTTGGCGAATACGTTGCGGATCTTGCCTTGATAGGACGTGAAGACCTGCACCGAGCGGTCTTGATTGAAGTCAATGTTGCCGATCGCCTCGCGCTGGTTGGCAAACTCGTGCTCCTCGACCGCAGCCACCTTGACGTGCTCACTCTGCGATCGGTTCAGCGTGACGCCTTGCCTTGGCTTGCGCGGTGCCGCATCCGTGGCGGCCTTGGTGCCCGCCTTGGTGGATTCAGCCTGTTCGTAGGTAGACGCGGATTGTGTCCGCCCCGAGAACGCGAACATCAGGCCGGCGACGGCAACAGCGGCGGCGGCTCCCCCCACGGCGGCGGATTTTGCATCGAAACGCACGACAACCCCCAAGATTACAAAAATTGCCCGCATGATGGGGGCGTGAAACAGTCCGGTCTACTGTGATCAATCACAGTACGCGGTTGATCTGCTGCCGAATAGAATCGCGGCCATTCCACCGCTGACAAGAATCGGGCGAACCATGTCGCGAACCACGTCGCCTCTGGGCCACAAATTGAATGCAGTTCTGAAAGCTATTCCCTCGCGCGCTCGTGTCGCAGCGATTGCTGCTTGCATGCTGGTATCGGCCTGCGCGGTCGGCCCCGATTTCAAGACGCCGGAAGCACCCAAGGTGACCGGCTATACACCGCAGCCGCTGCCGGAGCAGACGTCATCCGCTGCCACACAGGGCGGTGAGGCCCAGCGCTTTGTCTCGGGTATGAAGGTGTCTGACCAGTGGTGGAAGGCATTCCAGTCGGACAAGCTCGACAAGGTGATTGCCGATGCCTTTACCTCCAGCCCCACGCTGGCCGCCGCACAGGCGGTGCTGCGGGTGGCGCACCAGCAAGTGCGAGCGCAGCAGGGTGCATTCTTCCCGTTGGTACAGGGCTCGTACCAGGGCGCCCACAAGCGTGATGCGGTCGGCACCATCGCGCCGTCGCTCACATCGAATGCCGAGATCTACAGCCTGCACACGGCGCAAGTCACGGTCAGCTACGCACCTGATGTGTTCGGATTGAACCGGCGTCAGGTCGAATCGCTCCGGGCGGCGGAAGACGCGCAGTACTTCCAGATGGAGGCTGCCTATCTGACGCTGGCCACCAACATCGTGTCGGCGGCGGTGCAGGAAGCGTCGCTGCGCGCGCAGATCGATGCGCAGCAGCGCATCGTGGACATCAACACGCAACTGGTCGACAACCTGCGCAAGCAGTTCACGTTCGGCGCCGTCACCGGGCTGGACGTTGCCGCTGCGCAGACTGCACTGGCGCAGGCCGAACAGACGCTACCCAATCTGCAGAAGCAACTGGCCGTGCAGCGCGATCTACTGGCCGCGCTGGCGGGCAGGCTGCCGAGCGAGGGCATTCCCGAGACCTTCACGTTTGCCGATTTCAAGCTGCCGCAGGAGCTGCCTGTGTCGTTGCCGTCCGATCTGGTGCGGCAACGCCCGGACGTGCGGGCAGCGGAGGAACAGCTGCACGCCGCCACTGCGCAGGTGGGAGTGGCCATCGCGAACATGCTGCCGCAGCTCACCCTTTCCGCCACGCGGGGAGGCACTGCCTCCCAGTTCAGCCAGATGTTCCAGCATGGCAATGTCTTCTGGAGCCTGGTGGGCGGCGTGGCGCAGACCTTCTTCGACGGCGGCACGTTGCTGGCCAAGAAGCGCGCCGCCGACGCGGGCATCGACCAGGCCGAAGCGCAGTATCGCGGTACCGTCGTGACCGCCTTCCAGAACGTGGCCGACACCCTGCATGCGCTGGATGCCGATGCCAACGTTCTGAAAGCCGCGCTCAAGTCCGAGCAGGCTGCCAGCACGACGCTCGATATCACCACCAAGCAACGCGCAATCGGTCAGGTCAACATCCTCGCCGTGCTCAATGCGGAACAGGCTTATCAGACCGCGACACAGGCCACGATTGGCGCGCGTGCCAACCGCTTTGCCGACACGGCAGCGCTATTCCAGGCGGTGGGCGGCGGATGGTGGAATCGCGGGGGCGGCGACATCGCCAAGCGCTGAAAATCCGAGAGCCATTTTGGATTCACGGTGATTCGGACCAGTCGTGCTCCGCTGGCAACGTACAAACGCTGCGCAAACACGACCACCCACCCTATGTGGGTTGGCGCCCCTGGAACGGAACACTCGCGCCCTCTCTTTCACGCTCCAGCCTACTTCGCTATTTTTTCTAACTTTCTTCGCTATGCCGACAGTGGCGGCACACGTGCAGCAGCTAGTGAACGAGCGGCGTGAAAGGCAGAGGCTTGATACCCGGCAGTTCGCATTGCGCGACCGCCTTGGCCACCGCCTCGATCGCGGCGATGCGGGTAAAGCTCTTGCGCCAGGCCAGCACGACGCGCCGGTCGGGCACCGGCTCCTGAAAAGGCACGTAGCTCAGCAGATCGGTGGCGACCGGCTGCATGTTCGGCACGGAAGTGCGCGGCAGCACGGTAATGCCCACGCCGCTGGCCACCATGTGGCGGATCGTCTCGAGCGACGAGCCTTCGAACGTTTTCTGAATACCGTCAGCATTCTGCGAGAAGCGCGACAGCTCCGGACACACGCCCAACACGTGGTCGCGGAAGCAATGCCCGTTGCCGAGCAACAGCATGGTCTGCTGCTTGAGCGCCTCCGGGTCCACCGACGACGCCTTGGCCAATTCGTGGTCGCGCGGCACCGCCACGACAAAAGGTTCGTCGTATAGCGGCACCGTCATCAGCCCGGCCTCAGGAAACGGCTCGGCCATGATGGCGCAGTCGATCTCCCCTTGCTTGAGCAGTTCCACCAACCGCACGGTGAAGTTCTCCTGCAGCATCAGCGGCATCTGCGGGACGGTGTCGATCATTTGTTTGACCAGCGTGGGCAGCAGGTATGGCCCAATCGTGTAGATCACCCCCAGGCGCAGCGGCCCGGCCAAAGGGTCCATGCCCTGCTTGGCAATCTCGCGGATCGCCATGGTCTGCTCAAGCACCCGCTGCGCCTGCGTGACGATCTGCTCGCCGACCGGCGTGACGCTCACTTCCGACGCGCCGCGCTCGAAGATCTGCACGGCCAGCTCGTCTTCCAGCTTCTTGATGGCGACCGACAGCGTCGGTTGCGAGACGAAGCAGGCCTCAGCGGCACGCCCAAAGTGGCGTTCCCGCGCAACGGCGACGATGTATTTGAGTTCGGTGAGCGTCATGGCGATCAATCGGCTTGGGGATATCGATAGATTTTACCAAGGGACGTGCGATATTGCTTGGAGTTCGAACGGCTGAACCGCTGTCGATACGGCCAAGGAGATTGGAAAACAGCGAAGTGGACTAGAAAATATCGAAGTTGCTCTGCCACGCTGAAGCGACCATTGTCCTCGCAAGCGATGAGCGCGAGCCGCAGCTTAAGTCTGATCCACAGCCCATGGTTTCCATCGCCTGTTGGCGCGGGCGTCGATCACCGTTTCCGTGTGGCCAGCGTCGTCGCGGACATGCACTTTGCCCGCATCGCGGGAAGCCGTTACGTTTGGTTGCACAGAAAAGCACATTCTCATCTGTGCCTACCTACAATCGGTGGAACCAAAAACCAAAAGGAGGATGCAGATGACCCGAGCACAATGGATGGTGGCTGCAGCAATGGCTGCGCTGTGCACCGTTTCGCTGTCGGCGCAGGCCAAGGGCAACGCGGGTGGCGGTTCGGCGGCACATATCAGCAGCCAAGGCATGGCCGACACCAACGGGCACGACAGCCTGGACCGCGATAAAGGCAGAGCGCGTGCGGCAGACCGTGCGCACCAGCATGGCAAATCCATGCAGCATAAGCACGCGGGCAAGAGCAAGTAAGCGCCGCCAACCAGCACCAAAAAAAGCCGCTCCCAAGAGAGCGGCTTTTTCATGGGGCGGCGCTTGCGCTGCCGCTCAGCAATTGCCCTTCTTCGCCTGCCCCGGCGGGCAGAAGCCGTTGCCTGGGCCACCTTGCGGCCGAGCAACGGGGCCATCATCGGGCAGATACACAGCGCAACCGCCCAGCAGCAACGTGCCCAAAGACAGGATGAGGATGATGTTCTTCATTGTGTTGTGAGGGGCGGGCTTCACCCCCTTTCTCCATGGTTAGTTAGAAACTGAAGTTGACGCCAGTCTGGTTGCCGGCCGAGACGTTGGCCGTACTGCCCAGCGTAGTGCCCGATGCACTGATGGCCTGCACCGAATATTGGCCTGCCGATGCCGACACCGCTGACAGCGCGATCGGCAGCGTCGTGCTGTAGGTGCCCACTAGGAGCGCCGCTGCCGGCTGCGCCAGCGAGTACGCGCCGGTGTCGAGGTTGGCATTGGTCGAGGTGATCTCGTACGACACCGAGTTGACTGTTTGCAGCGCGCGCAACGTGGCTTGCGCCGATGCGGTGGCCGTGCCCGAGGCGGTATGGGTGGTAGAGGCCGGCAGCGTGATCGGCGTGCCCGTGCCAGCATCCGCACCGCCGTCTCCGCCACCGCATGCTGCAATGATGAACGGCAGTGGCAGCGCAATAAGGGCATTTCGATGAATTGTTTTCATCGTTCTATCCTCGGTCAGCGGGTGCCGGAAGCATAGGTTCAAGCATCCCGCACATTTTGCGCAAATTGCAACTATTCGTAACCGGAGGAACCCCGTGAGAAAGCGCCCGCACTGACAAAACCGCTACAACCCCCTTCGCTATTTCTCGAACGTGAGGGGCGTCTTTTTTAACTTTCTTCGCCATGTCGGCATGAGTCTCCATTGACAACGCTCCCAGCCGCCCCATCTTCCGTAGATACGCCCTTACCGGAACCCAAGGAGCCCGCCCCAGCATGAGTGATGAACCTAACGGCCGCGCAACCCTGTCCCGCGGCAGGCGCCGCTTCCTTGCGACGACGGTGTTGCTCATGGCGGCGCTGCATCTCTACATCGGATGGCGGCTGCTGCCGGATCTCGGCTTGAACGGCGCGGGCTGGGCAGCGAGCAGCCTATTCCTGTGCGTATCGGCCGTCATGATTCCCACCGGAATGGCTGCGCGCTTCGTGATCCGCCCCATCGCGTTGGCAGATCGCGTTACGTGGTTTGGCACGTTGCTGATGGGCTTGTTTTCGTCGCTGCTGGTGCTGACGCTGCTGCGCGACATCGCGCTGATCGTACTGCCGCAGGCCTATCGCCATGACTCGGCCCTGCTCGTCGTCGTGCTCACCTTGCTGGTGACGTTGATCGGGTATATCAACGCGCGACGCATTCCCCGCGTTGCACGTGTGACGGTGCCCATTGCGGGCCTGCCTGAGGCACTTCACGGCTTCACCATCGCGCAGATCACCGATCTGCATGTCGGGCCCACCATCAAGCGGGCGTATGTGGCCGGCGTGGTCAACCGGCTCAATACGTTGAATCCCGATCTCATTGCCATGACGGGCGACCTGGTGGACGGCGATGTGGAGGCCCTGGGCCCGCATATCGCGCCGCTGGCTGGCATGTCGGCCAGACATGGCGTCTTTGCGGTAACGGGCAATCACGAGTACTACTCGGGCGTAGGCCAGTGGATATCCGAATATGAGCGATTGGGCATGCGCGTGTTGATGAACGAGCATATGGTGGTCGAGCACAACGGCGCGCCGCTGGTCATTGCCGGCGTGACAGACTTCAGCGCCGGCAAATTCGACGCCGCGCAAGCGAGCGATCCCGCTCGGGCGTTGGCAGGGGCGCCAGCCGGCGTGACTCCCGCGATCCTCCTCGCACATCAACCACGCAGCGCCCCTGCCGCCGCAGAGGCTGGCTTCGACCTGCAGTTGTCAGGACACACCCATGGTGGCCAGTTCTGGCCGTGGAGCCTGTTTGTTCCGCTGCAGCAGCCTTTTACGGCTGGGCTGCACAAGCTGGGGCGCCTGTGGATCTACACCAGCCGCGGCACGGGGTATTGGGGCCCGCCAAAGCGGTTCGGTGCGCCGTCGGAAATTACGCTGTTACGCCTGGAGCCGGCCATCGGCTGACGCCGGCACTACGATCCACTACGTTTCTTGCGACGTGCCGGCTTGGCGCAATCGGCTGACCACTGGCTGTCATCCTGCAGGCGATCGAACAGGCGCACCCGTTGCTCATCCGTGAACGGACAAAGGCCGAAGAGCGCAGAGAGCACCAGCCCCTGAGCAGCCGACCAACGCAGCACATCCCAATACGCCCAGCGACGATATGCATGGCGGAGGCAGGCATCATTGATGACAGTGGCCAAACATTCGGATACTGACCACCATGCATTACATACAAGGGGTGCCACGATGAATGCCGCTGTCATTCTTGAATCCGTCCTGACATGTCCGCACTGCGGTTTCGCGCAGCAGCAGACCATGCCGACCGATGCCTGCGTCTTCTTTCACGAATGCCCGGCTTGCCGCGCGCTGCTGCGCCCAAAACCGGGTGACTGCTGCGTGTTCTGCTCCTACGGCTCGGTAAAGTGCCCGCCAGTGCAGCAGCAACGCGGCTGTTGTGGCTAGTGCCGGCTACACGCGCAGGTAGTGCTCCCGCTCGCCCAGCCAGCGCTTGAGGTGCGACTCCACCGCTTCAGGAAAGCGCGCCAGCATGGCGTCCGCCGCGCTCTGGGCGAATTCGACGAGCCACGCATCATGATTCAGATCGGCAAAGCGCAGCATGGCCTCGCCCGATTGCCGCGCGCCCAGGAATTCACCGGGGCCGCGGATATCCAGATCGCGCCGGGCGATCTCGAAACCGTCGGTGGTCTCGCGCATGGTCTGCAGCCGCTGCTTGGCCGTGGGCGATAGCGGCGCTTGGTACAGCAGCACGCACACCGATTCCGCCGTGCCGCGTCCCACGCGCCCGCGCAACTGATGCAACTGCGCGAGGCCGAAGCGCTCGGCATGCTCGATCACCATCAACGAGGCATTGGGCACGTCCACGCCCACTTCGATGACGGTGGTGGCCACCAGCACGTGCAGCTCGCCGCCAGCGAAGGCGCTCATCACGGCGGCCTTCTCAGTGGACGGCAGGCGGCCGTGCACGAGGCCAACCCTCAAGCCCTCCAGGCTCTGCGAGAGCGTCTCGAAGGTTTCGACGGCCGTCTGCAGTTGCAGCGCTTCACTTTCTTCAATCAGCGGACAGACCCAGTAGACCTGGCGCCCTTCTCGCGCGGCGGCATAGATGCGCTCGATCACTTCATCGCGGCGCGCGTCGTTCACCAGGCGCGTGACGATGGGGGTGCGGCCGGGCGGCAATTCGTCGATGGCGGAGACATCCAGATCGGCGTAATACGTCATCGCCAGCGTGCGCGGGATGGGCGTGGCAGACATCATGAGCTGGTGCGGCACCTGTGCGTTGGCAGCGACGGGCGTATCGCCGTTGCTCGCTTTGCCGCCGGATTTGCCCCGTAAAGCGAGCCGCTGCGCCACGCCAAAGCGGTGCTGCTCATCCACCACGGCCAGGCCGAGGCGCGCGAACGTCACCGCATCCTGAATCAGCGCGTGCGTACCGATCACGAGTTGCGCCGTGCCGGCCGCCACGCGTGCAGCCGCCTCGTCCTTCTGCTTGCGCTTGAGGCTGCCGGCCAGCCAGACGATATCCACACCCAGTGGCGCAAGCCAGGTGGATAACTTGCGATAGTGCTGCTCGGCCAGCAGCTCGGTCGGCGCCATCAGCGCGGCCTGCCAGCCGGCATCAATGGCCTGGCACGCGGCCAGCGCGGCGATGACAGTCTTGCCGCTGCCCACGTCGCCCTGCAGCAGCCGCTGCATCGGGTACGGATGCGCGAGGTCCACGCGGATCTCTTCCCACACGCGAGCCTGGGCGCCGGTCAGCTTGAACGGCAATGCAGCCATGAAGCGCGCGAGCAAACCGTCCTTGCCGCTGTCGCGCAGGACGGGCGCATTGCGCATGCGGCGCGCGGCCTGCGCTCGCTTGAGCGAGAGCTGCTGTGACAACAGTTCATCAAACTTGATGCGCAGCCACGCCGGGTGCGTGCGTTCAACGAGGCTGTGTTCGTCCACATCAGGCGTCGGTTGATGCAGCAGGCGCACGGCATCGGCCGGCGCCATCAGCTTGAGCGGCGCGAGCGGCCCGGTGATGAGGCTGTTCGGCAGCGTTTCCGGCAGCGGCGTACGCGTGAGCGCATTCAGGATCGCGCGGCGCAGATACGCCTGCGGCACCCCCGCCACGGTCGAATACACCGGCGTCAGGCGATCAGGCAGCGGTTCGTCAGGCACGACGGCACGCACGGTCGGGTGGACCATTTCCTCGCCGAAGAAGCCGCCGCGCACCTCGCCGCGCACGCGCACGCGCACGCCTTCGGCCATCTGCTTGACCTGGCTGCCGTAGAAATTGAGAAAGCGCAGCACCAGTTCGCCGGAGTCGTCGGCGATATGGACAACGAGTTGCCGGCGCGGCCGGAACGCCACTTCGTTGCGCGTGACCGTGCCCTCCACCTGGGCGGCCCAGCCGGTGTTGGCGCGGGCGCAGGCTTCGACGATGGTCAGGAGCGTGGTTTCGTCCTCATAGCGCATCGGCAGATGCAGGACGAGATCAACGTCGCGGTGCAGGCCCAGTTTGGCAAGTTTGTCGGCCGGGCGGGCGGTCTTGGCCGGCTTGTCTGCCGTGGCCGCACGTTTTGGCTTCGGCGCCGGCGCAGTATCTGCGTCGGGCATGGGAGCAGCATCAGTGGCGGAACGGGCGCGAGGCGGCACAGGGCGTTTACAATGGCGAACTTTGCGAGTCGCCCGATTGTACCGGCGCCGCTCTCTTCACTTGGCGCCGCCTGTGTCAACGGCGTTCAACCGCGCCCCCATTTCATGCTGACGCTGTCCGATTTCGATTTCGATCTGCCGCCCGAGCTGATCGCGCAAACCGCCCTGCCCGACCGCACCGCGAGCCGCCTGCTGGTCGTCCGCCGCGCCGAAGATGGCGTGCATTTTGACGACCGCCAGTTCGCCGATCTGGTTGACTACCTGCGCCCCGGCGACCTGCTGGTCTTCAACGACACGCGCGTCATCAAGGCCCGCTTCTTCGGCCAGAAGGCGAGCGGCGGCAAGGTTGAGGTGCTGGTCGAGCGCCTGCTGGACGAGCACACCGTGCTGGCGCAGATCCGCTCCAGCAAATCCCCCGTCGAGGGCACCACACTGCGCCTGGCCGACGCCTTTGACGTGACGGTCGGCCCGCGCGCCGAGCCGTTCTTCACGCTGCGCTTCCCGCAGCCGGCGCTGGAGCTGATCGAGCAATACGGCCGCCTGCCGCTGCCACCCTACATCGAGCACGATCCGGACAGCTTTGACGAAACGCGCTACCAAACCGTCTATGCACGCAACCCGGGTGCCGTCGCGGCACCCACGGCTGGCCTGCATTTCGACGATGCGCTGTTCGCCAAGCTGGACGCCATGGGCATCCAACGCGGCTTCCTGACGCTGCACGTGGGCGCGGGCACGTTCCAGCCGGTGCGCGTGGAAAACATCGCCGAGCACCGCATGCACAGCGAGTGGTACGAAATCACGCCCGCGCTGGCCGAAGCCATCCGCGCCACGCGGGCAGCCGGTGGACGCGTCATCGCCGTCGGCACGACCTCCATGCGCGCGCTCGAATCGGCAGCCCGGTTGAGCAAACTCGCCGACGGCACGCTCCACGCGGGCAGCGGCGAGACCGACATCTTCATCACCCCCGGCTACGCTTTTCGCGCCGTCGATGCGCTGGTGACCAACTTCCACCTGCCCAAGTCGACGCTGCTGATGCTGGTGTCGGCGTTTGCGGGCCTGGACGCCATCCGCGGCGCTTACCAGCACGCCATTGCCCAGCGCTACCGCTTCTTCAGCTACGGCGACGCCATGTTCCTCACGCGCGCCCCGTTAGAACCTAGCGACTCCATTTCCGCCTGACCATGCTCAAGTACGAACTGCTCACCACCGATGGCCTCGCCCGACGCGGCCGCATGACCCTGAACCACGGCGTGGTGGAAACGCCCATCTTCATGCCGGTGGGCACCTACGGCGCGGTCAAGGCAATGTCGCCGGCGGAGTTGAAGGATATCGGCGCGCAGATCATCCTCGGCAACACCTTCCACCTGTGGCTGCGCCCGGGGCTGGAAGTGATGGATGCGCACAAGGGCCTGCACGGCTTCAATGGCTGGAACAAGCCCATTCTGACCGACTCTGGCGGTTTTCAGGTGTTTTCGCTGGGCGATCTGCGCAAGATCACCGAAGAAGGCGTGACGTTCGCCTCGCCCATCAACGGGGACAAGCTGTTCCTGTCGCCCGAGATTTCGATGCAGATCCAGCGCCGGCTGAATTCCGACATCGTCATGCAGTTTGACGAGTGCACGCCGTACAAAATCGGGGATCGCCCGGCCACCGAGGCCGAGGCTGCGGCGTCGATGCGCATGAGCCTGCGCTGGGCACAGCGCTCACGCAACGAGTTCGAGCGCGAGAACAACCCCAACGCGCTGTTCGGCATCGTCCAAGGCGGCATGTTCGAGAACCTGCGTGATGAATCGCTGGCCGGTCTGCAGGCGATTGACGAGAACGCGGGCGGCCAGGGCTTTGGCGGCTACGCCATCGGCGGGTTGTCGGTCGGCGAGCCGAAGGAAGACATGATGCGCGTGCTGCAGCACGTGGCGCCGCGCCTGCCTGCCAACAAGCCGCACTACCTGATGGGCGTGGGCACGCCGGAAGACCTGGTGGCGGGCGTCGCCACCGGCGTCGACATGTTCGACTGCGTCATGCCGACCCGCAACGCACGCAACGGCTGGCTGTTCACCCGCTTTGGCGACATCAAGATCAAGAACGCGGTACACCGCAACGATCCGCGCCCGCTGGACGAGACCTGCGGCTGCTACACCTGCAGCAACTTCTCGCGCGCGTATCTGCACCACCTGCAGCGCGTGGGCGAGATCCTGGGCGCGCGCCTGAACACCATCCACAACCTCTATTACTACCTGGAGCTGATGGCCGAGATGCGCACCGCAATTGAGTCGCACAGCTTTGCTACGTTCCAGACACGCTTTTCCGCCGACCGGGCCCGCGGCGCACTCTGACGACCCCTTGACAGGACTGGCCATGCGCCCATTTTCCGCGGGGCGGCAATGGTAGAATGTCCGGTCCAATTTTTGACCGATTGACGAACCATTACGGAGTTCTGACGTGTTCCTGATTTCCGACGCTTACGCGCAAACCGCCCCGGCTGCTGGTGGTGCCGCAGGTGGCCTGATGAGCTTCCTGCCCATCATCCTGATGTTCGTGGTGCTGTGGTTCATCATGATCCGCCCGCAAATGAAGCGCCAGAAAGAAACCAAGACGATGCTCGAAGCCCTGGCCAAGGGCGACGAAGTCGTCACCGCCGGCGGCATCCTGGGCCGCGTGACCAAGGTGGCCGAGCAGTACGTCACCGTGGAGATCGCCGCCAACACCGAAATCACCGTTCAGAAGAGCGCCGTGACGACCGTGCTGCCCAAGGGCACGCTCAAGGCGCTGTAATCGGCCTCTCCCGGCGCCATGCGTGGTTCACGCTGGCGCCGGAATCCTAGGCAGCGCCTATTCTTAGAATCCGCGCCCGCGCCCCATCTCTGACGCGCCGCCTCATCGTCATCCAAGATGAATCGTTATCCGCTCTGGAAATACATTGTGATCCTGGTGGCGCTTGCCATCGGGTTCCTCTATACGCTGCCGAACTTCTTCGGCGAGGCGCCTGCCGTGCAGGTCTCCTCGGGCAAGGCCACCGTCAAGGTCGATCTGAGCGTGCAAAAGCAGGTCGAGAGCCTGCTGGCTGCGGCCAGCATCCAGCCCAATGGCGTGTTCTTCGACAACAACGGCACCTCCGCCAGCGTGCGCGTGCGTTTTGCCGATACCGACACGCAGCTCAAGGCCAAGGACGTTCTGGCCCGTGGCCTGAACACCGACCAGGCAGACCCGACGTACATCGTCGCGCTGAACTTGCTGCCGGGTTCGCCGCGCTGGCTCAGTGGCGCACCGCTCTTTGCCAAGCCGATGTTCCTGGGGCTGGATTTGCGCGGTGGCGTGCACTTCCTGCTACAGGTCGACATGAACGGCGCAGTGACGAAGAAGCTCGACTCGCTGGCCGGTGACATCCGCACGCAACTGCGCGACAAGGGCATCCGCCACAACGGTATCGATCGCAACAGCAGCACAATCGTCATCAAGTTCAGCAACCCCGACGACGCCGACCGCGCCCGAGGGCTGCTGGCCGACTCCACCCGCGAACTGGCCTACACCGTGGACAAGAGCGCCGACGGCGCCACGCTCAAGGGCACCTTCACCGCCGCTGCGATGAAGGAAGTACAGGACAACGCGGTCAAGCAGAACATCGTCACGCTGCACAACCGGGTGAACGAGCTCGGTGTGGCTGAACCGGTGATCCAACAACAGGGCCCGGACCGCATCGTCGTGCAGCTGCCTGGCGTGCAGGACACCGCCAAGGCCAAGGACATCATCGGCCGTACCGCCACACTGGAAGCGCGCCTGGCGGATCCGAACGCGCCGCTGGCGCCGCGTGCTGGCGACCCGGTGCCACTGGGCGACGAACTCTTCACGCAAGGCCGCAGCGCCCCGGTGCTGCTGCAGAAGCAGGTGATCTTCACGGGTGACCGCATCACCAGCGCCTCGGCCGGCTTTGACCAGAATCACAACTCGTCGGTCGACATCACGCTCGACGGCCAAGGCGGCCGCATGCTGCGCGATGTCTCGCGCGACAACATCGGCAAGCGCTTGGGCATCGTGCTCTTTGAAAAGGGCAAGGGCGAAGTGCTGACGGTAGCGACCATCCAGTCCGAACTGGGCTCGCGCTTCCAGATTACCGGCATGGGCTCGACCGAGGCGGCTTCCGACTTGGCGCTGCTGCTGCGCGCAGGCTCCTTGGCGGCTCCGATGGAGATCATCGAAGAGCGCACCATCGGCCCGTCGCTGGGTGCCGACAACATCAAGAAGGGCTTTGATTCCGCGCTGTACGGCTTCCTGGCCGTCTCGGCATTCATGATGCTGTACTACATGCTGTTCGGCGCGTTCTCGGTGATCTCGCTGGGCGTGAACGTGTTCCTGCTGATCGCGCTGCTGTCCATGCTGCAGGCGACGCTTACGCTGCCGGGTATCGCGGCAATCGCGCTGGCGCTGGGTATGGCCATTGACGCGAACGTGCTGATCAACGAACGCGTGCGTGAAGAGCTGCGCAACGGCGCATCGGCGCAGATGGCCATTGCCGCCGGCTTCGACCGCGCCTGGGCCACCATCCTGGATTCGAACGTGACGACGCTGATCGCAGGTCTGGCGCTGATCGCCTTCGGCTCGGGCCCGGTGCGCGGCTTCGCCATCGTGCACTGTCTGGGGATCGGCACCTCCATGTTCTCGGCGGTGTTCTTCAACCGCGGTCTAGTGAACCTCTGGTACGGCCGCAAGAAGAAGCTGCAGAGCGTCGCCATCGGGCAGGTGTGGAAGCCGGGCAATACGAACACGGAATCGCCCGCCAAGTAAATCCCGCCACCCACAACGAATCTCGCATAACCGGCACCGCCCCGACACGATGATGGGGCGGTTGCCACAAAGGGCAGACCATGGAGTTTTTCCGCATCCGCCGCGACATTCCGTTCATGAAGCACGCGTTGATCCTCAACGCGCTGTCGTTCCTGACGTTTATCGCCGCTGTCTTCTTCCTGTTCCACAAGGGGCTGCACCTGTCGGTGGAGTTCACCGGCGGCACGGTGATGGAAGTCGCTTACACCCAGGCCGCTGATCTGCCGAAGATCCGGGGCGACGTTGAAAAGCTTGGCTATGCCGATGCCCAGGTGCAGAACTTCGGCACCTCGCGCGACGTGATGATCCGCCTGCCGCTCAAGAACGGCCCCGACGGCAAGCCGATCGCCTCGGCCGTGCAGAGCCAGCAGGTGATGACGGCCCTGAACGTCGCCAACCCCGACGCCAAGCTGCAGCGCGTCGAGTTCGTCGGCCCACAGGTTGGCAAGGAACTCGCCACCGATGGCCTGCTGGCGCTGCTGTTCGTGGTGGTCGGCATCGTCATTTACCTGTCGATCCGCTTCGAGTGGAAGTTTGCAGTCGCTGGCGTGATCGCCAACCTGCACGACGTGGTGATCATCCTGGGCTTCTTCGCCTTCTTCCAGTGGGAGTTCTCGCTGTCAGTGCTCGCGGGCATCCTGGCGGTGCTGGGCTACTCGGTGAACGAATCGGTCGTGATCTTTGACCGGATTCGCGAGGCGTTCCGCAAGTACCGCAAGATGAACACGCACGAGATCATCGACCACGCAATTACGAGCACCATCTCGCGCACAATCATCACCCACGGTTCGACCGAACTGATGGTGGTGTCGATGCTGGTGTTCGGTGGCCCGACGCTGCACTACTTCGCCTTGGCGCTGACGATCGGTATCTTGTTCGGTATCTACTCGTCGGTGTTCGTGGCGGCCGCGCTGTGCATGTGGCTGGGGGTCAAGCGAGAAGACTTGGTCAAGGCCGACAAGAAGGCCGGCGGCCCGAAGGAAGACGATCCGAACTTCGGCGCGCAGGTCTAAGTACCCGGCCCCGGCATTCAGACAACAAAAAACCCCGCAACGCGTTGCGGGGTTTTTTGTTGGTCGCTTGGGCGCTTACTGCTGTGCGACGTTGGTGTCTTGCTTGACGCCTTCGACCTGGATCTTCAGCTTGGTTTCCATATTGAAACCATAGGCCTTGCCGTAGTCGACACCGAACTCGTCGCGCTTGAACTTCATCTCGGCATCGGCGCCGCAGACTTCACGCTTGAGCATCGGGTGCGGCATGCACTTGAACGCGTCGATTTCCAGCTTGGCCGGCTTGGTCACGCCGTGCAGCGTCAACTGGCCTTCAGCTTCGGTCGGCACATCGCCCTTGAACTTCGTGAAGTTGCCCTTGAACGTGGCGGTCGGGTACTTGGCCACGTCGAAAATCTCGGCGCTCTTGGCGTGCTCGTTCATCTTGGTGAGGCCGAAGTCGATGCTGTCAGTCTGCACGGTCACGTCGATGCTGCCGGTCTTGGCCGCGCGATCCAGCGTCACGGTGCCGCTGGACTTCTCGAACTTGCCGCGCCACTTCGACAGGCCGCCCATGTGGTCAGCTTCGAAGCTCGGGTAGGTGTGGCTCGGGTCCAACTGATACGTGGCCGGTGCAGCAAAGGCGGCGGTGGCAGCAACGGCCGACAGTGCGGCAACGAGGGTACGCAATTTCATGAGAACTCCTGCGGATAAAAGCGGCACATGAGGGCCGAAAAAAAACGTTGGGTTGAGACTTCCGATTACTTCTTGGCGATGACAACGCGGAACTTGATCGTCACGTCGTCCGAGACGACCGACGTGTCCTTCCACTCCCCGTCACCGACCTTGAATACGTTGCGCTTGACGGGCAATGCACCTTCGAAGATCTGGTTGGCACCTTCCTGCTTGAAGGTAAAGGGCGCCGTCACATCTTGCGTGACGCCCTTGATGGTCAGCTTGCCGACCACGTCCACCTTGCCGCCCGCACCCGGCTTGAATGCCGACGATACGAACGTCGCCTTCGGATACTTGGCGGTGTCGAACCAGTCCTTCTTCTTGAGTTCGTCGTTGTATTCCTTGCTGCCCACGTCGACGCTGGTGACATCAATGTCGATCTTGGCCGTGGAGGCAGCCACGTTGGTCGGGTTGTAGTTCACGGCGGCGTCGAACTTGCCGAACTTGATGTCCATCGGCACGCCGAGCTGCTTGCCGGTGGCGGTAACGCTGCTCTTGGCGGCATTCACCTCGGCGATGGCCGATACCGATACGGTAGCGATCGACAGCGCACCGGCGGCAACCAGGGCGATGGCGCGGGGGCGCGCAAAACGTTTCATCATCAGACTCCTTCGGTCAGGCCGGATCGTGCCGGCGGTCTTGGTCAGGATTGAGCGACAGAGCGCCGGCACATACCGTGCACGTACCGGCGCGTTTGGAAATCAAATCAGCGCAGGAAGGGCACCATGCGGCGCAGCGTGCCGTCACGATCGACGACGTGGTGCTTGAGCGCGGCCAGAATGTGCAGCACGACGATGGCTGCCATGGTCCAGTTCAGCCATTCATGCGCGATGCTGAAGATGTCCTTCAGCGCATCGCTCTTGTCGAACGGCATCGGCAGTTCCCACAGGCCCAGATAGACGACCTTGACGCCGGCCGCGACGCTCAGCAAATAGCCCGTCAGCGGCACCGCCAGGATCAGCAGATACAACCCGATGTGCGCGCCCTCTGCGGCCCTGTGCTGCCACTTTGGCATGCCCGGCACGGGCGCCGGTGCCGGGTGCGTCAGGCGCCACAGCACGCGCAGCACCGCAAAGATCAGCACCGTGATGCCGATCCACTTGTGATACGAAAACAGCTTCAGCTTGGTCGGCGTAAAGCCCGGGATGTCGGTCATGTACAGACCGAGCCCAAAGGCCGCGAAGATCAACAGTGCGACGATCCAGTGCATCGCAATCGCGGGCTTGGCATAGGCGCCGTGGTCAGCGGCGCCGCGCATGGCGAGATTCGAGTGGGCGGCTTGTGACATCGGTTCCCTCGGTATTTGGAGCGCTCAGTAGGCGGCGCCTGTTGGTAAGACCACGGCGCCAAACGATTGTGCATTATTTGCGCGATCCGACCGGCCAAGTCGGCCCGAAGTTCACTGACAAATTCAAATTTTTTGATTGACAAGGCAGCTTGCCGCAGATGGCGAGACAGAACGTTCTACGGAGCGCACCAAACAAAACAGCCCGCCCTCGGATTCGAGAGCGGGCTGTTCTTCAGACCGCACCAACAAATTTTTGCAACAATCAGCCGATACGGCGTGCCAGCTCGTCTGCCTTGCCGATGTAGCTGCCGGGCGTCATGTCCAGCAGCAGCTTGCGGGCGTCTTCGGGAATCGCCAGCGTGCCGATGAATTCACGCAGCGCCTCGCGCGAGATGCCCTTGCCGCGCGTGAGTTCCTTCAACTGCTCATACGGGTTGGCGAGCCCAAAGCGACGCATCACGGTCTGCACCGGCTCGGCCAGCACTTCCCAGCAGGCGTCCAGGTCTTCAGCCAGGCGGGCCGGGTTGGTTTCGAGCTTGCCCAAGCCGCGCAGGCAGGCGTCGTAGGCCAGCAGGCTGTAGCCGAACGCCACACCGATGTTGCGCAGCACGGTCGAGTCCGTCAGGTCACGCTGCCAGCGCGAGACCGGCAGCTTTTCCGACAGATGGCGCAGCACCGCGTTGGCCAGGCCGACATTGCCTTCAGAATTTTCGAAGTCGATCGGGTTGACCTTGTGCGGCATGGTCGACGAGCCGATCTCGCCGGCCTTGGTCTTCTGCTTGAAGTAGCCCTGCGAGATATAGCCCCAGACGTCGCGGTCCAGGTCGAGGATGATCGTGTTGGCGCGCGCCACGGCATCGAACAGCTCGGCCATGTAGTCGTGCGGCTCGATCTGGATGGTGTACGGGTTGAACGTCAGGCCCAGGCGGGTCTCGATCACGCTCTTCGAGAAGGCTTCCCAGTCCAGTTGCGGATACGCCGACAGGTGCGCGTTGTAGTTGCCCACCGCGCCATTCATCTTGCCCAGCAGCTCCACAGCCTCGATGCGGCGGATGGCGCGGTCCAGGCGGGCGGCCACGTTGGCCATTTCCTTGCCCAGCGTGGTCGGGCTGGCCGGCTGGCCGTGCGTGCGCGACAGCATCGGCACGTCGGCATTGGCGTGGGCCAGTTCCACCAAACGCGCCTGCACGCGGCGCAGCGTCGGCACGATCACGGTGTCGCGCGCGCCCTTGAGCATCATCCCGTGCGAGGTGTTGTTGATGTCCTCAGACGTGCAGGCGAAGTGGATGAACTCGCTGGCGGCTTCCAGCTCGGCGTTGCCGCGCACGCGCTCCTTCATCCAGTATTCGACGGCCTTCACGTCGTGGTTCGTGACGGCTTCGATCTCTTTGATGCGGGCGGCGTCTGCCTCGGCAAAGTTCTCAACCAGGGCCAGCAGCGCTTGCTCGGCTTCAGCCGAGAAACGCGGGATCTCAGCCAGACCGGCCTGCGACAGGGCGATCAGCCAGTGCACCTCCACCTTTACGCGGTTGCGCATGAAAGCAGCTTCCGACAGCCACTCGCGCAGCGGATCGGCCTTGGCAGCGTAGCGGCCATCGATGGGAGACAGGGCGGTCAGGGCAGAAAGCGGCGACATGGCAGGCGGGGAAAAATGTGAAGGGAATCTCAATCCGGACAACCCGGACGCGGCGTTGCGCGTTGAACCAAAGTGCATACGTGCACCACGGCGAGCCCGCGATTTTACCACCCGACACCTGCCTTTCATGGCCAATCCGGCCGAAAGCAAGCCTCCGTTTGGTTGAGTTGGGTTCGGGCGCCGCCCAGCGCACTCGAGAAAGTGCGCGGCTATACTTCCGCTTCCAACATGACATGCTTATGAAACTGATCGGATCGCACGCCAGCCCGTACACCCGCAAGGTGCGCGTGGTCCTGGCTGAAAAGAAAATCGACTACCAGTTCGTGCTGGAAGACGTGTGGAGCGCCGGCACGCAGATCCACCAGTTCAACCCGCTGGGCAAGGTGCCCTGCCTGGTGATGGAGGACGGCGGCGCCCTGTTCGACTCGCGCGTGATTGCCGAATACGCCGACACGCTGTCGCCCGTCGCTCGCCTGATTCCGCCTTCGAGCCGCGAGCGCGTGGAAGTCCGCTGCTGGGAAGCGCTGGCCGACGGCCTGCTCGACGCCGCGCTCATGCTGCGCATCGAACACACGCAGCGCACGCCCGAGCAACGCAGCGAAACCTGGCTCGCGCGCCAGACCCTCAAGATCGACCAGGCGCTGCAAGCCATGTCGCAAGGCTTGGCCGACAAGACCTGGTGCAACGGCAACCACCTGACGCTGGCCGACATCGCCGTCGGCTGCGCGCTTGCTTACCTGGACTTCCGGCAGCCACAGATCAACTGGCGTGAACGCCACGCCAATCTGGCCGCGTTCTACGCGCGCATTGAAAAGCGGCCGAGTTTCGTCGAAACCCAGCCGCAGTAATCAACAGCAATTCACCGGCGTTATACGGCCACTGGGTCGAACCGTTCGGCCTGGGCCATTGGCCAGTAGCGCTCGTACAGCTGATAGCGATACCGCCCGGCGAGCAGATCGCCGGGTTCAAGGTATTTGAGCAGCGCAGAGAGCAACTGCACTTCGTTGCCCGACACGCGCCGCACGATGTGGTGCGCGCGGAAATCCGCCGGATGCTGCAGGCCGGCCGCCTGCGTCAGCTCCAGCAGCGCATGCAGCGTGTGCGCGTGATATTGATACACGCGCTCGGCTTTGTCGGGCACCACCAGTGCCTTCTGGCGAGACGGGTCCTGCGTGGCCACGCCAGTGGGGCAACGGTCGGTATGGCACTTCTGCGCCTGGATGCAGCCCAGCGCAAACATGAAGCCACGCGCGGCGTTGCACCAGTCGGCGCCCATCGCCAGCGTGCGGGCCACGTCGAATGCGGTGACGATCTTGCCCGACGCGCCGAGCTTGATCTTGTCGCGCAGGTTGGCGCCCACCAGCGTGTTGTGCACCAGCAGCAGCCCTTCCTGCAGCGGCGTGCCGACGTGGTCGGTAAATTCCAGTGGCGCCGCGCCCGTACCACCTTCCGCACCATCCACAACGATGAAGTCCGGCAGGATGCCCGACTCCAGCATCGCCTTGACGATGCCGAAGAACTCCCACGGGTGCCCGATGCACAGCTTGAAACCAGTCGGCTTTCCGCCCGAGAGCGTGCGCAGGCGGTCCACAAACTGCAGCAGCCCCAGCGGCGTGCTGAACTCCGAATGCGAGGCCGGCGAGATGCAGTCCTGCCCGATTGGAATCCCACGCGTGGCGGCAATTTCCGGCGTCACCTTGGCAGCCGGCAAGACGCCGCCGTGACCCGGTTTGGCGCCCTGCGACAACTTCACCTCGATCATCTTCACCTGCGGGCTGCGCGCCTGTTCGGCAAACTTGTCCGGGTCGAAGCGCCCATTGGCATCGCGGCAGCCGAAGTAGCCCGAGGCGACTTCCCAGATCAGATCGCCACCCTCTTCGCGGTGGTACGGCGAAATCGAACCCTCGCCCGTATCGTGGATGAAGTTGCCGAGCTTCGCACCACGGTTGAGCGCGCGGATGGCGTTGCCCGACAGCGCCCCAAAGCTCATCGCCGAGATGTTGAACACCGACATCGAATACGGCTTGGCACGCCCTTCACCCACCATCACGCGAAAGTCTGACGACGCAATACGCGACGGCGCCAGCGAATGGCCGATCCACTCGTGCCCAGCAATCTTCACATCGACTTCGGTGCCGAACGGGCGGCTATCAACTTCGCCCTTGGCGCGCTGATAGACGATGCTGCGCTGAGCGCGCGAGAACGGGCGCTCGTCGGTGTCGTCTTCAACAAAGTACTGGCGGATTTCCGGTCGGATGAACTCGAACAGGAAGCGGAAGTGGCCCCACAGCGGATAGTTGCGCAGCACCGAATGGCGCGTCTGCGTGATGTCGTGCACGCCCAGGATCACGAATATGCCTGGAATGACCGCGCACACCCAATGCAGGCGCCCCGCCGCCGCAAACCCCGCGGTAACAGCAAACAACAGCCCAACGCCCGCAAAGGCCCAGTAGCGACATGGCAGCATGACAAACCCTGTGTGGAGACAAATCAGGGCGCCAGCTTAAACGAGCCGGGTGACGGCCGCAGCCGTCACAACGAACTGTTGCGAAAACTGCCTAGGCGACCGCTTTTTCGACGACGACTGACTCAGCGGCTGAAATAATTCCGCCGCCCAGGCAGATTTCACCGTCGTACAGCACGGCGGATTGGCCCGGCGTGACCGCCCACTGCGCATCGGGAAAAGCCAGCGTGAGCGCGCCGTCGGTTGCGCGCGCGACCGTGCATGGTGCGTCGGCCTGGCGGTAGCGCGTCTTGGCGCCAATGTGGGTGCCTTCGGCCGGCGCGTGGCCAGCAACCCAACTCAGGTCATCGGCGTGCACGGTATGGGCCAGCAGCCAGGGGTGGTCATGGCCCTGCACCACATACAGCGTGTTGGCCGCCATGTCCTTGCGCGCCACGTACCACGCATCGCCGTTGCCGTCGCGGCTGCCGCCGATGCCAATGCCCTTGCGCTGCCCCAGCGTGTAGAACGCCAGGCCAATGTGTTCGCCGATGGTCTTGCCGTCGGGCGTCTTGATCGGGCCCGGCTGGGTCGGCAGGTAGCGGTTCAGGAAATCGCGGAACGGCCGCTCGCCAATAAAGCAGATGCCGGTGGAGTCCTTCTTCTTGGCGTTGGGCAGGCCGATCTCGGTGGCGATCTCGCGCACGCGCGTCTTCGGCATCTCGCCCAGCGGGAATAGCGTGCGGGAGAGCTGCGCCTGGTTCAGCCGGTGCAGGAAGTAGCTTTGGTCCTTCGTGTGGTCGAACGCCTTGAGCAGCTCGAAGCGGCCGTCGACTTCACGCACACGGGCATAGTGGCCGGTGGCAATCGTATCGGCGCCCAGCGCCATCGCGTGGTCGAGGAAGGCCTTGAACTTGATCTCGGCGTTGCACAGCACGTCGGGGTTGGGCGTGCGGCCGGCGGAGTATTCGCGCAAAAAGTCCGCAAACACGCGGTCCTTGTACTCAGCGGCAAAGTTGACCGCCTCAACATCCACGCCGATCAGGTCGGCCACCGATACGACGTCGATCCAGTCCTGCCGGGTCGAGCAGTATTCGCTGTCGTCATCGTCTTCCCAATTCTTCATGAACAGGCCGACGACGTCGTAGCCCTGCTGTTTGAGCAGCCACGCGGTGACGGAGGAATCCACGCCGCCGGACATGCCGACGACGATGCGCTTCTTGCTCATAGCAGCGCTCCCAACCCATACACGCTGGCGTGTGTGTGGATGATGTCGAGCGGATAGCGCTTGCCGGCCAGGTAGTCCTCCACGCAGGCAAGCAGCAGCGGGCTGCGATGGCGATCGCGGCTGGCGCGGATCTCATCCGCCGTCATCCAGACCGTGCGGACGATGCCTTCGTCGAGCGTGCGGCGCGGGTCTTGCGGCCCCAACTCGCCCGTGAACGCCATCCGCACATAAGTGACCGGATCACCCTGCGGTGGCTGGAACTGCGCCATGTAGCAGCCCAGGAGCGCAGTCGGCACAAAGCTGTGCGTGGTTTCTTCCAGCGCCTCGCGCGCGACGGCGTCGGCCAAGCTTTCGTCCGGGTCGAGGTGGCCAGCGGGCTGGTTCAGGCGCAAACCGGCATCGGTGTGCTCTTCAACCAGCAAGAACCGCCCGTCCTGTTCAATGACGGCGGCAACGGTAACGCTCGGTTTCCAGCGGACGGCTTCGTTCATGGCAAAAAGGCAACAAAAACAAGGCGTTATTGTAGCTGGTGGCCGCCCTCCCCGCTTGCAGAAGCACCGGAGACGCGCGGATCGCCCGACCCCGCAGTTGTGAGCAATTGAGCACACGTTTGCGCTGGATCGGCCCGCATTCCACGTCGGTTTGGATATTCGACATGGCATTCGACGAGCGTCCGTGCGCCAAAAAGTTCGGGTAAGCTGCACGTCGATCCTGATCCAGCGCGCCTTCGTTCACTTTCGCGCGCACCTAACCACAATCAGCGAGGAGAGAACACGATGCACATCGGCATCCCGCAGGAGACGCGGGCAGACGAGACGCGCGTTGCCGCGACCCCGGAGACGGTCAAGAAATACGTCGCGCTTGGTCATCAGGTGACCGTGCAATCGGGCGCCGGCGTCGCTGCCGCCCAGCCCGACGACGCCTACGTGGCTGCCGGCGCCAAGATCGGCACCGCCGCCGAAGCGCTAGGCGCGCAGATCGTGCTGAAGGTGCGCTCGCCGGAGCCGGCAGAGTTGGCACAGATGCAAGCGGGCGCCGTGCTGATCGGCATGCTCAACCCGTTTGATGATGAAAACACGGCCCGCATGGCCGCAGCCAACGTCACCGCCTTTGCGCTGGAAGCCGCGCCGCGCACCACGCGCGCGCAGAGCATGGACGTGCTCTCGTCGCAGGCCAACATCGCCGGCTACAAGGCCGTGATGGTGGCGGCCAACCACTACCAGCGCTTCATGCCGATGCTGATGACGGCCGCCGGCACGGTGAAGGCCGCGCGCGTGCTGATCCTCGGCGCGGGTGTGGCGGGCCTGCAGGCGATTGCCACGGCCAAGCGCCTGGGCGCCGTCATTGAGGCATCCGACGTGCGCCCCGCGGTGAAGGAGCAAATCGAATCGCTGGGCGCCAAATTCGTCGACGTGCCGTTCCTGACCGACGAAGAACGCGAGATCGCACAGGGCGTGGGCGGCTATGCCCGCCCGATGCCGCCCGACTGGATGCGCCGCCAGGCCGAACTCGTACACACACGCGCAAGCCAGGCGGACATTGTCATCACTACCGCGCTGATCCCGGGCCGCCGCGCGCCGACGTTGCTGTCCGAAGCCACCGTGCAGGCGATGAAGCCGGGCTCGGTCGTCGTCGATTTGGCCGCCGCGCAAGGCGGCAACTGCCCGCTGACCGAAGCCGACCGCGTGGTCGTCAAGCACGGCGTTACGCTGGTGGGCTACACCAACCTCGCGTCGATGGTGGCGGCCGATGCCTCTGCCCTCTACGCTCGCAACGTACTCGATTTCCTCAAGCTGATCGTCGACAAGGACGGCGGCTTGGTCATCAACCGCGAAGACGACATCGTGGCCGCCTGCCTACTCAGTCAGGCCGGCCAGGTGGTGCGCGCCCCCGCTGCCACGAGCGCCGCCAAATAAAAACGGAGACAGCGGCCCGGCGGGTGTGTGCAACTGCACCACTTGGCCAGGGCCGCATGTGGCAATTTCATCTTTGTTTCAAGGAAAGCTTCATGCAACGCAACATGCTTCGCGCCAAGCTGCACCGCGCGACGGTCACCCAGGCCGATCTGGACTATGAAGGCTCGTGCGGCATCGACGAGGATCTGCTCGACGCAGCCGACATGCGCGAATACGAAAAGATCGAGTTGTACAACGTCAACAACGGCGAACGCTTCTCGACCTACATCATCAAGGGCAAACGCGGCTCGGGCGAGATCTCGCTCAACGGCGCCGCCGCACGCCGCGCACACGTGGGCGATCTGCTCATCATCTGCACCTATGCGCCGATGAACGAAGAAGAAGTCGCCAGCCACAAGCCCAAGGTCGTACTGCTGGGCGAAGGCAACAAGATCAAGGCCATCAAGGAAACCTGACGCGCCGGCAGGCCCCGCACAAAAAAGCAGGCGCGGGGCCGCGCCACGCATCGACCAAGAAGCGAGGAGGAGAACTCATGGAGCTGGTCAATCACACGGTGATCAACCTGATCATCTTCGTGCTGGCGATCTACGTCGGCTACCACGTGGTCTGGACGGTCACCCCGGCGCTGCATACGCCGCTGATGGCCGTGACCAACGCCATTTCGGCCATCATCATCGTCGGCGCGATGCTGGCAGCGGGCCTGACGCAGACCGGCCTGGGCCGCACCATGGGCGTCGTGGCCGTGGCGCTGGCGGCGGTCAACGTGTTTGGCGGCTTCCTGGTCACGCAGCGCATGCTTGAGATGTTCAAGAAGAAAGAGCCCAAAGCCAAAGCGGGGGAGAACAAGCAATGAGCATGAACCTCGTCACCCTGCTGTATCTGCTGGCATCGGTCTGCTTCATTCAGGCGCTCAAGGGGCTCTCGCACCCGACCACGGCGCGGCGCGGCAACGCGTTCGGCATGACGGGCATGGCCATCGCCGCCGTCACAACCCTCGCGCTCATCGTCAAGCTCAAGGCGGAGATGTTTGCCGGCACCGAGAGCGGCACGTCCACCGGCTTCATCCTGATCTTTGCGGGTCTGGTGGTGGGCGGTGGCATCGGCGCCTTTGTGGCGCGCACGGTCGAGATGACCAAGATGCCCGAGCTGGTGGCCGCCATGCACTCGCTGATCGGCCTGGCGGCAGTATGCATTGCCGTGGCGGCCGTGGCTGAACCCTCCGCCTTCGGCATCACCATGGCCGGTGACAACGTGCTCCCGCTGGGCAACCGCGTGGAACTGTTCATCGGCACGTTCGTGGGTGCCATCACGTTTTCAGGCTCGGTCATCGCCTTCGGCAAGCTGTCGGGCAAGTACAAGTTCCGCCTGTTCCAGGGCGCGCCGGTGCAGTTTGCCGGCCAGCACATGCTGAACCTGTTGCTGGCCGTGGCCATGCTCGGCTTCGGTGTGCTGTTCTTCCTGACGCAGAGCTGGCTGCCGTTCAGCATCATGACGGCCATCGCCTTTGTGCTCGGTGTGCTGATCATCATCCCGATCGGCGGCGCCGACATGCCGGTGGTGGTGTCGATGCTGAACTCGTACTCGGGCTGGGCGGCGGCCGGTATCGGCTTCTCGCTGAACAACCCGATGCTGATCATTGCGGGCTCGCTGGTGGGTTCGTCCGGTGCCATCCTGTCGTACATCATGTGCCGCGCGATGAACCGGTCGTTCTTCAACGTGATCCTGGGCGGCTTTGGTTCGGAAGCGTCCGCTGGCGCTGCGGCAGGCGGTGGCGGGCAGCAGCGCCCGGTCAAGTCGGGCTCGCCGGATGACGCCGCCTTCCTCATGGGCAACGCCGAGACGGTCATCATCGTCCCCGGTTACGGCCTGGCAGTGGCACGCGCACAGCACGCCCTGAAGGAGCTGACCGAGAAGCTGTCGGACAAGGGCGTGACGGTCAAGTACGCCATTCACCCGGTCGCGGGGCGCATGCCGGGCCACATGAACGTGCTGCTGGCCGAGGCCGAGGTGCCATACGACCAGGTGTTTGAAATGGAAGACATCAACGGCGAGTTCGGCCAAGCCGACGTGGTGCTGGTGCTCGGCGCCAACGACGTGGTCAACCCGGCGGCCAAGAACGACCCAAAGTCGCCCATTGCCGGCATGCCGATCCTGGAGGCCTACAAGGCCAAGACCGTCATCGTGAACAAGCGCTCGATGAACGCCGGCTACGCGGGGCTCGACAACGAACTGTTCTACATGGACAAGACGATGATGGTGTTCGGCGATGCGAAGAAAGTCGTCGAAGACATGGTGAAATCTGTGGAATAAGGTGGCGCGCTGACGGCTATCAACGCGCCCGCAGATCAGACTGGTTCCGCTTGCTCCAGGCCGCGGCAGGCAGTAACGTAGTGCAAACGGGCAGCGCGGGCCAAACCGGCCGCGCGCTGCATCCCGCCTCTCCCGACTCCTCCCGACGTATGCAACAGGACAGCGCCCTGCCGGTCTACTTCCACCCCACCCTGACGGTAGTGGTCGACGACAGCCAATCGTTCGTGGAAAGCCTCGGGTTTCAGATGGACCCGTCGCGCGCACTGCTGGCTTTCAACGACCCGGAAGAGGCGCTGACGTGGCTGCGCCAGTGGCATTCGCTGCGCATGCCGGGCTTCCTGCCGGTGCGCGTCACGCACGATGACCTGACGTTTTCGACCGAGCGCCGCACCATCCAGCTCGACGTCGACCGCGTCTACCGCCAGATCCACGAAGTCAACCGTTTCCTGCAGCCGTCAGTCATCGTGGTGGACTACTCCATGCCGCGCATGAACGGGCTGGAGTTCTGCGCCAAGCTCAAAGAGTTGCCGTGCATGACGATCCTGCTCACCGGCATGGCCGACGAGAACATCGCCGTGCAGGGTTTCAACGACGGCCTGATCGACCGCTACATCAAAAAAGACAATCCGGCGATGGCCGAGCGCCTCAGCGCGGAGATCGAAGCGCTGCAGGTGCGCTACTTCAGCAACCTGTCGAGCACACTGCGTGATCTGCTGTCGCGCCACTCGTTCAGCTTTCTGTCGGACCCAGCGGTCACACGGCTTGTGCGCGAACTGTCCACGCGCTACCGCTTCATCGAGTACTACCTTTATCCACACCCTGCCGGCGTGCTGCTGCTCACCGCCGACGGGCGCGCCACGCTCATGGTCATCGAGACCAACGCGAGCATGCTCACGCACCTGGAGAACGCCGAGGCGTACAACGCGCCCGATGCGTTGCTCAAGGGCCTGCACGACAAGCAGATCGTCCCGTTCTTCTGGCCCGGCGACGGCATGTACACCCCGGCCTGCGTGGAGTGGGAACAATATTGCCTGCCCGCAGAAGTGTGTCAGGGGCGCGAGTCGTACTACTACGCGCTGTTCGACATGCCCAGCCACCTGCTGCCGGCACAGGTCTACAGCTACACCCAGTTCCTCGCCAACTACAAGCAGGATCCGGACGCACTCACCGGCCGCAAGTCGCGCTGAGGTGGTGTTTCCACTTTGCTCTGCACTGCAGGTTTCCACATTGTGTGGGTCACATTGGGCAAGTACAATCGATCGCGTCATCCGGCAGCCATGACATCAGAACATGGCCCGGCTGAATCCCCCTGATGCATGCGTGGCATAGCTGCGGCATCATGGCGAGCGAGGGCGTCGGCACGCAAGATTCGATACGGCGCCCCGAGTTCATTTTTGTGCGGGATTCTCCTTGAGAGACGATTTGGGATGCAGCAGCGGGCCGCGCGTTCAAGCAGCGCGCGTTGCGGATGTCAGGGGAGTGCATCGTTCCAATCTGGTCACGGTTCACGGTTGCACGATTCCCGTTGCCACGCTGTTGATCGCCGAGCGGTAAAGTGCCACGGTAGTAGGACTGAAGGCACTGCTGCAGTCGATCATCTTCCCCGATCTTCTCGGAGCGGGTTTGGGCGAGAGACGTCCGGGCTGGCGCATATTGCGCATGGCCAGCGGACGGCTTCAAGCACGCTTTCACGACTGATGCGGCGGCATGCCCGGCATTGCTGGCGGGGCGCGCCGTGCTCGCGGTGTCCGGATTCGCGATGCGATTCCGGGTGCGCGGTTGTTGGAGTGAGCGTCCCGCTTGGCAGACGTTTTCCCTGAAGTCTCCGGCAAATTCGCACAGTGTACTCACCCAACCAAATCGATCCCGCGGTCAGCTTCCGCAACTCACAGGGTCAGCAGGTCCGCGGCACCATCATCACGCTGCAGCGGCGTGCCCTGGTAATGGAGATCTACAACCCCTACTCGATCGTGCAGGTGAGTGAGGTCCTGTCCGAGCTCGCGATCAAGATGGGGACGCGGCAAGCCTATTTCGGCAAGGCGGTGGTGATCAGCCTGGTCAACACCGGCCTGACCGCCGTTGTCTCGCTCACGCTGATCGACGAATGGCGCGAGTTGTCGGAAGTGGCCGACACCGCGGCTTCGGTGGGCGAAGAAGCGCGAACGTTCGTGCAGGAATGGCAAGAACGTTTCCGCATCCACCGCGATTACCAGATCGTCGTCAACGAGATGCGCGCGTTCCTGGCCGAGGTGTCGCGCTGGGTGGAGCAGGTGGATTTGTCCAAGACATTGCCGCGCGAAGACAACAAGCTGCGCATGGACGTCTTCCAAGAACTTGCCGAGCCGATCATGCTCAAGCTCAAGGGATACATGGACGGGCTGGAGTCGGAAGCGGGCAAGGTTGAAGCCGAACTCGCACCTGCGCACCGCATCTTCGCGCAGGCCGCGCTGCATCCGCTGCTATTACGCGCACCGTTCATCTACCGCACGTATACCAAGCCGCTGGGCTACGCGGGCGATTACGAGATGGTCAACCAGATCCTCTCCGACCCGCGCGAAGGCCCGAACACCTACTTCCAGATAATCAACGCCGCCTTCCTGCGTACGGACGTGGCGGAAGCGCACCGTAACCGTATCGACATCCTTGTGCAGTATCTGAGCGACCTGGCTGCGCAAGCGAAGGCAGCCGGCCGCACGTTCAAGGTGCTGAACGTGGGCTGCGGGCCGGCGGTGGAGATCCAGCGCTTCATTCAGCAGCATCCAGAACCGTCGCTGCTGTCGTTCGAGCTGGTCGACTTCAGTGAAGAAACGCTCAGCTACACGCGCGAGCAAATGCGCCGCGCGATGGACCGCGCGCGCAAGACCGTCACCGTCGATTTCGTGCACGAATCGGTGCACCAGTTGCTCAAGCGCCGCATTACGTCCGACAGCCCGCAGGCCGGCGATTGTGATGCGGTGTATTGTGCCGGCCTGTTCGACTATCTCTCGAACAAGGTCTGTCAGCGCCTGCTGGCCTACTTCGCTTCACGCACGTGCAAGGGCGGCGCCATTCTTGCGACGAACGTGCACGGCAACAACCCGATGCGTTTCGTGATGGAACACGTGCTGGAGTGGTACCTGGTCTATCGCGATGAACCGCTGATGACCGAACTGCTGCCCGACGGCTCGCACGACGTGCGTATCTATACCGACGTCACCGGCGTCAACGTATTCGCCCAAGCCAGCGTGCAGGGGCTTGCCACATCCGCCGCTTAATCCGCTGCTCAGGAACACGCATGGAGCCCATTACTCATCGCGGATACCAAGCCGAGCTGAAACAGTTCCGGCTCGTCTTCAGCCGCATGGCTGCCATCACTGGCATCGTGCTGGTACTGGCGGGCGTCGGGCTGGACTACGGCATGTACTCGGACAAGCTGTGGCTGTTCGGCTCGCTGCGCGTCATCACCTCGCTGATCATGCTTGGCGCGCTGCTTGTGCTGTACACGCGCTGGGGCGAAGAGCATGTGCAAAGCCTGACGTTCTTCTGGCTGATCTGCCCGCAGATCATGATCTCGTGGATGATCTATGACACCGAGGGCGCCAGTTCTCCGTATTACTCAGGGCTGAATCTGGCGATCTACGCGGTGGGCATGGTGATGCCGATCGGCTTTCTGCAGGCCGTGCTGTTCGGCACCTGCACGTACATCTTCTGGGTGATCGCGTGCACGCTGCATCCGGGCGGCATCCAGTCGCGCGAGATCTTCATCGTGCATTCGATGTTCATCCTGTTCTCGATTGCGACGAGCACGCTGTACACGTATTTCAACGAGCGCGGGCGCTTCCAGCTCTTCCGGCTCAAGGAGGAAGTGGCCCAGAAGAACGAGCAACTGGCGCTGACCAATCAGAACCTCATCGACATCAAGGGCCAGCTCCTGCAGCAGGAAAAAATGGCCGCCATCGGCACGCTGTCGGCCGGGCTGCTGCATGAGATCAACAACCCGGTCAACTTCTGCCTGATGGCGATTGCCGTGGCGCAGGAAGACCCGACCGCCAAGGGCAGCCCCATGCTGCTCGAATGCCTGACCGACGCCAAGGAAGGCATGCAGCGCGTGCAGCACATCGTGTCGGATCTGAAAACCTTCGCCTACCGCAGCCCCGAGAAAGGCGAGGCCGATGCGCCGTTCCTGGCGGAAAAGGCCATCGACTCGGCCGTGCGCCTGACGAGCCACGAGCTGCGCGGCGTGGCGGTCGAACGCAAGTTGCCGCCCGATACGCTTGTACGCGGTGACGAGGCCGCCATCATCGGCGTGCTGATCAACCTGCTGTCGAACGCTGCGCTCGCCATGCAAAAGGTGCCGCGCGAGAACCCGCGCATCGAGATCGCCGGCGAGTGGATCGACAACCGGCTGCACGTGGTCGTGACCGACAACGGCCCTGGTATCGCCGAGAAAAATCTGTCGCGCGTGTTCGAGCCGTTCTTCACCACGCGCGATGTCGGCAAGGGCCTGGGGCTTGGCCTTTCGATCAGCTATAGCGTGATCCAGCGCCACGGCGGCACGTTGGCCGCGACGAGCCAGGAAGGCGAATGGGCGCGCTTCACGTTCGATCTGCCGCGCTCGGAGTAGACGCATCATGGACACCAAGCCGGACACCGTCACCATTCTCTACGTCGACGACGAAGCGCAAGCCTGCAAATGGTTCGCGCGCACGATCGGTGCCGGCTACGAGGTGCTGACGGCCAACAGCGTCGAAGAAGCCAAGGCCGTGCTGCGCGATTCGCACGAGCGCATCAGCGTGGTGCTGACGGACTTCCGCATGCCCGGCGGCGACGGCACCGAGTTGCTGCGCTTCATCGATGCAAAGTACGGCGACATTGCCACCATCCTCGTCACCGCGTATGCCGACAAGGATCTGCTGATCCAGGCCGTGAACACCGGGCGCGTGTTCAAGATCCTGGAGAAGCCTTATCAGCCCGAAGACGTGCGGCGCTCGTTGCAGGAAGCGCTGGCGCTGCGTCAGGACCGCCTTTTGCGTACCCAGCGCCTCATGGCAATCGACGAAACGCTGGCCTTTCTGGCGCACGAGCTGAACACGCCGCTGGCCGCCATCTCCAACTTTGCGCGCGGCATCCGCATGCGCGTGGACCAGACCGAGCCGACGCCCGGCGCCCTGCCCGAGATTGGCCGTGCCGCCGATCGCGTGCAGGACAACGCGCGCTATTGCCTGTCCGTGATTGCCACGTTCCTGAACTCGGTGCGCAACACGTACGGCAAGCCCGGCACGACCGCCACGCCCAACAGCGCGGGCGGACTGATCCGCTCGTTGTTCGATACGTATCCGTTCACGAACGCGCAGCGCGGATGGGTGTCGTACCGCGTGGAAGACGATTTCCCGATCCTGACGTTGCCCAACTGCGTGATGCTGGTGCTCTCATCGCTCACCAGCAACGCGTTGCAGGCGCTCGCACACACCAATGCGCCGCAACTTGAGATCGTGGCCGGCCGGGCACCGGACGCCGGCCGCAGCAAGCACATGATCCGCATCGAGGACAACGGCCCGGGCATCGCGCCCGACGTTCTCGCGCGGCTGACCATCGACCCCGTGACGACGCGCGCCGAAGAAGGCGGTAACGGCATGGGCATGATTTTTTGTACGCGGATCATGCAATCGTTCGGAGGAGCGATTGCAATTGATTCTGCACCCAGCGCAGGCACGCGCGTGACTCTGACGTTCCCATGACAAGACCATCAACACTACGAACCACGCCGCACGTGATCCGCGCGTTTGCCGTATTGGCTGCATTTGCTATGAGGAGTGACGGATGACCAATCCTGGGGGCAACGAGCCCAAGATCCTGTACGTGGACGATGAGACATTGGCGCTGACTTACTTCGGCCGTGCCATCGGTTCACTGGCACCGGTCGTCACCGCCACCTCGGTCGAAGAAGGCAAACGCATGCTCGACCAGCACGCCGCCACGCTGGGCGTGCTCGTGTCGGATCAGCGCATGCCCGGCGAACTCGGCAACGAACTGCTGCGCTATGCACGCGAGCGCTATCCGCATCTGGTGCGCATTCTGACCACCGCCTACTCGGAAATTGAAGACACGGTGGAGGCCGTCAACCAAGGGCAGATCCACCGCTACATCAAGAAGCCGTGGGACATCACCGCGCTGCGCGTAGAACTCAAGCAGGCACTCGAGTTCTCTGACCTGCGCCGCGAGCGCGACGCGCTGCTGCGCGAGAAGATGATCGTGCGCCAGAGCCAAACGCTCACGCATCGTATCGGCGCGCTGCAGACGCTGTATCTGGCGGTGTCGGGGTTGTCATCGTTCAGCGCCGTCAACGATTACCTGCGCGCGGCAGCGGCCGTTGGTCTGCAGTCGCTGGCACAGCCGGACTGGGCGATGAAGGACTACACCGAGCTGGTCGGCGAGGAAAGCCTGCGCACCGGCAAATTCAGCCACGCGGTGCAACAGGCCTACCAGGACCTGTCGTCGCGCTTTGACAGCAAGCCCGCCGCGCAAGCGCTGGAGGTGTTGGCCGAGGTGCTGAATGGCAAAGTGTCACCGGCAAGCGCAGACGCGGCGGCGGTGGTCGACCTCACCACGCTGACCGAATTCCTGGAAGCGGCGTCAACGCACAAGGTATCGGAAGCGCATGCCAAGTGGTTGGCATTCCTGCTGTGGCTCGATGGCAAGGGTTGGTCGCTCACGGCCGAGCGAGATGGCGCGGCCGTCAAGCTGCGCCTGCTCGACAACCAGACACAGCTCACGCCCGATCAGCTCGCAGCGTGGATGGACCACTTCCAGGATCAGCAGGCCGCCTGAACCGGGTCTGCTGTTGCCGACACAACGCCGATGCTTATGCGTCGGCGTTGTCGTTTGAAGCGTCGCCCTTTGCAGGCCGCTCGGGGCGATCGCGCATGCCCCCCTTCACCATATCGAAACGGAACAAACGGCATTCGATGTTGCCGTTATAGAGCGGCGTGCGCTGCGATTCCTTCAACCGCATGCGCCGCGGCATCGAGAGATCGCCGGTGAAGACGAAAGCCTTCCAGCCAGCGAACTCGCGCTTGAGCGTACCCGCAAAAGCCTGGGCAAATTCGTTGGCGGCAGCCTCTTCCTCCGGGTCGACCGGGGGCGGCGGCTCGGGCTGGCGCAGCTCACGCACGGGCCGGCGGCCATCGTCACGCGGGGCGCCCATGGCGCGGCCAGCGCGCTCGAATACGGTGCCATCTTCCTCACCCTCACCCTCGCCTTCCGATCGGCGACGGCGCGAACCCTGCGCACCGCGCACGGCGATACGCTCACCGTACGGCGGGTTCATCAGCAGCACACCGGCGGCCTCAAACGGCGGCTTGCCGAAGCGGGCATCGACCTGCTTGAGCATCGGCTCGCCGGGTAGACCGGCGCGCTGCCAGTTGGCGGCGGCATAGGCCAGCATGTCAGTGGAGATGTCGGAGCCGGCCACCAGCGGCGGCGTGCGACGCATGGACGCGGCGGCCGCATCGGCGGCAGCTTCGCGCAGGCGTTTGAAGCATTTGGCGTCGTGGTCCTGCAACCACTCGCAGGCGAAAGCGCGCTGGCCGCCCGGTGCAATGCCAAGCGCGCGCTGCGCGGCTTCGACGAGGAACGTGCCACTGCCGCACATCGGATCGTAGAACGGCATGCCGTGCGCGCCGGTCCAGCCGGTCAGGCGGAGGATGCCCGCCGCGAGGTTTTCCTTCAGCGGCGCCTCGCCCTTTTCCTGGCGCCAGCCGCGCTTGAAGAGCGGCTCACCAGTGGTGTCGAGGTAGATCGTGCAATCAGTCTCGGTCAGGTACGCGTAGATGCGCACGTCGGGCGAAACGGTGTCGACGCTGGGGCGTGCGCCCATGCGCTGGCGGAAACGGTCACACACACCGTCCTTCACACGCAGGCCGACAAACTTCAGGCTCTGCAGTGGCGATTTGTGTGCGGTCACGTCCACGCGGATCATCTCGTCGGGCGTGAAGTAGTCTTCCCAGCGCTGCGCGGCGGCCAGCGCGTAGATGTCGTCTTCCGAGCGATATCCGCGAGAGCCCAGGCGCATCAGCACACGGCTGGCGATGCGGCTGTGCAGGTTGACGGCATACGCCGCGCCCTGCGTGCCAAAGAAATGCACGCCGCCTGGCACGGTGCGGCCCACCTCGAACGCGGCCAGCTCATCCACCTCGGGGCGGATGGCGATTTCGGCCAGTTCATCGGCCAGCGCCTGTTCCAGCCCGCGGGGGCATGGCGCGAAGTATGCAGTTGCCATCGGAAAACGGAAAATCAGAACGGCTTCACGACCACGAGGATCGTAATCGCCAGCAACAACAGCACCGGCAGTTCATTGAACCAGCGGTAAAAAGTGTGCGAGCGCTTGTTGGCACCCGCCTCGAATTTGCGCAGCAGCGCGCCGCAGCCGTGGTGATAACCGATCGTCACCAGCACCAGTGCGAGCTTGGCGTGCATCCAGCCGTTGGGCGGCGTCAACCCGATGCGATACCCCAGGAACAGCCACAACCCTAGCAGGATCGCAACGATCGCCAGCATGGTCGTGAAGCGGAACAGCTTGCGCGCCATGATCAGCAGGCGCGTGATGGCCGCACGCTCGGTTTCCATGGCCAGATTGACAAAGATGCGCGGCAGATAGAACAGCCCGGCAAACCACGATGCGACAAAGACGATGTGAAAGGCCTTGACCCAGAGCATGCGAACAGTCCCGTGAATGATGTGAGCGCGATCGGTAAAAACATCGCGCGCCGCTCATAGCGGCGCGCAATGTGCAACAAGCGATATCAGGTGCGGATCTCGCCGTGCCCGAACACGACATACTTGAGCGAGGTCAGCCCCTCCAGCCCGACCGGCCCGCGCGCATGCAGCTTGTCGTTGGAGATGCCGATCTCGGCACCCAGGCCGTACTCGAAGCCATCTGCAAAACGCGTGGAGGCGTTGATCATCACGCTGGCCGAATCGACCTCGCGCAGGAAGCGCATGCCGGTCGAATAGTTCTCGGTGATGATCGAATCGGTGTGCGCCGAGCCGTAGGTGTTGATGTGCTCGATGGCGGCGTCCAGACCGTCGACGGTGCGGATCGACAGGATGGGCGCGAGGTATTCGGTATGCCAGTCGGCTTCGACGGCGTTCTTCAGGTTGCCGAAGCCGGCGGCTTCCAGCGTGGCACGCGTAGCCGGGCAAACGCGCAGCTCGACGCCCTTGTCGTGATAGATCTTCACTAGCGGCGGTAGCACGCGTGCGGCGATATCGCGCGACACGAGCAGCGTTTCCATCGTGTTGCACGGCGCATAGCGCTGCGTCTTGGCGTTGTCACACACGCGCACGGCCTTTTCGATATCGGCATCGACGTCGATATACACGTGACAGATACCGTCCAGGTGCTTGATCATCGGCACGCGTGCTTCTTCCATCAGGCGCGCGATCAGGCTCTTGCCTCCGCGTGGCACGATCACGTCGACGTACTCCGTCATGGTGATCAGCTTGCCGACCGCGGCGCGGTCCGTGGTGGCCACCACCTGCACCGCGTTCGCGGGCAAGCCGGCATCGGCCAGCCCCTCTTCGATGAGCGCAGCCAGTGCGCCGTTCGACTCAATCGCTTCGGAGCCACCGCGCAGAATGGTCGCGTTGCCCGACTTGATGCAAAGCGCGGCCGCATCCACCGTCACATTCGGACGCGACTCATAAATGATGCCGATCACGCCCAGCGGCACGCGCATCTGCCCGACCTGAATGCCGGTCGGGCGGAACTTCATATTGCTGATTTCACCGATCAAATCCGGCAGCGCGGCAATCTGCTCCAGGCCCGCGGCCATGGTGTCGATGGCGCGGTCGGTGAGTGTGAGTCGATCGATAAAGGCAGCGTCCTGGCCGTTTGCGCGGGCGCGCTCGACGTCGCGGGCGTTGATCTCTTTGAGCTTGGCGGCATCGCGGCGGACTGCGGCGGCGATGTGCAGCAGCGCGCGGTTCTTCTGCGCAGTGCCGGCGCGGGCCATGCCGCGCGAGGCGGCGCGCGCCTGACGGCCGATCAGGGCCATGTATTCGTTCACGTCGAGCTGCTTCATGATGATCGCGACCGGCGAGCTGCCGGCAAATTCAGTGTGAGGACAATTCGGAAGCTTGCACCCGATGGCGCGGTCAGGCTGGCACCGGAAGGCTGCCCGGCCGCGCAACGCGCATCGCCAGCTGCAGCAGGCCATCCCAAGGCTCGGCGGGCAGTGATGGTTCACGCAAGCCCTTGACCTGCCGATCCAGCTTCGCTGCCATGGCGAGCGCACCTTCCAGCTCGCGCTGCGACAACCGCTGTGCCGCCTGCGGCACCAGCCGTTCGCGCGGGCCCCAGACCCGCAGCTCACGCAGCATCGACGCCGCCGGCAAGCCCCTCGCCATGCCCGAGGCGATTTTTGATAATACGCGAATTTCTTCGGTCAACGTCCAGAGCACCAGCACCGTGGCTTCGCCCTCGCCACGCAGGCCTTCAAGCATACGCACCAGGCGCGGCACGTCGCCGGCCAGCATGGCTTCGGACAGCTTGAACACGTCGTAGCGCGCCACGTTGAGCACCGCATCGTGCACATCGTCGAACGTCAACACGCCCGGCGGGTGCAGCAAGCCGAGTTTCTGGATTTCCTGGTGCGCGGCCAGCAAATTGCCCTCCACACGGTCGGCAATGAACTGCAGGGCACGCCGGCCGGGTTCACCGGGTTCCACACGTTGCTGCTGGCGCGCCAAACGCTCACCGATCCAGCCAGGCAACTTGGTGCGGTCCACCGAATCGACCTTGATCGACACGCCCGCACCTTCCAACGCCGCAAACCACGCCGATTTGGCGGTCGCAAAATCCAGACGCGGCAGCGTAATCAGCGTGAGGGTGTCGGTGGCGGGGCCGGACGGCGTGCCGGCCGCCAACGCACGCAGGGCTTCGCCGCCGTCCTTGCCGGGCTTGCCGGACGGAATGCGCAGTTCGACGATCTTACGATCGCCGAACAGCGACATCGATTGCTGTGCCTCGGTCACTCGGGACCACGAGAAGCCGCGCTCGACGCTCATCACCTCGCGCTCGGTAAAGCCCTGGGTGCGTGCGGCCTGACGCAGCGCATCGACGGCTTCCAGCGCAAGCAGGTGCTCGTCACCGTGCACCACATACAGCGGTGCCAGACCTTTGGTGCCGGCCTGCTTGAGGTGCCCTTCGAGCGCGTCGAGCCGCAGTTGCATGACCAGAACGGCTGCCGCTTACGACGGCAGCTTCACGGCGGCCAGTCGCCGCACGAGCTGGTTGATCGTGTCGCCCTGCATGTCGCGATAGAGCGCCGCTTCTTCGTAGTCCTTGGCCAGCACCTGCGTCTCGTTGTACGACAGATCGCGGAACTGCGTGATTTCCGACGGCTGGATCAGCAAGTTGTCGTGCGCATCACGCAGCTGGAAGCGGAAGCGATACGTGATGCGGTACTCGCGCACCACACCCTGCGGCGTGAGCGACGAGATCGTCTTCACCTTATCTTCTGCGAGCACATCCAGCAGCGCATCGGCGTCTTTCTTGTCCGACACGATGATGGTGTCGGAACCGTTGTCGATCAGCCGGCGCAACTGCGCGCGCATCTGCGAGTTCTGCGGCAGATTGATGTACAACCGCTTAAAGGCGAAGTCGGTATTGCCCCGCATGTGGAAGCCGCAGGCGGACAGTGCCGGCAGCGCAACAGCCAGGGCAAAGACAGAGCGGCCAAAAGTGCGACGAGACAACGACATAACCATGCGTTCCTTGAGTGAGGCAGCCAATACGGCGGCCAATCAGGCCACCACGTTCACCAGACGGCCGGGCACCACGATGATCTTCTTGGGCGGCTTGCCTTCAGCAAATTTCTGTACCGCTTCGTCCTTGGCGGCAATCGCTTCGATGGCGGCGCGGTCGGCATCGGCCGGCACGACGATGCTGCCGCGCACCTTGCCATTGACCTGCAGCACGAGTTCGATCTCGCTCTGCACCAGCGCACCCTCGTCGACTTGCGGCCACGGGGCGTCGAGCAGATCGCCGTGCACGCCGGTGTAGCCCAGTTCCTGCCACAGCACGTGGGTGACGTGGGGCACCACCGGGTACAGCACGCGCAGCAGCATCCCAAAGCCTTCGCGGCGCGCATCGGCGCCGGCGTCCTTGGCGCCTTCCAGCGCGTTGAGCATCTTCATCGTCGCCGAGACGACGGTGTTGTATTGCAAGCGCTCGTAGTCGTAGTTGGCTTGCTTGAGCACGGTGTACAGCTCGCGGCGCAGCGCGCGGTCAGCATCCGTTGCGCCGAGGGCGGCGCCATTGCCATGGCCGGCACCGAGTGAAGCACGAATGGCATCACCATGCGCCACGCCAAAGTTCCACAGGCGGCGCAGGAAGCGCGAGGCGCCTTCCACACCGGCGTCGTTCCACTCGAGCTGCTGCTCGGGTGGCGCGGCGAACATCGTGAACAGGCGCGCGGTGTCGGCGCCGTATTGGTCGATCAGGGCTTGCGGGTCGATGCCGTTGTTCTTCGACTTCGACATCTTTTCCACGCCGCCGATCACCACCGGCTGGCCGTCGGCCTTGAGCGTGGCGCCCACTGGGCGGCCGCGTTCGTCAGTCTGCACGTCGACATCCGCCGGATTGATCCACTGCTTCTTGCCCGAGGCGTCTTCGCGGTAGTACGTCTCGTTGAGCACCATGCCCTGCGTGAGCAGGTTGCTGAACGGCTCATCAAACTTGACCAGGCCCAGGTCACGCATGACCTTGGTCCAGAAACGCGCGTACAGCAGGTGCAGGATCGCGTGCTCAATGCCGCCGATGTACTGGTCCATCGGCATCCAGTAATCATTGCGCGCGTCGACCATCGTGGCGCCATCCGGGCACGTATAGCGCATGTAGTACCAGCACGAATCGATGAACGTATCCATCGTGTCGGTCTCGCGGCGCGCGGGCTTGCCACACGACGGGCACGTGCATTCCAGGAAGCGCGGGTCCTTGTTGAGCGGGTTGCCCGTGCCGTCCGGCACGAGGTCTTCGGGCAGGCGCACCGGCAAATCTTGCTCAGGCACCGGCACGACGCCACAGCTCTCGCAATGGATCAGCGGGATCGGCGTGCCCCAGTAGCGCTGGCGCGAGATGCCCCAGTCGCGCAGGCGCCAGGTGGTTTTCTTTTCGCCAAGACCTTGTGCGGCCAGATCAGCGGCCACGGCATCGACCGCCTGCTTGTAGTTCAGGCCGTCGTACTTGCCGCTGTTGACGAGCACGCCGTGTTCCTTGTCGCCATACCACTCGGCCCAAGTGGTCGTGTCGTAGGGCTGGCCCTTCACGTCAACGACTTGCTTGATCGGCAGGTCGTACTTGTTGGCGAAGGCGAAGTCGCGCTCGTCGTGCGACGGCACGCCCATCACAGCGCCGTCGCCGTAGCTCATCAGCACGTAGTTGCCGACCCACACCGGCACGGATTCGCCCGTGAGCGGGTGCGTGACTGTCAGGCCGGTCGGCATGCCCTTCTTTTCCATGGTCGCCATGTCGGCTTCCATCACGCTGCCGTGCTTGCATTCGTCGATGAACGCGGCGAGTGCCGGGTTGGCAAGCGCTGCGTGCGTGGCGATTGGGTGCTCACCGGCCACGGCGCAGAAGGTCACGCCCATGATGGTGTCGGCGCGCGTGGTGAAGACGTACAGCTTGCCATCGTTGATGACCTTGCCGTCGTCACCAGGGATGCTGTGCGGGAAGGCAAAACGCACGCCTTCGCTCTTGCCGATCCAGTTTTGCTGCATCAGCTTGACGCGCTCGGGCCAGCCCAGCGGGTTCAAGTCGGACAGCAGCTCCTCCGCATACTCGGTGATGCGCAGGTAGTACATCGGAATCTCGCGCTTTTCCACCACCGCGCCCGAACGCCAGCCGCGCCCGTCGATCACCTGCTCGTTGGCGAGCACGGTCTGGTCGACCGGGTCCCAGTTGACGGTGCCGGTCTTGCGGTAAGCGATGCCCTTCTCGAGCATCTTCAGGAACAGCCACTGGTTCCAGCGGTAGTAGTCGGGGTCGCAGGTGGCAACCTCGCGCGACCAGTCGATCGCCAGGCCCATCGACTGCATCTGACGCTTCATGTAAGCGATGTTGTCGTAGGTCCAGGCAGCCGGGGCGACGCCGTTGTTGAGCGCGGCGTTTTCCGCCGGCATGCCGAAGGCGTCCCAGCCCATCGGCATCAGCACGTTGTACCCCTTCATGCGCAGCTGACGCGTCATCACGTCATTGATCGTGTAGTTGCGCACGTGGCCCATGTGCAGCTTGCCCGACGGATACGGCAGCATCGAGCAGGCGTAGAACTTGGGCTTGTCCGAGCCATCAGCAGCGCGCGCGCGCTCGGTCACGCGGTAGGCGTCTTTAGCCTGCCAGTGTTGCTGTGCCTGCTGTTCGACGTCGGACGGGGAGTATTTCTCTTGCATGGTGACGGTACGCCCGGGGTGCCTCGGGCGATTGCAGCCTCGCGCAACGCGCGCGGCCAAAGTGAATGACGGAAAAGGCCCGATTATACCGTCGCCATCCACTCCATCCGGACGATGGCGACGCTGCAAAAAAAGCGCCGGACAGGCCTGCCGGCGCCCCTTTCCTGCCTGGTCGGCTTACAGGCCGAGCACGTCGTTCATGTCGTACAGGCCCTTCTTGCCGGCCACGTACACCGCCGCACGCACGGCACCTTCCGCATACGACTGGCGTGTGTTCGAGCGGTGCGTGATCTCGATACGCTCGCCGTCGCCAGCAAACAGCACGGTGTGGTCACCCACGATGTCGCCGCCGCGCACGGTGGCAAAGCCGATGGTACCCAGTTCGCGCGGGCCGGTTTCGCCCTCGCGCGCATAGACGGCGCGATCGGCCAGCTTCGTGCCCTGCGCTTCTGCCACGACCTCGCCCATCTTGAGCGCGGTGCCCGACGGCGCATCGATCTTGTGCTTGTGGTGCGCTTCGATGATCTCGACGTCGTAGCCCTGCGCCAGAATCTTGGCGGCCACCTCGATCAACTTGAAGGTCGCGTTCACGCCCACGCTCATGTTGGGCGCCCAGACCACGCCGATCGACTCGCCGTAGGTCTTGAAGCTGGCCTTCTGCTCGGCCGTGAAGCCAGTCGTGCCGATCACCACGGCGATGCCCAATTCGCGCGCGACATTCAGGTGGTTGAGCGTGGCGTCCGGGCGGGTGAAATCGATCAGCACGTCAGCCTGCGAGAGCCCAGCGCGCACGTCGTCAGTGACAATCACGCCCGTGGCCTTGCCCAGCTTGACGCCGGCATCCTGGCCAACGGCGTCGCTACCGGCGCGGTCCAGCGCGGCGCCCAGCGTCACGCCCGGGGTGCGCAGAACGGTGTCGATCAGCATCTGGCCCATGCGGCCCGAGGCACCTGCAATCGCGATTTTCATGTCGGTCGAAACAAAAGAGAAAACGGTCTGTAGAACGCACAAGCGGCGGAACCCGTCCGCCGCTCGCTCGAAGATGGTAGGCCGGTGCGCTGGCTACACGCGCTTCAGGGCCTTCATTGCGATTGGGTGGCCGGCGGCGGAACGCTGGTGTCGGTACTGCCACCGCCGGTGCGGTGCTCCGGCAGCGGCACGTCTACGCTGTTCTTGGAGCCGGTGGTCGACTGCACACGGTCACTCACTTCGGCCGACGGAATCGACGGTGCGCGCGCTGCCGGCGCAGCCCCTGCTGCAGCCGCGGCTGCAGCAGCATCCTTCTTCGGACGCTTGATGCCGTCGATCTCCGAGATCAACTCGCTTTCGGACGGCAGATCTTCGGCGCCCGCCCACTTGGCGAGACGGTCGCCGTCAAACCACACGGTCAGCCTGCGCTCCTGCACAACGGCCGTGTTGCCGCGCTTGAACGAGAAAATGTAGTCCCAGCGGTTGGCGTGGAACATGTCCGTCAGCAGCGGCGTGCCGAGCACGAAACGCACCTGGTCGCGCGTCATGCCTTCCTTGAGTTGCGCAGCCTGCTCGCGCGAGACAAAGTTGCCTTGCACGATATCGATACGATACGGCGTGATGGCATTGGCGATCTTGCGCGTGGTGCTGTCATAGGTGCCGCATCCGGCCAGCAACGCCGACGCAGCAAGCATCGCACCCACCAACAAGCCACCACGGCGGGCGGCATGGGCAAAACGAACAGGACTGCGCGCAAAGGGAAAGGTCATGAGCGATCGGCCTTCAAACGGTTTCGGGCGGGCCCGGTACGGGAGGATTTGGCGACGGCCCAAACGCATCTTGCAGGCCCGTCAATAGGACTTTTGCCGCCAAAACCCTTATGATTGGAATATCCGAACATTGTACTCTAGGGAGCCTGGCGCATGCCGAGTCCTGCAGACCTCAAGAACATCGGTCTGAAAGCCACGGTGCCGCGGTTGAAGATCCTGGAGATCTTTCAGACCAGCGATGAGCGCCACATGAGCGCTGAAGACGTGTACCGCATCCTGCTCGCCGAGCACATGGACATTGGCCTGGCCACGGTCTATCGCGTGCTGACTCAGTTCGAGCAGGCTGGGCTGCTGTCACGCAACAACTTCGAATCCGGCAAGGCCATCTACGAACTCAACGAGGGCAAGCACCACGATCATCTGGTGTGCCTCGATTGCGGCCGCGTGGAAGAATTCTTCGATGCCGAAATCGAACAACGCCAGCAAAGCATCGCGCGCGCGCGCGGCTTTGCGCTGCAGGAGCACGCGCTATCGCTCTACGGCAATTGCACGAAGGAAGCCTGCCCGCATCGACCGAAGCGCTGAAGCGTCGACGCAAAAGAGAAACGGCCGCATCGTCTGCGGCCGTTTTTCATTGGAGCGTAGAGATGGCGGGCGTCAGGCAGACAGCCGCGTCTCATCCTCCTTTTCTGCGTCGCCCTGGCCGCCCTTCTCGGCCTTGCCCGGCTCGTTGGCCTGCACGGGCGGATGGGCCGGTGCGCCAGACGCCTGGCCGGTGTATTCGGCCACGACCTGTTTGAAGAGCTGACGCGCCCACACCAGCATCGGATGCGTGTTGCGGCTGCGGTGCCACAGCATGTTCAGACCCAACACGGTCTCGAGCTCTGTCGGCAGCGGGAACGCGTTGAGGTCGTACATCTTGCAGACCATATCCTTCATCAGCGAGTTGACCGTGAAGATCATGTCGGTCTGCGCGGCAACTTCGCCCTGCGTGCGCCAGCTGTGCACGGTCATGGTCGAGTTGCGCTTGAGGCCGCGCTGCTGCAAGGCGTAATCCAGCGGAATGAGCGACGGCGCAACACGGCTGCCGGGGCTGCCCTGTGCGATGAAGATGTGCTCGCAGTCGAGGTATTGCTCGAGCGTGCAGCGATCCCCCAGGATTGGGTGTTCCTTGCGCGCGCAGACCCACATGTTGAAGGAGGTCACGACCTCTTCCATGATCTCGGGGTGGCGTGTGGGGAACGGCGAGAACGCCAGGTCCAGCTCGTTGGCGCGCATGGCAGCCACGTCGGCTTCCCACGAAGACGATTCCGTCAGGCGCACCTGCAACGCCGGCGCCAGACGCTTGATGCGCAGCAGGAAGCGATCGAACAACGCATCACCCAGCGTGCCGGCAAAGCTGACGTTGAACGTGCCGGTGGCTTCAGCCGGGTCAAACGTTGCGATGTCGCCTTCGTTGATGGCGGCCCACAGATCGAGCATTTCGCGCACCTTGGGGCCAAGCTCCAGGGCCTTGGGCGTGGGCGTCAGGCCATGCGGGACGCGGATGAAGAGGGGATCGTCGAAGATCTCGCGCAGACGGCCCAGCGAATGAGAGACAGCCGGTGCGGTCATGTGCATCTTTTCAGCCACGTAGGTGGCGTTGCGCTTGCTGAGCAGCTCAACAAAAATCACCAGCAGCTTGGTATCGACGTTGACCATGGGACGCCTTGGCTCGAACACGTTGGAAAACTGGGAAGGCAACCATTGCCGAGGCAATTGGCCGGATGCGACGCAAAAGCCCGCCACATCACAATGTAGTATTTGTTCAGTGTACGGACTGGAACCCGATTTTCAAAGCAAATTCCTGCAGTTCGAATTGGAAATTTGCGTATCCGCAAACGTTTTCGTTGCAGTCCATAACAAAGGCCCAGCAGGCGGCCGGAGCGCGGAGCATGGCTGTGACGACTCGTCCGCTCTTCGCTCGTCCATGAAAAAAACGCGCCCGAAGGCGCGTTCTTTCTTTGCAGCTGGGCAGGATTACTTGCCAACCACGCGAGCCATTTCCAGGCACTTGTTTGAGTAGCCCCATTCGTTGTCGTACCAGCTCACCACCTTGATGAAGGTGCCGTCCAGCGCGATACCGGCTTCTGCGTCGAAGATCGAGGTGCGTGCATCGCCGCGGAAATCCGTAGCGACGACCTTGTCTTCGGTGTAGCCCAGCACGCCCTTCAGGGCGCCCTGGCTCTGTGCCTTCATTTCGGCACAGATTTCAGCGTAGGTAGCAGCACTTTCCAGTTCAACGGTCAGGTCAACCACCGACACGTCGGAGGTCGGCACGCGGAACGACATGCCCGTCAGCTTCTTGTTCAGCTGCGGAATCACCACGCCCACGGCCTTGGCAGCGCCGGTGGAGGACGGGATGATGTTTTCCAGAATGCCGCGGCCGCCGCGCCAGTCCTTGTTGGACGGGCCGTCAACGGTCTTCTGCGTGGCGGTGGCAGCGTGCACGGTCGTCATCAGGCCGCGCTTGATGCCCCACTTGTCGTTCAGCACCTTGGCCACCGGTGCCAGGCAGTTGGTCGTGCACGAGGCGTTGGAGATGATCGCTTCGCCCTTGTACGTTTCGTGGTTCACGCCGTACACGAACATCGGGGTGTCGTCCTTGGACGGGGCCGACATGATCACCTTCTTGGCGCCTGCGTCGATGTGCTTCTGTGCGCCTTCCTTGGTCAGGAAAATGCCGGTCGACTCGATCACCACGTCGGCACCGACTTCGTCCCACTTCAACTCGGACGGGTCCTTCACGGCGGTCAGGCGGATCTTCTTGCCGTTGACGACGAGCGTGTTGCCGTCGACCGACACTTCACCGTCGAAGCGGCCGTGCACCGAGTCGTACTTCAGCATGTACGCCAGGTAGTCAGGCTCGAGCAGGTCGTTGATGGCAACAACTTCGATGTCTTTGAAGTTGGCGGCGGCGGCGCGGAACACCATACGTCCGATGCGGCCGAAGCCGTTGATGCCGATCTTGATGGTCATGGTCAGTCTCCTGATAGCAGAAATGAAATCGACGATGCGATAAAAACCAGCGCGGCACCTCGTGGGTGCCGCGTACGCAAATTCAGTTAAGCAATGACGCTCTTGGCGGTGTTCACCACGTTCTCGACGGTGAAGCCGAAGTGCTTGAACAGCACGCCCGCCGGGGCCGACTCACCAAACGTGTCGATGCCGACCACGGCCTGCACTTGGTACTTCCACCAGAAATCGGTCACGCCCGCTTCCACAGCGATGCGCGGCACGCCGGCCGGCAGCACACTGGCCTTGTACGCGGCGTCTTGCTTGTCGAACACGGTGGTGGCGGGAATCGACACCACGCGTGCATGGATACCTTCAGCAGCCAATTGGTCAGCCGCGCCGACCGCCAGGCCCACTTCCGAACCGGTTGCGATGATGACCACGTCCGGCTTGCCATTGGGCGCATCGCGCAGCACGTAGCCGCCGCGGGCGATGGCTTCACGCGTGGCCGGGTTGCGAGCCTGGAACGGCAGGTTCTGGCGGCTGAAGATCAGGCAACTCGGGCCGTTCTGGCGCTCGATGGCGGCAGCCCAGGCGACGGCGGTTTCGGTGGTGTCGGCCGTGCGCCAGACATCCATGTTCGGGATCAGGCGCAGGCTGGCGACGTGCTCGATCGATTGGTGCGTCGGGCCGTCTTCGCCCAGGCCGATGGAGTCGTGCGTGAAGACGAAGATCGAGCGGATCTTCATCAACGCGGCCATGCGCAGGGCGTTGCGGCTGTAGTCGGAGAACGTCAGGAACGTACCGCCGTACGGAATGTAGCCGCCGTGCAGTGCGATGCCGTTCATGATGGCGCTCATGCCGAACTCGCGCACGCCGTAGTTGATGTGGTTGCCCCAGGCATCCACGCGCACGGCCTTGCTGCCGCTCCAGTTCGTCAGGTTCGAGCCGGTCAGGTCGGCCGAGCCGCCCAGCAGTTCGCCCAGCACCGGGCCGTAGGCTTCCAGCGTGTTCTGGCTGGCCTTGCGGGTGGCGATGGTTTCGGCCTTCTGCTCGCACTTTTCGATGAACTCGGCGACAGCCTTGTCGAAGGCTTCCGGCAGTTCACCACGCATGCGGCGCTCGAACTGCGCGGCTTCGGCCGGGTAACGCTCGGAATACGCATCGAACAGCGCATTCCAGGCCTTTTCCAGTGCTTGGCCCTGGCCCTTTGCGTCCCACGCGTCGTACACGGCTTGCGGGACTTCGAACGGGGCGTGCGGCCAGGCCAGCGCTTCGCGCGCGGCGGCAATTTCGACACCGCCCAGCGGCGCGCCATGCACGTCGTGGCCGCCTTCCTTGTTGGGTGCGCCCTTGCCGATCAGGGTGCGGCAGCAGATCAGCGTCGGCTTGTTCGACTTCTTGGCTTCCGCAATGGCGGCTTCCACAGCGGCAACGTTATGGCCGTCCACGGCGCGGATTACGTTCCAGCCGTAGGCTTCGAAGCGCTTCGGGGTGTCGTCGTTGAACCAGTGGACGACGTCGCCGTCGATCGAGATGCCGTTGTCATCCCACAGCGCGATCAGCTTGCTCAGGCCCAGCGTGCCGGCCAGCGAGCAGGCTTCGTGGCTGATGCCCTCCATCAGGCAGCCGTCGCCCAGGAAGACGTAGGTGTGATGGTTGACGATGTCAAAGCCCGGGCGGTTGAACTCCTGGCCCAGCAGGCGTTCAGCCAGCGCCATGCCGACGGCGTTGGTAAGGCCCTGGCCCAGCGGGCCGGTGGTGGTTTCCACGCCCGGGGTGATGCCGTATTCCGGGTGGCCGGCGGTCTTGCTGTGCAACTGGCGGAAGTTCTTCAACTCCGACATCGGCAGGTCGTAGCCGGTCAGGTGCAGCAGCGCGTAGATCAGCATCGAGCCGTGGCCGTTGGACAGCACGAAGCGGTCGCGATCCGGCCAGCGCGGGTTCAGCGGGTTGTGGCGCAGGTGGCGGCTCCACAGCGCCACGGCGATGTCCGCCATGCCCATCGGCGCGCCGGGGTGGCCCGAGTTGGCTTGCTGGACGGCGTCCATGGCAAGCACGCGAATGGCGCTGGCCATCAACTGGGTAGGCTGGGTGGTATTCGAGTGGAGGGCGGGGGCGGTCATGCGAACCTGCGGCAGGAAATAGGCGGGAAAACCGCGATTTTACCAGACGGGGATGACCCCGATGGGGCCGCTTACGTGATTGCAACGGAACGCCAAACCCAGTGTTTTGATTTCTCTTTGATTGTGGCGTGGCGGTCGCTCTACACTACTTGTCCAGACTGACCACACCCCAAGAGGAGCCCGCCATGAGCTTCCCCCGCCCCGCCAACACGCCGTGGCTCGTCCCGTACCTGACCGTGCGCGACACATCGGCCGCCATCGCCTTCTATCGCAACGCGTTCGGCTTCGGTGTGCAGGATGAGGTGCAGGACCATGGCCGCCCGATCCACGTCGAGATGACCTATCAAGGACAGCTCATGCTGATGTTTGCGCCCGAGAGCGCCTTCGGCTCCACCGCCAAAGCCCCGGCCGGCGCAGGCTTCGAGTGCCCGCAGAGCTTCCACCTGTATTGCGACGACGTTGACACCGCGTACCAGCACGCGCTCGACCAGGGCGCCACGTCCATCATGGCGCCCCACGACGCCTTCTGGGGCGAGCGCTACGCCGCCGTGCGCGACCCCGACGGCTACCGCTGGGGCCTCGCTTGCCGCCCGGCTGCCGCAGTCTGATCGCTGCATCACCCAATCGTCCAATCACCCAGTCGCTCGACCCGATTCACCAAAAGGATTGCCGTAATGGGGCTTCCCCGTTTTTTCGTCGACACACCGCTTGCCCCCCACACCACCGTCACGCTGCCCGAGGCCGTTACGCGGCATATCCACGTACTGCGCCTAACCGTTGGCGACGACGTCTGCCTGTTCGATGGCTCCGGCCACGAATTCCGCGCGCGGCTCGACGCCATCAACAAGCGCGACGCCACCGCCAGCCTTGCTGATAGCACGCAGCCCGACACCGAGGCGCGCTACGCCATCACGCTCGCGCAGGGCATTGCCGGCGGCGACAAGATGGATTGGCTGATCGAGAAAGCCGTTGAACTGGGCGTGCACGCCGTCGCGCCGCTGCAGACCGAACGCAGCGTAGTGCGCCTCTCGGGCGAGCGTGCCACCAAGCGCGTGCAGCACTGGCAAGCACTCGTGCAAGCTGCCTGCGAGCAATGCGGCCGCGCACGCGTGCCGGCTGTCGCGCCCGTCGCCACACTGCGCGACTGGCTGGCCGCCGCCAAGTCGACAGACATGCCGCGCGTGTTGCTGTCGCCGCGCGGCACGCAATCGCTCACACAATGGGCGGTGCAAACGCGCACGCGCATCGAGGGCAGCGGCATCGTCCTGCTGATCGGCCCAGAAGGCGGCCTCTCTCCCGAAGAAGAAGCGCTTGCCGAAGCCGCGGGTTTCTTACCACTGACACTCGGACGACGTATTCTGAGAACGGAATCGGCAGCGCTTGTTGCCGTGTCCGCGCTGCACGCCGTGCTCGGCGAGTTCTAAGTTCTGACGACGAAACACTGACCGTTTGATCCCACCGGCGGGGCTCACCCCCTTTCCCGCCACTGACCAAAGGAGCTTCATGATGGGTCTACTCGATTCGATTCTCGGCGGCGGCAATGACGCGAGTGGCGCGCAATCGTCCTTGCTGGGCAACAAAAAGGTGCTGCTGGCGGTGGGCGTGCTGGCTTACCTGGCGATGAAGCACAAGTCGCAAGGCGCCAGCGATGCGGCTGCGCCGCAAGGACAGGAAGATCAGGGCGGCGGCCTGTTCGGTTCGCTGGGTGGCCTGCTGGGCGCGGCAGGCGGTGCCGGCGCACTGGGGGGTCTGCTGGGCGGTGCAGGCGGAGCCGGTGGCCTTGGCGGTCTGCTCGGCGGCTTGCTCGGTGGTGGTGCCGGTGGCAGCGGCAATGCAGATCAGGCTGCGGCGGGAGGCCTCGGGCCGCTGCAGCAGATCCTTGAACAAGCCGGTCTGGGCGAACAGGTCAAATCGTGGATCGGCAACGGCCAGAACCTGCCTGTGTCAGGCGAGCAGATTACCCAGGCGCTGAGCGGAACAGGCGCACTGGAGGAAGTGTCGAAACTGGCCGCCAACTTCGGCATCAACGAGGGCGATCTCGCCAACCAGCTTGCTGAAGGGCTGCCCGAAGCGGTGAATCACCTCACGCCGCAGGGTACAGTGCCGGCAGCTTGACCGTCATCGCCGCACAAGACCCCCCCCCGCGGTGCGGTCATGCCGTTCAGTTAAGGTCTTTCCGAAGATATCGAACGACATAACGAGCAGGACGGGATTTGACGGCCCGATCGCATTTGCGGTCGGGCCGTTTTACGTTGATGTGCAGCTTGAGGCGCTCCCATAGCCGTTTGAGAACGGCGGGAAGCGCACACTTGCGGGCAACTTGCCACGTTGCCGCTGGCATAGCTTTGGGCGCCGAAGTGCTCGCGATTCGCGGGGCTATCCGGGGTGCGCAGCGCGGTGCCATCCATGGCCCACAAGCTCAATCCCTTGAAGGTGTGGCGTGCTGCGTCTTGCTGCCACCATGCTTGTGCCGTTCGCTTGAACAGCCACGCCATCGGCGCATCGCCCAATCGCTGGCGAGCTTGGGCGATGGCACTCTTGCTGACGAACGTGGCATCGTTGGGCAGCACCAGATCGAGACTGTCGACCACCTCGCTGATTGACCAATGGCGGTAGATCGCCAGGGCGATCACCAGCCACACCACCTGCTCAGCCGGTTTTACAACGCCAACCCTAAAAACAAAAATGCCGTTCAGGTCTTAACTGAACGGCATTACCGCATTTGCGGGCATTTTTGTTGCAACGCCGATCAACCGGCGGCGATTAAACTCACGCGAACGAGTAGAACACGCGGAACTGCACCTTGCGCTCGCCCCAGAACTCCGCCGCGTCGCGGAAGACGTCCAGCAGCACCTCGCGCGCTTCCTTATCGAACTTGGGCTGGCACGGCAAACCTTCGAGCACGATCACGAAGCCCGGTTGCGGACCGGCCTTGAAGATCATGTCGGTCAGGCAATCAGCCAGGGCGTCGAAATTCTTGCCGAAATGCTTCGGGAACAGGAATTCGCGCGCGATCACGTCGAGCACTTCGCTCTTGGTCGTCGCAGCAGCGCAGTTGGCGTACAGGAAATGCTGGCCAAGGCTGGCCGCCGATTCGGCCAGATCCGTCACGCGAAACGCGCGGATCGATTGCACGATATTCGGGCGCACCGTCTTGAACAGGTTCATGGCGTCTTCGCGGCCTCCGTCGTCGTCCGTCTGAGTGGTGTCCTGCGTCATGATGTTCTGCGGTGCAGTCTGAGGCAACTGCGGAGGCAACTTGGCCGCCCCCCCCACGCGTGCGCCCAGGGCTTGCATCCCGACCACACCGTCGTACAAATTCTGCGCCTTGTGCCACGCCTCGCGGGCCACGCGCTCATCGCGTGCGGTGAGCGAGTCGTCCAGCCCAAACATGTTGGTCGTCATCGCTGTATCCGTTGAAAACTGTTGTAATGATCTTCCGTGTAATAGCAGTCGTTGGCCGCTTGCTGATCGCCGCCGCAGATGATGCGGTGGGCGCCTCGGTTGCGAGCCCCCCGCGTCTTCACGGTGTACTCGTGGTAGTAGCCACGGCGCTGCGCAGGCAAACGTCGTTCATAGTTGCCGAACGTGGTGCCATCTTTTGCATACGGAAACGGGCCGCCCTGCTCAATCAGCGCCAGCGTGCGCTGCGCCTCGTTGGGCAGGTCTGCCGGGCGAATGGTTCCCACGGCGGCAGCCATGCCGGTGGTGTCCCGAGCGACCGCATTGGCCGGCAAGCCAGCTACCGACAACGCAAGCGTTGCCGCCAGCGCGCCACGCGCCATCGCCTGAGATACGGAGCGGCCGATCCACGCTCCAAGTCGCTTTGTCATCAGCAGGCCCTAACGGGAGAATCGCGCCGACCGGAGCCCGGCGCAGGTCACAAGCGCAGGTGGCCGTCCAATAACCATCCGGACAGCCGGTTTGCAGCTGAAAGCGAAGCGGCTCAATGCGTGAGGGCTTGGCAGGGAATGACAAGTCGGGCGACTGCCGGAGACTTGGGGAATCCTTCCGCCTGCAAAACCAACCCATTGCGCGCACCGAATAAGGTGAGCCAGTCCGACGCGTACGGAAAACCGCATTTTGAACCCGTCCGGCCCGGCTCGGACCTCATGTGCTCAGAAGCACCCCTTCAGCCCGTAAGGGTACGCTCATCGATGACAACAATCAACCGAGGGTGAAAGTCTGAAGGGTTTTTTGACGCCACCATTTAGTTTGCGTAGATGTAAGCGCACGCATACTTAGCACATCAAAAAAAGGGGCGCAGCATCGTGCGCTCCCTTTCCTCGTGCAGCGGCGGTTAGCGTTGCGCTTGGGCGGCGGCATCCACAACAGTCAACGCCGTCATGTTGAGAATGCGTCGCACCGTGGCCGACGGCGTGAGGATATGCACCGGCTTCTTCGCGCCCAGCAGGATCGGTCCGATAGCGATGTTGTTGCCGGCAGCCGTCTTCAGCAGGTTGTAGGCGATGTTGGCAGCATCGATGTTGGGCATGACCAGCAAGTTGGCTTCGCCCTTGAGTGTCGAATCCGGCACCAGCGAATCGCGCAGCTTCTCGTCGAGCGCGGCATCACCGTGCATTTCACCGTCCACCTCAAGATTCGGAGCACGTTCGCGCAGAATGGCGAGCGTTTCGCGCATCTTGACGGCCGAGGGCGCTTCCGACGAACCGAAGTTCGAGTGCGACATCAGCGCGACCTTCGGCTTGATACCAAAGCGGCACAGTTCTTCGGCAGCCATGATGGTGATCTCAGCCAGTTGCTCGGCGGTCGGGTCGACATTGACGTGCGTATCCGTCAGAAAGACCTGGCGGCCCGGCAATACCAGACCGTTCATCGCTGCGTACACGCAGTTCGTGCCGCCCAGAATCTGGTCGATGTAGCGCAGGTGCGCGGCCGTGTTGCTGATGGTGCCGCAAATCATGCCGTCGGCCTCACCCTTGTGAACCATAACGGCGCCGATCAGCGTGTTGCGGCGGCGCATTTCCAGCTTGGCGTACTGCGGCGTGACGCCCTTGCGCGCCATCAGCCTGTAGTACGTCTCCCAGTAATCGCGGAAGCGCTCGTCGTGTTCAGGGTTGACCACGGCGAAGTCCACGCCTTCGCGCAGGCGCAGACCGAAGCGCTCGATGCGGTGGGCGATCACGCTCGGGCGGCCGACCAGGACCGGGCTGGCGAGCTTTTCATCCACGACGATTTGCACGGCGCGCAGCACGCGCTCTTCTTCACCCTCGGCAAAGACGATGCGCTTGTTCTCCATCGGCACCTTGCGGGCGGCCGAGAAGATCGGCTTCATCAGCGTGCCCGAGTGGTAGACGAACTGCTGCAGGTGCTGGCGGTAGGCGTCCATGTCTTCGATCGGACGCTTGGCAACGCCGGAATCCATGGCGGCCTTGGCCACAGCCGGCGCGATCTTGACGATCAGGCGCGGATCGAAGGGCTTTGGAATCAGGTATTCGGGGCCGAACGAAAGGTCCTGGATGCCGTAAGCGGAAGCAACGATGTCGCTCTGCTCCTGGCGGGCCAGCTCAGCAACTGCATGCACGGCGGCCACTTCCATCTCACGCGTGATGGTGGTTGCGCCCACATCCAGCGCACCGCGGAAGATGAACGGGAAGCACAGGACGTTGTTGACCTGGTTCGGGTAGTCGGTACGGCCGGTGCCCATGATGACGTCGGGGCGCACTTCCTTGGCCAGCTCCGGCAGAATTTCGGGGTTCGGGTTGGCCAGCGCGAAGATGATCGGCTTGTCGGCCATCTTCTTGACCATGTCCTGCTTGAGCACGCCAGCGGCGGACAGGCCCAGGAAAATGTCGGCGCCGTCGATGACTTCGGCCAGCGTGCGCAGGTCGGTCTTCTGCGCGAAGTGCGCCTTGTCCGGGTCCATCAGTTCGGTGCGGCCTTCGTAGACCACACCCGCCAGGTCCGTCACCCAGATGTTCTCGCGCGGCAAGCCCAGGTCGACCAGCAGGTCCAGACAGGCCAGCGCCGCAGCGCCCGCACCCGACGCGACCAGTTTGACCTTCTTGACGTCCTTGCCAACCACCTTGAGCGCGTTGGTGATGCCGGCGCCCACGACGATGGCAGTGCCGTGCTGATCATCGTGGAAAACGGGAATCTTCATGCGCTTGCGCAGCTCGCGCTCGACGAAGAAGCACTCCGGTGCCTTGATGTCTTCCAGGTTGATGCCGCCGAAGGTCGGCTCCAGCGAGGCGATGATATCGACCAGCTTCTGCGGGTCTTTTTCGTTGATCTCGATGTCAAACACATCGATACCGGCAAACTTCTTGAACAGGCCGGCCTTGCCTTCCATGACCGGCTTGGAGGCTTCCGGGCCAATGTCGCCCAGGCCCAGCACGGCGGTGCCGTTGGTCACCACGCCAACGAGGTTGCCTCGGGCGGTGTAGCGGAACGAGTTGGCGACGTCTTCGACGATCTCTTCGCAAGCCGCCGCCACGCCAGGCGAGTATGCCAGGGCCAGATCGCGCTGGTTCGACAGCGGCTTGGTCGGCGTGACGGAAATCTTGCCCGGGGTCGGAAACTCGTGATACTCCAGCGCGGCCTTGCGCAAGGCGGCGCGTTGCTGCGCCTTGAGTTCTTCATCCGTGCGGGCGGGCTGCTGAGGCTGGGTATCCACCGTGGTCATGGGTCTCTCGTATCGGGTGGCCAGCGCGCGCGCCGGCCGTCGCATCTAGCGGGCCACCGGGATACCCTCACGAGCGCCACGGGAATACGGTCCGCCTCCTTGGGCCCGTCATTTTATATAGTGAAAAGCGATCTCACAACGGGATTTTGGGTGGGGGTGCCATGCGCATTCGCTACAATATTGCACCGTCCTGTCACGGCACCATCGGGCTTGCCCCATATTTTCCATCACCGCTGCCGTGTCCAAGCCCGTTGAGTCCCCCAACTCCGCCGATCACGCTGCAGATCTGTCCGAATTCGGGCTGATCCGCCGCTACTTCACCCGGCCGACGCCGCGTGCGACATTGGGCGTGGGCGACGATTGCGCGCTGCTCGGCCCGCGCCCCGGGCACGAATTGGCGATTTCTACCGATATGCTGGTCGCCGGCCGCCACTTCTTTGCGGATGCGGAGCCGCGCGCACTTGGGCACAAAGCGCTGGCTGTCAATCTGTCGGATCTGGCTGCCATGGGCGCGGAGCCGCGCGCCTTCACGCTGGCCCTGGCGCTGCCTGAGGCCAATCCGGCTTGGCTCAAACCGTTTTCTGAAGGCCTGCTCGCGCTGGCGGATACCTTTCACTGCGAACTCATTGGCGGCGACACCACGCGCGGGCCGCTCACGCTCAGCCTGACCGTCTTCGGCGACGTACCTGCCGCTGCGGCACTGCGCCGCGACGCAGCCCGCCCGGGCGATGACCTCTGGGTCTCGGGCACCGTGGGCGACGCACGGCTCGCGCTGGGTGCTCTGCGCAACGAATGGCCGCTGACGCCAGAGGCGCTCGCCCAAGTGCAACCGCGCATGGACATGCCGACACCGCGCATCGCCCTCGGCTTGGCCCTCCGCGGTACTGCCCGAGCGGCGCTTGACGTATCGGACGGCTTGTTGGGCGATCTTGGCCACATCCTCGCCCAATCCCGTGTAGGCGCAACAGTCACGGTCAACGATGTGCCGCGCTCGGCAACGCTGGCAGCGCAATCTGCCGCGCTCCAGCTGCAATGCACGCTGGCCGGTGGCGACGACTACGAACTTTGCTTCACTGCCCCTGCCGTTGCTCGCGACGCTGTACTCGCCGCGGGCCAGCGCGCGGGCGTGGCCGTCACACGCATCGGCCGCATCGACGCCGACACTGGCTTGCGCCTTGTCGATGCCCAAGGCGCGCCGGTCATCTTTATGCACAGCAGCTTCGATCATTTTTCTTCCGCCTCATGATGTCTTCCGCTCCCTTCCCGCCCTCCAACCCGCCGGGCCAGCCTGAAACCGTCGTCCTCGAAGCGGGCCAGACCGTACAGGTACGCCGCCCGACCGCGCGCTTCATGTTCGGTCATCCGGTGCGCATCCTGGCGCTCGGGTTCGGCTCGGGCCTGTCGCCGATCATGCCGGGCACAGCCGGGACGCTGTATGCGTGGCTGATCTATGTGGTGCTCGCACGCTGGATTTCAGGGCCGATTTGGCTGCTGATCGCCGCCGTTGGCTTTGTGATCGGCATCTGGGCATGCGCCCGCACAGCGCGTGATCTGGGCGTGGCCGATCACGGTGCGATGGTATGGGACGAGATGGTCGCGTTCTGGCTCGTGCTGGCTTTTGTCACGCCGACCACACTGGGCGGGCAGTTCGCGGCCTTTCTGTTGTTCCGCTTCTTCGACATGGTCAAGCCCGCGCCCATCCGCTACTACGACCGTACGCTCAAGGGTTTCGGTATGCGCGGCGGCTACGGCGTGATGGTCGACGATATTCTCGCGGCGTTCTACACGCTGCTCGTTTTTGCGCTGTGGCGCTCGTTCTGACGTCAGAAGCTTCGAAGGTATTGCAATGGCTGAATCCCGCGCCCTGGCCCAACTGGCCGAACTGGTGGCTGACACACTGAACAAGCGCAGCTTGATGATGGCGTCCGCCGAATCGTGCACAGGTGGGCTGGTATCGGCCGCCATCACCGACGTATCGGGTTCATCCGCGTGGTTCGAGCGCGGCTTCGTGACATATTCGAACGAGGCGAAATCGCAGATGCTGGGGGTGCCCGCCACGCTGATCCGCGAGCACGGTGCGGTGAGCGAGCCGGTTGCGCATGCGATGGCGGAGGGCGCGGTGCTCAACAGCCGCGCACAGGTGGCCGTGTCGATTACCGGCGTTGCCGGCCCAACCGGCGGCACGCCCGACAAACCCGTCGGCATGGTGTGCTTCGGCTGGAGCAATCGCCTGCAGACGCGCGTAGAAACACGCCACTTCAAGGGCGACCGCAAGCACGTCCGCCTGCAGGCTGCCGAGCATGCGTTGCGTGGCCTGCTCGACTTCCTGGAATCGGCGGAGTCCTGACCTAAATCTCGCTGGGATGATCGGGCCGGCGACGATCGCCGTGATCGTGCTCCGGCTGGTGCTCATGGTCGTGCTCGTGACGACGGTCGCGATCATGGTCGCGGCGCGTCGTCTCGTGCTGGTGAGTGTCGTCGCGCTCTTTCTCGAGCTTGCGATCCGGGTCTTTGCTGGTCTCTTCCCGGTGAGTACCGGCGGCGGGGCGGTGCGGATGCGGGGTCATGGCGTCCTCGCTCTCACCGCAACCGGCCCGACAGTGCGGATCAGTTGCGGAACTGGTTGATCTGATCGCGGGTGGCAAGCGCCACGCGGCGGGCTGCATCAGCGAAATCGCTGTCGGTGCTGGCGTACAGAATCGCCCGCGACGAGTTGATCATCATGCCGGTGCCATCCGCCGTACGGCCTGCGCGTACAGTGGCTTCAATGTCGCCGCCTTGGGCACCGATGCCCGGAATCAGCAGCGGCATATCACCGACGATCTCACGCACCTTGGCGATTTCCTGTGGGAACGTCGCGCCCACCACCAGGCCCATCTGGCCGCTGGTGTTCCATACATTGCGCGCACGCTCCGCCACGACTTGGTAGACGGGACGGCTGCCGGTTTCGAGGAACTGCACATCGCTGCCGCCCGCATTGGACGTGCGGCACAGCACGATCACACCCTTGTCGGCATGCGCGAGGTACGGCTGCATCGAGTCGAAACCCATGTACGGGCTGACGGTAATGGCATCCGCCTGATAGCGCTCGAAGGCTTCCTTGGCGTAGTGCTCAGCAGTGGAGCCGATGTCGCCGCGCTTGGCATCGAGAATGACCGGGATGCCCGGATACGCCTCGTGGATGTAGTTGATGAGCTGCTCAAGCTGGTCTTCGGCGCGTTGCGAAGCGAAGTAGGCGATCTGCGGCTTGAACGCGCAAACGAGATCGGCCGTCGCATCGACAATGGCGCGGCAGAACGAGAAAATCGCCCCGCCCGTGCCGGTGAGCGACGCCGGCAGGCGTGCCGGGTCAGGATCGAGCCCGACGCACAGCAGGGAGTTGTTGCGCTGCCAGGCGGCAGCCAGTTGTTCGGTAAATCGCATGGTGTCGGGAATGTGAGAGCGCGGCCGGACTGCCGCATGACTTGCCTGCATTTTACCCGTCAGGCGCCCCGGTGGCGGCATCTTCCGGACGTGGCGCCCGCCCCACGCGTGCGCGCCAAGCCACCGTTTGTGGCTGAACCCACCGCATCTTTACGCTACACTCGGCGCGATTTTTCGCCGCCCGTTCAACGCCTGCTTCAAGGAAACACCCCATGATCAACCTGTTCGTCGTGCAAAAAGGCCGTCTCGCGCAAGAACAGGTCGAAGAACGCAGCGAACTGCTGCTGCACAAGCCGATCTGGATCGACGTGATCGACCCCGACGACGAAGAGCTCGCCTGGATCAAGGAAACCTACGGCGTAGTCCTGCCCGAACTGGAGCAATTGGGGGACCTGGAAGCCTCCGCCCGCTATTTCGAAGGCGAAGACGGCCACATCCACATCCGCACCGACTTCCTGCTCGACGAAGAAGCCACGTCACGCAACGTGCGCGTGGCGTTCGTGATGACCAAGGATGTGCTCTTCTCCATCCACGATGAAGATCTTCCCGCCTTCCGCCTGGTGCGCATGCGTGCGCGGCTGCGCCCGGGCTCGGTGCGCAACGCGAAAGACGTGCTGATGGATCTGTACGCCACCGACGCGGAATACTCGGCGGACTCCATCGAAGAAGTCTACGAACGTCTGGAAGATGCCAGCAAACGTGTGCTGGCCGATGAAGTGACCGACAAGGCCGCCGCCGACGTGCTGGAGATCATCGCCCGCGTGGAAGACTTGAACGGCCGCATCCGCCGCAACGTGATGGATACGCGCCGCGCGGTGTCGTTCCTGCTGCGCAGCCAGTTGCTCTCGACCGATCAGCAGGACGAGGCGCGCCAGGTGCTGCGCGACATCGATTCCATCGAAAACCACACGGCGTTCCTGTCGGACAAGGTCAACTTTTTGATGGACGCCACGGTCGGCTTCATCAACATCAACCAGAACAAGATCATCAAGCTGTTCTCAGTGGTGTCGGTGGCGCTGATGCCGCCCACGCTGATCGCCTCGATCTACGGCATGAACTTCAAGGTGATGCCGGAGCTGGACTGGGCCGAGGGTTATCCGTATGCGATCGTGATGATGATCGTGTCGGCGGCGATTCCGCTGGTGTATTTCCGGCGCAAGGGCTGGTTGAAATAAACCGGCCGCCAGATCAATCCGGCAGCGTGGCCGAGCCCATGCGATTGGCGATGATGGTGGCCTTGCGCGTGAAGTTCACGTGCACGTTGGCGCAATAGGTTTTCTTGTCGAAGCACTTGGGCGCGGGCAATGCCGCCGCCAGGCGCGCCGCCTGACCCACCGTCAACTGCGATGCGGGGCGCTTGAAGTAATGCTGCGCAGCGGCTTCTGCACCGAACACGCCCTCGCCCCATTCCACCGAGTTCAGGTAGATCTCGAGAATGCGCTCCTTGTCGAGCCAGAACTCGAGCATCCACGTGATGACAAGCTCTTCGCCCTTGCGCAAGTAATGGCGCTCGCCTGAGAGGAACAGGTTCTTGGCAAGCTGCTGCGTGATAGTCGAACCGCCGGCAACCACATGGCCGCGCCGTTTGTTCTTTTCCCACGCATCAAGCATGGCGTCGACTTCCCAGCCGCTGTGCGAGACGAAATCGGCATCTTCGCTGGCGATGACCGCGCGTTTGAGATTGCGCGAGATCTGGTCGTAGTTGACCCAGCGGTGGTCGACCTTGCAGGTGAAGACATTGGCGCCGCACAAGCGCATGCGCTCGGCACGCATGAAGCTGGTGGACGACGGATCGAACATCTGCCAGCTCGCGATGGCGGCAAAGAAGTACAGGTTGAGCGCGGCCACGCCCGCCAGGAAGCAGCCGATCACGTAACCGAACCAACGCATCATCGCCGGGTTTCGCCCCGATTCAGCGGGGTGCGCGCGCGGCGACCGCGGCTTCGCCCTGCAGCCCTTCGCGCATGGCGAGCAGCACGGGCGCGGTGTCCGGGCGCACGCCGCGCCAGACGAAGAACGATTCCGCCGCCTGCTCCACCAGCATGCCCAGGCCATCCCACGTGCGGGCGCCGTTGCGTCGGGCGAACTCCATGAACACCGTCGGCCGCGGGCCGTACATCATGTCGTAGGCCAACGCGTTCGGGCCGAACGCGGTGGTCGGGATCGGCGGGACTTCGGCCTGCAAGCTGCTGGCCGTGGCGTTGATGATGACGTCAAAGACATCGTCTGCAGCAAGCTCGTCATAGCCGCCGCCCACGAGTTCGACCTCGTGCAGTTTGGCCGAGACCTCGAAGCGATCGACCAGCTTGTTGGCGCGATCGGCCGTGCGGTTGGCGAGGAACACGCGTGCGGGCTTGTGCTCCAGCAGCGGCAGCAGCACGCCACGCGCCGCGCCGCCTGCGCCCAGCAGCAGCACGCGTTCACCTTCGAGCGCGTTGCCGATGTTGTGCGTGATATCGCGCATCAAGCCGACGCCATCGGTGTTGTCGCCAAAGATCGTTTCACCGTCGAACTTGAGCGTGTTGACCGCGCCGGCTGATTCCGCCCGCAGCGACAGCGACGTCGACATTGCGTACGCATCGAGCTTGAACGGCACGGTCACGTTGAGCCCGCGTCCGCCTTCGCGTACGAAGGTCATCACGGTCTCGTCAAACGCGATCAGCTCGGCGTAGATGCGGTCGTAGCGGACAAGCTGGCCGGTCTGCTGTGCAAATGCGGCATGGATGGTGGGCGACTTGCTGTGCGCGATCGGGTTGCCGATCACGCCATAGCGATCTGTGGGTGGCGCGCTCGCGGCTGCGAGGATGGCCTCTTGAAACGACGGCATGGACGACGAAATCAGCGGGTTTGCAGGTGGGTTTCCAGGCCTGCGCGGGTGAACTTGAAAGTGGCAACCACATCCTGGATATCGACGCGCTTGCGCATCTCTGCCGGGAAGCCGCCAAACGGCGCGGACGAACGAACAATGGCAACAGCCTGGCGATCCAGTGCCGGGTTGCCGGAGCTTTTGGCGATCTCGATGCCTTCGATCTTGTAGCCGTCCTGGTTGTAACCGAGCTGGCCATCACGATTGATGCTGATCACGAGGATCAATTCACCATACAACGGGCGTCCGTTCTGGGTGGGAAAGTTGGCGGTGCCGCGCACTTCGATCTTGCGGCGCACGGCATCGTAGTAGCGGGCGTAATCGACCTGACGCGCGCTGGCGGCCGTCAGCACGTTGCGGCGCGGGCGCTTGGCGTAGTTCTCGAGGTTGCGGTCGATCTCGGCCTGCAGGCGGGCGATCTCGGTTTGCGTGGTTCGGTCGTCGGTGCCGTTGGTGGGTGACGGCTGCGGACGCTCGCCGGGCTTGACCTGGCGATCGCTGACCAGCGGCGCGCGGTCGGTCGATTGCGTGAGCAGGCGGCGCTGCTCCTGCTCGAGGTATTCGAGCCGGCGCTGCGTGAGCTTGATGGCGTCGCCGGTTTGCTCGTTGGTATCAGCGGGCAGCGGCGTGGTGGCGCGCTGCTGGTCGAATTCGCCGCCGCCGTTGAGGTTGACCTGCGCCACGGCCGTCGCCTTGGATGGCGCCGTTGACGACTTGGCGTTGACCAGCACCACATCCAGCCCCGGATCTTCACGCTTGATGTCAAAGGCCTCAGGTGCCACAACGCGCACGAACAGCAGCAGAACGTGCACAGCCAGCGACACCACCAGTGCCTTGGTGAGCGTGCTGCTGCCGGACCAGTCCGGACGGTTTGCGAGGGCGGCCATGGGGGGATTTCTGGTCGATGCGCGAAGAATGAAGGTCAGACTGCGATTGTAGTTAGGCAGCGGCAGGCGTTCCACCGCTCTCGCCGTCCTGCGGCGGCGGCGCCACAGTGGTGTCCTCTTCGGCGCGCGCCTCTTCCCCATCCGCGGCCGGTTGTGGTTCAACCGGCACCTCGGCTTCGGCGGCTTCGGCGGCTTCGGCGGCTTCGGCCTCTGCCTCGGCCAACTCTTCTTCGATGGCCTCGGCTTCAGCCTGTGCATTCGCCGCAGGCGCGAGGATCTCCACCACGCGGCACGACACCTCGAGGCTGATCTCGTCGGTGTCCAGAATATCCAGCACAACATGCGTGCCGCGTGCCGTTTGTGCCAGCTCCGGCACCTTGGTCACCAGCGGAATGTCGGCAAAGCGCACGGCGCCGTCCTTGAGCACCACGGCCTGCATGCGCGTGCGGCGCTCCTCTTCCGGCCCCTGCTTGAGCCAACGCAGGCACCAGTAGCGCTCCATGGTCGACTGGTGGTCAGCATAGGCGGCATAGGTGCCTTCGAAGTCGGCCACGGCGGCCAGCAGGTCGGCGTCTTTCGGCTTGAACGGTGCAATCAGCTTGGCCGTCACACCGTGCTGCGCCACCGCCGCGATCTGCCATTGGTTGACCAGGTCGACATAGCGGCGCAGCGGCGACGTGCTCCACGCGTACTGCGCCACGCCCAGGCCTTCGTGCGGCGCCGGATACGTCTGCATGCGCGTGCGGTGCATGCCCCACGCCTTCTGCGTACGGTAGATGCCGGGCACGCCAGCATCGGCCAGCATGCGGCCCCAGGTGCTGTTGGCCAGAATCATCATCTCCGCGACGATCTTGTCCAGCGGCGAGCCGCGCTTGCGCTGTTCGATGCGCACGCGCTCAGTTGCGTCACCCTCGCCGCCTTCGGCTTCCGGAATGGTGTCTATATAGAACGAGTAGTCGCCCTTCTGCGCGCCCTCGGGCTTCAGGCCGCTGGCGACGCGCGCCTGCTGGCGGCCGTCGTACAACGCACATGCAAACGGCCAGAGCACCGCCAGCTCGGCCTTGAACGGGTACTCGCCCGAACCATCGGCCAGTGCCTCGGCGGTGATCACGTCATCGAGCAGGTTGTGGCGCAGGTTGGCGGCGACCGTCACGGATTCGCAGCGCGTTTCGCTGGCCGTGACCGTCCACGTGGCGCGGTCGACCGTCGCGTACAGCGACAGCGCCGGGCATGCGCGTCCTTCCTGCAGCGTGTAACGGTCCACCACCGACTCCGGCAGCATCGTGATCTTGTCGCCCGGGAAGTACACCGTGGAAAGACGCTGGCGCGCGATCACGTCCAACGGCTCGCCGCGCTGGATGCCAAAACCAGGTGCGGCAATATGAATACCGATGCGCACGGTAGCGTCATCAATCGGCGTAACGGAGATGGCGTCGTCGATTTCCGTGGTGGTCACGTCGTCGATCGAGAAGGCGCGCACGTCGGCGGCCGGCAACTCCATCGCCGGTTCCGGCACGGTCACATCGGGAAAGCCGGTGCCCTTCGGGAAGCACTCCGACAGGAAACGCGCCTCGTGCAACGCGCGCGCATTGGCGATACCACCGACCGCCACCATCAGCCGCATCGGCGACAGGCTCAGCGCGGTGCAAGCAGCGTCGAGCGCCTTGTATTCGAGGCTGTTCTTGTCGGGCTTGAACAGCAGTTGCAGCGTCTTGCCGCGGAAAGCCTCTGGCAGGCGCATGGCCTTCAGCTCGGCTTCGTACTCGGCTTGCAGGGCAGCCTGCTGCTTCTTGCGCTCCAGCCCAGCAAGCGCGGCTTTCAGTTGATCTTCGGGCGCACGTTGATAGCGGCCCCGGCCCTTGCGGCGGAAGTAGATCGGCGAGCCATGCAGCGCGATGGCCAGCGCGGCCTGCTGCGTGGCGTTGGCGCCGGCGCCAAAATATTCGCCAGCCAAGTCGGTAAAGCCGAATTCATCGGCCGAAGCGCATTCCCAGAGGAAATCCAGATCGATCTCCGCCGACAACGCCTGTGCGGCCTGCGACAGTTCACCGGCGGATGGCTGCGCAAATTGCAGCAACACGTCGCGCGACTTGACCTTGGTGCGCTTGGCGCTCGGCAGCTCGACCTGATAGGCCTCGCCTTGTTGGGACAAGACGGTGCCTGCGCGGATCTCGCCGCCTTCTTCAAACAGCAACTGCATGGATTTGTATGGATCGCGGCACCCGCACGAGTGGGCACCGCTTTGAAATGAGGTGGAATGGCCACGCGTCCAAACGCTAGAAACGCGGTGCGCGCAACAAAAAAGTTGGGGGCGATGATACCGCACTGGCCGGGCGCCCGGCCCGCGAAATACGCTTACCGCGGCGGGTGAAAGCCGGCCAGCGCTGGCAGGAAAACTTCCGTCACCAGCATCGCGCTTGCCCCACGCCGGAATACCGAACGGCGGGCCGGCAGCCGCGCTGTACCGGTGATCGGCGCATCGCCGAGCGCGTCATGCGCGCGACGCACCAGCGGGTGGCGCCCATCCAGCAAGGCGAACTCGAAATCTCCCCGGGCCACACGCGGATCGGCAAACAGCGAATGGCCCAGCGGCTGGGTCCCGAGCGCCCTCAGAAACGGCCAGTCGAGCGCCACGCTGCGCGGGTGCACGAGGGTGTGTGCATAGACCACCGGGATGTCGTCGCAGACCAGCAGGACTTCGCGCACCAGCGTGTCCGCAGGGCCGGGCATGCCAAGGCAACGCCACTCGTCACGCAGCGGCATCGCGCGCTGCTGCCCGAGCAGTTGCACGCGAAAGCGCGACGATGCTGCACGCAACCGCGCCGTGAGCGAATCGGTGCCCACCGCCCAGCGCGCCCAGTGCCGGTCATAAACGACCGCCGGCGGCAACGCGCTGCGCCAGAGGCTGCGCAGGTACGACGGGGATTCAGTCATTCGGCCCCGTCAAACGGGTGCGCAGCCAGCAAATCGGCAGGAACACCGCAGAAAAGGAGCACTTCGTCCATGTACTGTGCGAAATCGCTGATGCCGTGGTCGCTGCCGTCGACCACGCGAGTGGCAGCGCCGGGAAAGTGGGCGAGCATTTCGCGGTAATCAAGGACCTCGTCGCCAGTGGCGGCAAGCAGGTAATAGCGCTCGGGCCTCGTGATGGCAGGCACAGCCAGCGCCTCTAGTTCGTCCAGATGATGCGGTTCGACGCGGATCGTGCCGCCGCCATGCCACAGCGGCTGCTCACCGACATATTTGGCGAGATCGCGCTCGGGGCGCGTGGCGGGATTCAGCATCGCCGCACGTAAGCCATGCCGCTCGGCCAGCCAAGTGGCGTAATAGCCGCCCAGCGATGAGCCGATCAGCACCGGTTTGGCACCGTCGCGCGTACGCAACTCAGCGAGAAGCGCCTCGACTTGGGCCATCGCCTCGCGTGGGGAGACGGGCAACATTGGGCAAACATAGTGATCCGCCAACCCCACGGAAGCCACCCGCTTGCCCAGCAACTGCGCCTTGAATGAGCGTGGAGACGAGCGGAATCCGTGCAGATAGACGATGGATGCTGGCATATGCGCTCAGTTGGCCAGAGCGTCTAGCAGCTTCTGGTGCACGCCACCAAAACCGCCGTTGCTCATGACCAGCACGTGGTCGCCTGGGCGGGCAGTGGCAGTCACGGCTTCGACCAAGGTGGTCAGATCGGAAAACGCCTTCGCGCGATCGCCCAGCGGAGCCAACGCGCCGGCCAAGTCCCAGCCAATGGCGTCGCGGCCGCTGGCGGCACCGTAGGCGAAAATCTGGTCGGCACCGGACAGGCTTTCCGGAAGCGCCTGCTTCATCACACCGAGTTTCATGGTGTTGGAGCGCGGCTCCAGTACTGCGAGGATGCGGCCGCTACCGACCCGGCGACGCAACCCTTCGATGGTGGTGCGGATCGCGGTCGGGTGGTGGGCAAAGTCGTCGTAGACGGTAACGCCGTTGACGGTGCCACGCACTTCCATGCGGCGTTTCACATTTTCGAAACGCGCAAGGCTTTCAATGGCTTGAGCGGGCGGCACGCCCACATGGCGGGCGGCGGCAATGGCGGCCAGTGCGTTCATGCGGTTATGGTCGCCCTGCAGCGCCCAGCGTACCCGGCCCTGCGTTTGGCCACTGAAGACGACGTCGAAGCTGTCGTCGTCGCTCAACCGGGCAATTTTCCAGCCCTCACCGTCTTCTGCGCCGAAGTGCTCAACTTCCGACCAGCATCCGCGCTCAAGTACATGGCTCAGGCTGTCTTCGCGGCCATTGACGAGCAGGCGGCCTTGGCCCGGCACAATACGCACGAGGTGGTGGAATTGCGTTTCAATCGCCGCAAGATCCGGGAAGATGTCGGCGTGATCGAACTCCAGGTTGTTCAAGATGGCGGTACGCGGGCGGTAATGGACAAACTTGCTGCGCTTGTCAAAGAAGGCCGTGTCGTACTCGTCGGCTTCGATGACGAAGAAGTCGGATTCCGTCAACCGTGCCGACAACCCAAAGTTGCGCGGCACGCCGCCCACCAGAAAGCCCGGGTTGTAGCCCGCGTCTTGCAGGATCCAGGCGAGCATCGACGTGGTCGTCGTCTTGCCGTGCGTGCCCGCCACGGCGAGCACCCATTTCTGGCGCAGCACGTTGTCGCCCAGCCATTGCGGGCCGGAAATGTACGGCAGGTTGCGGTCCAGGATGGCTTCCATCAGCGGATTGCCGCGGGAGATAACGTTGCCGATGACGTACAGATCGGCGCCAATCGAAAGCTGTTCGGGGTCGAAGCCTTCAATCAGCTCGATCCCCTGGGCTTCGAGCTGGGTGCTCATCGGCGGGTAGACGTTGGCGTCGCAGCCGGTGACGCGGTGACCGGCCTGGCGGGCGATCAGGGCAATGCCGCCCATGAAGGTGCCGCAGATTCCAAGGATGTGGATATGCATGGGAGCCATCTCAACTACGTTGCGCCGCATTGTACCTGCGGCTTCAGGCGGGCCCGCGCGCTTCAGTAAAATAGAACCATGTCCAAACGCCCCACCCTCGACCCCGCCCGCGTGCGGGAAGAAATTGCCGTCACCGCCGCCCGCATGATTGCGGAAGACGGTGCCGACTACGCCACCGCCAAGCGCAAGGCCGCGCGCCAGGTGCTCGGCACGGAGTCCCGCGCGCCCGGCGAATGGCTGCCGGATAACGAGCAGGTTGAAACGGAAGTCCGCGAATACCAGGCGCTGTTTCAGGCCGAATCCCAGCCGCGCGTGCTCGCCTTGCTGCGCCGCATCGCCCTGCTGTTGATGGATGGCCTGGCTGTCCACAATCCGTACCTGGCCGGCGCAGTCTTCAACGGCACCGCCAGCGCGCACTCCGACATCCACCTTCAGGTCTTCTGCGACAGCCCGAAGGACGTGGCGATTTTCCTGCTCAACGCTGGCGTGGATTTCGACACGACAGAGAGTGCCCATTTCGCTGGCCGCGACGAGGTGGAAACGCTCAGCTTCCTGTGGCGCGGCCAATGGCCCGGCGGGCTCGACTCCCGCGAGCTTGCCCGCGAGCTGCGCGCTGAAACAGGCACGCCGGTCGGCGTCCATATCGCTCTATATGACATGAACGATGTGCGCGGTGCACGGCGCGCCGACGCCACCGGCAAGACCCAGCGCGGCGACGCAGCGGCAGTGCGTGCCCTACTATCGGCGGGATGATCGGCCGACAGGAGTACAATCCGGCACGCCTCGCCTCTGTATACATAGAGACCTCCGCAAAATCATGTCCCGCCGCACCGCTCTGATTGCCCTGCTGATCGCCGGCCTGATTGCCGCAGCACTGGGCGTCTATACCGGACATCGCGCCACCGAGCCCAAGACGCCGGCTGACAATGCCGTTGCCGCGTTTTATGGCAGCAAGCTGCCGGATGCCAATGGCGCGCCACTGGATCTGGCCACCTTTCGTGGTCAACCGGTGGTGATCAATTTCTGGGCACCGTGGTGTGGTCCTTGCGTGGAAGAAATGCCAGAACTGTCCGCGCTGGCACAGGAGCAGAAGGCCAAGGCAAAGTTTGTCGGTATCGGCATTGATTCGGCAGGCAATATCCAGACATTTCTGAGCAAAGTCCACGTCACATATCCGGTTGCCGTGGCGGGCTTTGGCGGAACGGAACTGGGCCGTCAGTTCGGCAACGAGGTCGGCGGCCTGCCGTTCACTGTGATCCTCAATGCACAAGGTGAGATCACTTTCCGGAAGATGGGCCGTGTGCATGCAGAAGAACTGCGCGAAGCCTTGCGGCGCACGTGAATCCACAAAAACGTCATCTGACGTTCATGTGCACGCAACCTCCCTTCTTCTCCAGCCAAAGCGTGAGCAGCGCGCCCAAGATCGGTGAAAACACCGATTCCTCGATAGTTTTTCAGCAAAAACTAGACAAAGCATTCTAAGTTGCTGTAAATTGCGCCCAATTTCGCTCAACCGGTCAAATCGTGGCTGATAAACCCATCGCCAAAGCGCATCACAGCGGACCCAGCAACGTGCTCGTACTGCACGGCCCGAACCTCAATTTACTGGGGACGCGCGAACCGGAAGTCTATGGTGCGACCACGCTGGCCGACATCAACACCGCGCTGGTCGAACGTGCAAAAGCGCGGGGCGTAACGCTGGCGCACTTCCAGTCGAATCACGAAGGCGCGCTGGTAGATCGCATTCACGCAGCCAGGAGCGAGGGCGTTGAGTTCATCATCATCAATCCGGCGGCCTACACGCACACGAGCGTGGCCCTGCGCGATGCGTTGGCCGGCGTAGTGATCCCGTACATCGAAGTTCATCTGTCCAACGTGCATCGCCGTGAGCCGTTCCGCCACCATTCGTATCTGGCGGATCAGGCGGTGGGCGTGATCTGCGGACTGGGCTGGCGCGGCTATCTGGCGGCGCTGGACTTTTTCATCGACCAGCGCAGCGATCAACACGGCGGCTGATCAGCCGTCTTCTTCCTTTTATTTCAACCACTTAACCAACGCAACGACGCCAGCGCCTGGGGCGCCCTGAACTTACCGATGCGCCGATGCGCGGCTGAAGAGCCATTCGCGCGCGCATCCATCGCCCCAGATCGCCGACGCTGCAGGAGAACGTTCATGGATTTGCGCAAGCTGAAAACGCTGATCGACCTCGTGGCCGAATCGGGCATTTCGGAACTCGAAGTGACCGAAGGCGAAGGCAAGGTCCGCATCGTCAAGTCGGCACCGCAAGTGTTGGCGCCGATGCAATATGCGCCGATGCCGATGCAGGTCGCTCCGGCCGTCGGCGCACCCGTCGCCGCTCCGGCTGCTGTTGGCGCCGAAGCCTCTGCCCCGGCCCTGCCGGCCGGCCACATCGTGACCTCGCCGATGGTCGGTACGTTCTACCGCTCGCCGTCGCCGGGCGCTGCCGAGTTCGTCAAGGTGGGCGACACGGTCAAGGAAGGCCAGACCATCTGCATCATCGAAGCGATGAAGCTGCTCAACGAGATCGAAGCGGACAAGGCCGGCGTCATCAAGGAAATCCTGATCGACAACGGCCAGGCTGTGGAATACGGCCAGCCGCTGTTCGTGATCGGCTGATCTTCCGGCATCAGATCCTCATCGTGCGGCGGGCCGTATTTCACGACCTCGCCGCATCCGAGCGCGAGCCGGCGCACCCGGGCTGCCACTGAGCGCGGCCCAGCCATAGCGCCCTCGCCTCCCTTTTTTGTAGCGAGAACACGATGTTCGACAAGATCCTGATCGCGAATCGCGGCGAGATCGCTCTTCGCATCCAGCGCGCCTGCCGCGAACTCGGCATCAAGACCGTGGTGGTCTATTCCGAGGCGGACAAGGAAGCCAAATACGTCAAGCTGGCCGACGAAGCCGTCTGTATCGGCCCGGCGCCGTCGCCGCTGTCGTACCTGAACATGCCGGCCATCATCTCGGCCGCCGAAGTGACGGACGCACAGGCGATCCACCCCGGCTACGGCTTCCTGTCGGAAAACGCCGACTTTGCCGAGCGCGTGGAGCAATCCGGCTTTACCTTCATCGGCCCGACGCCCGAGTCGATCCGCCTGATGGGCGACAAAGTGTCGGCCAAGCAGGCCATGATCAAGTCCGGCGTGCCGTGCGTGCCGGGCTCGGAAGGCGCTCTGCCGGAAGACCCGAAGGAAATCCTGGCAACGGCCCGCAACGTCGGCTATCCGGTCATCATCAAGGCCGCCGGTGGTGGTGGTGGCCGCGGCATGCGCGTGGTGCACACCGAGGCTGCGCTCATCAACGCCGTCAACATGACGCGCGAAGAAGCCGGCCGCGCCTTCGGCAATCCCGAGGTCTACATGGAGAAGTTCCTGGAGCATCCGCGCCACGTGGAGATCCAGGTCTTGGCTGACCAGCACCGCAATGCCGTCTGGCTGGGCGAGCGCGATTGCTCCATGCAGCGCCGTCACCAGAAGGTGATCGAGGAAGCGCCGGCACCGCACATCGCGCGCCGTCTGATCGAGCGCATTGGTGACCGCTGCGCGGACGCCTGCAAGAAGATCGGCTACCGTGGCGCCGGCACGTTCGAGTTCCTGTACGAGAACGGCGAGTTCTACTTCATTGAGATGAACACGCGCGTGCAGGTCGAGCACCCGGTCACGGAAATGATCACCGGCGTCGACATCGTGCAGGAGCAGATCCGTGTGGCGGCCGGCGAAAAGCTGCGCTTCCGCCAGAAGGACATCGTCCTGAAGGGCCACGCCATCGAGTGCCGCATCAACGCGGAAGATCCGTTCAAGTTCACGCCGTCGCCGGGCCGCATCACGTCGTGGCACGTGCCGGGTGGCCCGGGCGTGCGCGTGGATTCGCACGCCTACAACGGCTACTTCGTGCCGCCCAACTACGACTCGATGATCGGCAAGGTCATCACGTACGGCGCCACGCGTGAGCAGGCGATTGCCCGCATGCGCATCGCGCTGTCGGAAATGGTGGTGGAAGGCATCTCGACCAACGTGCCGCTGCACCGCGACCTGATGCTCGACGCCAACTTCGTTGAAGGCGGCACGGACATCCACTACCTGGAGCACCGTCTGGCACAACAGGAAGTGGCCAAGGGTGGCGGCAAATAACATGACGTACCGCGAATGCGTGCTCGAAGTGGCGCGTGACGACGCTGAGGCATTGTCCGAGGCGCTGTTCGATCTGGGCGCGCTGTCGGTCTCGGTAGAAGACGCCGATGCCGACACGCCCGACGAGCAACCGCTCTTCGGCGAGCCCGGCCACGAACCGACGCGCCTGGCGTGGAACCGCTCGCGCGTGGTCGCGCTGCTGGCTGAAGACGCTGATCCGGCCCTGCTGGTCGCGGCCGCAGCCAACGAAATTGGCCTGTCGCCGCTGCCCGCGTACACCGTGCGCGAAGTCGAAGAGCAGGACTGGGTGCGCGTAACGCAATCGCAGTTCGAACCCATCCACATCGGCGAGCACATCTGGGTCGTGCCCTCGTGGCACGACGCACCGGAGCCTGATGCCGTCGTGCTGGAGCTGGACCCCGGCCTCGCTTTCGGCACAGGCAGCCACCCGACCACGCGCCTGTGCATGGAATGGCTGGAGCAGCACGTGCAACCGGAAGAGCGCACGCTCGACTACGGCTGCGGCTCAGGCATCCTGGCCATCGTCGCCAAGAAGCTCGGTGCCGGTGAAACCGTCGGCGTCGATATTGACCCGAACGCCGTCGATGCCTCGCGCTACAACGCCGAGCGCAACCACGTCGAGGCCACATTCGCCCTGCCCGACGACGCGCCGGAAGGCCCGTTCGACCTGGTCGTCGCCAACATCCTGTCGAACCCACTCAAGCTGATGGCGGCCATGCTGTGCGCACGCGTGCGCCCGGGCGGCCGGCTGATCCTGTCGGGCGTGCTTGAGCGCCAGGCCGAAGAAGTGGCCGCCGCGTATGCATCGGCCGTTCCGCTCACGGTGTGGCGTGCACGTGACGGGTGGGTCTGCCTGCACGGTGTCAAACCCGCGGTGTGAAGCCCGCGTAATTTCACGAGTTTGCGCACCAGCGTCACCCGCAAAGGTCGACGCTGGCGTCACTGTCTGCAATACTCGCGCGGTCGGCTTTTTTCTCCTCGTCCCGCATGGCAACTGCGCCACAAGCTGCGCCACGTTTGGCCGCCCGCTGTCCCAACTGTCAAACCGCATTCCGCGTTGTTGCCGATCAGCTTCGGCTGCGCGGCGGCCTCGTCCGTTGCGGGCGCTGCAATCACGTCTTCGATGGCCGCGGTCATCTGATCGAACTGGGCGCCGTAGTCGCGCCCGCAGCGGTGGTTGCCAAAGCGCCGCAGTCTCAGCAACCGCCAGAACGCGCTGCTCGCATCGCGCCGCTCTCACCGCCCGCCAGCCCTGAGCCGGAAACGCCCACCGCGCCCCCCGTCACCGAGGACGATCACGGCTTCGGCATGACGCTGATCTGGGAAGAGGATGTTCCTGAAGAAGGCGTCGCAGAAGTGCATCTGGGCGAAGTCGAAGGTGCGACACCCGCGCCCGACGTGCAACCGACCGCACCCGACACGCGTCCGCTGCCCAATGAGGCGCCGATTGAGCGCGCTGTCGAGCCCGCTGTTGAGTCGTCCATCGAAGCACCCGCCGAGCCGGCGCTACGTGCACCAGAACCCGAACCGCCTGCCACGCCCGCCGATCCATTCCACGGCCTGCCGCCCATCGGCAACCTCGACGATGAGGAAGACGCGTTCGCGGCCGCCGTGCCCAAGCAGCCGTCGGCAGACTTGCCGGTCGAACGCGCCACCGTGCCAGTGGCCGCTCGGGCAACCACACCTTCCGCGCCGGCACCCGCCGCATCCCCCAAGCCTGAGGTTGAGAAGCACGATTCGGTCTGGATGCGCCACGAAACCGATCCGCATACGCTGTTCGCACCGGTGCCGCGCCGCCATGGTCAAGCACGCCGCACGCAGGTCGAGCCAACCAGCCCAACGCCACAGCGCACGCTGACTGGTGCGCCGCGACCACGCAAGGTGCGTGGGCCGAATCATGGTGTCTCTGCCGCGACGCTGGATTTCCTGCGTGCCGCACAGGCCCGCGAGCAGGCACGCAAATCGACCGGCCGTCGCGCGCTGGCGCGCATTGCGATCGGCTTGCTGGCGGTGCTGGCAGTGGTGCAGATACTCTTCCTGGCCCGCGCAGAAATCGCTCGCCGCGCACCATCCGCACGCCCGCTGTTGGAAGCGCTGTGCCAGCCACTGCACTGTACGATCGCGCCGCCACGTGATCTAGATGCCCTGCAGATCGAATCGTCGCAACTGCAGCGGCAAGAAGGTGATGCCTCTGACCAGTACGTACTGACCGCTACGTTGCGCAACCGCGCGGGCGGGCCCATCGCGTTGCCGGCCATCGAACTGATCACGACCGACCTGCAGGACCAACTGCTCTCGCGCCGCGCCCTGCTGCCCAACGACTACCTGAACCCGAACGACAGTGCATACGGCAAGTCTGGGCTGCCCGCCCGCGCCGAGCTGCCGATTCGGGTACGATTCCAGTCCCAGCGCCCGACGGCCAATTACCGGGTCCTGATTTTCTATCCATGATTTTCCCCCTGATTCACCCCCAACACGCATCAAAGGAAGGAGCAACACCATGGCAAACGTGACCCTTGGCGGCAACCCGATCGAAGTCGGCGGCCAATTCCCGACCGCTGGCGCGAAGGCCCCGGCATTCACGCTGGTCGGCGCAGACCTGAAGGACGTGTCGCTGGCTGACTTTGCCGGCAAGCGTAAGGTCCTGAACATCGTGCCGAGCCTGGACACCCCGGTGTGCGCCACCTCCACGCGCAAATTCAATGAAGCCGCCGCCAAGCTGGACAACACGGTCGTGCTCTCCATCTCCGCCGACCTGCCGTTCGCCGCTGGCCGCTTCTGCACCACCGAAGGCATCGCCAACGTCAAGCCGCTGTCGACCTTCCGTGACAAGGGCTTCAAGCAAGCCTACGGCGTCGACATCACGTCGGGCCCGCTGGCTGGCGTGACCGCCCGCGCCGTGGTCGTGCTCGACGCCAACGACAACGTCCTGTACTCGCAACTCGTGCCGGAAATCAAGGAAGAGCCGAACTACGACGCTGCCCTGGCCGCGCTGAAGTAAGCTGTACCGCGTATCGAGACCGGCACCCGGTCTCTCGTTCATCACACGGCCGTCCACTGGGCGGCCGTGTCATATCTGGAGCTTCTCAATATGGCCAGCGTGATCTGCGGCTCGGTTGCCTACGACACCATCATGACGTTCGACGGACACTTCCGCGAACACATCCTGCCCGACAAGATCCACATCCTGAACGTTTCTTTTCTGGTGCCGACCATGCGCCGGGAGTTCGGTGGCTGCGCAGGCAACATCGCCTACACGCTCAAGATGCTCGGCGGCGAACCCATCATCATGGGCACGGTCGGCCAGGACGCCGGTCCGTATCTGGACTACCTGAAGAAGCTCGACATCTCGACCGCGCATGTCACGGAGGTTCCGGACACGTTCACCGCGCAAGCGATGATCACGACCGACCGCGACAACAACCAGATCACCGCGTTCCACCCGGGTGCGATGAGCCACTCGAGCATCAACTCGGTCAAGAATGCGCTGCCGGCCAAGCTCGGCCTGGTCGGCCCCGACAGCCGCGAGGGCATGCTGCACCACGCCACACAATTTGCAGAATCCGGCGTGCCCTTTATCTTCGATCTGGGCCAGGCGATGCCGCTGTTTGACGGCGCAGACCTCCGCCGCTTCGTTGAACTCGCCAGCTACGTGGTAGTCAATGACTACGAAGCGCAAGTCATGCTGTCACGCACGGGCTACAGTGCGGCAGAACTTGCGCAGCGCGTCGAGGCTTACATCGTCACGCGCGGGGAAGAGGGGGCGGAGATTCACGCCGGCGGCAAGCAGTACACTATTCCGGCCGTGCCGGCCGAACGTGTGGTCGACCCGACCGGTTGCGGCGACGCCTTCCGCGGCGGCCTGCTCTACGGCATCGAAAACGGCCTGGACTGGGAAACCACAGGCCGCCTCGCCAGCCTGATGGGCTCACTCAAGATCGCTTGCCAAGGCCCGCAGAATCACGGCCTGCCCGTCGACGAAATTGCCCGGCGCTTCGAGTCCGCGTTCGGGTACCGGTATCAATAAGGAACAGACATGAAACCCATCTATCGCATCGGCGCCGCGACTATGCTGGTCGCTGCCCTCGGCCTGCAAGGCTGCGCCATGGGCACCAACTCCAACAGCGCCTACAACTCCGGTCAGGCACAGCGCGAGCAGACCGTGCGCTTCGGTACCGTGGATTCCGTGCGCAACGTCGTGATCGACCGTGAACAGACCGGCGTCGGCACCATTGCCGGCGGCGCGATCGGCGGCATCGGTTCAGCAGCGGCCATCGGGCGCGGCAACGGCTCGGTGGCGGCGGGCGTGCTCGGTGCGATTCTGGGTGGCGTGGCAGGCAGTGCGCTCGAAGGTCAGATGAACAAACGTCCTGGCTTGGAAATCACCGTGAAGCTCGACAATGGTGAATACCGCGCCATCACACAAGACGCCGACGAGGCCTTCCGCCCTGGCGAGCGTGTGCGTCTGTTGTCGTCTGGCGGCGTGACGCGCGTGACGCACTGATCGACGAGACCAGTTCAGCAGTCAGACAGATCGGACGCATCGGAAACACCGCATCGGCATCGCGCCGGTGCGGTTTTTTTTGCGTGCAAGAAACGCATGAGCAACCGCGAGGGCAATAAAAAGCCCGCCGGGGCGTGAGCCGATCGGCGGGCGGTGCAAGACGCTAGGATCTTGCGGACCGGATACGCAGTATCCGATCAGGTGGGCGCGGGGTGCGAAACCAGCGCGCCGCTGTGGTCCCGGAGGATCGCCGTCGTAAGAATGACTTACGGACGGTTGCCGGTCGGGAACGGCCATGCCGCAGCCGGGTTCAGCGCGGTCTTGGCAGCGGGTGCAGCAGGTGCAGCGGCCGGAGCAGCAGCAGGCTTGGCGACAGCCTTCTTCGCCGGGGCCTTCTTCGCAGCAGGCTTGGCGGCAGCCTTCTTGGCAGCCGGGGCCTTCTTGGCGACAGCCTTCTTGGCAGCAACCTTCTTCACTGCGGCTTTCTTAGCAGCCGGAGCCTTCTTGGCAGCAACCTTCTTCACTGCGGCCTTCTTAGCAGCCGGAGCCTTCTTGGCAGCAACCTTCTTCACTGCGGCTTTCTTAGCAGCCGGAGCCTTCTTGGCAGCAACCTTCTTCACTGCGGCCTTCTTAGCAGCCGGAGCCTTCTTGGCAGCGACCTTCTTAGCTGCAACCTTCTTCGCAGCAACCTTCTTGGCCGGGGCCTTCTTGGCGGCCGGAGCAGCCTTCTTCACGGCAGCCTTCTTGGCGGCCGGAGCCTTCTTTGCAGCGGCCTTCTTGGCCGGGGCCTTGGCGGCCGGTTTCTTCTTAGCAGCAGTTGCCATGGGAAACTCCTTCAAGATTGGGTATCGAACTATCGAGATTGAGCAACCCGACCGGCCCGATCCCACGATGCATTGGCATCGCCAGACCAACCGAGCGAGCGATTCATCGGCGCGCCACCAAACGGCAGTCGCACGCTAATGAATTCGGTAGGAAGATCTGCGACTTGCGCGGCGGACACACGCAGCAAGTTGCACGCCTCGGTCGCGCGCACAGGCGTAACCGCAGCCGGCCAGACAAATTGCATCGGGCGAGTCTTCATCAATTGAGAGAACCGGGGCATCGTGGCCACACCGGTCGAAATCTGATCTTGCGCGAATCGCTGCGTGGACCGCAAAGCCGCTTGCAGCGTGACTTTACGGGCAGCGAAAAACTGGAGAGCGCGCGTTTTCTTTTGGGGGTAGTACGCCCATCCCGACGGGGGGATCGTAGAGACGGCACCGAGTTCAAACAGCCCTGTCGGCGTGGCGTGCATCAAAGTGGTTACGCTCCTCGACTACCTTTCACTTGCCGCTTGGAACTTCATCGTCGTTGATCGCGCGAAGCTTCCTTGCATCGAAGTCAACGTCTTGTCAAGGCGAATCATAATTCGTTTGCGCAGTGATGTTAAGAGATTTATGCAAAAAGCGCGGTGAGTTTTGGTGAAGGATTGCGCTGCGTCTGTGCGTCGCTGCAGTTCGGATCGCGCATGCGTGCAGTTCGATCTCACGAATGCGCATTTTCTTGCGTCGTGACATCACGTTACCGCGTTGCTCCGCGTTGACACACGTGTCCCGCAAACCCAGTGGTCATGCCGGTTTACAGCAACGCGCGATGTTGCATGCGCGTGCATCGTGAACACATGCACGTGCATGGCACGCGTTCGACATCGTCGTGCGCATCGACGTGCGAGCTGCGCGATGTGTGCCGGAAAGAACGATGCGTAGATGCGACAACGCACGCGAATTTTTCGCACTCAACGCATCGATACGCACGCAATCGACGCGATCGACGCGTGCGTATCGATGTGTTGAACGTGTCGGTCGACGTTGCTGACACACATCTCGCGCACCTCGATGCGCGCCACGCGAAGTCGAGGCAATTGCGATGGCCGACAGCGCGCATGCGTGGGCCGCAAATCGCGTGCCGCGCCTCCGACGCACGAGGTGATGGCGATGCGGTTGAGACATCGATACATGTGTGAGTGCGAGCTGCATCGACGCATGCGCTGCTGGTGTCGATGCGTGCGATGCCGACATTGATGCGTGGCGATGCCGAACTGCGGATGTGCACCGCCTCGCGGTTGCGACATGCACCGCGCGAAACAGATCACCGATCGCGGGAAAACCCTGCTCAGCAACCGCTGAAAACTGCGCGCAATTGCGTTTGAAACGAGGCTGTTTTACGACGATAGAAGGATTGTTCTACGGCAATCCGGAGGCCATTTTTGCTGCGCCGTTCATGCGCTTGAAATGGCCAGCAGTGGCGTTTTATGCGAAATCAAACCTGACAATTGCTGCAACTGCATATCAGGGTGTCAGGTTGCCGCTGATTGTCATGCCATTCGGTTTCACCTCACGATCCGCTCACCACGTCAGCGCGGCATCGATCGCGCGGTGTGGCACGGACCTGCGCGTGGTCCGTGACAAGACAGGGAGGTCGTCGCCAACACAACATGCCTGACGACGACAAACCCGACGAGCAAAGAGCGCAAGACAGAAGGGGTCCAACACAAGCGTTCTGTTCTGAGTCGTGGAGGCACAAGATGCGCGATCGAGCGTTCTTGTTGAAATCGAATCCGCCCAAGCGCGGAATTTTCCTGCAGTGCAGGCATTGCATATTGGCGACGGCATCGCTCGCCATGCTGGCCGGTTGCGCGAATTCGGGCAGCGGCGACATGGGTACGTCGCTCGGCGGCGGCAGCGATTCGCAATCCAAGCCAGCGATCGCGACATCGACTTCGCCGACGTGGTCGAGCAGCAGCGGCAGCAATGCAACGGGTAGCACCGGACCAACCGGCAGCACGCCCATCGCGACGCTGACCGGCCCCGTCGAGCAGGTGACCACCACCACGATCACCGCCATCGTGCCGCTGACCAGCACGCTGACTTCCGCCACGCAAACGCTGGGCGCAGCCACTGGCCTGGGCGCACCGGTGGGCAACGTGCTGGTGACGCTGGGCGGCGCGCTCGGCAGCGAGGGTCGCACGATCACGACGGCCGGCAAGGGTGATGCGCTGGTGTCGACGCTCGGTAATACGGTGGGTGCGCTCGGCTCGCTCACCAGTGGGTTGTCAACGGTGGTCACGCCTGCGGCGCCGTCTGCGGCAGGTGGCGCGCCAAGTGGTGCGTTGACCGGCGCGCTCGGTGGTGCGCTGGCGCCGGTTACGACGGCAGTCGGTTCGCTGACGGCGGGGTTGCCCGGTGCAGGTGCGATTGGTGCGATTGGTGCGATTGGTGGCCCCGGCGCAATCAGCAATAGCGGCGCTGCAGCAACCGGCTCGCTGGGCGGATTGGGCAGCGTCGGCACAACGGCGGGCGGGTTGGTTGGCGGCGTGCTGTCGGGTGTGACATCCGGCGCGCATCGCTAGCCCCTGCTCTGTAGAACTTTTTTTGCATTCGACGGCAAACGCAGGCGGATGCTACCCGCTGGACGCCAGATGCGCGTTCTTCTGACCCGGCGGTGACACGCGGTACGGGCCGCGCTTACAAGGAGACTCACCATGAAGATTCAGAACCCGCTCCACGCTTCTTCCACTGTTCTGTCATCGCGCACGCTGTTGGCAGCGGCCGCGCTCGCCGTGCTGACGCTGGCCGGCTGCGCTTCGGGCGGCAACCCGAACGGCGACACCACGCCGACTTCGTCGGCCAACAACAACCCGGGCGCAGTGCCGGTGGGCAACGTGGCCAGCAACGGCGGCAACACCGTCACGCAGTCGGGCAAGACCGTCAGCGACCTTGGCACGACCATCGGCACAGCGCCGGTACCTGTCATCGGCGGCACCGCTGCGCAGAAGGACCTGGGCGCGACAGTCACCTCCGCCGGCAATACCGTCCAGACATTGGGCACGGGCATCAGCAACGGGCTTGGCAAGATCGGCTCGACGCCGGACCCGGTCGGTACGACGGTGCAGAGTTCGGGCGACGTGATCCGCTCCACTGGGGTGACGGTGGGCAACGCCGGGCAGACCGTCTCGGATCTGGGCGCCGCAGGCAGCCCGCTGGCGCCGCTGAATCCGGTGACGTCGCCGGCGGGCAGCGGTCTGTCGGCGCTGGGGCAAGTGCTGCAGGGTGCCGGCGGGCTTGTCACCATTGGTACGTCGAGCGGCCCGGTGCAGCAGATCACGCAGCAGACCAGCAACGCGATCGTGCCGCTGTCGGCGCAGGTCGTGCAGGGCACGCAGGCGGTCGGCAGCACGACGATGCTCGGCAGCCCGCTGGCGGGTGCACTCAATACGGCGGGCGGCGGCCTGCAAAGCGCCGGTGCGCAAGTCGGTGCGGCTGGCGGCAACCCGCTCACGCGTGACGTGGGCGGTGTGGTTGGCGCCGTGGGCAGCACGGTCGCGAGCGCGGGCGGTCTGGTCAACGGCAGCAGCGGCGGCTCGACGAACCCGCTCGCACCGATCACGAGCGCGCTCGGTGGTGGCCTCGGCGGTGGCAGCAACCCGCTGGCCCCAGTGACAACCGCGTTGAGTGGCGCAGGCGGCAGCAGCAACCCGCTGGCCCCGATCACGAATGCGCTGGGTGGCGTCACGAACGCCGCCGGCGGCTCCGGCAGCAATCCGCTGTCACCCCTGACCGGCGCGTTGAGCGCGCATTGATCCCTGCGCCGACATCACCGATCAACCCTCACCGATTCTTTTTACGCTAACAACAGGAGACTCCACAATGCAACGCACCCCCCACTCTCTCGCGCGCCTGGCCGGCGCACTGGCCCTCGCACTGGCAGCCGGCAGCGCCTTCGCGCAAGCCAGCCCCGCCGGCACCTGGAGGACCATCGACGACAACACGGGAAAACAGAAAGGCGAAGTGACGATCGTCGACAACGGCGGCACATTCACGGGCAAGGTCAGCAAGATCCTGGTGCCCGGCGACGAAAACAAGACCTGCACCAAGTGCACGGACGACCGCAAGGACCAGCCGATCCAAGGTCTGACAATCCTCAAGGATCTGAAGGCCAACGGAAATAACAACTGGGATGGTGGCAATATCCTCGACCCGGAAAACGGCAAGATCTACAGCGCCAAGATGTCGCTGGATGAGACTGGCAAGAAACTCACTGTGCGCGGCTTCATCGGCATCAGCCTGCTCGGCCGCTCGCAGACGTGGATTCGCGAGCAATGATCCCCCGCTGATAACAATCCCCCAACGCGCGGCGGTGCCCCCTTCTTGTAAGTGGGGCGCCGTCTCTTCGGGCGCCGGTGCAAGCCGGCGCCTTCTTTTTGCGGAAATCCGCACACTACGCTCGCAGTGCCTCCACTAAAGAAGACCACGTCATCGCCGTTACACCGTTGCGGAGTCGTCAAACAATAAGTGGAGAAAACGCGACATGCGACAGTGGACACTCAAAGCAAAACTGCGCCTCGCGCTGGCCCTGATGTGGCTGGGGCTGATCGGCGTCGGCATCTGGAGCGCAATGGAAACCCGCGCCACCATGCTCGATGAACGCAAGGTCGGCCTGCAGAATCTGGTGGACGCGGCCGAGGGCATCGCCAAGCTGTATTACGGCCGTGCACAATCCGGCGCCATGAGCGAAGCCGACGCCAAGAAGGCCGCGCTGTCGACGCTCGCCTCGATGCGCTTCGGCACGACTGGCTATCTGTTCGTGGTCGATTCGCAATACATCCTGCTGATGCACCCGACGCTGGCGGACATGGTCGGCAAGAGCACCGCGGGCTTCAAAGACCCGACCGGCAAGCCCGTCTACCCGACCATCGTCGCCGCCGCAAAGGACAAGGGCTTTGGCTTTGCTGAATATCAGGGCCGCCTGCCCGGCAGCGAAACTGCGCTGCCCAAGATCGGCTACGTGAAGCACTTTGCGCCGTGGGACTGGAACCTCTCCAGCGCCGTCTTTCTGCAGGAAGTGGATGCGGCATATCACCATTCGCTCATCGCCAACCTGATCGTCATCTTGCTGGTGGGCGGCGCGGTGTCGCTGGCCATGTCACTCATCATCCGCAACGTGCAGCGCGGGCTGGGCGGTGAGCCGAGCTACGCCACCGAGGTAGCACGCCGCATTGCCGGCGGGGACCTGGCCGTGCACGTGCAAACCCGCACCGGCGACCGCGACAGCATGCTGGTCGCCATGGCGCAGATGCAGCAGCAACTGACCGGCACCATCGGCCATATCAAGACGTCGGCGGATTCGATTGCGAGTGCCACCAAGCAGATCGCGGCCGGCAATGCCGATCTGTCGCAACGCACGGAAGAGCAGGCTTCGTCGCTGGAAGAGACCGCGTCAAGCATGGAAGAGCTGACGAGCATCGTGCGCCAGAACGCCGACAACGCGCGCCAGGCGAGCACGCTGGCCGTCAACGCGTCGGACATCGCGGCCAAGGGTGGCGAGGTGGTCGGCCGCGTCATTGACACCATGGCGGGCATCAACGAAAGCAGCAAGAAGATCGCCGACATCATCGGCGTGATCGAAGGCATCGCGTTCCAGACGAACATCCTGGCGCTCAACGCCGCGGTGGAAGCCGCGCGCGCCGGCGAGCAAGGCCGCGGCTTTGCCGTGGTCGCCGGCGAGGTGCGCAACCTGGCTCAGCGCTCGGCGGGTGCGGCCAAGGAGATCAAGGAACTCATCGGCGATTCAGTTGGCCGCGTCGAAAACGGCACCACCCTGGTGGCCGAGGCGGGCAGCGTGATCGACGAGGTGGTGGTCGCGGTCAAGCGCGTGACGGACATCATGGGCGAGATCAGCTCGGCGTCGGAGGAGCAAAGCTCCGGCATCGAGCAAGTCAATCAGGCCGTCAACCAGATGGACGAAGTGACACAGCAGAACGCCGCGCTGGTCGAACAGGCTGCCGCCGCCGCATTGTCGCTGGAAGAGCAGGCCCAGGTGCTGCGCGACGCGGTGGCGTCGTTCCGTACAGTCTGATCGCCGTCATTTCGCCCGCTATTCCCCAACGAGGGGAGGGACGCCGCGCCGCTCCCTGGTGTGCTGCATGGTGCTATGCTGCGCGCCAGAGAATTGACAAAACAATGTTGGAATAACCATGCCCGAGCGCAACCGGCCGCCATTCAGGGGCCCTTTTGACGCGATTGCCGGGTCGACCACCAGCGCCTATGCCGCAGCAGGAGACACTGCCGGCGACGCCCATGAGCCGATGCCCGGCGGACGCTCCAGTGCCTTGCGCGATGCCTCGGCACAGGATCTGGCCAGCGACACCGCGCTGTGGCGTTTTGCACTGGCCGCAGAGCACGGCGGCCGCGCGCCGCACCCCGACGCCACCCTGCGCGACGATCTTTCCGTCCTGCGCATCCTGCGCCACCCAGACGGCCTGCGCCTGCTACGGCAAGGGCTGCGCAGAGCGTTCCCGGGCTCGGCCCTGCGCCTGACCACCTTCTGGCCTGAAGAGCAACCGCACGCCTACCCGGCCCGCACTGAAGCGCGCCCGGCGGAATTCGGCGACCTGCTCGTGCTGCTGCGCCTGCGCGGCGCGGTGCCCACGCTCGATTGCCGCGCACTGTTCCTCACCAGCCGCCGCATCGACCAGCCCGACGACGCGCTCGACATGCACCACGCGCTGCCGCAGATCAACCTGTACGAAGGCTGGCCCGACTTCAACGTCTATGCGCGCTCGCCGATCAAGTCGCGCAACGCAGCGTTTCTTGGCAAGTTCGACCTGTCGGCCGAGCTGGACCCGCTGCGCCGCATTGGCCGCGACCAGCGTCAGTGGCGCTACCTGACGCCCTGCACGGGGCTGCAGCAGCACGCGCAATGGCCAGGCGTGCGGCCGGCTTCGCCGCTGCAATGGCGCTGGCCTTCGGGCCCGCAGGCAGGCGGCGCCCGGCCCGGCTCCGGTTCGTTCACCGGCCTGCTGCGCCAGCTCGCACGCCCGGAAGGCCCCGGCGAGGATTGCTCCGCCGGCACCGACGTGCCGACCTGGGGCCGCCTCATTAACAAGCTGCTCGACCATAGCTGGGAAGTCGCCCCGAGCCATGCGCTCAAGAGCGGCAATATTGGCTCGCTGGCGTTCTGGACGCGGCTGCGCGGGTTCCTGACGGCGGAATACCTGCTCGGCGCGCACTCGCTGCAGAAGGGCTTTGGCGCGTCGTTGCAGTTCGAGATGGCCAACGGCCTGCTGGACATCGCCCGCGACGACTGGACGGCCACCACCGGCTTCGACCCCGAAGACCTGGACGTACCCGGCGTGCGCGGCACACTGCAGCGCATTGCGGCGTCCAAGCTGGCCGTGTTCGGCATGAGCGCCGAAGACCCGGCTCCGCTGGCCGCCCCGCGCCCACAGCGCGGCGTGACCCCGCGCCCCGACGGCGAACGCGAAGGCCAGCGCGTGCTGCTGATCGACGTGATCCGCCCAAGTGCGGCCGCCCTGTAAGCACGCCAATCCGATAAAAAGCGACGCCCGCACCGCCGAGAACGCAACGATTTCTCGGCGGCACCCGGCTATGCTTTGGCGTTGTCCTGCTGTTTCTCCCACTGCCGACCATGTCTTCCGCTGCTCCAGCCTCGCCCGCTTCCACCACGACCTCCCCCTGGATGCCCATCCTTGCGCTGATGGGCTCGATGGCCTCGGTGTGTCTGGGCAATTCGTTTGCCAAAACGCTGTTCCCGGTACTGGGTGCAGCGGGCACGGTCACCTATCGCGTGACCATTGGCGCGGTGATCCTGCTGGCGTTCTGGCGGCCATGGCGCCTGCACCTGCGCCGCGCCGATGCCGGCCGCATCGCACTGTACGGCGTCACGCTGGCGAGCATGAACCTGCTGTTCTACCTGTCGCTGCAGCGGTTGCCGATCGGCATTGCAATCGCCATCGAGTTCACCGGGCCGCTGGTGCTGGCGGTGCTGTTGTCGCGCCGAGCGCTCGATTTCGTGTGGATCGGGCTGGCGGTGGTGGGCCTGCTGATGCTGACAGTGGCCGACAAGGCGGTCGGACAGCTTGATCACCTGGGCGCGGTCTATGCGCTGGCCGCCGGCGTGTGCTGGGCGCTCTATATCCTGACCGGCAAGAACCTTGGCGGCCTGCATGCGGGCCAGGCCACGTCGATTGGCATGTTGGTGGGCGCGCTGTTTGCGATTCCGTTCGGGGTAGCGCAGGCGGGGTCGGCGCTGCTTGCGCCGTCGCTGATTCTGGCAGGACTGGGCATCGGCCTGCTGTCGAGCGCGATCCCGTATTCGCTGGAAATGGTGGCGCTCAAGCATCTGCCGGGCAAGACGTTCTCGGTGCTGCTGAGCCTGGAGCCGGCCATCGGCGCGCTGGCCGGGGCGATCGTGCTGCACGAGCAGTTGACGGGGCGGCAGTGGGTGGCGATCCTGGCCATCATCGCCGCGTCGGCCGGGTGCGCGCTCACGGTGCGGGCGCCCAAGCCGTCGCCCGATCCGGCCGGCGCCGCCTAGCCGGAAAACCGCGCCACGGCTTGCAATACAGCCATGCGCGTCTGCGCGTAGACCATCCCTTTCCACTCCGGCACATCGCAATAGAACGCATCGCGCAGCGCTTGGCGGATGCCGTCATGCTGCGCGGCGCCCTGCTCCGGGTAGCGATGCAGCCAATGGTCGGCCCGCAACGCCTGCAGTACCGCCATGGGCGCGAGCGTGCCGAACTCCAGCGTCACGCAGGTCTTCTCGATGCCGGGCAGCAGTTCGTACGCCACGCCCACTAGGTCACCCTTGACCACCGAAGACACCGAACCCGCCGCCGCAATCGGCCGCACATCCGCACCCCAGGTACGCATGGCGCGCTCGAGTTCAGCAGGGTCGGGGCTGTTGAAGATTTTCTCGCCGTGGCCGTAGTGGCCGAGCCCGGTGTGCAGATCGATCCACATCAGGCGGGACATGCCGGCTGCATGCCGCGAGACGATTCCGCGCATCTGCAACGTGCTCCAGCACGGCGCGCTGCCACCGTAGAACATGCCGTCCGGCACGCGGTATTGACCGCTTGTTGCGGCATCTTGCAGGGCTTTCTCGCCTCGGGTGGTCATGAAGTGCAGCAACGCGGCCTGATCGGCCTGGCTGGGCGGCCAGGTGCGCGGCAACAGAAGCGGATCGACTTCAAGATAGGCCGGGTTGGCGCAAGCCGCCTCGGCAAAGTCGACGCTGTTGCGGTTCAGGTCGACGTTATCTTCATTCACGCGCCGCAGATGCGCAAACCCGTACGGGTTAACCGCGTGCACCAGCAACAGCGCCACCTTGGCCGTGGCCAGCCGCGCGAAGAGCTCGTCGTCGTGCAGCAGGCCGGTCTGGCAACCAGAGCCGCAGAACCCCTCCACGCCGTGCACGCCCGAGGTGATGATCAGCAGCGTTTCCGCCCGCGCCGGGGAGAACAACGCGATGTCGATGGAGAGTTGCTCACCCGACGGCCCGACCATCTCCGGATGCAGGTGGCGCTCGATGTTGAGCCCCCGGGCCTGCGCGGCGGCCAGAAACTTGCCGCGCGCTTCGTCATAGGTTTCGGAGAAGCAGGATTCGACCACCATGTCTCGACCTCGATAGGGAGCGGGAAACCGTGACCGCGCGGGCTTATGGCGGCGGCCCAAGTGTAGCTGAGCGGCCTGCCTGCAAACGCCCACAAAAAAGGGGCCGAAGCCCCTTGTCGATTCATCTGCGCATCCGGTCAGCCTTTCAACGCGGCCCGGTCGGTTTCTGCGCTGCGCAGTTCCGCCGTCTTTTCGCGCAGCTTGTGTTGCCTGTCGGCCAGGTTTCGCTCCGCCTTGCGGATTTTCTTGGCCTTGCCCGCGTGACGGGCGTCGCGCAGCTTGTCTTCGGCTTCGCGGACTTCCGCTTGCGCCTTGTCGACATCCTGCTGTGCGTCACGGACCTTGCGGTCGGCGCGCTCGGCCAGCCCGGCGTTGCTGCAGTTGGCCTTGGTGTTGGCCAGCGCGTCCTGCAGATCCGCGACGCGGTTGGCGTCGCGGTGCTGCTTAGCGTAGTCGATCTGCGTCTCGATCGCGCGGATCTTGGTGGCGCAGTTCGTGGTGTCGGCAAACGCCGCAGACGTGCCCAGCAAGGCAAACGGCACGAGGGCGGCGAGGAGTGTTTTCTTCATGTTAGCGTCCTTGTATTCAGTCCATTGAATCGACACGATAGGACGGTTGTTGGTCACACCCCATCAGATTCAACCGATTTTCAACAGGCCGTGGCAAATGAAAAAGGCCCGAACGGGCCTTTTTCTAAGCTTGGAGGCGTGAGTCAATCATTCCCACGACAGCGCACCACCGGTCTGGTACTCGATCACACGCGTCTCGAAGAAGTTGCGCTCCTTCTTCAAGTCGATCATCTCGCTCATCCACGGGAACGGGTTTTCTTCGTTCGGGAACAGCGCGTCCAGGCCGATCTGCTGGCAGCGGCGGTTGCAGATGAAGCGCAAGTAGCCCTTGAACATCGGTGCGTTCAGGCCCAGCACGCCGCGCGGCATGGTGTCTTCTGCGTAGCGGTATTCCAGCTCCACGGCCTTCTTGAACAGTTCGGCGATCTCGGCCTTGAACTCGGCCGTCCACAGGTGCGGGTTCTCGAGCTTGATCTGGTTGATCAGGTCGATGCCGAAATTGCAGTGCAGGGATTCGTCGCGCAGGATGTACTGGTACTGCTCGGCGGCGCCCGTCATCTTGTTCTGACGGCCCATCGCCAAAATCTGCGTGAAGCCCACATAGAAGAACAGGCCTTCCATGATGCAGGCGAAGACGATCAGGCTCTTGAGCAGCTTCTGGTCGTTCTCGGGCGTGCCGGTCTTGAACGACGGATCGGTCAGCGTGTCGATGAACGGGATCAGGAACTCATCCTTGTCGCGAATCGACTGCACCTCGTGGTACGCGTTGAAGATCTCGGCCTCGTTCAGGCCCAGCGATTCCACGATGTACTGGTAGGCGTGCGTGTGGATCGCCTCTTCAAACGCCTGACGCAGCAGATACTGACGGCATTCCGGCGCGGTGATCTGGCGGTACGTGCCCAGCACGATGTTGTTGGCGGCCAGCGAGTCAGCCGTCACGAAAAAGCCCAGGTTGCGCTTGATGATGCGGCGCTCGTCTTCGGTCAGACCGTTCGGGTCTTTCCACAGGGCGATGTCGCGCGACATGTTGATTTCTTGCGGCATCCAGTGGTTCGCGCAGCCGGCCAGGTACTTTTCCCAGGCCCACTTGTACTTGAACGGCACCAGTTGGTTGACGTCGGTCGCGCCGTTGATGACGCGCTTGTCGGCGGCATTCACGCGGCGGTTGCTTTGCGCGGCGGCAGCGTTCGGGTTGTTGCCGAGGATGCCGGTGCCGACAGTGGCAGCGACGGTGGCCGACGGGGGCAGCACGCCGCCCTGGTCAGCGGTGGCCTGTTGCAGTTGCGGCTGCGGTTGATACACAGGCTGCGGTGCAGCTTGCGGTTGTGCGGCAGGTTTGACGTCGTCGTCCCAGCTCAGCATGTGTGTTTCTCCTAATTCTTTGCTCGTCGCTCCCGCTCTTTCAAAGCGCGAGGCTAGTGTCGTCTAGGTCACGATGCCCCCGCTTGCGCGGGAGCAATCTCAGACACTGTTTAGACTTATTGGCAGGCTTCGCATTCCTCGAAACCGGGGTCGCCCGGGCGCATCGTGCACACGGCGCCTTCGGCTTCCGGCATGGCCTGCGCGGTGGCAGCAGCGGCATCCAGCGCGCTGGCCGGAGCGGCCAAGGAGGCACCGGCGGCACCTGCAGCCGACACACCACCCACATCGCTACCCGACGACACCGCATTCAGCGTGCCGCGCGACACGGTCGACTTCTCGACGTGCGTGGCGCCGATCGTGCGCAGGTAGTACGTGGTCTTCAGGCCACGCAGCCAGGCCAGCTTGTAGGTGTCGTCCAGCTTCTTGCCCGAAGCGCCGGCCATGTAGATGTTCAGCGACTGCGCCTGGTCGATCCACTTCTGGCGACGCGAGGCCGCTTCCACCAGCCACGTCGGCTCCACCTCGAAGGCCGTTGCGTACAGGTCGCGCAGGTCTTGCGGGATGCGGTCGATGCGGGCCAGAGAGCCGTCGAAGTACTTCAGGTCGGCGACCATCACTTCGTCCCACAGGCCGCGTGCCTTCAGGTCGCGCACCAGGTAGTCGTTGACCACCGTGAACTCGCCCGACAGGTTCGACTTGACGTACAGGTTCTGGTACGTCGGCTCGATACAGGCCGACACGCCGATGATGTTGGAGATCGTTGCCGTCGGGGCGATCGCCACGCAGTTCGAGTTGCGCATGCCGTACTGCTTGATGCGGCCGCGCAGGCTGTCCCAGTCCATCGTCGACGACATATCCGTTTCCAGATAGCCACCGCGCTCTTCGGCCAGCAGCTTGAGCGAGTCTTGCGGCAGGATGCCACGGTCCCACAGCGAGCCCTTGTAGCTGCTGTAGCGGCCACGCTCTTCGGCCAGTTCGGTCGACGCCCAGTAAGCGTAGTAGCACACGGCTTCCATCGAGGTGTCGGCAAACTGCACGGCGCCTTCGCTGGCGTAGGGGATGCGCAGCACGTGCAGCGCATCCTGGAAGCCCATGATGCCCATGCCGACCGGACGGTGGCGCAGGTTCGAATCACGTGCCTTCTTGACCGCGTAGTAGTTGATGTCGATCACGTTGTCGAGCATGCGCATGGCGGTGCGCACGGTCTTCTTCAGCTTGTCGTGATCGAGCACCAGCGTGCCGTCGGCCTGCTTGACCAGATGCGCCACCAGGTTGACCGAACCCAGGTTGCACACGGCGATTTCGCTGTCGTTGGTGTTCAGCGTGATTTCCGTGCACAGGTTGGAGCTGTGCACCACGCCCACGTGCTGCTGCGGGCTGCGGATGTTGCACGGGTCCTTGAACGTGATCCACGGGTGGCCGGTTTCGAACAGCATGCCCAGCATCTTGCGCCACAGTTGAAGCGCGGGCATCTTCTTGAAGAGCTTGATCTCGCCGCGCGCGACCTTGTCTTCGTAGCCCAGGTAGGCCGCCTCGAACGCCTTGCCGACCTTGTCGTGCAGGTCCGGGCAGGTGGACGGCGAGAACAGCGTCCAGTCGGCACCTTCCATCACGCGCTTCATGAACAGGTCCGGAATCCAGTTGGCCGTGTTCATGTCGTGCGTGCGGCGGCGATCGTCGCCGGTGTTCTTGCGCAGTTCCAGGAATTCTTCGATGTCCAGGTGCCACGTTTCCAGGTATGCGCAGACGGCGCCCTTGCGCTTGCCGCCCTGGTTCACGGCCACGGCCGTGTCGTTGACCACCTTCAGGAACGGCACCACGCCTTGGCTCTTGCCGTTCGTGCCCTTGATGTGCGAGCCGAGTGCGCGCACGTTGGTCCAGTCGTTGCCCAGGCCGCCGGCAAACTTGGAGAGCAGCGCGTTTTCCTTCAGCGCTTCGTAAATGCCATCCAGATCATCCGACACGGTGGTCAGGTAGCACGACGAGAGCTGCGAACGGCGCGTGCCCGAGTTGAACAGCGTCGGCGTGGACGACATGAAGTCGAACGACGACAGCAGTTGGTAGAACTCGATGGCACGGGCTTCGCGGTCGATTTCGTTCAACGACAGGCCCATCGCCACGCGCATGAAGAATGCCTGCGGCATCTCGATGCGGGTTTCGTTGATGTGCAGGAAGTAGCGGTCGTACAGCGTCTGCAGGCCGAGGTAGTTGAACTGGAAGTCGCGCGAGGCGTCCATCGCCGCGCCCAGGCGGGCCAGGTCGAACTGGGCCAGCTTCTCGTCGAGCAGTTCGGCGTTGATGCCGCGCTTGATGAACTGCGGGAAGTAGTCGACATAGCGCGCGCCCATTTCGGCTTGCGTGACTTCTTCGCCGAGGATCTCGCGGCGGATCGTGTGCATCAGGATGCGCGCGGTGACCTGGCTGTACGCCGGGTCCTTTTCGATCAGGGTACGCGAGGCCAGGATGGCCGAGTCGTACACCTGCGTCATCGGCACGCCTTCATACAGGTTCTTGACCGTTTCCTTGAGGATCGGCTCCGGGTCCACCGCGTCGCCCAGGCCTTCGCAGGCCGAGACGATCACGTTGCGCAGCGCAACCATGTCCAGCGGGCGGGTGATGCCGCCGTCGGTCACGTTCAGGCCGATGAAGGCCGGTTGCTGTTGCGTTTCGCCTGCCTGTGCGCGCTCCTGGGCGCGGCGCTCGCGGTACAGCACGTAGGCGCGGGCCACGTCGTGCTCGCCCGAGCGCATCAGGGCCAGTTCGACCTGGTCCTGCACGTCTTCGATGTGGAACGTGCCGCCGTTCGGGCGGCTGCGCAGCAGAGCGCGCACCACGTTCTGCGTTTGTTGGTCGACCAGCTCGCGCACACGCGCGGAAGCAGCGCCCTGCCCGCCATTCACGGCGAGGAAGGCCTTGGTCATCGCCACGGCGATCTTGGAAGGCTCGAAGCTGACCACGGCGCCGTTGCGGCGGATGATCTTGTAGTCGGCAAGGTTGACGCCGGAAGCCGTGCCGGAGGCTACGGCCGCGCCGCCAGCGCTTTGCGCAAATTGGGAAGGATTGGCGGTGCCGGAGTGGATTTCTGGTTGGGCCGTCTGCATGTGGACTCCTGTTGAACCGTTCGTTTTATCGGCTCGCCGGTGGGTGAAGCACCCTGGGCGACCCCTCGCGCTACGCGGAGAAATGAGACGGAAAAGACCCTTGCCTTTCCTCAGCCCCCAAGCGCCGGCAAGACCACACCGAACGCCCGCCCCCGCGTGGCGCTGAAATAAGAATCCCGGAAAGCGACCACTACATCTAGTGCCACAACCCGGGATTGGCCCTAAGTATAGTGGATCGATCAAACAAGACCAGTCTTGACAGATGGCGGCGAACGGGGGTTTTCTCAATCCAAATGCAGTGCCGCAAACCCGCCATCCCAAGCGGCACAACGGGTCAGCGGGGCTGGCGTGCGGCGTCGCAATGACGGCCTCTTCAGAATAATTCTTTCTATCGACGTCGCAAGCTCAATAGACGTCACCTCATCTGCGGTAGGGGTATGTGTGTCGCGCACTGCACTGGTGCAGGTGTGCCGCCCGCTGACATTTCGCTCGCTCAAGAAATCCGAATAGCGGCATCAGCATTCTTGCCGCGGCTGTCACCTGAGCGACAGGGCCCGTCCCTACGCTTCGGTCGCACGGCATGGGTCTGCGTTCACGGCGGTCTGGGTACCGCTCGCAATCCCGCGCCTCTCTCCCCCACCCGAACGAGACCGCATATGACCCCTCTTCTCCCACGCTTAGCGCGCCCGCAATGGCTGGTGGCCGTGCTGCTGTGCGCCGCCACCTTGTCGCTGTCGGCCTGCGGTGGCGATTCGAACGACGGTACGCCAGGCACCAGCCCCGGCGCCGCACAACCGGATCAGCCCGGCCAACCGCCCGCCAACAAGCCGACCCTGCGCTGTGCGCCCTGACATCGCCCTGCACGTTTGCACGCCTGAGACCGACATGACTTCCGACACGAAACCCGCAAACAACGGCAATCGCCGCAACTTCCTCAAGATGGCCGGCACGGGCGCGATTTCCGCCGCCGCGCTGGCCGCCTTCCCGCCGTCGATCCGCCGCGCGCTGGCGATTCCGGCCAACAACGCCACCGGCACGATGCGCGACGTTGAGCACGTGGTGATCCTCATGCAGGAAAACCGCTCGTTCGACAACTACTTCGGCACGCTGCGGGGCGTGCGCGGCTTTGGCGACCGCTTCCCGATCCCGCTCACGGGCGGCATGAACGTGTGGCAGCAGACGTACGTGCCAAGCAGCGGGCCGAGCCGCGTGGTGCTGCCGTATTACCTCGACAGCAGCGCCGGCAATGCACAGCGCGTTTCGGGCACGCCGCACAGCTATCCGGATGCACAGCAGGCGTGGGATCTTGGCCGCATGAGCAAGTGGCCGACCTACAAGCAGACGCAATCGATGGGCTACTACAAGCAGACCGAGCTGGACTTCCAGTTCGCGCTGGCGAATGCCTTCACGCTGTGCGATGCATACCACTGCGGTTTCCACGGCGGCACCAACACCAACCGCCTGTTCCACTGGACGGGCACGAACGACCCGACGGGCGCAGCGGGCGGCCCCGTCATCGACAACAGCGGCGATCACCTCGACGCCAACGTCACCTACAACTGGACGACCTACCCCGAGCGCTTGCAAACGGCCGGCGTGTCATGGAAGGTCTACCAGAACATGCCGGACAACTTCACCGACAACCCGCTCGCCGGCTTCAAGGCGTATCGCGACGCCAACGCCGCGCGCGGCAACCTGAAGGACGGCAGCCCGTTCCCGCCGTACACCCCGGTCGACGAAATCATCAGCCCGCTGATCAAGGGCGTGGGCAACACCATGCCGGATGGCGGGTTCCTGCAGGCACTGAAAGACGACATTGCCGCCGGTCAGTTGCCGCAGGTGTCGTGGATCGTCGCACCGGCCACGTACTCCGAACACCCTGGGCCGTCGAGCCCCGTGCAGGGCGCGTGGTACACGCAGGAAGTGCTCAATGCGCTCACCGCCAATCCGGCCGTGTGGAGCAAGACCGTGCTCTTCATCAACTTTGATGAGAACGACGGCTTCTTCGACCACGTGCCACCGCCCGCCGCCCCGGCATATGACAACGGCGTGCTGGCCGGAAAATCAACGGTGAACACCGCTGGCGAATATCACACCGATCAACACCCGTACGGCCCCGGCCCGCGTGTGCCGATGTACATCGTCTCGCCATGGAGCCGCGGCGGCTGGGTCAACTCGCAGGCATTCGATCACACATCGGTGCTGCGCTTCCTGGAACTGCGCTTCAACGTCAAAGAGACCAACATCAGCGCGTACCGCCGCGCTGTGCTGGGTGACTTGACCAGCGCCTTCAACTTCGTCAACCCCAACAACGAAACGCTGCCCACGCTGCCCAACCGCGACAAGGCCACCGCCGATTCGATCCGCGTCACGCAGGGGCTCAAGCCGCAGGTGCCGCTGCCCTCGGTGGCGGACCAGCAGATGCCCGTGCAGGCCACCGGCACGCGCCCCTCGCGCGCCCTGCCGTACGAGCTGCACGTCAGCGCTCGTGAAGACGCCACCAACCGCGCGCTGCGCCTGATCTTCAGCAACACCGGCACGGCCGCCGCCGTGTTCCACGTGTACGACCGCCTGCACTTGGACCGCGTACCGCGCCGCTATGCCGTCGAGCCCGGCAAGATGCTCGACGACACGTGGGACGTGTACAGCGTTGACAAGGGCAAGTACGACCTGTGGGTGCTCGGCCCCAACGGCTTCCACCGCGCCTTTGCGGGTGATGTGAGCGCCGTGTCGGCAGCGGGTTCGAGCGCACCGGAAATCCGCGTGTGCTACGACCTGGCCAACGCCGAGGTCTACGTGACGATGATGAACACCGGCACCGCCGGCTGCACCTTCACCGTCAAGCCCAACGCGTACCGCACCGACGGCCCGTGGACGTTCGACATCCCCGCAGGCAAGCAACTCGACCAGCACTGGCCGATTGCACGCCAGGGCAACTGGTACGACTTCACGGTGACGGTGCCGCAAGGCGGTGCGCAGGGTGGATTTACGCGGCGCTTTGCCGGTCGCATGGAAACCGGCAAGGACGGTGTGTCTGACCCGGCCATGGGCACTTGAGGCTGTGAACTAAGAACTAGAAAAATCAGCACGGAGGAGAACGCGGGCGGCCTTCGCAAGGGAGCCGCCCGTTTCTATCTCAGTGTCAGAGCGCGTGCTGATACGGGAACAGCGCCGCGCTAAAACCGCCGAGCGCACACAGATGCGCCCAGTCGAAGCGCGCCCCCGGATCGGTCTTGCGGCCGGGCGCGATGTCGGAGTGCCCGGCAATCGCCGCAATCGGATACGCCTCGCAGATCGCCCGCACGAGTGCTGCCGTGGCGGCGTACTGCTCGGGCGTGAAAGGCAGGTCGTCCGTGCCCTCGATCTCGATGCCGACCGAGAAATCGTTGCAGCGCGTGCGCCCGAAGAAGTCCGACGCACCGGCATGCCATGCACGTACCCCGCACGGCGCAAACTGCACGCACTCGCCCGTGCGGCGGATGAAGAAATGCGCCGACACGCGCACACCGCGCAACTGGTCGAAGTATGGGTGCGCGTCGCAGTCGAGCGTGTTGGTGAAGAAGTCGAGCACGGCGTCCGTGCCGAAATCAGTAATGGACCGGGCGGGCGGCAGGCTGATGTTGTGCAACACGATCAGGTCGATCGGCATGCCGTCGGGCCGCGCATCGATGTTCGGTGACGGGTGACGGCGCACGCCGCCCACCCAGCCATCGGCATCGACGTGCAGCGGCGGCGGCTTAGGCATCGCCGTTCAGGCCATTGCCAGCCGTTTCACCCAAACCGCTGACCGTTTCAATATCGCGCGGATCACGAACGCCCAACTGTTGCATCCGATAGCGCAACTGGCGAAACGACAAGCCGAGCAGCTTGGCCGCTGCCGTGCGGTTGAAACCGGTCTGGTCCAGCGCGGCCAGGATCACGTTGCGTTCGACCGATTCCAGATAGGCGGGCAGGTCGATCGGCAATGTGACGCTCGGTAGCGCCGGCTCTGCCAGTGGCGCGGCCGGGGCGGGCTCCGCAGGCTGTGCCATCGGTGGGGGCATCCCCATCGGGCCAGGCACGGGTGCCGGCATGTAGACAGCATCGGGCCAAGCCGTCATTGGCGGCGGCGCCATGGGGTGGCTGGCGGCTGCAGCAGCCTGCGCTTCGCGCGTGCGGTGGAACAGCGGCGAACGCTCGATCTCGGCACCCAGCGCCCCCAGGTCATCCACGTCGATCGATTCGCCTTCGGCAAAGGCGTACGCGCGCTCCAGCAGGTTCTCCAGCTCGCGTACGTTGCCGGGGAACGGATAGGCGCACAATTGCTGCAGCGCCGGGCGCGTCAGCCGCTTGGGGCGTGGATCGCCGTAGCGGCTGGCGAGTTGCTCAAGCAGCACGCCAGCCAGCACAGGCACGTCTTCACCGCGCTCGCGCAGCGTGGGCATGCGCAGCTCCAGCACGTTCAGGCGGTAGAACAAATCCTCACGGAAGCGCCCGGCGGCGACCAGGCGCGCGAGGTTCTGGTGGCTCGCGCACACCACGCGCACGTCGACCGGATCTTCGCGGCTTTCGCCGATCTTGCGAACGCGGCGCTCTTGCAACGCGCGCAGCAATTTCACCTGCATCGTGAGCGGCAAATCGGCCACTTCGTCAAGCATGAGCGTGCCGCCGTTGGCCGCCTGGAAGAAGCCCTGGCGATCGCCATCGGCGCCAGTGAAGGCGCCCTTCACGTAGCCGAAAAACTCGGCTTCCATCAGGTTCTCGGGAATCGCGCCGCAGTTGACCGCCACGAACGGTCGCGATGCGCGCGCAGACAGCGCGTGAACAGCGCGTGCCGCACGCTCCTTGCCACTGCCCGATTCGCCGCTGATCACCACCGGCGCCATGCTGCGCGCTAGGCGCATCAGCGAGCGACGCACTTCCTGCATGGCCGCAGAGTGGCCCGGCAGCAAGTCGTTGGTACGCTCGGCCAAGTCAGCATTGCCGGGATCAGGATCGCGTTGCTGGCGGCCCAGCGCGTTGAGCACCAGGCTGCGCAGTTGGTCAAGCGAGAGCGGCTTGGCGATGTAGTCGAACGCACCGGCCTTGAGCGCTTCCACCGCGTTCTCGGCGCTGCCGTAGGCGGTGATGACGGCCACGGGGGTACGGTCGGCGGTGGCCGAGAGCTGGCGCACAAGTTCAATGCCCAGGCCATCGCCCAGGCGCATGTCGGTCAGCACGAGTGCAAAGCGCTGGCGCGATAGCGCCTCGCGCGCTTCGGCCAGCCCGCTTGCGAGCACGACGTCGTGCCCCATGCGCCGCAGAGAAATTTCCAGCAGCTCGCGCAGGTCGGCCTCGTCATCGACGACGAGAATGGGTTCGCGAACGATGGCGGCTTTGGACATGGATCAGCAGAAGGTCGGCAGAAATTCGCGGCCAGCGGATCATTCCGCAGTCAGCACGGCAGGTTGGTCAAACATCAAGGTGATGACGAAGGCGCGGCGCGGCAATGTGCCGCGTGCCTCCATCGTCAACGCTCCGGTGCGATCGAGCAAGGATTCCAGTGCGATGGCGCCGTAACGGATCTGCGCATCGTTGGCGCTACACAACTCGCGCGCCATATAGAGACCCAGGCCAGTGCCCTGGGCGTCATTCGTGAAGAACGGCTCGAACAGGCTGCGCTGCTGCTCGGTGGGCACTTCGGGGCCGTCGTTCCAGATGACGAGTTCGGCATGCGTCTCGTCCAGCGCGTAAGCGGCCAGTTGGATCGAACCCGGCACGCGGCGGCAGTAGCGCAACGCGTTGTCGAGCATGTTGCCCACCACTTGCTGCAACTGCGCAGGGTCGAACAGCACGGGCATGTTCAGGTCCACCGCCACGCGCACGAGGTTGGGGTTGATCTCGGCAGCCTCGCCAGCGCGGCGCAAGGCTTCGGCGCGCCAACGCTCAACCACTTCCGGCAGCACCTGCGCAAGCTGCACACGCACGCGCTCACCGCGCGGGCGGCGCGAGAGCATCAGCACGTCGGCGACCACCTGGTCGAGCCGGCGCACGTTGTCGCGGATGATGCGCAGCAGGCGTGTCTCCACTCCGGAGCTTTCGGGGCGGACGTGCGTGCCACCATCGTGGCCGTCGCCCGGATCGTCCAGCAGTTCAGCAGCCTGGCTGATTGCGGCCAGCGGGTTGCGGATCTGATGCGCAACGCTGGCCACCAGCCGCCCCATCGAGGCCAGCTTTTCCTGTTGCGCCTGCTCCGCCACACGCTCCCAGCTTTCCACGTGGACCAGCACGGTGTCGTGCAGCTCGTGGCGCAAAAAGGCCTCGTCATCCACCGACCAGCCTTGCGTGATGGCCTCGGAAGATGGAATGCGTGGACGCATCTCGCCGCCCTCACTCAGCAGGCTCAGGCCAATCGAACTGACGAGGCTATCCATATAGACACTACGCAGATTGGCCAGGCTCGGCAGGATGAAGCGCAGGCGCAGGCGGGCGCTCAACATGGCGCGGCCAGTCCGGCCGCCCGAGGCGATGGGCAGCAGGTCGAGGATGCGGGGTGCATCGTCGTCGCCGGTGCCGTCGGCGGGGCGGCTCTTGCGGCGCAGCCACTGGCGCAGGGTTTCGAGCAGCGGGCGCAGGTGCGGCACGTCCTTCAGATCGAACAACATCGCGCCGCTACCGACGAACGCGTTGTGCGGCACACCCAGCAGCATGGCTGCAGCCGGGTTGGCGGCGACGACGCGGCCATCGGCGCGCACCAGCATCACGCCGTCCTGCATGTCGTAGACCATGAGGCGGTTGACCAGTTGCTGCAGGCGCAACTCGCGCTCACGCGCCATGGTCAGGCGCTCCTGCGCAATCTGCCGGTGCGACAGACCGTACATCATCGACGCCGCCATCATGTAGACGAGGCCATACAGCCCCGCCGACGCCAGCCCCGGCGCGATCACGCCGTCGCTCAGCATCTGCAGAAACGGATCGGCCAGCACCACGATCGACGCCACCGCCGCCGTGAACAGTGCAAACAGCAGGCTGGTGAGCGCACCCGCGGCCAGGACGGGCATCAGCAACACCATCGCCACACTGGCCGACAGGCGCGAAAGCGTGGCGTACGCCAGCCCCAGGAACAGCAGATCGAGCACCACGTCCAGCCGCACGCGGAACTGGAACCGCGTGCGCCACCAGCCGGCCGCCGCCAGGATCAGCAGGGCCATCGCCAGATATGGCAGCGTCAGGCTGAGCAGCACATCGCTAGTGGGCAGCCCGACCGCGTCGTTGTGCTCGCGTGGCACCATCACGAACAGCAGCAGCACCAGCGCCACGGCTGCGCGGCTGAAGGCGAAATAGCGCAGCAGACGCCACTGGAATTCAGGCGGATCGGGCTCCAGCCAGACCGAACGGAGTGCGCGCCAGGCGTTCAGGCGCGAGAGCAGGCTGCGCGCGGTGGATGGCGTTGCCTGCGCGGCACCCGACGCGTCTGGCGTCATGCGTTGCCTCGGTCGGCGTGCTCGGGGCAGCGGTAGCGGCCGCCGGGCAGCGCGATCATGCCGGTGCGTGGTGCGTGTACACCGCACACGGCACATTGCTCGATCGGCTGGGAGGTCTGGGGCTCAGGGGCGCGCCGGGCTGTACCCTGCCCCTGCGAGGACGTCTGACCCTGCCCCGAAGCGCGGGACGAACGCGCCCCCAAGCGGCTCAACCACCACCAGCCGGCGAGCAGCATCAGGATCAGCAGGACAGGACGAGACATGGAAAACAGACAAGAACAGTAACAGCGCAGATGCCAAAAACGCGCTAGGCGCGATGGAGGATGACTTCGAGCACGAAGCGGCTGCCCACGTACGCCAGCAGCAGAATCGCAAAGGCCGCCATCACCCAGCGCAGCGCTACACGGCCGCGCCAGCCGCGGAAACGGCGGCCAATCAGAATGCCGCCGAACATCGCCCACGACAGCACCGCAAAGATGTTCTTGTGATCGAAATGGAAGGCGCTGTGGAACAGTTGCTCGGAGAACAACACGCCCGATGCGATCGTCAGCGTCAGCAGCACGAAGCCCGCCCCGATCAGGCGGAACAGCAGTTTCTCAAGCGTGAGCAGCGGCGGCAGCAGATCCAGCCAGCGGCTGAACCAGCTCGCCTCGGCGGGGCGGTTGATGGTGTGCAGGCGGCGCTCGGCGGCCAGCATCAGAATTGCGTGGAACGCCGCCAGCGTGAATAGCCCATAAGCGACGTTGGCGATGGCAAAGTGCAGCTTGAACAGCGGGCTGGCGGCATAGCCGAGTATCTGCGTGCCGGGGAAGGCCAAGGGCAGCAGGCTCCCGACCAGCGCCACCGGCATCACCAGCAAGCCCAGGCCGGCCAGCGAGAAGAACAGGCTTTCGATCCAGAAAATGCCCACGCCCAGCCACAGCATGGCCGACAGCGCATAGGCAAAGCCGAACACCATGGCGCTGGCAGGGAAAATGGTCTCGTGCAGCAGGAACCCGTGCGCGGCCAGCGCGGCCAGCAAGGCCCAGCGCCACCAGCCGGGAACGGTATCGGCGGCGGCCGGCGGCGGCGGGACGAGCACCGTGGCGCCCAGCGGCTGGCCACCTGCCGCCATGGCTCCAGCAGCGGCCTGGGCACCCAGCCCACCGCGTCGCGCCCACGCTACCGAAGCGAGGATGCCGTAGAGAAGCGCCGTCAGCGCATACAGTACAATTGCCATTTGCACAGTTTACCGCAGCGCACCCCTGTTTTGGCGGGGGCCCGCTCCCGCCGAAAGCCTCGTCGGGCGGCAACGCAACATGCGCGCATTAAACACATTCCCAGCCGGTGCACGCCAAGCGCGCGCCGGCCTCATCTTCACCCCGTCCCCAATTCCGGATCCCTGTCACTGTCATGCTGGATAACCTGACCCAACGGCTCGCGCGCGTGGTCAAGACCATGCGCGGCGAAGCGCGCCTGACCGAAGCCAACACCGCCGAGATGCTGCGCGAAGTCCGCCTGGCACTGCTCGAAGCCGACGTGGCGCTGCCGGTCGTGCGCGAGTTCATTGCCCGCGTCAAGGAAAAGGCGCTCGGCGAAGACGTCATCACCAGCCTCTCGCCGGGCCAGGCGCTGGTCGGCATCGTGCAGCGCGAGCTGACCGCCATCATCGGCGGCCAGGAAGCGCTGGAAGGCGTCGGCAGCAACATCATGGGCGGCCGCGCAGCGGAGCTGAACCTCAACGTCACGCCGCCCGCGATCATCCTGATGGCCGGTCTGCAGGGCGCGGGCAAGACCACCACGGTCGGTAAGCTCGCCAAGTGGCTCAAAGAGAACAAAAAGAAGAAAGTGCTGACGGTGTCGTGCGACGTGTATCGCCCCGCCGCCATCGCGCAGCTGAAGACGGTGTCCGAACAGGTCGGCGCCGATTTCTTCCCCTCGCAGCCAGACCAGAAGCCTGTGGACATTGCCGCCGCCGCGCTGGATTGGGCCAAGAAGCACTACCACGACGTGCTGATCGTCGACACGGCCGGCCGCCTCGGTATCGACGAGGCGATGATGCAGGAGATCGCCGCGCTGCACGCCACGCTCAAACCCGCTGAAACGCTGTTTGTGGTCGACGCGATGCTCGGCCAGGATGCCGTCAACACCGCCAAGGCCTTTAACGACACGCTGCCGCTGACCGGCGTGGTGTTGACCAAGCTCGACGGTGATGCGCGCGGCGGCGCGGCGCTGTCGGTGCGTCACATCACCGGCAAGCCGATCAAGTTCGTTGGCGTGGCCGAAAAGCTCGACGGGCTGGAGCCTTTCTACCCTGACCGCATGGCCCAGCGCATTCTGGGCATGGGCGACATCCTCGCGCTGGTGGAAGAAGCCCAGCGCGGTGTCGACATGGAAGAGGCGCAGAAGCTCGCGGCCAAGATCAAGAAGACCGGCGGCTTTGACCTGGAAGACTTCAAGGCGCAGATCGGCCAAATGAAGAAGATGGGCGGCCTGGGTGGCCTGATGGACAAACTGCCCGCGCAGTTTGCACAGCAGGCCCAGGGCGCCAACATGGATCAGGCCGAAAAGCAGGTCCGCCGCATGGAAGGCATCATCAACAGCATGACGGCAGCCGAGCGCGCCAAGCCCGAACTCATCAAAGCGAGCCGCAAGCGCCGCATTGCTGCGGGTGCAGGCGTGCAGGTGCAGGAAGTCAACCGCCTGCTCAACCAGTTTGAGCAGATGCAATCCATGATGAAAAAGCTCAAGGGCGGCGGCATGATGAAGATGATGCGCGCCATGGGCGGCATGAAAGGTGGCATGAAGGGGTTGTTGGGTGGCCGTTGAGCGGGCTACCCTTCTCCCTCGAACGCCCCGATCGATTTGAACCGAACCGCTTCACCCAACTGACACGATGCTGAGCGCAGAACAGGCCCGCGAACTCTGGGCCAACTCCGAAGAAATCGTCAGCGAAGACGCCGTGCGCGGCTCGCTGGACCGCATGGCTGAACAGATCACCGAGAAGATCGGCGACACCTTTCCGATGGTGCTGTCCGTGATGGGCGGTGCAGCCGTCTTCACCGGCATGCTGCTGCCCAAGCTGGCCTTCCCGCTGGAGTTCGACTATATCCACCTCTCGCGCTACAACAACCAGACGGTGGGCGGCGAGATGCAGTGGCGTGTGGCGCCGCGCGAATCGGTCAAGGGTCGCACGGTGCTGGTGCTCGACGACATCCTCGACGAAGGCGAAACGATGGCCGCCATCCGCTCGCGCATCATCGACATGGGTGCCGCCGAGTTCTACTCCGCTGTGCTGTGCGAGAAGACGCTCGCGAAGTCCAAGCCGCTGTATCCGGATTTCTGCGGCTTCAACGTGCCGGACCGCTACGTCTTCGGCTGCGGCATGGACGCCAAAGGCTACTGGCGCAATCTGCCGGCCATTCGTGCGCTCAAGAACACCTGACGCAGCGCAGGCGCAAACAAAAAGGGCGACTCAACGGTCGCCCTTTTTTGTTTCCCGGGATTGTCACAATCCCTCATCCCGGGGAATTTTCAGAGTTGATGAGCGAACGTGCGTATGCCCTTGAGCAGCATCTCCACCGAGATCGCCACCAGGATCAGCCCCATCAGCCGCTCGAACGCCATCACCGTGCGCTCCCCCACCAGACGCTGGATGCGCGTGGCGCCAAGCAGCACCACGGTGCTCACCGCCATGGTCACACACAGCGAGCCGACCCACGTCCACATGCGCCCCGGTGGCTGCGACACCAGCAGCATCACCGTCGCCATCGCCGACGGCCCGGCGATGGCGGGAATCGCCAGCGGCACGATGAACGGCTCGCCTGTCGGCTGTGACTCGGCAGCGCCCTCGCGCGGGAAGATCATGCGCAGCGCAATCAGGAACAGCACGATACCGCCCGCGATCTGCAGCGACATGTCGGTCAGGCTCATCATGCGCAAGAAGCGCTCGCCGAAGAACATGAAGACGAGCAGCAGCACGAACGCAATGCCGACCTCGCGCAGCACGACGCGGCTGCGGCGCTCTGGCGCCACCGGCCGCAGCGCCGAGATGAAGATAGGAATGTTGCCGAGCGGATCGGTGATCAGCACCAGCAGGACAGTTGCGGAGAGGAACGTGTATTCCATCGTCTAACGTCGATCAGGCGCCGCGACCTTATTGACGACGATATGGCCGTTCACGCAGCCATTTGGTGGCGATCCACTTCTCGCCGCGCTCGACCGGCAGGCCGGCATGCAGCGTGTCTTCGTCCAGCGTGCCATCGGGCCGCTTGTAGACGAAGAAGACCGCGTTGCCCTTGACCGGCGCCACCTCCAGCCCGAGCTTCGGAAAGCCCGTCGCACCGCCGGCCTTCACGCTGTTCAGGTAAATGACCATGGTGGCCACGCGCTGGCCGCCAACCTCAAGCTGGCGAGCCTCGCCGCTGCGGCCCGAATTGAAGAAATCGAAGTGCGGCTGGTATTCGCCGCCGGGCTGGTAATTCAGTACCTGGAAGCCTTCGCCGTGCTCGACCGGCACGCCCACGGCCTGCGCGATGCGCGCCTCGATCTTGGCGATCAGCGGATGCTCGCCCACCTGGAACATCCCGCCCTGGCTCGTGCGGGCGGAGATCAGGCTTTCCTCGCCCGTCTCGGGGTTCACCACGGGCGAGCGCTTGAGGCGGTTGCGCCCGATCGCGATCAGCTCGTCACACTCTTCGTCCGACAGGAAGTGCTGAAACAGCACGATGCGCGGCGTCTCGATCGCAAACAGGATGGGAATGTCGCCATCGGCGGTATGCACCGCGTTGCTGTTCTCGACCGATTCGTCGGCAACGGGCGCGGGTGCCTGGGCCACGGCTGGAGCCGGTGCGCGGGCGGCAAGCGCCTCATCGACAACGCGGCGCGCGAAGACGCGGTCGTAGCCGGATTGCACCATCGAAGCCACCAGTGATTCGGCCTCGAAACCTTCGGTCACGTGACGCTGCAGCCAGTCGCGCAGCGCGTCAGACATGGTCGCGTACGGTTGGGTGGTGGACATGCGGGATCGGGAGATACGGGCGAACGAGAAATGGCCTTATTGTAGGCCGACCGCCCGCCGACAGAAGATCACGAACCGCCAGCGATGCGTAGCGGCGAGAACGGATTGCGCGCCGGCACTTCCGGCAGCGCCTTGGCACGCGGGGTAGGCGCAGCAGGCGCGGCAGGAACCGGCGCCGACACCGTCATTGCGCTCGACTCTTGATACTGCCAGCGCTTCCACGCCGCCAGCACCGCGTTCGGATACTGTGGTTGGCCCCGGCTGCCGTTGTAGCGGCCCAGCGCCAGATACAGATTGCCGCCTTCCATATCGAGGTAATGACGCAGGATCGTGCAACCGTAGCGCAGGTTGCTCTGCAGATGGAAGAGCTTGCGTGCGTCGTTATCGCCAATGCTGCGCGTCCAGAACGGCATCACCTGCATCAGGCCCATGGCGCCCGCGCTGCTCATGGCGTACTTGCGAAAACCGCTTTCCACCTGGATCAGGCCAAGCACGAGCGCCGGGTCCAAGCCCGCGCGCTTGGCTTCGTAATACGCCGTCTCGATCAGCTCGACACGGACTGGCGCCTGCGCAATCTTGCTCGACATGCGCACTGACATCTCGGCCAGCCAGCGCAGGTAGCCGAGTTGCTCGTCGTTGCTGGCGAATACCGGGCGCAGCGGGCGGCTGTCGGCCACGGCGGCGGACAGCGCGCTGCGTACCGAGTCCGCCAGGTATTCCTCTTTCTGGGCGCCCGCCCACGCCGCCTGCGTGCCCGCGAGCAACGTCCCTGCGCACAGCGCAGTGGCGATCAGGCGGGCAGAGAACAAGCGGCGCATGCGGTTCGGCTCCATTACTGCGCGAGGCGCGCCTTCAGTGTAGCCAGCACATCGGCCGGCGCCACAGCGGTGGCGGCCTCATCGCGGCGGCCCTGGAATTCGAGCTTGCCTTCCTTCAGGCCGCGGTCGCCCACCACCACGCGGAACGGCACGCCGATCAGTTCCCAGTCGGCGAACATCGCGCCCGGGCGCTCACCACGGTCGTCCAGCATCACGTCGATGCCGGCAGCAACCAGCTCGGCGTGCAGGCGATCGGCTTCCTCGCGCACGGCGTCGGAACGGTCGTAACCCACCGGGCAGATCACCACCTGGAACGGCGCAATCGACGCCGGCCAGATGATCCCGCGCGCATCGTAGTTCTGCTCGATGGCCGCGCCCAGAATCCGCGTGATGCCAATGCCGTAGCAGCCCATCACCATCGGCTGGGTCTTGCCGTTTTCGTCGAGGAACGTGGCGTTCATCGCTTCCGAATACTTCGTGCCGAGCATGAAGACGTGGCCGACTTCGATGCCGCGGCAGATCGCCAGCGTGCCCTTGCCGTCCGGCGAGGCATCGCCTGCCACCACATTGCGCAGATCGTAGACCTCGGGCTCGGGCAGATCGCGGCCCCAGTTGGCGCCGGTGTAGTGGTAGTCCTCTTCGTTGGCGCCGACGACAAAGTCGCTCATGGCAGCCGCCGTGCGATCCGCCACCACCTTGACCGGCAACTTCGTGCCGATCGGGCCGAGGTAGCCAGGGCGCGTGCCGAACGCGCGCAGGATTTCACCTTCGGTGGCGAAGCGGAACTCGGCCAGGCCCGGCACCTTCGATGCCTTGACCTCGTTGAGCTCGTGATCGCCGCGCAGCAGCAGCAGCCAGATCTGGGGCTCAGCCCCCTCGACCTCCGTCGCCAGCACGATCGACTTGATCGTGCGCTGCAGCGGAATTGCCAGTTGCTCAGCCACGGCCTCGCACTTGGCGCGGCCCGGCGTATGTGTCTTGGTGAGCGCCTCGGTGGCAGCGCCGCGCGGCGTGGCCGGTGCGATGGCTTCGGCGGCTTCGATGTTGGCGGCGTAGTCCGAATCCGGGCAATAAACGATGGCGTCTTCGCCCGTGTCAGCGATCACGTGGAACTCATGCGAGCCCGAGCCGCCGATGGCGCCGTTGTCGGCCGCCACAGCTCGGAACTGCAGACCGAAGCGCTGGAAGATGCGCGTATAGGCGTCGTACATCTTCTGATACGAAGCCTTGAGGCCCTCGGCGTCGCGGTCGAAGGAATACGCGTCCTTCATGGTGAATTCGCGGCCGCGCATGATCCCGAAACGCGGACGGCGCTCATCACGGAACTTGGTCTGGATCTGGTAGAAATTGATCGGCAGTTGCTTGTACGAGCGGATTTCGGTGCGGGCGATGTCCGTCACCACCTCTTCCGACGTCGGCTGGACGACAAAGTCGCGCTCGTGGCGGTCCTTGAAGCGCAGCAGTTCGTCGCCCATCTTGTCCCAGCGGCCGGTCTCCTGCCACAGTTCGCCCGGCTGCACGACCGGCATCAGCACTTCCACCGCGCCGGCGGCGTTCATTTCTTCACGCACGATCTGCTCGACCCTGCGAATCACGCGCAGCCCCACGGGCATATACGTATAGAGGCCCGCGCCAAGCTTCTTGATCATGCCGGCACGCATCATCAACTTGTGCGAGACGATCTCCGCGTCGGCGGGCGCTTCCTTGAGCGTGGAAATGAAGAATTGGGACGCTTTCATGCGACTGACAATAAGGGATGGCGCGACCAGGCAAAGCCGCGAAAACAAGGGCAAAAGCCACCGGAATCAGGAGATGGAACGAGGCGCCAAACGCACATTCGCGCGGTTAGCACCCCTCCCCCAGGAGGCGCGAGTGAGCGGCAACATTTCGGCTTGTGTGACAGCCAAGCGACGGGCCGCTCTATAATCGGCGTAATTCTAAAGTATTCGAGGTGCAGTCATGCTCGATCGTGAAGGCTTCCGCCCGAACGTCGGCATCATCCTCATCAACGCAAGAAACGAGGTGTTCTGGGGCAAGCGCATTGGCGAGCACTCCTGGCAGTTTCCACAAGGCGGCATCAAGTACGGCGAAACGCCCGAACAAGCGATGTTCCGCGAACTGCACGAAGAAGTCGGCCTGTTGCCAGAACACGTCCGGATCGTCGGTCGCACGCGCGATTGGCTGCGGTATGAGGTGCCGGACAAGTTCATCCGCCGCGAAATTCGCGGCCATTACCGGGGCCAGAAACAGATATGGTTCCTGCTGCGCATGGTCGGTCGCGATTGCGACATCCAGTTGCGCGCCACCGAGCATCCAGAATTCGATGCGTGGCGGTGGAGCCAGTACTGGGTGCCGCTCGAGGCCGTCATCGAGTTCAAGCGCGAGGTGTATCAGTTGGCGCTGTCGGAGCTTTCGCGCTTCGTGCAGCGGCAGACGCGTGCGCCGCTCTCGCCCTACGGGCGCGGCGGGCAGCACCGCGAGCGCGATGGACGCGAGGGCCGTGAACGTTCCGGCGGCCAAGGCGGCCGGAGCGAACAGTACGCCCAGCAGACGCTGACCGTTACCACCACGACGGTCATCGTCGAAACGGTGAGCGTGTCTGCGCCAGCCCCCTCTTCTCCCAACCCTGACGACACGTCTCCCAAGGACAATTCGTGAATCTGATGACGACGACACGTGGAGCGCGATGCGCTCTCGTGCCGCTCGCGCTGGCGGCTGCGCTGGCGTTGACGGCATGCGGCCACGCCCCCACCGGCAACCTCGAAGACAAGCTGTTGATGGACCCGTTCAACGACAAGCCCTTCAAGGAAGACGCCGTCACCTTCCCGGCTCCACCGGTCGATCGTGATGCCGTGCCATTCGATGTGGGCGGCCGCAATGAATCACCGCTGCGCTTTGCCATCGATCCGAAATCGGTGTCGATCGGCAAGGACAACGTAGTGCGCTACACCGTGCTGATCAGCAGCAAGACCGGCGCGCGCAACGTCAATTACGAGGGCCTGCGCTGCGACACGGCAGAACGGCGCATCTATGCGACGCTGCGCAACGACACCAACCAGTGGATCGGCAACCGCGCGGTCGACATGAACGAAACCGCGAATGCTGAATCCGCCAGCATGAACGCCTACAAGCCTGCCACCGATTGGCAGCGGGTTGGCAATGGTGGCCCGACGGACTACGCGTCGGCGTTGATGCGCAACTACTTCTGCGACGTACGCTCGGTGGCGGGGGATCGGAAGGCTTCTACGCTGGTGCGGCGGTTGGGGGAAAGCGGGCGGTATTTCGGGCCCTGAAGGCGTCACCCGAAACAAGAAAGGCCAACCTCCGCGGGAGGTTGGCCTTTTTGTCTTTTGAGATGCCCGACTGGGAAATCAAAGCAGCACCAGGTTATCCCGGTGCACCAACTCGGCAGCGCTGACGTAGCCCAGCACGCTTTCGATTTCGGAAGACGATTTCCGCGCAATCAATCGAGCCTCGGCGGACGAATAGTTCGTCAAACCACGAGCCACTTCGCGCCCGCCGGTATCCACGCAAGAAATCACCTCACCACGCGCAAACTCGCCCTGCACCTCGGTCACGCCAATCGGCAGCAAGGACTTGCCGCCCGCGGTGAGCTTCTCCACCGCACCCGCATCCAGCACCACGCGGCCACGCAATTGCAGATGATCGATCATCCACTGCTTGCGCGCCGCCATCCGCCCAGTCGGCGCGCGCAGTTGCGTGCCGATGGCCTCGCCGCTGGCCAGCCGCGCGAGCACGTCGCCCTCTCGGCCGGAAGCGATGATGGTGTGCGCGCCCGATTTAGCCGCGCGCTTGGCCGCCAGAATTTTGGTCAGCATGCCGCCCTTGCCGATGCTCGACCCCGCGCCGCCAGCCATCTGCTCCAGGTCGGGCGTGCCCGCCTGGGCTTCGTCAACGAAGCGGGCATTCGGGTCTTTGCGCGGGTCGGCGGTATACAGACCGCGCTGGTCAGTCAGGATGATCAGCGCGTCGCCTTCAATCAGGTTGGTGACGAGCGCGCCCAGCGTGTCGTTGTCGCCAAACTTGATTTCATCGGTGACGACCGTGTCGTTCTCGTTGATGATCGGCACCACGCCCAGGCTCAGCAGCGTGAGCAGCGTGGAACGCGCATTGAGGTAGCGCTCACGATCGGCCAAGTCGCCGTGCGTGAGCAGCACCTGCGCCGTGCGGATGCTGTGCCGCGCAAATTCAGATTCGTACACCTGCGCCAACCCCATCTGCCCGACGGCGGCGGCGGCCTGCAACTCGTGGATTTCCTTCGGGCGCTTGGCCCACCCCAGCCGCTGCATGCCCTCGGCGATGGCGCCGGAGCTGACCAGCACGACTTCCTTGCCGGCCGCTCGTAACGCCGCGATTTGCGCGGCCCAGCGTGCAATGGCGGCCTGGTCGAGGCCACGGCCATCGTTGGTAACCAGGCTGGAACCGACCTTGACGACAAGGCGGCGCGCATCGGCAATCAGCGAATGCAGGGCCATGGTGGGCGTGTCTCCGAAGGATGTTTTGTGTGAGTTATGCGTTGGTGCTGTCGTCGCCGCTGTCATGACTGACGTTGTGCAGCGTCGGGTCCAGGCGCAGGTCGGGTGCGGCCGCTGCTGCGTCCTCTTCGGCACGCAGCTCGTCGAGGTATTCCTGGATCGCGTGGACCAGCGCCTGTGTGCCGTCGTGCGTCAGCGCAGAAATGCGGTGCACCGGGCCTTTCCACTTGAAGCGCTTCACGAAATCTTTCACGCGCGCTTCGCGTTCGTCCTCGGGCACCATGTCCAGCTTGTTCAGCACCAGCCAGCGCGGCTTGTCGAACAGTTCAGCGTCGTACTTCTTCAGTTCGCCGACGATGGCGCGGGCTTCCGCTACCGGGTCGACACTCTCGTCGAATGGGGCCAAGTCCACAACGTGCAGCAGCACACGCGTGCGCTGCAGGTGGCGCAGGAACTGGTGGCCCAGGCCTGCGCCTTCCGCCGCGCCCTCGATCAGGCCCGGAATATCCGCCACCACGAACGACTTCGACGGCCCCGTACGCACCACGCCCAGATTCGGGTGCAGCGTCGTGAACGGGTAATCGGCAATCTTCGGACGCGCGTTGGAAATCGCAGTGATCAGCGTCGACTTGCCAGCGTTCGGCATGCCGAGCAGGCCCACGTCGGCCAACACTTTCAACTCGAGACGCAGGTAGCGGCGTTCGCCGGCCTTGCCATCGGTTTTCTGGCGCGGCGCGCGGTTGGTACTCGATTTGAAGTGGATGTTGCCCCAGCCGCCCTCACCGCCCTGCGCCAAGCACAGCCGCTGGCCGTCAAGCGTCAGATCGGCGATCAACTCTTCTGTGTCGGCGTCGTAGATGGCGGTGCCCACTGGCATGCGCAGAGTGATGTCCTCGCCTGCGGCGCCGTAACAGTCGGCACCGCGGCCGTTTTCACCATTGCGCGCGAGGTGCTTCTTGGCAAAGCGGTAGTCGATCAGGGTGTTGATGTTGCGATCGGCCACGGCCCACACGCTGCCGCCACGCCCACCGTCGCCGCCGTCCGGGCCGCCGAACGGGACGAATTTCTCGCGGCGCATCGAAGCGCTACCGTTGCCGCCGTCACCAGCGATCACTTCAATCCGGGCTTCGTCGATGAACTTCATGGAGGTCTCCGCCCGTGCGGCGTGCGCACGGCAGGTAAAAAAGAATCGGCGCAGTTGCGCCATCGCTAACAGAACGCGCCTGGAACAGGCGTAGCGCCCAGAATCAGGCGTCGCGTTTTGTTAGCGGCCGGAAACGAAAAAGCCCCGCACGGGTGCGGGGCCTTTCTACTACAAGGCTGAATCAGGCCGCCGGAACGACGTCGACGAACTGCTTCTTGCCCTCGCCGCGGTTGGCGAACTTCACGTGGCCATCGACCAGCGCGAAGAGGGTGTGGTCCTTGCCCATACCCACGTTCACGCCAGCGTGCGTGCGGGTGCCGCGTTGGCGAATGATGATGCCGCCAGCGTTGATGGCTTGGCCGCCGTACACCTTCACGCCCAGGCGCTTCGACTCGGAATCGCGGCCGTTCCGTGTGGAACCACCGCCTTTTTTCTGTGCCATGACTGAACTCCTATCCGGTTACGTAGACGACGCAGCCTTAGGCCACGATCGAGTCGATACGCAACTCGGTGTAATTTTGACGATGCCCCTGGTGCTTTTGATAGTGCTTGCGACGGCGCATCTTGAAGATCTTCACTTTGTCGTGACGACCGTGGGAGATGACGGTGGCTTTGACGGCAGCACCGCTCACCAGAGGCGAACCAACCTTGAGTTGGTCGCCAGCGCCCACTGCGAGCACCTGGTCAAGCGTGATTTCTGCGCCAACGTCCGCCGGTATCTGTTCTACTTTCAGTTTTTCGCCAGCAGCAACCTTGTATTGCTTACCGCCGGTTTTTACGACCGCGTACATTGTCGGACCTCAATAAAAGAACGTTAATTCTTGAACTAAACGTGACTCTTGCGCCACTTGCAATCCACATACGCGGAAAGCGGGCACAGAGAACTCGCAACTATACAAGAAAAACCCAAGCAAATCAAAGACTAATCGCGTGCTGCCTACACAACGGCCTGCCACGCCACTTGCCGGCCGAGGCGCCACCGGGCGAATCACCTGCTTGTTCTATAATCTCGCGGTTTTTGCGCCGCATAGCGCGCGCGCCAACCGTCAGCCACCGCATTACGCTGGAACTTGCCTTGACCCAGACCTCCGCCTCCGTCCTGCTCGCCCCCGTCGCTGAAGACATGCGCGCCGTCGATGCCGTGATCCGCCGCCGCCTCGGCTCGGAGGTGGTACTGATCAATCAGATTGGCGAATACATCATCAGCGCCGGCGGCAAGCGCCTGCGTCCGGTGATCCTGCTGCTGGTAGCGAACGCGCTGGGCTACAAGGGCGAGTACCACCATGAGCTGGCTGCTGTGGTGGAGTTCATTCACACCGCCACACTGCTGCACGACGACGTGGTCGACGAATCCGACTTGCGCCGTGGCCGCAAGACCGCCAACGCCGTGTTCGGCAACGCTGCCAGCGTGCTGGTGGGCGACTTCCTGTATTCGCGCGCCTTCCAGATGATGGTGCAGGCCGACAGCATGCGCATCATGCAGATTCTGGCCGACGCCACGAACATCATCTCCGAAGGCGAGGTCCTGCAGCTGCTGAATATGCACGACCCCGACGTGACGGAAGAGCGCTACCTGCAGGTGATCCGCTACAAGACCGCCAAGCTATTCGAAGCCGCCGCGCAGATCGGTGCGGTCCTCTCGGGCGCGGATGCGGCCACCGAAGAGGCCGCTGCTGAATACGGCCGCCGCATCGGCACTGCCTTCCAGATCGTCGACGACCTGCTCGACTACACCGCCACCGCTGACCAGATGGGCAAGAACGCCGGCGACGACCTGCGCGAAGGCAAGCCGACGCTGCCGCTCATCTATCTGCTGCGCAACGGCACAGAAGAACAACGCGCTCTGGTGCGCCAGGCAATCGAGCAAGGTGGCACGGAACATTTCGACGCGATCTTCGCCGCCATTCAGGCTTCCGGCGCGCTGGAATACACGCGCCAAGCCGCTGAGCGTGAAGCCGCTGCTGCCGAAACCGCAGCAAATGCATTACCCCCTTCCCTTTTCCGTCAGACGCTGATAGACTTGTGTGCTTTCTCGCTGCAACGTCAGTCCTGACGCAACAATGAGATTTCGGGGTGTAGCTTAGCCTGGTAGAGCGCTACGTTCGGGACGTAGAGGCCGGAGGTTCGAATCCTCTCACCCCGACCAGATACCATCGCCCGGAATACCGCGACGGTCCTCAAAAGAGGTCGGTCAACGTGTTCCGGGCGATTTCATTTGGGCCGCCGCAATTCGCAGCCAATACAAGCCATCGACATGGCTTTCCTTCCTATCGGCCCACGCTACCCGGCGGCGGTCATCCAGTCAGTCATTCCCACCCTGCTTCGCGCCCAATTCACTGCGCCACGCGTCGGTCACTTGCGCAAGCAGCGCGAGGAAGCGATCGAGCGCGGGGAGCACGTCATCCCTGCGGATCGTGGCATAGAGGTCGGCGCTCAATGATTGCTCTTTGATGGGCACGAAGGCGACGTTCTCGCGCGGCGTTGTCGACAACGACTGCGGCAGGACGCTTACCCCGACCCCAGCCCCCACCAGACTCAACACGGTTTCCGGGTCGATGGATTCATGTAGCACACGGGGTTGGAAACCATCGCGCATGCACGCCGCCAGCACATCGCGCATGACAGGGCTTTGCGTGTTCAGCAAGACGAAGGATTCGTCCGCCAGCGCGCTCAAGCCCAGACTCGAACGATGCGCGGCCAGCGGATGCTGCGCGCTGAGCGCGACCACCAGCGGTTGCGGATACACCAGAATCGATTTCAGCTCGTCGCGAGAGGATGCGTTGCATGCGAAGCCGACATCGATCTGGCCGCGCATCAGGGCATCGGCCTGCTGATCGGGCAGCAGTTCGTGCAGCGTCCACTCCACAGCGGGATGGTGCTTCTGGAACGCGTGCATGGTTCTCGGCAACGGGCCGTACATGACCGAGTTGATGATGCCGATCCGCAGATAGCCCTCCATCCCATCGGCAACGCGGCGCACAAATTTCTCGACCGAATCGCAGTCGCTCACGATGCTGCGTGCGCGCACCAGCAGCGCCTCGCCGGCGCGCGTCAATCGCGCGCCATGGCGCCCGCGCACAAACAGGGTGACGCGCAGCGATTCCTCCAGCGCCTTGATCTGCTGGCTCAGGGGGGGCTGCGAGATATGCAGCCGTTCAGCGGCGCGGCTGAAATTGCCCTCTTCCGCAACGGAAATGAAGTAGCGCAGTTGCCGGATGTCCATTGAGATCTCATGACGCGTGGATGCCGCAATAGTGCCTCAAGGCTGAACAAACAAGCGAGGCTGGCAGGAGGATTCGGGGAAGCGAAAGCACCGATTGGCGCCATCGACCGCACGCCATCCGTGAGCAATCTCCAGTTGAACGATCGCGGCGTTGCACCGCTGCTGTTCAATCGACCGCTTCTACTCACGCGGCGATGATGCTGTCCGCATCCATCCACCGTCAATGGAGGAGCCCCCTCGGCAGACATCTATACGGATTTCATATCGATAGCAGACCAAAATCATATTTATCAGAAGCGATCCACGTAGATATGCTTGTCTGTGCCAATCCGTCCCGCCGATATGTTCGGCGGAGACCGGCGCACCCAGCCTGAATCATGCGTTGCCGCACTAGACGGCGACCTTGGAGACAAGATGACGACGCTCAAAGTGAACGGCGTGAAGCACCACGTCGACGCGCCGGACGACACGCCCCTGCTGTGGGTCCTGCGCGATGAGATGGCTCTGACCGGCACAAAATATGGCTGCGGCATGGGCCTGTGTGGCGCGTGCACGGTGCATGTCGACGGTGCCCCTATGCGTTCTTGCCAGATTCCCCTGAGCGCCGTCGCCAACAAGAACGTGACCACAATCGAAGGGCTCGGCAAGCCTGCCGAACTGCACGTTGTCCAGCGCGCCTGGCAGAAAGAAAGCGTGCCGCAGTGCGGCTATTGCCAGTCGGGGCAGATCATGTCGGCGGCAGCGTTACTGCGCACGAAACACAACCCGAGCGATGCCGATATCGACGCCGCCATGGCAGGCAACATCTGCCGCTGCGGCACATACGACCGCATCCGGCAGGCCATCCACACCGCCGCCGTCATGCTGCGCACCGGGGAGAAAGCGTGATGCGCCATCCAAACGCACTCCCCACCGCCCCAACAAGCGCCACGAGCCCTGACAGCACCGCGCGCCGCCGCTTCCTGCAAACGGGTGCCGCGTTGTTCGGCGGCATGCTGCTTGAAATTCATGCAAACGGCATCGGCATCGTTCGGGCAGACGCTGCGCCAGCAGCCCGCGACTTCGCCCCGAACGCCTGGGTTCGTATCGCGCCCGACGGCGAAATCTGGCTCGTGTCGCACAAGTTCGACAGCGGTACCGGCGTCAAGAACGCGCTGGGGTTGATCCTCGCGGAAGAGCTCGACGCAGACTGGAGCCAAGTGAAGGTGATTGCACCGGACGACCCGCTCGCCAAAGCGTATATCCACCCGTTGTGGGGCATGCATGCGACCGGCGGCAGCACGAGCGTGTCGCTCGAATGGGACAAGCTCCGCCATGCCGGCGCGACCGCCCGCGCGATGCTGGTGGCGGAAGCAGCCAGGCGCTGGGATGTTGCGCCGGCCACGTGCACTGCATCCAACAGTCGCGTGTCGCATCCGCCCACCGGACGTTCGATTTCGTATGGCGACCTGGCAGAAGGCGCCGCGGCGCAACCGATGCCGGCCAACGTGGCGCTCAAGGACCCAAAGAATTTCGTCCTCGTCGGCAAGCCGCGTCCCAGCTATCGTGTTGTCGACAAGATCACGGGACGCGCCGAGTACGCGATCGACGTGAAGCTGCCCGGCATGCTCACCGCCATCGTCGTCCACCCGCCGGTGGTCAACGCGAAGGTCGTGTCGTTCAACGCGGCAGACGTGAAGACGATGCAGGGTGTGCGCGATGTGTTCGCGCTGGAGATTCCCGACGTCATCGCACATTTTCGCCCGGACCGGCCGCCGAGCACCGTGGACAATGGGGCCTGCCAGGCGGGTGTTGCGATCGTTGCCGACAACTTCTGGTCGGCACAGCGCGCACGCAAGGCGCTGAAGGTTGAGTGGTCGGACAGCGCCATGGCGGGATTCAACTCGGACGACGTGATGACTGAAATGAAGGCGCACGCCGACGACGCCGGGTTGAAGTCGAAGACCAAGGGCGATGCGGCCGGCGCCCTCCAGTCGCGCGCCAATCGCGTGGTGGAAGCCACGTACACCATGCCGTACAAGGCCCATGCGCAAATGGAACCGCTCAGCGTGGTGGCATGGGTGAAGCCGGACGAGGTGGAGTATTGGGGCGGCATCCAGGTGCCGTCCCGCTGCGCACAGGCGGCGCAGACCATCGCCAGCGTCCCGCGCACGCGCGTGCGCATTCATCTAACGGAGGCCGGCGGCAGCTTCGGCGCGCGCGAAGGGTTGCACCAGATTCTGGAGGCGACGTTCATTTCGAAGCGCGTGGGCAAACCCATCAAGCTGCTCTACAGCCGAGAGGACGACATCCAGGCGCTGTTCTATCACGCAGCCACCGTGCACAAGGCGCGTGCGGCGCTCGATGCTTCCGGCCAGATCCAGGCCATGAGTCTTCGCGCCGTGGTGCCGTCGATCAAGGCGCCGGACGATCCCGGCTTCCTCGCCAAGTTTCCGGTCGACCCGAGCTGTACCGAGGGCATGCGCGACGACTTCTACTACGACCTGTCGGCACTCGATCTCGCCTGGGTGCGTCATGAGCCTGGGTTTCCGATCTGGTGGTGGCGCGCCGTCAGCTACGTGCCGAACATCTTCGCCATCGAGAGCATCGTCGATGAAGCCGCCCACGCAGCCAAGCAGGATCCTGTGACGTATCGGTTGGCGATGCTCCAGAGCCGCCCCGGGTTGCAGGCCGTGCTCGAGCGCGCGGCAACCCTGTCCGGCTGGGGAACGCGCAAGGCCAACGGGCATGGGCTCGGCGTGGCTGTTTATGAGGGCTACAAGAGCTACATCGCCATCGTGGCGGACGTGCGCGTACGCGGTTCCGACATTGCCGTGGAACACGTGACCTGCGTGGTCGATTGCGGCATCGCCGTCGATCCGGACTCAGTCAGGCAGCAGCTGGCTGGTGGCATCCATTGGGGCGTGTCGACTGCACTCTTGAATGAAGTGCATATCAAGAACGGCGCCGTGCAGGAGAGCAATTTCCACAACTACCGCGTGGTGCGCATCAACGAGGCACCGAAGGTGACCATCGACCTGATGCCATCTGGGCGGGCGCCCGCGGGTGTCGGGGAGCTCTCCAATCCGCCGGTCGTGCCGGCCATCGGCAACGCCATCTTCGCGGCCACGGGCCACCGTCTGCGCGCCACCCCGTTCACGCTCTAGGCTCTAGGTTCAAGACCCAGCCCATTCATTCCGGGCGGAGGATCGGGGAAGGCATGACCGCCTTCCCAACCCCAGCCGATGCGACGAGGAAGACATCGGCGGACAAAAACGAGGAGACGATTCATGGCCGCAACGCACGATGCCGTGCACCGGGAGGTCGCGCCCGTCGACCGGGTGCCCCTGCCAGGCATGCTGCTCATGCTGGGCTTCCAGCACGTTCTGGTGATGTACGTGGGCGCGATCGCCGTACCGATGATCATCGCCAGCGCGCTCAAGTTGCCCAAGGAGGCGATAGCGGTACTGATCAACGCCGATTTGTTCACCTGCGGTATCGCCACCATCCTGCAGTCCGGCGGCCTGTGGCGCTTCGGCGTTCGCATGCCCGTCATGCAGGGCGTGGCGTTCAGCGCGATTCCGCCGATTCTGGTCATTGCGACCAATCCATCGCTTGGCCTGCCCGCTGTCATCGGGGCCGTCATGGCGGGCGGCGCGTTGACGGTATTGATCTCGCCGGTGTTCGGCAAGCTCGTCAGGTTTTTTCCGCCCATCGTCGGCGGGTCCATCGTGATGGTCGTCGGCCTGTCGCTGTTTCCGGTTGGGGTGAACTGGGTTGGCGGTGGCAAGGGCTCACCCAATTTCGGCGCACCGGAGAACCTGGCCCTGGCAGCGTTCGTTTTTGTGCTGATCCTGGTCATCAATCGCTGGCTCAAGGGCTTCTGGTCCAACGTGTCGGTGTTGCTGGCGCTGGCCGCGGGCATGCTCGTGGCCATTCCGCTGGGCATGGTCGACTTCCACGGCGTGGCGGATGCTCCCATGGTGGACATGATCCGCCCGTTCTATTTCGGCCTGCCGGTCTTTGACGTCGCTGCGATCCTGACCATCGTGATCGTGATGGTCATCATCATGATCGAGTCGATGGGCCTCTTCCTGGCCACCAGCGACATCGTCTGCAAGCCGCTGACGACGAGAGACATGACGGATGGCCTGCGCGCCAACGGGCTGGCCAGTGTGGTCGGCGGCATCTTCAACGGCTTTCCCTACACGATCTACAGCCAGAACATCGGCCTGCTGGTCGTGACCGGCGTGAAGAGCCGGTGGGTTGCCGTTGCGGCGGGCGTGATCCTGTGCGGGCTTGGTTTGCTGCCGAAGCTGGCCACCATTGTTGCGTCGGTACCGCTGGCGGCGCTCGGTGGCGCCGGACTGTTTATGTTCGGTGTGGTGACGGCGGCCGGCGTGCGTACGCTGTCGCGGGTCGATTTCGATACGTGCCGACGCAATGTCTACATCGTCGCGGCCACGCTGGCGATCTCGCTACTGCCGACCTTCGCGCCAACACTCTTTAAGGCGCTGCCCGGTTGGGTGCAGCCGTTTTTGCACAGCAGCATTCTGCTGTCGTGCATGACTTCGGTCGGGTTGAACCTGCTCTTCAACGGCATTCCGCGGGACGAGGCGCACGGTTCGACTGGAGACCATGGCATGGAGGCGCAACCGACCAGCCCATGAGCGACGCCTCGGCCCGTTCGTTTCAGCAGCAAGGAGACGGACGGGCCGGTTATCGGTGTCTCCGGTGCTCTAGCGCTTTTTGCATTGAGGACGTTGCAGCCCTCTTTGCGAGGGCTCTTTTTAAACCCGCCAATCCCCCGCCCGTCGCATCAGAGTGCGCGCTTCTCTCTGGTCGAGTGTCTGTGGGGGGGGAACCCATTTCATCCACTAACAAGGAACGCATCAGCATGAGCAAGCGAGCACGACTCGGCATGTTAACGCCGTCATCCAACACGGCTCTTGAGCCCATCACCAGCGCAATGATTGCGGGCTTGCCCAATGTCAGCGCCCACTTTGCGAGATTCACTGTGACGGAGATCTCGCTGCGCGACCAGGCATTGGGCCAGTTTGATACGGGCAAGATCATTGCGGCCGCCAAGCTTCTGGCAGATGCGCGCGTCGACGTGATTGCCTGGAATGGCACGTCCGCCGGCTGGCTGGGTTTCGAAAATGACGAAACCTTGTGCCAGCAGATCACCGAGGCCACCGGTATTCCGGCCACCACCTCCGTGCTTGCATTGAATGAGATTCTCGAAAGGACCGGCGCTCGCCGCTTTGCTTTGGCCACACCGTACTTGAGTGACGTCCAGCAGCGCATTGTTCGCAATTACGCTGACAGCGGATTCGATTGCGTGGCAGAACGCCATCTTCAATTGCACGAAAACTACAGCTTCGCTGACGTGGATGAGCACGCGATCAGCCGTATGGTGCGGGAGTTGGCTGCAGCGGAGCCTCAGGCGATTACCACGTTCTGCACGAACCTACGCGCCGCCCCATTGGTAGAAAAACTGGAAGCTGAAACCGGGATTCCGATCTACGACACGATCTCAACCGTCGTGTGGAAATCCCTTCGCTTGGCAAATGTGGACACCAGTGGAATGCAAGGCTGGGGGCGTCTGTTCCGAGCGCTCAGTTAAGTAAAAAATGACTCATGAGTCGCAATTTTAAGCGACGCCGCACGGCAATTTTCAAGCGTTTTTCGCATCGCCCGGTGAGCTTCACGGAGGGTGTTGCGCAGCCCGCGCAGCCAACGTCCATCGGCGCAGAAGCAACAAACCCCTCTGTTATAGTGGGCGCTTCGCCGCCCTTCTTCTCCCGCCTTGGACTCTTGGCCGCTCTGGGCACAAATCGGCGCCGTCGCGCTGCTGCTGTGCTGCTCCGCCTTCTTCTCGATTTCCGAAACCGCGATGATGGCGCTCAACCGCCATCGCCTGCGCCATCTTGCCAAGTCCAATGTCTCGGGCGCACGCAATACGCAGCAACTGCTCGGCCAGACCGACAAGCTGCTCTCGCTCATCCTGATCGGCAACAACCTGATCAACACTGCCGTGCCGGTGCTGATCACTACCCTGGCGATCCACTACTTCGGCAACAACGGCACCACGCTGTCCATTGCCACGGCCATTGTCGCGTTTCTCATCATCGTGTTTGCCGAGATCGCCCCGAAGATCGTGGGTGCGACTTACCCTGAACGTGTCGCGTTTCCGGCCAGCTTCATCATCGGGCCGTTGATGAAGATTTCGACGCCGCTGGTGGCGGTGGTCAACGCCTTTGCCATGGGTGTGCTGCGGCTGGTGCGCATCAACACGCGCAAGGCACCGGAGCAGCGCATGTCCACCGAGGAACTGCGCACGCTGGTGCTGGAGTCTGGCAACTTCATCCCGCATAAACACCGCAGCATCCTGCTCAATCTGTTCGACCTCGATGCCATCACCGTGGACGATGTGATGACGCCGCGCGCGCGGGTGGAATCGCTCGATCTGTCGCGCCCGATTGACGAGGTGATCCAGCAACTCGAGACCTGCTATCACAACAAGCTGCCCGTGTTCGAGCAGGACAGCGACCAGGTGATCGGCATTCTGCATGTGCGCAAGGCGCTGTCGCTGCTGGGACACACCGAACTCACGCACGACGATTTCCGCAACCTGCTGGCCGAGCCGTATTTCGTGCCGAGCGGCACGCCCGTCTTCCGCCAACTACAGTATTTTCAGGAGAACCGCCGCCGCATCGGCCTGATCGTCAACGAATACGGCGACATGCTGGGGCTGGTGACGCTCGAAGACATCATCGAAGAGATGATTGGCGAATTCACCACCACGCTACCCAATGCCGGCAAGCTGGCCTGGGACAAGGAAGGCACTTATCTTGCGGATGCGGGGATGTCGCTGCGCGATCTGAACCGGCGCCTGGGCCTGAGCCTGCCAACCGACGGGCCGAAGACGCTCAACGGGCTGGTACTGGAAGTGCTGGAAGAGATCCCCGAAGCGACGGTCAGCGTGAAGATTGCAGGATGCGTGCTCGATATTGTGCAGATGGACAGCCAATCGATACGTACGGTGCGGCTGCATCAGCCGACGCAGGCCAAGCGCAGTTGAGGCCACACTCTAGGTCGAAGGCTTCAGTTGAGGCGGTTTTCTGCCGATGTGGCACAAATGCAAGCTGCGCGTTGTTGGATTCCGATGCGCGCTTTACAAATGCAGGGGCGGTCGGCAAACTGCCCCGTTCCGGGCACCACCCCCCACGAATGGGTGGAGTACCGGCTGCAAAACATAAAACAACTCGCCTTGGGGGGCGGGCGCACGCTGAAGGCGGTGGGGCCGGGCGCGCGCTGAAATGGTCAGTCAGACGGACACATGACACTCGGACTCGCTCTAGCGCAGAGCCGGCGTATCGCGCCGACGTTACTCACCCAGCTCGAACAGAGCGCGCGTGACAAACGCACGCAGCTGATTGACGAACTGGTGAGCAGCGGGATCATGAGTGCGCACGATCTGGCCGTGTTCGTGGCGGGCAAATACCAGATGCCGCTGCTGGACCTGGCCCAGTACAAGCTCGACACCGTGCCGGCCGTGCTGTTGGCCAACAAGCATTTCGCCCAATTGCGCCTGCTGCCGCTGGGCCGGCGCGACAACCGCTTGATCCTCGCCACGTCCGACCCGAGCGACCCCAAGCCGATCGAAGAGCTGCGTCAGAAGATGAACGTGGCAATCGAAACGGTCATCGTCGAGCACGACAAGCTGGTGCGCCAACTGAGCCTCGCCAACGAGGCGCCGGCCGAGATCAAGTCGCTCTTCGCCAAGCAGGAAGCCACCCAGATCGAATACGACGCGGGCGCAGCCGCCGCCACGCGCCGCACCACCGCCGACGGCATCGACGATGCCCCCGTGGTGCGCTTCCTGCAAAAGCTCTTCACCGAAGCCCTGCTGCGCGGCGCGTCAGACTTGCATTTCGAGCCCTTTGAAACGTTTTACCGCGTGCGTTTCCGCATCGACGGCATCCTGGAGCAGGTCGCGCAGCCGCCGCTGGATATCCGCGACAAGATCGCCACCCGCATCAAAGTGCTCTCGCGCCTGGACATCTCGGAAAAGCGCGTGCCGCAAGACGGCCGCATGAAGCTGCTCATCACCGTTCCGAAAGACCGCAAGGACAAGGACAACAAAGAGACGGTCGAGCGTGCCATCGACTTCCGGGTGTCGACGCTGCCGACGCTGTTCGGCGAGAAGATCGTGATCCGGATTCTGGAGTCGTCCACCGAGCGGCTCGATATCGACCAGCTCGGCTACGAGCCCGAGCAGAAGCAGTTGCTGCTGGACGTAATCAAGCGCCCATACGGCATGGTGCTGGTGACGGGCCCGACCGGCTCGGGCAAAACGGTGTCGCTGTACACCTTCCTGAACAAGCTGAACCAGGGCGACATTAATATTTCCACGGCCGAAGATCCGGCGGAAATCCAGTTGCCCGGCATCAACCAGGTGAACGTGAACGACAAGGCGGGGCTGACTTTCGCCGCGGCGCTCAAGTCGTTCCTGCGGCAGGATCCGGACATCATCATGGTGGGCGAAATCCGGGATCTGGAAACGGCGGACATTTCCATCAAGGCCGCGCAGACCGGCCACTTGGTGTTCTCCACGCTGCACACCAACGACGCACCGACCACGCTGACCCGCCTGATGAACATGGGCGTGGCGCCGTTCAACATCGCTTCTTCGGTGCTGATGATCACGGCGCAGCGTCTGGCGCGCCGGTTGTGCAAGGAATGCAAGAAGCCGGGCCCGCTGCCCAAGGAAACCCTGCTTGACGCGGGCTTCACCGAGGCCGATCTCGACGGCTCGTGGCAACCGTATCATCCGGTCGGCTGCGAAACCTGCAACGGCAGCGGCTACAAAGGCCGGGCCGGTATCTACCAGGTCATGCCAATCACTGAGGCGATCCAAGAGATCATCCTCACGCACGGCACGGCGCTGCAGATTGCCGAGCAGGCGCGCAAAGACGGCGTGTTGTCGCTGCGCGAGTCTGGCTTGCGGAAAGTGAAGCAGGGGCTGACTTCCCTTGAGGAAGTGCTGGCCACAACGAACCAATAACCTTCTCGATCAATCGTTCCCATACCGGGGGGTAGGAACCAACCATGGCCACACGAGCACCTGCCGCAAACCGCGCGGCCGCCGCGCCGGCGCGTAAGACCACCAAGACAAAGGCACCCACGCAGTACATCTTCGAGTGGGAAGGCAAGGACCGCAAAGGCAAGATCTTCAAGGGCGAGATGCGCGCCGAGAGCATCACCGAGGTGAATGCCATCCTGCGCAAGCAAGGCCTGTCGATCACCAAGTCCAAGCGCCGCCGCGCGGCCCGCGGCAAGAAGATCACGCAGAAAGACGTGGCTTACTTCACGCGGCAGCTTTCGACCATGCTCAAGGCCGGCGTGCCGCTGCTGCAGTCGATCGATATCATCGCGAAAGGCCACGCCAATCCGAACTTCACGCAACTGCTGACGGAAATCCGAGCCGACATCGAGTCGGGCAGCAGCATGGCACAGGCCTTCCGCCGCCAACCACAATACTTTGACACGCTGTACTGCAACCTGATCGACGCCGGCGAACAGGGCGGTATTCTCGATGCGCTGCTCGAGCGCCTGTCGCTGTACATGGAAAAGTCACTCGCACTGAAGGCGCAGATCAAGTCGGCCATGATCTACCCGATCTCGGTGCTGACGGTAGCTTTCTTGGTGACGGTGGTGCTGATGGTCTTCGTGGTGCCGTCGTTCAAGAGCGTGTTCTCCAGCTTTGGCGCCACGCTCCCGGCCCCGACGCTGGTCGTGATGGGCATCTCCGACTTCTTTGTGCAGTGGTGGTACATCATCGTCTTCGCCCCCATCATTGGCATCACACTGTTCGTCCGGGCGTTCAAGCGTTCGGAGAACGTGCAACGCTCCACGCACCGCTGGATCCTGCGGATGCCGATCTTCGGCAGCATCATCCGCAAGGCAACCATCGCCCGCTGGACGCGTACGCTGGCCACCATGTTCGCGGCCGGCACGCCGCTGGTGGAATCGATGGAATCGGTGGCGGGTGCAGCCGGCAACTGGATCTATCACGATGCCACTCTCGATATCCAGCAATCCGTGCGCATCGGTACCAGCCTGACCAATGCCATGCAGGCCACTCACGTGTTCGACAACATGGTCCTGCAGATGACGCAGATCGGTGAAGAATCCGGTGCCTTGGACAACATGCTGCTGAAGGTGGCCGAGTTCTACGAGCAGGAGGTCGATGACGCCGTGGCCAACATCTCGACGCTGATCGAGCCCCTTATCATCGTGATCCTGGGCGTGCTGATCGGCGGCATGGTGGTAGCGATGTATCTGCCGATCTTCAAGCTGGGTCAGGTGGTCTGATGCCCGAGTTGTTCATCATCCCCACGCTGGCGCAACTGCCAGCGTGGTTTGTCATTGCGGCGGGCGGACTGGTCGGCCTGCTCGTCGGCAGCTTCCTCAACGTGGTGATTCACCGCCTGCCGCGCATGATCGAGCGCGAGGAAGCGAACTACATCGCCGAACTGCGCGAAGAGCCGCTGCCCCACCCCGACGCGTACAACCTGATCGTGCCGCGCTCGGCGTGCCCGTCGTGCGGCCATCAGATCAAAGCGATCGAAAACATCCCCGTGTTGAGCTGGCTTGCGCTGCGCGGCCGGTGCAGTGCCTGCAAAACGTCGATCTCTTGGCGCTACCCTGCGGTGGAACTGGTCACAGGCCTGTTGACTGCGGCCTGCCTGTGGCACTTCGGCCCAACGTGGGTGGCAGTGGCCTCGGCGGTGCTGCTGTGGTTCCTGATCGCCGGTACGATGATCGACGCCGATACGCAGCTGCTGCCCGACGCCATCACCCAGCCGCTGCTCTGGCTTGGGCTGGGCGTGAACCTGTTCGGTATGTTCGCGCACTTGCACGACGCGGTGATCGGCGCGATGGCCGGCTACCTCTTCCTGTGGTCGATCTACTGGGCCTACAAGCTGCTGCGCGGCCGCGAAGGCATGGGCTACGGCGACTTCAAGCTGATGGCCGCGCTCGGCGCGTGGTTCGGCTGGCAAACGCTGCCGTTGCTGGTGCTGCTGTCGTCGGTAGTCGGGCTGGTGTTCGGGCTCGTGCGCATTGCGCGCGGCGCGAAGAGTGAATCGCCGTTTTCGTTCGGGCCGTTCATTGCCGGCGCCGGCGTCATCGCACTGCTGGCCGGCCCGCAGTTGGTCATGATGGCGGGGCTTGGCCCCCTGCTTGCGCCGTAAAGGTATTGCCAGCATGCGCGTAATCGGCCTGACCGGCGGCATCGGCAGCGGTAAGAGCTACGTGGCGGACCGCCTCGCCGAGCGCGGCGCCGCGATTGTCGACACCGATGCCATCGCCCACGAGATCACCGCGCCGGGCGGCGCCGCCATCCCCAAGCTGGTCGAAACCTTTGGCACCGGCATCCTGCGTGCCGATGGCGCCATGGATCGCGATGCCATGCGCGCCCTCGCTTTCTCCGACGCCACGGCCAAAACGCGGCTGGAGCAGATCATGCATCCGCTCATTCGCGAGATTGCGCTGTCGCGCGGCGCCGCCGCGCAGGCGGCGGGTGCACATCCGTATCTTGTCTACGTCGTCCCCCTGTTGGTGGAATCCCTCGCCGGGCATCAGAGCTGGCGCAAGCTGGTTGACCGCATCCTGGTGATCGACTGCCCGGTTCAGACGCAGATCGCCCGCGTGATGGCCCGCAACGGGCTGCCACGCACGCAGGTGGAAGCCATCATCGCGCGCCAAGCTTCACGCGAAGCCCGCCTGGCCGCCGCCGACGACGTCATCGACAACAGCGGCACGCTAGCCGACCTCCTGCCGCAGATCGACCGTCTGGACCCCACCTACCGGTCGAACTGAAACGGTCTAAAAGCGATCGCCACAGCCCTTTGCATTGTGATGAACGAGGGTCTCGCATAGAATGCCCGCAGATCGAAGCCAAATGGGCTTCGGGGCCGCATATGCCAGCAGGCCAGCAAACCGGGCACCCAAGTTTTGATCCTGTACGAATATCCCTTCAACGAACGCATTCGGACGCTGCTGCGCCTCGAAGACCTGTTCGAGCGGCTGGATTTCTTTCTCGTGCAGGAGCACCCTCTGCAGCACCATGTGGCGCTGACCACGCTGTTCGAGGTGGTCGACGTGGCCGGCCGCGCCGACCTCAAATCCGACCTGCTCAAAGAACTCGACCGCCAGCGTCAGACGCTCAGCGCGCTGCGCGCCAATCCACAGATCGACCAGGACGCGCTCGACGCCGTCATCAGCGAGTTGGAAACGGCTTCGGGCAACCTCACCGCTACGCACGGCAAGGCGGGCCAGCTCATCGCTGATAACGAGTGGCTGACGAGCATCCGCAGCCGCGCCATCATCCCCGGCGGTACGTGTGAATTTGATCTGCCGGCCTATTTTGCGTGGCAGCATCACCCGGCCGAGCGCCGCCGCGCCGACATCATCAAATGGGCCCAGCCCCTGGTTCCGCTGCGCGACGCCACGATGATCGTGCTGCGTCTGTTGCGCGAGTCAGGCCAGAGTGGCAAGGTGATTGCTAACGCTGGTAGTTATCAGCAGATGCTGTCGGGCCGCGTATACCAACTTATGCAGGTGCGCCTCGATGAGTCGACGCTGGGGTTCATTCCCGAGATCAGCGCCAACAAGTACATGCTCTGGGTGCGCTTTACCCAGCAGGATGGCGACCTGCGACCCAAGCCGGTCGACGCGGATATCCCGTTCCAGTTGAAGCTCTGCAACTTCTGAGCCGCACCATGAATGTGAAGACCGTCAAATGCCCAAGCTGCGGCAAGCCGGTGCCTTGGGTGCCTGAGAGCCGTTATCGCCCTTTCTGCTCCGAGCGCTGCAAGCAGATCGACCTGGGCGCCTGGGCCGCCGAGCAGTACACCATCCCCGTGGTCGAAGAAGACGACCTGCCCGACGCACCTGGCAGCGATACGAGCGGTAAGCTCAACTAGCCGTCGCTTCTTCGCGCATCCATTCGAAAACAGGCAGTGTCGCCGGCAGTACCGGATCGACGCTGATCGGCAGCGTCTGCCAGGCGAAATCCTGACCCTCCAGCGCGCGCAACGCACCGTCCCATGCCGTCACCTTGCAGAAGTGCAAGCGTACGTATGCGTGCGGGTAGTCGTGCTCGATGGTGTGCCACGGCACGCAGGCGCGCAGCGTGACATCCAACTCTTCCTTCAACTCGCGCGTGAGTGCAGCTTCCACCGATTCGCCCGCTTCCAGCTTGCCGCCGGGGAATTCCCAGTAGCCGGCGTACGGTTTGCCTTCGGGGCGCTGCGCCAATAGGAACTGACCATCCGGCTGCACAAGCACGCCAACAGCCACCTCGGTGATCTTGCGACCGTCCGGCGTGTGCGTTGGCGGCACCTGCGTCAGGTTGTCAGTCGACATGCTGCCGCCCATGCTTGCCGCCCCAGTCGCGGGCGAATTGCCATGCCACGCGGCCCGAGCGCGAACCGCGCTCCAGTGCCCACACCAGCGCATCGCCACGTGCAGCGGCAATGTCCTCGTCGCTGCAGCCGAAGTGCTTGAGCCAGTGGCCGACGATGGTCAGGTACTCATCCTGCTTGGGCGGGTAGAACGACAGCCACAGCCCAAAGCGCTCCGACAGCGAGATCTTCTCTTCCACCACCTCGCCCGGATGGATTTCACCGTCCGACGTGTGCTGGTAGGTCTCGTTGTCCTTCATGTACTCCGGCAGCAGATGACGCCGGTTGGATGTGGCGTAGATCAGCACGTTGTCCGACTGCGTAGCCACCGAGCCGTCCAGCGCAGATTTCAGCGCCTTGTAGCCCGATTCGCCCTCTTCGAATGAGAGGTCATCGCAGAAAATCGCGAAGCGCTCTGGGCGTGCGGAAAGCCGTTCAACGATATCGCCCAGGTCAGCCAGATCGTCTTTATCGACTTCGACCAGGCGCAGGCCGTCCTTCACGAACGCGTTCAGGCATGCCTTGATGAGCGACGACTTGCCAGTGCCACGCGCGCCGGTAAGCAGCACGTTGTTGGCCGGCAGCTTGCGCACGAACTGGCGCGTGTTGGCGACAATCGCGTCTTTCTGGCGCTCGATATTGTGCAGATCGCTCAGGTGAATCGGCGGCAATTGGCGGATCGGCGCGAGGTAGCCAATATTGCCGAACAGGCTCTGGCGCTTGCGCCAGCGGAAGGCGACCGCCTCCTGCCAATCGGCTTCAGTCAACTCGGGCGGCAGCCATTGCTCGAGCCGCCCCAGGAAGCGGTCGAGCCGTGCAGAAAGGTCGGACGACATGGCAGCGGGCTCCGGATTACGAACGGTAGTCCGCATTGATCGACACGTAGTCGTGCGAGAAGTCGCACGTCCACACGGTGGCGGCGGCATCGCCACGGCCGAGCGCAATGCGCACGGTGATCTCGGCCTGCTTCATTACACGCTGGCCGTCTTCTTCGCGGTACTCGGGGTTGCGGCCACCATCGCGCGCGACCCAGACATCGTCGAGCCACAGATTGACGCCGTTCACGTCGAGGTCCGTCACGCCGGCATAACCGACAGCGGCCAGGATACGGCCCAGGTTGGGGTCCGATGCGTAGAACGCGGTCTTGACCAGCGGCGAGTGCGCGACTGCATAGGCGATCAGCCGGCATTCCTCAACGTTGCGGCCACCCTCAACGCGGATGGCCATGAACTTGGTCGCACCCTCGCCGTCGCGCACGATCTTCTGTGCGAGGTCTTGTGCGAGGCCCGTCAGCGCATCGCGCAGCACGGCGTAGTCTGGGTGCGATTCGGAATCGATGCGCGGCGTGCCCGCACGGCCCGTGGCAATGATGACGAACGAGTCGTTGGTCGACGTGTCGCCGTCCACCGTCACGCTGTTGAACGAGTGATCGGCCGCATGGCGGACCAGGCCTTGCAGCACAGCTTCGTCCACGTTGGCATCGGTGGCGATGAAGCCGAGCATCGTCGCCATGTTCGGGCGGATCATGCCGGCGCCCTTGCTGATGCCCGACATGCGCACCGTCTTGCCCGACAGCGTGCACGTGGCGGACGCAGCCTTGGGCACGGTGTCGGTGGTCATGATCGTTTCGGCGGCGGCCAGCCAGTTATCGGGCTTGGCATTGGCCTGCGCGGCCGGCAGCCCGGCGATGATGCGATCAACCGGCAGCGGCTCCAGAATCACGCCCGTCGAGAACGGCAGGATCTGCTCCGCCGACACACCCAGCAGCTTGGCGGCCGCATCGCACGTCTGGCGCGCATGTGCGAGACCCGGCGCGCCGGTACCGGCGTTCGCGTTGCCCGTGTTCACGACGATGGCACGCGCGCCCCGGCCGCTCGCCAGATGCTCGCGACACACCTGCACCGGTGCAGCACAGAAGCGGTTCTGCGTAAACACGCCGGCCACGCTCGAACCCTCGGCGATACGGACCAGCAGCACGTCCTTGCGATTGGCCTTGCGGACACCAGCCTCGGCCCAGCCAAGGTCCACGCCGTCGATCGGAAACAGGGCATCAGCGGCGGGCGCGACGAGATTCACAGCCATGGAGCACACCTTTCAAATGAGGATGCCCGCATTGCGGGCATCGTGATTCAACAGAAAACGGCAAGGAAAAAGCGGCGCAGCGTCAGGCCAGCTTGCCGTGGCATTGCTTGTACTTCTTGCCCGAACCGCATGGGCACGGGTCATTGCGGCCAACCTTGGGCACTTCGCCTGCCAGCGCGGCTGCCGCAGCCGACGCCGCCGAGCGGTGCGCTGCCATCCCGGGCACTGCACCATGGATCTCGGCATCGCCCGCAGCCACTTCGGCCAGCTCGTTGAACTCGTCGTGCTTGTACTGCAGGTTCGTCAGCGCCGACAGGTCTTCTTCGATCTGCTCGGAAGCCTGCTCCAACTCTTCCTGCGACTGGATGCGCACCGTGAAGACAATCCGCGTGACTTCGTTGCGGATGGTGTCAAGCAGGCGGCCGAACAGTTCGAACGACTCGCGCTTGTATTCCTGCTTCGGATCCTTCTGCGCATAGCCGCGCAGGTGGATACCCTGGCGCAGCATGTCGAGCGCAGCTAGATGTTCGCGCCAGTGCGTGTCGAGGCTCTGCAGCATCACTGAACGCTCGAAGCCGGCAAACGACTCGCGGCCAACCTGGGCGACCTTGCCTTCGTACACGGCTTCAGCGGCGTCCAGCACCATCTTCAGCAGCTCTTCGTCTTCGATCGACTGCGCGTCTTCCAGCGTCTTCACCAGCGGCTGGTCGACACCCCAATCCTCACGCAGAGTCTTCTCCAGACCAGCGACATCCCACTGCTCTTCCATGGTCTCGGCTGGCACGTAGGTGCGGAACAGCTCGGTGAACACGGATTCGCGCAGGTTCTTGACCAGATCGCCTACATCCTGCGCTTCGAGAATCTCGTTACGCAGCTTGTAGAGTTCCTTGCGCTGATCGTTGGAGACGTCGTCGTACTGCAGCAACTGCTTGCGGATGTCGAAGTTGCGGCCCTCGACCTTGCGCTGCGCCGATTCGATCGAGCGCGTGACGATACCGGCTTCGATCGGCTCGCCTTCGGGCATCTTCAGGCGATCCATGATCGCGCGCACGCGGTCGCCCGCGAAGATGCGCAGCAACTGGTCGTCCAGCGACAGATAGAAGCGCGACGAACCCGGGTCACCCTGACGACCGGCACGGCCGCGCAGCTGGTTGTCAATCCGGCGCGATTCATGGCGCTCGGTGCCGACGATGTGCAGGCCACCCGCCGCCTTCACCTGCTCGTGCAGCGATTGCCATTCGTCCTGCAGCGTCTTCACGCGCGAGGCCTTCTCTGCGTCGGAGAGCGACTCGTCGGCCATCACAAAGCCGGCCTGCTTTTCCACGTTGCCGCCCAGCACGATGTCGGTACCGCGACCGGCCATGTTCGTGGCGATGGTGATTGCCTTGGGCCGGCCCGCTTCCGCAATGATTGCAGCCTCGCGCTCATGCTGTTTGGCGTTAAGCACCTGGTGCGGCAGCTTGACTTCGTTCAGCAGGTTCGACAGCAGCTCGGAGTTCTCGATGGACGTCGTGCCCACCAGCACCGGCTGGCCGCGCTCGTAGCAATCGCGGATGTCGCGGATGACGGCGTCGTAGCGCTCCTTGCCGGTCTTGTAGATCTGATCCTGCTGATCCTTGCGCTGCGGCGTGCGGTTGGTCGGGATCACCACGGTCTCCAGGCCGTAGATCTCCTGGAATTCGTACGCTTCCGTATCCGCCGTGCCGGTCATGCCCGACAGCTTGGTGTACATGCGGAAGTAGTTCTGGAACGTGATGGTCGCCAGCGTCTGGTTTTCCGCCTGGATCTGCACGCCTTCCTTGGCTTCCACGGCCTGGTGCAGACCGTCGGACCAGCGGCGGCCCGTCATCAGACGGCCGGTAAATTCATCGACGATCACCACTTCGCCGTTCTGCACTACGTAGTGCTGGTCACGGAAGAACAGACTGTTCGCGCGCAGGGCGGCGTACAGGTGATGCATCAGCGTGATGTTCTGCGGCGCGTAAAGCGATTCGCCCTCGCCGATCAGGCCCGCCTTCAGCAGAATCTCTTCGGCCTTTTCGTGGCCCGATTCGGTCAGATAGACCTGGTGCGATTTTTCGTCGACGTAGTAATCGCCCGGCTTCTCGACGCCCGTGCCATCGGACTTCTCCTCGCCGATCTGGCGCGTGAGCTGCGCCGGGATGCCGTTCATGCGGCGGTACAGATCGGTGTGGTCTTCGGCCTGGCCGGAGATGATCAGCGGGGTACGCGCTTCATCGATCAGGATCGAGTCCACCTCATCGACGATGGCGTAGTTCAGCGGACGCTGCACGCGCTGGCCGGCGTCGTACACCATGTTGTCGCGCAGGTAGTCGAAGCCGAACTCGTTGTTGGTGCCGTAGGTGATGTCCGATGCGTAGGCGCTCTGTTTCTGGTCGTGGTCCATCGTGGTCAGGTTGACCCCCACTGACAGACCCAGCCAGTTGTACAGGCGGCCCATCCACTCGGCATCACGCTGGGCGAGGTAGTCGTTGACCGTCACCACGTGCACGCCCTGACCGGAGATGGCGTTCAGGTACACCGCCAGCGTGGCTGTCAGCGTCTTGCCTTCACCGGTGCGCATTTCGGCGATCTTGCCGTCGTGCAACACCATGCCACCGACGAGCTGCACATCGAAGTGCCGCATCTTCATCACGCGCTTGCTGGCTTCGCGGCACACGGCAAACGCTTCAGGCAGCAGCGCGTCGAGCGTCTCACCCTTGGCAAAGCGTTGGCGGAATTCCTCGGTCTTGGCCTGCAGCTCGGTGTCGGTTAGCGCTTCGAACTTGGGTTCGAGCGCATTGATCTGCGCCACCTTGCGGCGGTACTGTTTGATCAGCCGTTCATTACGGCTGCCGAAAATCTTCTTGAGAAGGCCCGTGATCATCGATGGCTAGGGCCGGCGAGCCACCCGGAAGACGCTTCGCGCAACACGGCGAAACACAGGCAGCGCAATGGCCCGAATAGGGTTGGCGCAAAGGCGGGAGTTTAGCATGTGCAAAACACCCGCTTGATGGCAGCAGCCCCGCCAGATGTGGCAGGAACGCCGCACTTTGGCGCGGCGCCGGAACCCGTCCGGGCGGCTGCACACTCACGCTGAATTGGGGACGGGCGCCCCGATTGCAACCCAGGCCGGCTCAGTGGCCGGCAGCCCCCATACTCTTGCCGATATCGGCCGCCGCAATCTTGGGGGTCAGCGCCTTGTCGACAGCCATCTTGGGCTGACCAGCGTTCTCCAGAAAGGCCACCGGATTCTGCGGGACGTCGTTGACATGCACCTCGAAGTGCAGATGCGACCCCGTAGCACGGCCGGTGCGGCCAATCAGTGCAATGCGCTGGCCCGCCTTAACGATGTCACCGATCTTGACGAAGACCTTGGATGCGTGGGCATAGCGCGTCTTCAGGCCGTTACCGTGGTCGATATCGACCATGTTGCCGTAGTCGCTGCGGTATTCGCTGGCCACCACCACGCCGCCGGCGGCCGCCACGATGGGCGTTCCGACCGGGCCGACAAAGTCGACGCCGTCGTGCTGCGTGCGCCGGCCGGTGAACGGATCGATCCGGGTGCCAAACCCCGATGAGTCGTAGCCCGTGGCAACGGGGCGCACGGTCGGCATCATCTTGGCGTGGATCTGGCGGTCCATCAGGGTGCTTTCCAGCACGCTGAGGTAATCGTTGCGCTGGTCAGCAGAGCGTGTCAGGCGGTTCAGTTCGGACTGAATTTCCGGCATCGACATCGGCCGCGAGAACGCCCCCTCCGGCCCGCCCCGGCCCGGCTGCGACTTGAAGTCAAACTCGCGTGGCGGCACGCCGGCCAGGCCCGACACGCGGGCACCCAGCGCGTCCAGGCGCGCGATCTGCGCCTGCATTTCGCCGATGCGCGCGGCCATCAGGTTGAGGTTTTCTCGGGTGACACGCTGGTCCGCGCCAGCAACCGCTGAAGCAGCCGCCCCCGGCAGCAGCCCTTGCTTTGCCGCCAACCACGTCCCACACACGGACAGGGCCGCCACGGTCAGCAGCGCCGCGCCGATGGACACGAAGACGCCGCGTCGTGACAGGTGCGTTGCGCCGGCCTTGCGCGGATGAATCAGGATGATCTGCATCGCTCGTTTTCCGGACAAAAAAGCTGCCCACCGGCACGAAAGCGCGATGAAGCGCCCTACAATGCCGGCATGCGAATCTTTGTTCATCCCGCTCTCAAGACGCCTGTGGCAAAACCCGTCCAGGACTGGCTGTCGGGTGCCGGTTCGGTCGGCCCGCTGATGCAGGCGGCCAGGCAATTGGCGTCGTTGGAAGCGGAGGTGTTGTCGCTGTTGCCACCCGGCTTGGGCGGCGGCGTGGCCATCGGCGGCATCAAGAACGATGCACGCGACAGCCGGGAAGCGACTCTGGTGTTGCTCGCCGCACATAGTGCAGCTGCGGCGCGCTTACGGCAGGTGGTACCCACCTTGCTGGAGCGTCTGCAGCGCCGGGGATCGCAGATTACCGCAATTCGCGTACGGGTACAACCGCAGGGCGGTAGCGACAGTTTGTGGCCACAAGAGACCGAAAAGCCGCCTAAACGTGCCAGGATGACGGCAGTTGGGCTCAACAGCTTAGCAGCGCTCGCCAATGAACTGCCCGATTCGCCACTTCGCCAGGCCTTGGCCGAAATGGTTGGACGGCATATCGCGCCCAAATGAAAAGCGCCCCGCAGGGCGCTTTTTTCATGCGTGCAGCCGTTTCAGCCGATCACGAAAACGCCGGTTGCAACTGCGGCAGGAACGCACGCGGCGCTTCCTCCACCTTGTCGAACGTCACAATCTCATAAGCCGTTTCGTCCGCCAGCAGCGCGCGCAGCAGCGCGTTGTTCAAGCCGTGCCCTGACTTGTGCGCCGTGTACGCGGCAATCAGCGGATGGCCAACCACATACAGATCGCCAATCGCATCGAGGATCTTGTGGCGGACGAACTCATCGCCGTAGCGCAGTTCGTCGTTGTTCAGCATGCGGTGCTCGTCAAGAACGATGGCGTTGTCGAGGCTGCCGCCGCGTGCCAGACCGACTTCGCGCAGCATTTCAACTTCGTGCGCGAAACCGAAGGTGCGTGCGCGGGCGATTTCGCGCGTGTAGCTGGTGTCGGCAAAGTCGATCTCGAACGTCTGGCCGGTCTTGTCGACGGCCGGGTGACGAAACTCGATCGTGAAGGACAGCTTGAAGCCAAAGTAAGGGTCCAGACGAGCGAACTTATCGCCTTCGCAGATCTCCACCGGCTTGGTCACGCGGATGAAGCGCTTGGCCGCGCCCTGCTCTTCGATGCCCGCCGATTGCAGCAGAAACACGAACGAGGCCGCGCTGCCGTCCATGATGGGGATTTCTTCCGCATCGACATCCACATAGAGGTTGTCGATGCCAAGGCCGGCGCAGGCGGACATCAGGTGTTCGACGGTCGATACGCGGGCGCCGTCCTTCTGCAGCACGGAAGCCAGGCGCGTGTCGCCGATGGCGCTGGCGGTGGCGGGAATCTCGACGGCCGGGTCGAGATCGACGCGCGTGAACACGATGCCGGTGCCTGCGGCTGCCGGACGCAACGTCAACGTCACCTTACGGCCCGAGTGCAACCCGATGCCGACGGTCTTGACGAGGGACTTGATGGTGCGTTGTTTCAACATGGCCGCCCTCAACTCACGAAATTTCTATGATTATTTTTATCTATGCGCTTTGCATAGGTGATAACCCTAAGCATACCATTTTCACACCCCTGCCTTCAAAACGACTTTTGTATCGGGATGTTAGGGGTGTCCACACTCTGCTCAACCTTAGTGCACGCAGCTTCAGCGCCACGGTCTCGTCAGCCTTGAGGCGGGGCGGGATGGCGGGCGGTACCCCGCCATTTGGCGGAGGTTTTGGCGTGGCGTCAGAGTATCGCCAGGATCGATTCGGCGCTGCTGACGGCGAATTGCCCGGGTGCGTCCATCTGTAGCGCTGTTACCACACCGTCTTTCACGACCATGGCGTAGCGCTGCGAACGCACGCCCATGCCGCGCTTGGAAAGATCCTGATCGAGGCCCAGCTTGCTCGTGAACTCTGCACTGCCGTCGGCCAGCATACGGATTTTGTCGTCGGTGCCTTGTGTGCGCGCCCAGGCGCCCATTACGAAGGCGTCGTTGACGGACACGCACCAGATTTCGTCGACACCCTTGGCGCGTAGCGCGTCGTAGTGCGCCACGTAGCCGGGCACGTGGCGCGCCGAGCAGGTCGGCGTGAACGCACCGGGCAGGCCGAAGATGACGATTGTCTTGCCTTCGGCCAGATGCGGAACGGAGAAAGCGTTGGGGCCGAGTGCGCAGCCGTCCTTTTCCACTTCAAAGAACTCGTAGAGCGTTGCGTCGGGAAGCGATTGACCAGGCTGGATCATGATCGTCAGGGAGAAGGTGCGCGGATATCGCGATCATAGAACCTGGCAAGCGACCGCGCAGCAGGTTCTCAAAAAACGAGACCGCCCGCGTGAAGTCATCACGCGGGCGGTCTTGGGAGACAACATCATCAGGCCGCTTGGGTCGCAAGGCATCGCACGCGGCACGACGGACGGACACACCCGCCGGGCGGGGTGAACCCTTCCGGGGAGGCGGCCAGAGGCCAACCTGCCCGGCGGCAACGACTGTGTCCTATTCCGTCGCGTACTGTCGCGCTGTCGACTAGCGAGCGGTGGGCCATCACACAACGACGATCACGGGAGGGGAGCCGTGAACCGCGCGCTGCGTGCGGTGCCGCAGGCAGTCGGACGTGCGAGCACTTATCGACCCAACGCGAGCCCGATCAGTCCGCCTGCTTGCGCAGGAAAGCCGGAATGTCGTAGGTGTCGACGCCCTTCTCTTGCAGTGCTGCCACGTGAGCCGATGCCGACTCACGCGAGCTGCGCCACACGGCCGGGGTGTCGAAGTTGCTGTAGTCCGGTGCGGCTGCCATCGAGTGGCTAGCGCCACCGCCAAAGGCCACCGGCTGGTTGTCGGTACCGGTCTTCAGCAGCGTCATCGTCTGCTGCTGTTGTTGCTTGTTGCGGGCAGCACGGCCCAGGCCCGTGGCAACCACGGTCACGCGCAGTGCGTCGCCCATGGCATCGTCGTAGACCGTACCGAAGATGACGGTGGCATCTTCCGCGGCATAGCTGCGGATGGTGTTCATCACTTCCTTGGTCTCGGACAGCTTGAGCGAGCGGCTGGCCGTGATGTTGACCAGCACACCACGTGCGCCCGACAGGTCCACGCCTTCCAGCAGCGGGCTTGCCACGGCTTGCTCGGCGGCCAGGCGTGCACGGTCGACGCCGGACACGGTGGCCGTGCCCATCATCGCCTTGCCTTGTTCGCCCATCACGGTCTTCACATCTTCAAAGTCGACGTTCACGAGGCCATCGACGTTGATGATTTCCGCGATGCCGGCCACGGCGTTGTGCAGCACGTCGTCGGCGCACTGGAAGCACTTGTCCATCTCGGCGTCGTCGCCCATGACTTCGAAGAGCTTTTCGTTGAGCACGACGATCAGCGAGTCGACGTTGCTTTCGAGTTCGTTGGCACCGTGCTCGCCAACCTTCGAGCGGCGTGCGCCTTCGAAGTCGAACGGCTTGGAGACCACGCCCACGGTCAGGATGCCCAGTTCCTTGGCGACCTGTGCGACCACCGGTGCTGCGCCCGTACCCGTGCCGCCGCCCATGCCGGCGGTGATGAAGACCATGTGCGCGCCGCGCAGTGCGTCGGCGATCTGCTCACGGGCTTCGTCAGCGCAGTGCTTGCCCACTTCGGGCTTGGCACCCGCGCCCAGGCCCGTGCTGCCCAGTTGCAGCACGCGCGATGCGGTCGAGCGCTTGAGCGCCTGCGCATCGGTGTTCATGCAGATGAATTCCACGCCTTGCACGCCGCGGTTGATCATGTGCTGCACGGCGTTACCGCCCGCACCACCGACGCCGACCACCTTGATGATGGTGCCGTCCTGCATTTCCGTTTCAATCATGTCGAAGTCCATCATTGCCTCCAGAAGTGATCAGTCCCAGACGATGCAGCCTCCCCGCCGCAACTCCTGGTTCCTGAACAAAAAACATCAAAACAAGAAACTCAACTTGCTCCCGTTTGTGGACACATCGGGGAGCACATCGTCAACGCCCAGCACACACGTGCTTAGAAATTGCCGATGAACCATTCCTTCATGCGCGTCCAGATCTGCTTGGCCGAGCCGGACTGCACCACCACCTTGCGGCCACGCACACGCTGCACGCGACCCTCTTGCAGCAAACCCATCACCGTGGCGTAACGCGGGCTCTTCACCACCTCGTGCAGATTGCCGCGATACTCGGGCACGCCCACGCGCACGGGCTTCAGGAACATGTCTTCGCCCAGCTCGACCATGCCCGGCATCATTGCGGTACCGCCAGTGAGGACCACGCCGCTGGAAAGCAGTTCCTCATAACCGGATTCGCGCACCACCTGGTGCACGAGCGAGAACAGCTCTTCCACGCGCGGCTCGATCACAGCGGCCAGCGCCTGACGGCTCAATGTGCGAGGGCCACGATCGCCCACGCCCGGCACATCGATCATCTCGTCCGGATCGGCCAGCACCTGCTTGGCGATGCCGTACTGGATCTTGATGTCTTCGGCGTCCGGCGTCGGCGTGCGCAGGGCCATGGCGACGTCGTTGGTGATCTGGTCGCCAGCGATGGGGATCACGGCCGTATGGCGGATCGCGCCTTCGCTGAAGATGGCGATGTCTGTCGTGCCGCTGCCGATATCGACCAGCACCACGCCGAGTTCCTTTTCGTCTTCGGTCAGAACAGCCAGGCTTGACGCCAGCGGCTGCAGGATCAGGTCGTGCACCTCAAGCCCGCAGCGGCGCACGCACTTGACGATGTTCTGCGCCGCACTCACCGCGCCGGTCACGATGTGCACCTTCACTTCCAGGCGGATGCCGCTCATGCCGATCGGCTCGCGCACGTCTTCCTGGCCGTCGATGATGAATTCCTGCGTGAGGATGTGCAGGATCTGCTGATCGGTCGGGATGTTCACGGCCTTGGCAGTCTCGATCACGCGCGCAACATCGGTGGAGGTGACTTCCTTGTCCTTGATCGCCACCATGCCGCTGGAGTTGAAGCTGCGGATATGGCTGCCGGCAATGCCTGTGAAGACCTCGCCGATCTTGCAGTCGGCCATCAGCTCCGCTTCTTCGAGCGCTTTCTGGATCGACTGGACGGTCGCCTCGATGTTGACGACTACGCCCTTCTTCAGCCCCTTCGATTCGGTCTGGCCCATGCCGATGACCTCGTAGGCTCCGTCAGGACGCAGTTCGGCCACCACCGCCACCACCTTGGAGGTGCCGATATCCAGCCCGACCAGAAGATCCTTGTATTCCTTGCTCATCGCGTTTTCTCTGTGCTTCGCGTTGCTTTGTTGTTGGCCGCCGGGTGACCCCCCACCGTGGCTTTCGCCTTTGCTGCATTGCCGGTGCTGGGCAACTTGCCCCCCTTGGCCAGCACCGCGGCCTGCGCATCGGTCAGGAAGCGCACACCCGCCGCGCGAACCGCGAACCCGTTGGGGTAACGCAGATCGGCGTATTCAATCTGACCGCCCCAGCGCTTCGTCACCTCGGGCCACGCACGCACAAAGCGGCGGGCACGCGCGGCCAGCGCGGTGCGGTCATCGTCATTCAGTTCGCGGCCCAGCTCGATGACCGTGCCGTTGGACAGCCGCGCGCGCCAGGCGTAGCGGTCGGTCAGCGTCACGCTCAGCGGCTCCACGCTCAGCGGCTTGAACCACTCGGTCATGGTCTCCAGCTTGTCGACCACGTCCTGCTCGGTGCCTTCGGGACCGGCCAGCGCAACCAGGTCGGTGTCGTCTTCGGCTTCAGCCAGGTTGGCCACAAAGACTTCGCCATACGTGTTGACCAACTTGCCGGACTCATTGCCGCCCCAGGTGCCCAGGGCTTCGTGCTCCTGCACCTCCACCAGCAGCCCGTTGGGCCACACACGGCGCACACTTGCACGCCGCACCCATGGCACCGATTCGAACGCGGCACGCGCATCGTCCAGATTGAGCGAGAAAAAATTGCCGCGCAGCTTGGCCAGCGCGTTGGCGCGCAGGCTCGGCGCATTCACGTGGCGCAACTCACTGCCGGCCATCGGCATCACACGCACCTGCTGCAGCTGAAACATCGGTCGCTGCATCAGCCAGACCGCCCCCACGCCCAGGCCACCAAGCGCGAGCAGCGCATACAGCGCACTCGCGACGGCGTTGAGGAGACGGGTGTTGTGCCACATAACGTTGTGCTGTCCGGTTTGGCTTACTCGGGTTTCCAATCGGCGCTGGCGTGCAACTCCAGCGAAGCGGATGCCGCCAGTTGCAACACGAAATCTTCATAGCTGATGCCAGCGGCGCGCGCGCCCATCGGCACCAGCGAATGGCCGGTCATGCCCGGCGACGTATTCATCTCCAGCAGGAACGGTGCGTTGTCGGACTTGCGCAGCATGATGTCAGCGCGGCCCCAGCCGCGGCAGCCCAAGCCGCGATACGCCTGCACCACCAGCGCCTGCACGCGCGCGGCCACATCGGCGGGAATCGGGGCCGGGCATTCGTAGCGCGTGTCGTCGGTGAAGTACTTGTTCTGGTAGTCGTAGTTGGCCTGCGGCGCGACGATGCGGATGAGCGGCAACGCGGTAGCGCTTTCGCCTTCGCCGATGATCGGGCAGGTCAGTTCGTCGCCTTCGATGAACTGCTCGGCCATCACATCGTGGTCCAGGCGCGCGGCCTTTTCATAAGCGGCGGGCAACTCGGCGGCGCTCGTCACTTTGGTCAGACCGATCGACGATCCTTCGCGCGCCGGCTTGACGATCAGCGGCAGGCCGAGGCGGTCGGCCACGGCTTGCCAATCGGCATTGGCGTGCAGCATGACGAAGTCGGGCGTCGGCAGACCATGGGTCTGCCATTGGCGCTTGGTGGCCTCTTTGTCCATTGCCAGCGCAGACGCGAGTACGCCGCTGCCGGTGTATGGAATGCCGAATTGCTCGAGCAGGCCCTGGATCGTGCCGTCCTCACCAAAGCGGCCATGCAGCGAGATCACCACGCGGTCAAAGCCCTGCTTGGCCAGATCGGCGACGGCTTGCAGGCCCGGGTCGAACGGATGTGCATCGACACCGCGCGCGCGCAGCGCGGCCAGCACGCCGTTGCCGGACATCAGCGAGATCTCGCGCTCGGCGGAGCGGCCGCCCATGAGCACGCCCACCTTGCCGAGAGACTTCGGATCAATCGTCGGATTCGGAACAAACGGACCGGTCGTCATGCTGCGGCGCCTCCGTTCAGATCCACCACGTTCGCGGTGCGTGCCTGCGCCTGCAACGCAACCACCTGACCCGGCACTTGCCCGATCGACCCTGCACCCATGGTGATGACCACGTCGCCGTCCTGCGCCGCATCCAGAATCGCTTGCGGCATGTCTTCAATCTGCTCCACGAATACCGGCTCGATCTTGTTGGCCACGCGCAGCGCGCGCGTGAGAGCACGGCCGTCGGCCGCCACGATGGGCGGTTCGCCTGCGGCGTACACCTCGGCCAGCAGCAGCGCGTCGACGGTACCGAGCACCTTCACGAAATCTTCAAAGCAATCGCGCGTGCGCGTGAAGCGGTGCGGCTGGAACGACAGCACGAGGCGGCGATCCGGGAATGCCCCACGCGCAGCGGCCAGCGTGGCGGCCATCTCGACCGGGTGATGGCCGTAGTCATCGATGAGCGTGAAGCGGCCGCGGCCGTCAGCGGTCGGTACTTCACCGTAGCGCTGGAAGCGGCGGCCCACGCCGTTGAACTCGGCCAGCGCCTTGACGATGGCCTCGTCCGGCACTTCCAGCTCGGTGGCGATAGCGATGGCAGCCAGCGCGTTCTGCACGTTGTGCAGGCCCGGCAGGTTCAGCGTGATCGACAGCGGCGGCTCGGCATGGCCGTTGAGTTGGCGGATGACGGTGAATTCCATGCGGCCATCCACAGCGCGCGCATTGACGGCGCGCACCTGCGCATCTTCGGCAAAGCCGTAACGCACGACAGGCTTGGACACAAACGGCAGGATCTCGCGCACGTTCGGGTCATCCACGCACAGCACGGCGATACCGTAGAACGGCAGGCGCTGCGTGAACTCGATGAACGCCTGCTTCAGGCGCGCGAAGTCGTGCCCGTAGGTGTCCATGTGATCGGCATCGATATTGGTGATGACCTCGATCACGGGGAACAGGTTGAGGAAGGACGCGTCGGATTCATCCGCCTCGGCGACGATGAAATCGCCGGTGCCCAGCCGCGCGTTGGCGCCGGCGGAATTCAGACGACCACCGATCACGAAGGTCGGGTCCAGCCCGCCTTCGGCCAGTACGGAGGCGACGAGGCTGGTGGTCGTCGTCTTGCCGTGCGTGCCGGCAATGGCGATGCCCTGCTTCAGGCGCATCAGCTCGGCCAGCATCACCGCGCGCGGCACGACAGGGATGCGCTTGGCACGCGCGGCCAGCACTTCGGGGTTGTCGCCGCGCACGGCGGTGGACACCACCACGGCATTCGCGCCGATCACATGCTCGGGCGCGTGGCCCTGCATGACGGTGGCGCCCAGCGAGATCAGACGCTGCGTTGCCGCGCTCTGTCCCAGGTCCGAACCCGTCACGCGGTAGCCCAGGTTCAGCAGCACTTCTGCGATGCCGCTCATGCCAGCGCCGCCGATGCCTACAAAATGGATGTTCTTGACGATGTGCTTCATATCGATTCGATTCCCTATGCCCGTGCCACCGCTACACACACGTCGGCGACACGCTCGGCCGCTTCCGGCCTTGCCTGCTCACGTGCTCTAGCCGCCATATCGGCCAATTGCGCACGCGTCAGGGACGCGAGTGTATCTGCCAGCGAGGCCGGACCCAGTTCCGGCTGGGGCACCAACAAAGCCGCGCCGCGCTCGGACAAAAAGCGCGCGTTGGTGGTCTGGTGGTCGTCCACCGCGTGCGGGAACGGCACGAACAGTGCCGCGACACCCGCGGCGGCCACCTCTGAAACCGTCATTGCGCCCGCGCGGCAGATCACGAGATCGGCGTGCGCGTACGCGGCCGCCATGTCGTCGATGAAGGGCACGGACTGCGCGTGGGTGTCATCAATGCCGGCGGCAGCGTAGTTGGCGCGCAGCGTGTCGATCTGCTTGGCGCCTGCCTGGTGGATGACGATCGGGCGCGTATCAGCCGGCAGCAATGCCAGCGCCTTGGGCACCACATCGTTGAGCGCCGCCGCGCCCAGACTGCCGCCCACGACCAGCACGCGCAGCGGGCCCGTGCGCTCGGCGTAGCGCGCCTGCGGCGAAGCCAGCGTCGCCAGATCAGCGCGGATCGGGTTGCCGACCCACTCAGCGCCCGGCAGCGCATTCGGAAACGCGCACAGCACGCGATCCGCCACGCGCGCGAGCACGCGGTTGGCGAGACCGGCAATCGAATTCTGTTCGTGCAGCACCAGCGGGGGGCCCAGCAACACGCTCATCATGCCGCCCGGAAAGGTGATATAGCCGCCCATGCCCAGCACCACGTTTGGACGCACGCGGCGCACCACGCCGAGGCTCTGCCAAAACGCGCGCAGCAGGTTGAGCGGCAGCAGGAACTTGGTGACGAGGCCCTTGCCACGCAGGCCGCCAAACTGCACAGACTCCATCGGGAAGCCGTGCTTGGGCACGAGCTGGCCTTCCATGCTGCTCGCGTTGCCCAGCCACACCACCTTCCAGCCACGCGCGGCCAACAGCTTGGCCACCGACAGTGCAGGGAAGATATGGCCGCCCGTACCGCCGGCCATGACGAGGAGGGTGCGCGGCGACAGATCGGGCGAAATGCGAGCCGTCATACCTTGCCCCCACGCATCAACACGCGGTTTTCATAGTCAATGCGCAGCAGCAATGCCAGCGCCACGCAGTTCATCAGGATGCCAGAGCCACCGTAGCTGACCATCGGCAGCGTCAGGCCCTTGGTCGGCAGCAAGCCGAGGTTCACACCCATGTTGATGAAGGCCTGCCAGCCGATCCAGATGCCCAGCCCCTTTGCGACCAAGCCAGCGAACGTGCGATCGAGTTGCAGCGCAGTGCGACCAATCTCGAACGAGCGGCGCACCATCCAATAGAACAGCAGGATCACGATCAGCACGCCAACAAAGCCGAGTTCCTCGCCGATCACGGCGAGGATGAAGTCGGTATGCGCTTCAGGCAGGTAGTGCAGTTTTTCAATGCTGCCGCCCAGGCCGACGCCAGTCCACTCGCCGCGGCCGAAGGCAATGAGCGAGTGCGTGAGCTGGTATGCCTTGCCCTGCGCGTACTCTTCTTGCCACGGATTCAGGTACGCGAAGATCCGCTCGCGCCGCCAGGGCGACGCCACGATCAGCAGAGAGAACGTCGAGACGGCCGTCAGCACCAGCCCGCCGAACAGCTTGCCGTTCACGCCACCCAGAAACAGGATGCCCATGGCCACGGCCGCGATCACCAGGAACGCGCCCATGTCCGGCTCCAGCAGCAGGAGCGAGCCGACAAACGCCACCGCCACGCCCATCGGCAGAAAGCCCTTGCGCACGCTCTGCATCCAATCCTGCTTGCGTACGGTGTAGTTGGCCGCGTAGAGCACCACCGCCAGCTTCATCAGCTCGGAAGGCTGGAAGTTCATGACGCCCAGCGGCAGCCAGCGCCGCGCCCCGTTCACGCCCTTGCCCACATGCGGGACCAACACGATGATCAGCATCACCAGCGCGATGATGAAAAGCTTGGGCGCGTACTTGTCCCAGAACTTGACCGGGATCTGGAATGCGACGATGGCGCCGATCAGCCCGATCACCAGCGAGAAAATGTGGCGTACCAGAAAGTGGCCATTGCTGTAGTTGGCGTACTTGGGCGAATCCGGCAACGCGATCGACGCCGAATACACCATCACCAGCCCGAGGCCGAGCAGCACGATCGCCACCCACATCAGCGGCTGGTCGTACTCCATCATCTTGGAGCGCGTGGGCTTGACGCCCGAAACGGCATCGCGCAAGCCATCCCACGCATTGCCGATGGTCGCGCCAATGAAGCCGCTGCGTTTGATCTGGGCGTCGCTCATAGCATCACTCCCCGGTCTGCCGCGAGTGCCGATACGGCTTCGTGGAACACCTGGGCGCGGTGTTCGTAATTGCGGAACATGTCGAAGCTCGCGCACGCCGGCGACAGCAGCACGGCATCGCCCGGTTGGGCGCGCTCGGCAGCTTCCAGCACGGCGGCTTCCAGCGTCGGGGCATCGACCAGCGTGACGCCCGTGTTGGCCAGCGCCTCGCGAATCAGCGGCGCATCGCGGCCGATCAACACCACGGCGCGCGCATACTGCGCCACCGGCTCAGCCAGCGGCGAGAAGTCCTGCCCCTTGCCTTCGCCACCGGCGATCAGCACCACGTGCTTGGACAGCCCCGAGAGCGCCGCCACCGTCGCACCGACGTTGGTGCCCTTGCTGTCGTCAAAGAATTCGAGATCGTCAAACGCGGCGATCAGCTCGACGCGGTGCGGCTCGCCAGCGTAGTCACGCAGGCCGTGCAGCAGCGCGCTCACCGGCAAGCCGATCGCGCGACACAGCGCCAGTGCGGCCATCGCATTGGTGGCGTTGTGCAGGCCGCGGATGCGCAGTGCATCGGCCGGCATCAGGCGCTTGAGGCGCACCGGCACGGGCGCAGCGGGCGTGGTGTCACCCTTCTTGCGGCGCGCGGGCTTGGGCAGATCGTCTTCGTCGACTTCGGCCAACACGATCCACGGCATGCCACCCTCACGTAGCAGGCCCAGTGCATCAGGCGTGCCCGGCTCGTCGATGCCGAAGGTGACATCACCACCCTTCTTGCTGGCGAAGGCCATCACCCCCGCGTCCTGACGGTTCAGCACGCGCACGGTGTTGGCACCGAAGATGCGACCCTTGGCGGCGGCATAGGCATCCATCGTGCCGTGCCAGTCGAGGTGATCCTGCGTGATGTTGAGGATGGTGGCAGCGTCGGCGTCCAGCGTGTGTGTGGTTTCGAGCTGAAAGCTGGAAAGCTCCAGCACCCACACGTCCGGCAGCGTGCCCGCGTCAATGCATTCAGTCAGCTTGTCCAGCGCCGACGGGCTGATGTTGCCCGCCACGCCGACGGTCTTGCCGGCGCGCTCGGCCAAGGCGCCCGTGAGCGCGGTTGTGGTCGTCTTGCCATTGGTGCCAGTAATGGCCAGCACGCGCGGCGCGTAGCCCTGTGCCGCCTTGAGACCAACCAACGCGCGGGCAAACAATTCGATCTCGCCCCACACTGGCACAGCGTGTTCATTGGCGCCGCTCAGCAGCGCAGCGACGTTGGCCTCCAGCGGCGACAGGCCGGGGCTGATCGCTACCAGCGTCACACCGTCCAGCAGCGATGCGGCAAACGGGCCGCTCACGAACTCGGCATCCGGCACATGTGCACGCAGCGCCGGCAGGTTGGCCGGTGCCTCGCGTGTATCGGCCACGCGCACGCGCGCGCCATGACGGGCACACCAGCGCGCCATCGCCAGACCAGACTCGCCCAAGCCGAGCACCAGCACGACCGGCGCATCGAATTCCCCGAACATGCGCGGCGCCTGTGCGGTTTCAGCAGCAGGCATCGGCTCGGCAGAGTCGAACGTCGCGGCAACGGCCTCGCCCACCGATTCCGGCAGCGTTGCCATATCGTCGTCCTCAGGTGCGATGGGTTCGGTCATGTCGGTCATGTCCGTGCTCACCGCAGCTTCAGGGTCGACAGGCCGATCAGCACCAGCATCATGGTGATGACCCAGAAGCGCACAACCACCTGCGTCTCTTTCCAGCCGGACAGTTCGAAATGGTGATGCAGCGGCGCCATGCGGAACAAACGCCGGCCCTCGCCATAACGCTTCTTGGTGAACTTGAACCACGCCACCTGCAGCATCACCGAGACGGTCTCGGCCACGAAGATGCCGCCCATGATGAACAGCACGATTTCCTGGCGGACGATGACGGCGATGGTGCCGAGCGCCCCGCCCAGCGCCAGCGCGCCGACGTCACCCATGAACACCTGCGCCGGATGCGCGTTGAACCACAGGAAAGCGAGCCCTGCCCCGGCCATCGCCGAGCAGAAGATCAGCAGCTCACCCGCGCCCGGAATGTGCGGGAACAGCAGGTACTTGCTGTAGACGGCGCTGCCCATCACGTAAGCGAAGATCCCCAGCGCGCTGCCCACCAGCACCACCGGCATGATGACGAGGCCATCGAGGCCATCCGTCAGGTTCACCGCATTGCTGGAGCCGACGATCACGAGGTACGTCAGGATGATGAAACCGAACACGCCCAGCGGGTAACTGATCTCTTTGAAGAACGGCACGATCAGGTGCGACTTGGCCGGCAAGTTCAGCGAAAAGCCACTGCGCACCCAGTCCATGAACAGTTCGAGCACGCGCATGTTGCTCGTCTCGGACACCGAGAACGCCAGATACGCCGCGGCAAACAGGCCGATCAAGGTCTGCCAGAAGAATTTCTCGCGTGAAGACATGCCTTTGGGGTCGCGGTGCACGACCTTGCGGTAGTCATCCACCCAGCCGATTGCGCCGTAGCCCAGCGTGACCAGCAGCACGATCCAGATGAAGCGGTTGCCCCAGTCCGCCCACAGCAGTGTGGACACCGCAATGCCGATGAGCACCAGCACGCCGCCCATGGTGGGCGTGCCGGCTTTGACCAAGTGCGTTTGCGGACCATAGCTGCGCACAGCCTGGCCGACTTTCAGTTCCGTCAGACGACGGATCACAAACGGCCCGAACCCGAGGCCGATCACCAGCGCCGTGAGGGATGCCATCACGGCCCGGAACGTCAGATAGTTGAAGACGCGCAGGAAGCCGTAGTCGTTCTGCAGCCATTGCGCCAATGCCAATAACATGGGTTCTTGCTTCCCTTAATGCTTCTGTTGTGTGGAAGATCCGGCCGGCGCTTGTGTTGCAACTTGTGCAGCCGGGTCTTTCAAGACCAGCGCTTCGACAATGCGTTCCATCCGCATGAAGCGCGAGCCCTTCACCAATACCGTCGCGGCCGGCGCAATGGCCGGCACGCCGTGTTCGATCAAGTCTTCGGCAGACGCGAAATGCTGCGCGCCCGCGCCGAAAGCATCCACTGTGTGACGTGCCAGCGCGCCGGTTGCCAATACCGCATCGATACCGTGCTCGCGCGCGTAAGCGCCGATCTCTTCGTGGAATGCCGGGCCCTGCGAGCCAACTTCGCCCATGTCCCCCAGCACCAGCCAGCGCGGCGCCGGCAGCGTGACGAGCGCATCGATGGCCGCGCGCATGGAGTCCGGATTCGCGTTGTAGGTATCGTCGATGACAAGGCCGCCGTGCGTGCCGTGCTTGCGCTGCAACCGCCCCTTGACCGGCGCGAAGTTACCCAGCGCTTGCGCAATCACCTCGGGCGTGACACCGGCGGCCAGCGCGCATGCCGTCGCGGCCAATGCATTGCGGGCGTTGTGCAAACCCAGCAGCGGCAGCGTGATGACGAAGCGCTGGCCGGGTGCTTGCACGTCGATGCGTTGGCCGTCGGCGGTGTCGGCCACGGTGCCCGTTACGGCACCGGCCTCGATACCGAAATCGAGCACGCGGCGCGAACCCGCTGCCGCTTGCCACACCGGCGCATATTCGCCACCGTTGGCCGCATCGCGCGGGAACACCGCCACGCCATCGGCCGGCAGCGCGGCCAGCACGGCGGCGTGCTCTTGCGCCACGGCTTCTACGCTGACCATGAATTCCTGGTGCTCGCGCTGCGCGTTGTTGATCATCGCCACGGTCGGCTGGGCGATGGTGGCCAGCACGGCCGTCTCGCCCGGATGATTCATGCCAAGCTCGAGCACGGCCAGTTTGTGCTGCGCGTTCAGGCGGAACAGCGTGAGCGGCAAGCCGATGTCGTTGTTGAAGTTGCCGGCGGTCGCCAGGCGGGCGTCTTCACCCACGGCCTGCGCGAAGATCGCGGAGATCATCTCCTTGACCGTGGTCTTGCCGTTGCTGCCCGTCACGGCCACGACCGGAATCGGGAACTGGCGGCGCCAGCCGGCGGCGAGTTGGCCGAGCCCAATGCGCGTATCAGCGACCGTCAGCACGGCCACGCTGGACACATCCAGTGTGGCGGCCGGCGCGCGCGACACCAGCACGGCGGCAGCGCCACGCGCTACCACTTCGGGCAGAAAATCATGCGCGTCAAAGCGCTCGCCGATCAGCGCGACGAACAGGTCGCCGGGCTCGACCGCGCGGCTGTCCGTCGTCACACGGCAGATGGCGGCATCCGGGCCGACGAGGTGCGCACCGGCCATCCAGGCCGCGGCATCAGTGGCTTGCATCATCACGGTTTGGGCGGCGCTCATGCGTTCACCCCACGGGCTGCGAGCGCCAGGCGCACATGTTCCTGATCGGAGAACGGGCGCTTGCGGCCGGCAATCTCCTGCGTCGATTCATGTCCCTTGCCGGCTACGACGATCACGTCACGCGCATCGGCATGGCGCACCGCATGCAGGATGGCAGCGGCGCGATCTTCGATCTGTGCGGCGGCACGCGGGTTGTCCATGCCGTCGGCAATCTCGTCGAGGATGTGTTGCGGATCTTCGCTGCGCGGGTTGTCAGAGGTCAGCACCACGTGCGGCGCCAGACGTTCGGCGATGGCACCCATCTGCGGGCGCTTGCCGGGGTCGCGATCGCCGCCGCAGCCGAACACGGCCCACAGCTTGCCGCCGCGCGCCTCGGTAGTCGGCGCGAGTGCGCGCAGCGTCTGCTCCAGCGCGTCGGGCGTGTGGGCATAGTCGACCACGACCAGCGGGCCATCCTCGCCGCCAAAGCGCTCCATGCGACCGCTCACGGGTTGCAGCTTTTCCAGGCGGGCAATGGCGTCCTGCCACGGCACACCGGCCGCCAGCAGCGCGCCCAGCACACCCAGAAGATTCGATACGTTGAACAGGCCAACAGTGGGCGCATGCACGGTCGCATGGCCGAAACTGCTATCCACGTCGAACGTCGTGCCGGTGCGATGGGCGCGCACGTTGGCAGCTCGCAGCCATTGCGTGGCACCGTGCTGCGCGGCGGCCTCGCCGTCGATGCCGTATTCGATGGTCTCGACGTCGGCGCGGGCGTTCTGCAGCAGGCGCACACCGGCCGCGTCATCGCGATTGATGACGGCAGCGCGAAGACCCGGCCAACCGAACAAGCGCGCTTTGGCGAGTTCGTACTCAGCCATCGTGCCGTGGTAGTCGAGGTGATCCTGCGTGAGGTTCGTGAAGACAGCAATGTCGAAACGCGTGCCGTCCACGCGGCCTTGCTCCAGCCCGTGCGACGACACTTCCATGGCGATGGCGCCGGCGCCTGCGCGGTGGAGATCGGCGAGGCTGTGCTGGAGCTGGATGGCGTCCGGCGTGGTAAAACCGGTGGCCGCCAGCGCATCGACAAACCCGGTACCGAGCGTACCCACCACTGCGCAGCGCTGGCCTTGTTTGGTCAGCGCCTGCGCAATCCACTGCGAACACGATGTCTTGCCGTTGGTGCCCGTCACGCCAATCACACGCAGCGCTTCAGGGCCCGGCACGCCATACCATTGCGCGGCCAGAGGGCCGGCCAATTCAGCCAGGCCGTCCACCGGCAGGATGCGCACGGGCGCATCAGCGGGCATTGCGTAACCATGGGCTTCGGCCAGCACGGCGCAAGCACCGACCTCGATGGCCTGCGGAATATGCGGACGGCCATCGCCATGCTGACGCACATTGCCGAGCACGTAGGCGACGAATACATCGCCAGTCTTGAGCTTGCGGGTATCGCTCGTCAGATCAGCGCCGGCGGGCACCTGGGCGCGCAGCCAATCGACCACCGGCGCGAGGCGCGCGGCGATGGTCGGGCGATCGGAGGTGGGCTTGGCTGTCATTGCAGGCCCCCTACCGGCTCTTCCGGCACGTCCGGGGTCATCACGAGCTGGCGCACGGGCGAATCCGGCGGGACGTTCAGCGCGCGCAGCGTGCCGCCCACGATCTGAGAAAACACGGGGCCGGCCGCCCCGCCGCCATAGCGGTTACCCACCGTGGGCTCATCCACGCTCACCGCCACGATAATGCGCGGGTTCGACATCGGTGCCAAACCAATAAACGAGGCGCGATACTTGGAGCGGTCATAGCCGCGCCCGGTGTGCTTCCAGGCCGTGCCGGTTTTGCCGCCCACGCGGTAGCCCATCACCTGGGCCTGGGGCGCGGTGCCGCCGGGTGCTGTCACCGTCTCCAGCATCTGACGAATCTGCCGCGACACCTCGGGCGAGATCACGCGCTCGCCCTGCGGCGCCTGCCCATTGGTGCGGTACATCGTGATCGGGATCAGCTCGCCATCGTGCGCGAAGATGGTGTAGGCATGTGCAATCTGGAACAGTGACACCGACAGGCCGTAGCCATACGACATGGTTGCCTGCTCGATGCGGCGCCATTTGTTGGCCGATCGCAGCCGCCCCGCCACCGCGCCCGGGAAGCCAATCTTCGGCGCCTGCCCCAAGCCCACGCTGGTGAACATGTCCCACATTTCCTGCGGCTTGAGCATCATCGCGATCTTGGTCGTGCCGATGTTGCTGGAATGCTGGATCACCTGCGCAACCGTCAACGTGCCGTAGTTGCCGGTATCGGAAATGGTCGCGCCTTCAAAGCTGTACCTGCCATTGGTCTGCACCAGCGTGGTGGGCGTCACACGCTTGAGCTGCAGCGCCAGGCTGATGGTGATCGGCTTCATCATCGAGCCGGGCTCGAAGGTGTCGGTCAGCACGCGGTTGCGCAATTGCTCGCCCGACAGGCGGCTGCGGTCGTTGGGGTTGTAGGTCGGGTAGTTGGCGAGCGCCAGCACCTCGCCGGTCTGGGCGTCCAGCACGATGGCACTAGCAGCCTTGGCGTGGGTGCGCTCGATGGCAGCCTTCAGTTCGTTGAAGGTCAGGTATTGGATCTTGGCGTCGATCGACAGCGTCTGGTCGTGCCCATCGCGCGGTGCCTTGAGCACGCCCACGTCTTCCACCACGCGGCCCAGGCGGTCTTTGATCACCTGGCGCTGGCCGGCCGCACCCGCGAGATCGGACTCGCGTGCCAGTTCCATGCCTTCCTGGCCCTTGTCCTCGACATTGGTGAAGCCGACGATGTGCGCCATCGCCTCCCCTTCCGGGTAGAAGCGCTTGTACTCACGCGTCTGATAGATGCCTTCGACCTTCAGTGCGGCGATCTGGTCGGCCACCTCTGGCAGCACCTGGCGCTTGAGGTAGACGAAGCCCTTGTCTTCGCCCAGCTTGGTGGCCAGCTCCTTGTTGTTCATGCCGAGCAGCCTGGCGAGCTTCTTCATGTCTTCGCCGGGCACGTTGTTGGGCACGTCCTCGGGCACGGCCCAGATTGCCTTGACCGGCAGGCTGGTCGCCAGCACCAGTCCATTGCGATCGAGAATCTTGCCACGCGTGGCCGGCAACTCCAGCGTGCGCTGGAAGCGCTTCTTGCCTTCAGCCTCGTAGAAGCGGTTGCCCGGACCTTGAATCCACAGCGCCCGGCCGATCAACGCCAGGAACGCCGCAAACATCAGGAAGACGACCAGCTTCGAGCGCCACATCGGCAGGCGCAGGCCCAGCACCGGGCTGGCAGAGAACTGGCCCAGGCGCGCGCGCGCCGTCGTGCCGTTGGATTTGCGTGCGCCGCTCATGGCTGTACTCCGGAAGCCGTGGGCGCGCTGGCCGCGGCGGAGGAAGCCCCGGAGGACGCCCCAGCAGCCGGCACATCGGCAAACCCCTGCAGATACTGCGTGCGACCCGCCTGCGCGGGCGACATCTTCAATTGCTTGCTCGCGATATCGGCAATGCGAGCACTTTTGCCGAGCGCGCTCTGCTCATACTGCAGACGCGACCAGTCGGTATTCAGTTGCTTTTCTTCCGCCTGCGCGCGATCAAGCGCGACAAACAGTTGGCGCGCCTGATGTTGTGCGTTGACCAGCGACAGTGCACACAGCACCAGCGCGGTCAGCAGGAACATGTTCAGGCGGTTCATGGCGGCGGCTCCGTCAGATCAGCACAATCAGCAGCGCTCGGCCACGCGCATGATGGCCGAGCGCGCACGCGGGTTGGCCGACACCTCGGCCTCCGACGGCTTCACCCGGCCCAGCAGGCGCAACTGCGGCGCCGGCAGTTCATGCGCACGCAGCGGCGCCCGACGCAGCTCTGGCGCGGCGGATTGCTCCGGGCGCGCCAGGGCCTGCATGAAGCGCTTGACGATGCGGTCTTCCAGCGAATGGAAGCTGATCACGACGAGACGTCCCCCCTGCTCCAGGCGATCAAAGGCGGCCTTCAGACCGGTTTCGAGGTCCGCAAGCTCTTGATTGACGTGAATCCGTAAAGCTTGAAAGGTGCGGGTCGCAGGGTCTTGGCCCTTCTCGCGTGTTTTGACGGCTTGCGCCACGAGCGCGGCAAGCTCGGATGTGCGATCGAGAGGACCTCGATCCCCGGATTGGCCCCGGCGAGCAACAATCGCCTTTGCAATCTGTACAGCAAACCGTTCTTCCCCATAGTCCCGTATCACCCTCGCAATGTCGCGCTCATCAGCCTCGGCCAGCCATTGGGCTGCGGTGATGCCGCGCGTGGTGTCCATCCGCATGTCGAGCGGGCCGTCCATCCGGAACGAGAAGCCACGTGCGCCTTCGTCGATCTGCGGCGAGCTGATGCCCAGATCGAGCAGCACGCCGGCCACCCGTTCAACGCCGCGCGCGTCAAGGCACGGGGCCATTTGCGCGAAGCTGTCATGCTCAATAGCGAAGCGGGCATCCTCTACGGTGCCCGCTTCGGTGATTGCTGCCGGGTCCTTGTCGAAGGCGACAAGTCTGCCGCCAGGCCCCAGCCGTTCCAGGATGCGCCGGCTGTGCCCGCCTCTCCCGAAGGTTCCATCTATATAGATGCCGTCGTCGCGCCAGATGAGCGCGTCGACCGCTTCGTCTAAGAGCACCGTTTGATGGCGCAGTCCCGTACTGGCTTGGGTTGTCATCGTGCGTCATCAAAAGGAGAAATTCTTGAGGGCGTCGGGCATGCCTTGCGCCATGGCGGCTTGCTCCTTCGCGGTGTACGTGGCGGCGTCCCAGACCTCAAAGTGGCTGCCCATACCGAGCAGCATCACGTCACGTTCAAGGGAGGCGGCCGTGCGCAGTTCAGGGGTGATGAGGACGCGGCCGGCGGTATCGAGTTCCACGTCGGCGGCGCTGCCCAGGAAGATCCGTTTCCACCAGTGGGCTTCCATCGGCAGCGCGGCAATGCGCTCGCGAAAGCGCTCCCACTCGGGGCGCGGAAACAGCATGAGGCAACCGTCCGGGTGCTTGGTCACAGTCACCCGACCCTCGGCCTGCAGCTGGAGCGCTTCGCGGTGCCGCGACGGAATGGACATCCGCCCTTTGGCATCCAGCGTCAGCGCCGACGCACCCTGGAACACGTTGGTTTCTCTCTCCGTGTGGCGATTCGATCGCCACTCACCTTGCCGTCAACTGGCCTGCAAACGACCTCTTTAAACCACAAAACTACACTTTCCGACACTGTTTCCCACTTTAGAGGAACGACTTTAGGCGGTCAAGGCTTGCGGAGGCCTGCGAGACGGAAAATTTGCAATCAGAACAATGACTTAGCGCATACGCCCCGAGGAGCTGAGTCACTTTTCCCAATCAAATGAAGGAGATAGCGTGGTTTATGCAGAAACCACGTGAGAGAACGGCACGCGACAATGCCCGCGGTGCGAAGGCGCAGACCGCAGGCGGCAGTGCTCGGGCGAATGGGGGAGCGCAGTGTGCCGTCGGGCGACGGCACCGTCATCAGATGCGATAAGCGGTGGCGGTCATGACGCGCGACGCGGCGCGCATGGCTTGACGAATGGGCTCCGGGAGATCGATGCCGCCGGCCTGGCGCGCGTTGTCGCCGTGGCGGATTTCATCGTCGCGCATCTGGGCGACGATGGCGCGCGAGCGGGTGTCCTGCTCGGGCAGTTTGTCGAGATGGCCGTCGAGATGGTGCTCAACCTGACGCTCGGTCTCGGCAACGAAGCCGAGGCTGATCTTGTCGCCCAGGCGGCCAGCCACCGCCCCGATGGCGAAGGCGCCGGCATACCACAGTGGGTTGAGCAGGCTCGGGTGGTCGTTCAACTCCTGCAGCCGCTGGGCGCACCAGGCGAGGTGGTCTTCTTCTTCGCGTGCGGCTTCGTCGAGCTGGGCGCGGATGGCAGGGTCCCGCGCAAACAGTGCTTGGCCCTGATACAGAGCTTGGGCACAGACCTCGCCGACATGGTTCACGCGCATCAGACCGGCTGCGTGGCGGCGGTCGGTCTCGGAAAGCCTGGCCGCGTCGTCTGCCGTGCCCGCGGAGGCAGCGGATCCAATCACGGCATCAGCAGGGTTCGGTCGGCTGGCGCGGGTGACGCCAGCCACCGCGCGCAGGGCGCGGTCGAATTCGGGGAGGAAACGGTCGAGCATGAGTACGGGCGCCGCCGGCAATGGCGTGCGGTGCAAGCGCCATTGTAAGGCCGACACCGGGCGGGACCTTGCGCCCGATCAGAATCCGATTGACCAGACACTACTGTACGGGATAACCCTGCCGGGGCACGGATCGCATCTAAAACCGCAAAGAATCGGCCGGGCACATCCCTGATCTATTCCAAATTCTGAAACAGCCTGTTGCCGGGATCAGACAGCAAACGCGCGTTTACGAACATTCGTTCGCAAATTTCGACCGAGCCCAGGAGCGCATTGCTACATTAGTCAGCGACTTCGTTTGAAAGTCATGGGGCGGGAGGACAAGAACGGAGGGTCTGCCCGCTACCGAACTCAATAAATAAAGATCTGGAGACCGACCGATGAAGAAATCGCTGCTGGCATTGGCAGTGCTGGGCACGTTTGCGGGTGTTGCGCAGGCTCAGTCGAGTGTGACGCTGTATGGCGTCGTCGACGCGAACGTCGAATACGTCAACCACGAGCAGAGCGTAACGGCGGGAGGCGTCGCCATTCCGGGCAGCAGCGGTTCGCGCCTTGCGATGCAGGCAGGCGGCCTGTCTTCCAACCGTTGGGGCTTGCGCGGTATCGAGGACATCGGCGGCGGCCTGAAGAGCCTGTTCGTGCTGGAATCGGGCTTCTCCATGGATGACGGGAGGTCGCAACAAGGCGGTCGCCTGTTCGGCCGGCAAGCCTTCGTGGGCCTGCAGGGCAACTGGGGCAAGATCACGCTGGGTCGTCAGTACACGACGATCTTCGACATGATGGCGAACTTCTCGCCGAGCGGTTACGCCACGCAGTGGGAGCCGGTGGTCGGCCTGCTGGGCCCGAACTTCCGCGAAGACAACATGATCAAGTACGGCGCCGCCTTCGGTCCGGTGAACGTTGAGGCGCACTGGATGTTCGGCGAGCGCGCGGGCAGCAACACGGCCAACTCGGGCTACGGTGTCGGTGCCAACTACTTCTCCGGTCCATTCGGTTTGGGCGTGGCGTATGACGAAGTGAAGGTGCTGACGGCTGCGGAAGCGCTGGGCTTGTCTGGCGGCAACGAGTATGCCCGCGACAAGCGAGCCGCCGTTGCGGCCAGCTACACCATGGGGCCGGTCAAGGTAATGGGCGGCTACCGCTACGGCAACACCGAAGCGCCGTCGAGCGGCGCCGTTGCGGCCCTGACGCCGCACCGCGACGACCTCTACTGGCTGGGCGTGAACTACCAGGCCACCCCGGCGCTGGGCCTGACGCTGTCGTACTACTACGACAACATCAAGGAAGCGACCATCGGCGGCACCACGGTCAACCCGCGCAAGCCGCAGCAGTGGAACTTCATCGCCGACTACGCCCTGTCCAAGCGCACCGACGTGTACTTCACGGCGGCTTACGCTCGCAACGCTTCGCTGAACTGGGACTCGATCGGCTACGTGACCAACCCGGCAACGGGCGCACAGACGTCGGTGGGCTACCTGCCGGCCGCATCGCAGACGTACTTCATCACGCCGAACTCGGATAACCAACTGGGTGCGGCCATCGGTATGCGCCACAAGTTCTGACACGCAGCATCGCTTTTGCCCGCCGCCCCTCTCCTTGGCGGGCACAGGAAGGCACCTTCGGGTGCCTTTTTGCATGGTCGCGCGCTATGCTCTGGCGATCCGCCCGGCACACCACGGCACCCCCTATAACGACAACAACGCAAACTTCCACGGGAGACCTGCATGTCCGCTTCGACTTCGCCAACCATGGCGCCCTCCGCTCCCAATGCGGCCGCCGAGACCAGCCGCTCGCGCATCGTCTTTGCGAGCTTTATCGGCACGGCCATCGAATTCTACGATTTCTATGTCTACGCCACGGCCGCGGCGCTGGTGATAGGGCCGGTGTTCTTCCCGCACGGCTCGGCCACCGCGCAGGCGCTGTCGGCCTTCGTCACGTTCGGCATCGCCTTCATTGCGCGGCCGATCGGCTCGTTCCTGTTCGGCCACTTTGGTGATCGCATCGGGCGCAAATCAACGCTGGTGGCGTCGCTGCTGGTGATGGGCATCTCAACCACGCTGATTGGGCTGGTGCCGGGGTATGACAGCATCGGCACCCTCGCGCCGATCCTCCTGTGTGTGCTGCGCTTTGGCCAGGGCATCGGCCTGGGCGGCGAATGGGGTGGCGCGGCGCTGCTGGCCACCGAGAACGCGCCGGCGGGCAAGCGCGGGTGGTTCGGTATGTTTCCACAGTTGGGCCCGTCGGTGGGTTTCCTGGCTTCGAACGGGCTGTTCTTTGGATTGGCGATTGCGCTGTCGGATGAACAGTTCCGCAGCTGGGGCTGGCGCGTGCCGTTTCTGGTGAGCGCGGTGCTGGTGGCGCTGGGCCTGTACGTGCGATTGAAGATCGCCGAGACGCCGGCCTTCCAGGCTGCCATCGATCGGCAGGAACGCGTGAAGGTGCCTATCGCCGAACTGCTGTCGCGCCACTGGTGGCCGACGCTGCTGGGCGCGCTGGCCATGGTGGTCTGCTACACGCTGTTCTATATCTCGACGGTGTTCTCGTTGTCGTATGGCGTGAGCACGCTGCACTTCTCGCGCCCGAGCTTCCTGGGGCTGCTGTGCCTGGCCGTGGTGTTCATGGGGCTGGCGACACCGCTCTCGGCATGGGTGTCGGACCGCTTCGGGCGCAAGCCGGTGCTGATCGTCGGCATCATCGCGGCCATCCTGTCGGGCTTTGCGATGGCACCACTGCTGGGCAGCGGGCAAACGCCGCTGGTGGCGCTGTTCCTCATCATCGAGCTGTTCCTGATGGGCGTGACCTTCGCGCCGATGGGCGCGCTGCTGCCGGAGCTGTTCCCGACCAACGTGCGTTACACCGGCGCGGGCGTGTCGTACAACCTGGGCGGCATTCTCGGCGCGTCGATTGCGCCGTATATCGCGCAGAAACTGGCCGAGCAAGGTGGCCTGAGCTGGGTGGGCATGTACGTGTCAGCCGCTGCGGTGGTCAGCCTGGTCGGCGTGCTCTGCATGCATGAGACGCGGGATGCGAGCTTGATGTAAGTCCGCACAGATCAGCGCGCTTAATCCCAAGAGTGCGAGCCAGAGCGCCCACGCTTGATGTCGCTACGTGCGCGCTTGCCATCCAGACGACGGATCTTGGAAGCGCGCGTGGGCTTGGTGGCGATACGCGACCTGGGGCTAGACAGCCCGGTCGCGATGAACGCAGCCAGCCGTTCACGGGCATCCTGGCGGTTGCGATCTTGGGTGCGAAACCGTTGCGCATCAATCACGAACACACCCTCGTCGGTCAAACGGCGGTCGCGCTGTGCCAACAGGCGAACGCGCACAGCATCCGGCAAAGAAGGCGACCGGGCGATGTCGAAACGCAACTCCACTGCCGTAGAGACCTTGTTGATGTTTTGCCCGCCCGCTCCGCTCGCGCGCACAAAGCGCTCGACCAATTCCGACTCCGGAATGGACAAATGGGGTGTGATCTTGAGGGCTGTGCCGGGCATTGCGGGATTGTAGGGGAGCGAGCCGCTGTAGGCTCGGTTGGCCGTGACATCATGGCGCACCACGATGAAGCTGTTCGGGCGCGTGCAAAAATAACGCCTTTGCATTCGCCCGAATACACGCCAACCGCGCTTTCCCGGAGATCAGCTTATGTATCGCGGAGAACGTTTCAACGGCTTCAGCCATTTGGCTGGAGCCATCCTTGCCGCTACCGGTATGGCTGTGCTGGTGACATCCTCGGCGCTGCACCACGATGCCTGGAAGGTGGTCAGCTCCGTGGTCTACGGCACCACGCTGGTCCTGCTCTACACAATCTCCACGCTGTATCACAGCCTGCGCGGCCCCGCCAAAAGCATCTTTCAGCGGCTGGACTATTGCGCCATCTACCTCCTGATTGCCGGTAGCTACACGCCGTTTGCGCTGGTCACCCTGCGCGGCCCCTGGGGCTGGGCGCTGTTCGGCATCAACTGGGCACTGGCGGCCATCGGCATTGCGCAGGAACTCTGGATCGGCCGCCGCACACGCCTGTTCTCGCTGCTGATTTACGTGGTGATGGGCTGGCTGGTGGTGATTGCCATGGGGCCGCTGGCGGCCGCGCTGCCTGCGCCGGGCCTGTGGTGGCTGGTCGCTGGTGGCGCGCTCTATACGGCGGGTATCGGCTTCTTTCTATTTGACGAGAAGGTGCGGCACTTTCACGGCATCTGGCACCTGTTCGTGCTGGCGGGCAGTGCGTGCCAGTTCGTCAGTATTCTCCTGTATGTCGGCTGACACGCCGATAAAAAAGCCGCGACGGGTTGTCGACCCGCGCGGCTTTTTCCTTGCAGCTACCCAGACTCAGGCACGCTTCTTCATCGCCTCGTCGCGCAGTTCGCGGCGCAGGATCTTGCCAACGTTGGTCTTCGGCAGCTCGTTACGGAACTCGATGAACTTCGGGCGCTTGTAACCGGTGAGCTGGTCCTTGCAGAATTCCTGCAGCTTCTGCTCGGTAAGCGTCGGATCGCGGCGCACCACGAACAACTTGACCACCTCGCCCGAGTGCACGTCGGGCACACCCACAGCGGCGACTTCCAGCACGCCGGGGCACATCGCCACCACGCCTTCGATCTCGTTCGGGTACACGTTGAAGCCCGACACCAGGATCATGTCCTTTTTGCGGTCGACGATCTTGGTGTAGCCGCGCTCGTCCATCACGCCCACGTCGCCGGTCTTGAAGAAGCCGTCAGCGTACATGACCTTGGCAGTCTCATCGGGGCGCTTCCAGTAACCGGCCATGACCTGCGGGCCGCGGATGCAGATTTCGCCCGGCTGGCCGATCGGCTGGTCGCGGCCTTCGTCGTCGCGGATGGCGATTTCCGTACCTGGGATCGGCAGGCCGACCGTGCCTGAAAACTTATCCGTATTGGTCGGATTGCAGATGGCCGACGGCGAAGTTTCCGACAGACCATAGCCTTCGATGATCGGACAGCCCGTCACCTCAAGCCACTTCTTGGCCACGGCTTCCTGCACCGCCATGCCGCCGCCGTTGGCCACACGCAGGTTGGAGCAGTCGACGCTCTTGAACTCGGGGTTGTTCAGCAGCGCGTTGTACAGCGTGTTCACGGCCGGGAACATGTGGAAGCGGTACTGCTTGAGCACCTTGACGAAGCCCGGGATGTCGCGCGGGTTCGGGATCAGCACCGCCAGCCCGCCCTTGCGCATCGACAGCAGGCAGCACACCGTCAGCGCGAAGATGTGATACAGCGGCAGCGCGGTGATAGTGATGATCTCTTCATCGGCAGCCAGCATGCGCCCATCGCGGCCCGGCTTGGTGAGCGCCGGATTCATCCAAGCTTCCGATTGCAGCACGTTGGCGACGATATTCCGGTGCAGCAGCGTCGCGCCCTTTGACACGCCGGTCGTGCCGCCCGTGTATTGCAGGAAGGCGACGTCGTCCGGGCCAACGGAGGTGGGCTTGAGCGTCTGCTTGGCGCCCTCATCCAGCGCGGTATTGAAGCGGATGCAGTTGGGCAGCTCCCACGCCGGCACCATCTTCTTGACGCTGCGCACGACGAAGTTGACCAGCATGCCCTTGAGGCCGCCAAGCATGTCGCCCATGCTGGCCACCACGATGTGCTTGACTGGCGTGCTGGGCAGCACCTGCTGCAGCGTCGTGGCGAAGTTCTCCAGGATGATGATGGCTTCAGCGCCGCTGTCCTTGAGCTGGTGTTCCAGTTCGCGCGGGGTGTAGAGCGGGTTGACGTTGACGACCACGTAACCGGCGCGCAGCACGGCAGCCAGCGCCACCGGATACTGCAGCACGTTGGGCATCATCAGCGCGACGCGGGCGCCGGGCGCCAGGCCGCGCGACTGCAGCCACGCTGCCAGTTGGCGCGAGAGCGTATCCAGCTCGCCGTAGGTCAGCACCTTGCCCATGCATTCAAACGCACGGCGGTTGCGGTTCTTCTGGAAAGAATCCTCAAGCAGATGGGCGAGCGATCGATACTGCGACGCATCGATCTCGGCCGGCACCCCGGCGGGGTACTGCTTCAGCCACGGCTTGTCCATGGGCGTGTCTCCTGGCGATTGTCGATTTTTTCGAATGGTCGTTCGATTTTTTCCGCATCGTACGCGGATGTTTGTGTCAAAACAATAACTTAGACAGTTCCCTCAGCCGGTCGGCCATGCTTGAAAGCGGTGCAGAAACCGCTGCCGGCATCACTTTTGCGTAAGCGCGCTTTCCGCCCCTTCTGCTGCCGGCGGAGCCAGCGCCCGCAGCGCCGCTTCCCGTTTCGACTTCGGATCGCGCGCCATGGCTTTGACGTCAGCATAGAAGCGCGCCCAGTCGCCGCCATCGCGGTGGTACAGCGCGGTGAAGGCTGGCACCCATTCCAGATAGCTCGCTACCGCCCCCAGATGCGCGTTCGACAGCGGCTGCGCGAACCAGCGATCGTAGCCGATATAGCCGCCCCAGCTTGCCTTGAGCTTGGCGTAATCCGCCTGCAGGCTCGCAAAGATGGTGCGTTTTCCGGCGCGCTTCTCATCGTCCGGCACCGGGCTCGCGTACAGCGCTTCGAGCCGGTTGCGGTACGCCAGCAGCAGGGCGCGGAATTGTACGCGGCGGGCGTCGTAGACGGCGTATTCCGCGCGGATTTCCGGGGTGGCGGCATCTGCCAGCCAGCGTTCGACGCCAATCGTCTCGACCGTGGTGGCGAAGGATTCGTTGAAGGCCGTATCGCCCTTGGCGTAGACCACCTGGTGCGCCAACTCATGAAAAATCAGCCGCGCCAGCTCGCCTTCGGGCAGGCCGACGAAGGTGTTGAGCAGCGGGTCGTCGAAATAGCCCAGCGTGGAATACGCAGGAATGCCGGCCACATCTACGTCCAGGCCTTGCGCGCGCAAGGTGTCAGCGTAGGCCATGGCGGCGTTGCGATCGTAGTAGCCGCGATATGTCACGCAGCCGACCACCAGGAAGCACCACTCCTTGAGCTTGACCGACAACTCCGGCGCGGCAAACACGTTCCACACCGCGAACGGACGCTTGAGGTTGGCGTAGACGCGATAGCTGGCGTTGTCCGGCAGGCCCAGCTCGCGCGAGGCGTAGATGCGGATGCTGCGGGCGTCTTCCAGCCGCTGGGCGAGCTTGTCGTTGTGCGTCTTGCGCGCGTTGTCGATGGCCTGGTCGAGCGACTCGCGCTGCGCCATCAACGAGAGATGTCCGCTGACCGACTGGTAGTAGTAGCCAACGGTATCGCAGCCAGCCAGCTGCGCTGCGCAGGCCAGCGACAGCGCAACGCACAGCGCGCGAACGCCACGCATCGCGGCCTCGTCAGGCGGCCTGCGCCAACGGCGCGACCTCGACCAGACAGTCGTAGAAGGTGGGCGCGCGGCCCATGTCGGTCAGGCGCTGGCTGGTCAGCTCGTTGGCATTGGTGCCGTCGGGCGCGAGCTTCTTCCACCAGATCGACAGGCCGACGACCACGCCGCGCCGCGCGCGATCCGTCACGCGCGCACGCGCCTGCATGGTGCCGCGGTCATTGAAGATACGAACCAGTTCGCCATCGACCACGCCACGTGCGTTCGCATCGTCGGGGTGGATGTCGAGATGCGGCTCGCCTTCGGTGCTGCGCAGGCTGTCAACGTTGACGAAGGTCGAGTTGAGAAAGTTGCGCGCCGGCGGCGAGATCATCGACAGCGGATAGCGCTTGGCCAGCTCCGGCGTGCTGACGGCCGATTCGTGCGGCTGCACGTAGCCGGGCAGCGGGTCGAGCCCGTCTTTCGCCATCTGTTCGGAATAGAACTCGCAGCGGCCGGACGGCGTGCGATAGCCGCCGCGTGCCAGCGGCGCAGCAGGATGCGCCAGCTTCTGCCAGCCCTCGCGCTTGAGCGTGGCCCAGTCGATATGCGCAGCGGCCGGGTCATCGCGGCGCACCGCTTGCGCGGCAATGTCGTCGTCGGAATCGGCGAAGCACGCATCGGCAAAGCCCATGCGCTGCGCAAGGCGGCGAAAGATCTCGGTGTTGGGCAGCGACTGGCCGATCGGCGCGATGGCGGCGTTGTTGGCCAGCACGTAGGTGTGACCGTAGGCCTTGTGCACGTCGACATGTTCGAGCTGTGTGGTGGCGGGCAGCACGATGTCGGCGTAGTCGGCGGTGTCGGTCTGGAAGTGCTCCAGTACCACGGTGAAGAGGTCTTCGCGCGCGAAACCGGCGGCGACCTTGCGCGAGTCCGGCGCCACGGCCACGGGGTTGCTGTTGTAGACGATCAGCGCCTCGACCTTCGGGCCGAATGCCACGTCGCCCGCATGCAACAGCGCATCGCCGATGGTGCTCATGTTGATCGTGCGCGGCAGCGTGGGCTCACCGTTGGGCCCACGGGGCAGCAGATCCGGGCGCTGCAGCTTGGCATTGTCGATCGGGAAGAAGCCCGAGGTCGACAGTTGCAGCCCGCCCGCCGCATCACGCCACGCGCCCACCAGCGACGGCAAACACGCCACGGCGCGCACGCCCTGCCCGCCGCCATGCGCACGCTGCATGCCGTAGTTCAAGCGGATGGCCACCGGCTGCTTGTCGCGCACGGCGGTCGTGCCGTACAGCTTGGCAAGCCACTCGATGTCCGCGGCATCCACGCCGCACAGCGTGGACGCATACTCCGGCGTGTATTGCTGCGCGCGTTCACGCAACGCATCGAAACCGAGCGTGTGATTGGCGATGTAACCGTGGTCGAGCAGGTCATCGCGGATCAGCACGTGGATCATCGCCAGCGCCAGCGCCGCATCGGTACCGGGGCGCACGGCCAGGTGGTGATGGCACTTCTCAGCAGTAAGAGAACGGTACGGATCGATGGCGATCAGCGTAGCGCCGCGCCGCTTGGCCTCCTGCGCGCGTGTCCAGAAATGCAGGTTCGACGCGATCGGGTTGCCGCCCCAGATCAGGATCAGCTTGGCGTCCTGCACGTGCTCGATGTCCATGCCCAGACTCGCGCCATACGTATAGCGCAGCGCCGTCGCGCCGGCCGACGCGCAGATTGTGCGATCGAGCAGCGACGCACCCAGCTTGTGGAAGAAACGCGCAGCCATGCTTTCGCCCTGCACCAGGCCCATGGTGCCAGCGTAGCTATACGGGAGGATGCCTTCCGGGTTGCGCGCCGCAATGTTGCCCAGGCGCGTGGCGATGATGTCGATGGCTTCGTCCCACGAGATCGGCGCGAACTTGCCCTCGCCCTTTGCGCCCACGCGCTTCATCGGCGTCAGCAGGCGGTTCGGGTGATACGTGCGTTCTGCGTAGCGGTTGACCTTGGTGCACAGCACGCCGGCCGTCGTCGGGTGGTCCGGGTCGCCCTGTACGCGGGTGGCGCGGCCGTCTTCCACGGTGACGAGCAAGGCGCAGGTGTCGGGGCAATCGTGCGGGCAGGCGGCACGGATGACTTGGGTGGACATCAGGAACTCCGGAATGGGGGCGCAGCCGGTGCATCAACACCGCCGCAATGATCCGGAAATTGTATCGCGCCGCCCTGGTTTATCAGGGGGCGCGCAGGGGTGTGCGCCGGTGTGCGCCAGCCGCCACGGCCGCGTGCGGGTACTTACCCTGTATCGGCCCGCTTCCATGTCTCAAAAACGCGCAAATTGGCGGCAATCACCTCGATTGTGTTTGCCTGGTAAGGCTGTTTAGCTATGATGCCGGGCAATTCAGAGAAACTCTTCGGGGGGAGAGCAATGCAAGCAAGCAAGATCACGAGGCTACTGGCGATGTTCGCGGCGGGCGTCATCGGGGCTACCGCAGGCAGCGCGCGGGCGGAAACCGGCGTCACGGCCGACACCATCCTGATCGGCCAATCCGCGCCGATGAGCGGCCCAGCCGCACAGCTCGGCCAGCAGATGAACCGTGGCGCCAAGCTGTACTTCAATGCCATTAACGCAGCGGGCGGCATCAACGGCCGCAAGATCGAGCTGAAGGTGCTCGACGATTTCTACGAGCCCGACGCTGCCGGGCGCAACACCAAAACGCTGATCGACGACACGAAGGTCTTCGCCCTGTTCGGCTACGTCGGCACACCAACCAGCCTGGCCGCGCTGAAGGTTGCCGGCCCGGCGGGCGTGCCGTTCTTTGCGCCCTACTCCGGCGCGACGGCGCTGCGCGAGCCTTTCGCGCGCAACGTCTTTCACGTGCGTGCAAGCTACAACGACGAAACCGCCGCCATCGTCCAGCAGATTCATACGACCGGCCTCAAGCACATAGCCGTGGTCTATAACGACGACGCCTACGGCAAGGCCGGCCTGGACGGTGTGCAACGCGCGCTGAAGCTGCCTGCAAACCAGGGCGTGTCGCTGGCGGCGCAAGCCAGCGTGGTGCGCAACACCACCGACGTGAAGGGCGCGATCGGCACCGTTCTCGCGCAGAAGCCGGACGCCATCGTCATCATCAGCGCATACCAGACCGTGGCCGCCCTCGTGAAGAGCGCGCAGGAACAGGGCTACGCGGGCCAGTTTTACAACGTGTCGTTCGTCGGCACCAAGGCGCTGGCCAATACGCTGGGCAAGGCCGGCGGCGGCGTGATCATCTCGCAGGTGATGCCGTATCCGTATAGCGGCGCGTTGCCGCTGGTGCGCGACTATCAGAAGCTGCTCAAGTCCGAAGGCATCACTGATTTCGACTACGGCAGCATCGAGGGCTACATCGCCGCACGGGTGTTCGTCGAGGGGATCAAGCGCGCCGGCCGCGACCTCACGCGCGAGAAGCTGATCACCGCGCTGGAATCGATGGGCAACTACGATCTGGGCGGCTTCAACGTGAATTTCTCGCCGTCCAACCATGTGGGCTCGAAGTTCGTTGAGATGACAATCATCAGCTCGAGCGGCCAGGTGATCCGCTGAACGCGCATCGTCATCGCCACCACTAAAAAGAAACCGGGCCACGCGCCCGGTTTTTTGTTGCGCTCAAGCCGGCTGCAACTGCGGCTGCCGTTGCGCGAGCCGCCGCATGAAGGCTTCGCACTGCGCGATCTGCGCGAGTTCGATGTATTCATTGGGCTTGTGCGCCTGCTCGATATTGCCGGGGCCGCACACCACTGTCGGAATGCCCGCGCGCGAGAACAGCCCCGCCTCCGTGCCGTAGTCGACCTTACCGACCGGGCCTCGGCTATCGGCCAGCGCTTGCGCCAGCGCCACCAATTCGTGCGACGGCGCAATCGACAGGCCTGGTGTGTTGGCCTTGATGGCGAAGCTGATGTCGGCGTCGGTAGAAATCTCGCGCATCTGCGGCAGCAGCACATGCTGCGCGTAACGCTCGACCTCGCCAAAAAGCCAATCCGGATCTGTGCCCGGCAGATAGCGGAAATCGAAGGTGAACTCACAATCGCGCGGCACCACGTTGGTGGCAATGCCGCCCTTGATGGTGCCTGTGTTCAGCGTCGTGTGCGGAACGACAAAGGCCGCGTCGCGAGCCTCTTGCGCCGCCAGACGCGCGGCCAGCGATCGAATATGCGCGATCAGCAGCGCCGCGAATTCGATCGCATTCACACCCTGCGGCGTCAGCGCGGAGTGCGCTTCCTTGCCTCGCACGCAGCATCGATATTCGCGCTTGCCCTTGTGCGCGATGATGGCGCGCATCGACGTGGGCTCACCGACGATGCAACCCGCAGGCTGAATGCCGCCGGCCTCCAAGTCACGCAGCAGACTGCGCACGCCCACGCAGCCGATCTCTTCGTCGTACGACAGCGAAAGGTGAAAACTGGCATCACCCTCCGCCGCCATGAAGGCGGGCACATTCGCAAGCGCCACGGCAATGAAGCCCTTCATGTCGGCCGTGCCGCGCCCATACAGCCGGCCATCGCGAACGTGCGCATCAAACGGGCTCGTCTCCCACAGCTGACCATCCACCGGCACCACATCGGTATGCCCCGACAGCACCAGCCCTGGCTTACGCCCCGGCGACAGCGTCGCAAACAGATTCGCCTTGCCACCCGTTGCGTCATACGTCAAGCGGCAGTCCGCGCCTTGCGCACGCAAGCGATCACGCACCCATTCGATCAAGCCAAGATTGGAGTTGCGGCTGACGGTATCGAACGCCACCAGCGTGCGGATCAGTCGCAGAACTTCGTCGGAAGGTTGCGATGCAGCGATGGCGTCAGCAGACATGGTTGGGCTCGGGTCGTTCACGTGGCACCCAAAAGACCGCAACTGGAAAGCTGCTTTTGGCGTCGCGCGGTCAATTGGCGGACCTTCAGTGTAGGCGTTTCGGCCGCTCGACTTCGCCTGTGTGCAAGAGCGCACAAGCCGCGGCAGGATGAATCCATACGAAACTGCATGGGCGGACCAAGCAATTGGCTGATGGCGGGTCGGAAATCGCCCTTCGGCGTATCATCGAACGTGATTCCGAACTTTCAGCCAGAACACGAGCACCTTATGAAGCTGATTCCAGAAATCCAAGCCGCGCAGCCCGAAATCCAGGCACTGCGACGCGACATCCACGCGCATCCCGAACTCTGCTTCGAAGAACAGCGCACCTCCGATCTGGTCGCCGCCAAGCTCGCCGAATGGGGCATCGAAGTGCATCGCGGCCTGGGCAAGACCGGTCTGGTCGGCGTCATCCGCAACGGTGAAGGCAAGAGCATCGGCCTGCGCGCAGACATGGATGCCCTGCCGCTGGCCGAGGCAAACCAGTTCGAACATCGTTCCAAACACGACGGCAAGATGCACGCGTGCGGCCACGATGGCCATACGGCGATGTTGCTCGGCGCGGCGCACTACCTTGCCAAGCACCGCAACTTTAGCGGCACGGTGAACCTGATCTTCCAACCGGCCGAAGAAGGCGGCGGCGGCGCACGCGAAATGATCAAGGATGGCCTGTTCGAGCGCTTCCCCAGCGATGCCGTCTTCGGCCTGCACAACTGGCCGGGCGTGCCGGTCGGCGCATTCGGTACGCGCGCTGGCGCTCTGATGGCATCGAGCAACGAGTTCCGCATCACGATCAAGGGCAAGGGCGCGCACGCTGCATTGCCGCACAACGGCAACGATCCGGTGTTCGTCGGCGCGCAGGTAGTATCGGCGCTGCAAGGCATCATCACGCGCAACAAACGCCCGATCGACACCGCCGTCCTGTCCGTCACGCAGTTCCACGCCGGCGACGCAACCAACATCATCCCGAACGAAGCGTGGATCGGTGGCACGGTGCGCACGTTCTCGACCGAAGTCCTCGACTTGATCGAGCGTCGCATGGAAGAAGTCTCAAAAGGGATCGCCGCCGCATACGATTGCTCGGTCGGCTTCGACTTCCGTCGCAACTACCCGCCGACGGTCAACACTGAAACTGAAACGCAGTTTGCTGCAACCGTCATGCGCGAACTCGTCGGTGCGGATAACGTTGACGCCAATATCGATCCAACCATGGGTGCCGAGGATTTCTCCTTCATGCTGATCGAGAAGCCCGGCTGCTTCGCCTTCATTGGCAACGGCGACGGTGACCACCGCGAACAAGGTCACGGTCTGGGTCCGTGCATGTTGCACAACCCGAGCTACGACTTCAATG
>CAUPMS010000002.1:0-223874 GCA_963512445.1 uncultured Ralstonia sp.
GGGCCTTGGACATTTTCACTGTTTTTTTTTTATGCGCCGCATTGTTGTGGCCGGCCGTGTTTGGGGGGGGGCGCGGGGTTTGTGTGGCCGGGCCCCCCGCCGTCCTGCCTTGCGCTACACCATCAGCATCAGAAGAAACCCAGCGGCTTGGTGTCGTAGCTCACCAGCAGGTTCTTGGTCTGCTGGTAGTGGTCGAGCATCATCTTGTGGGTCTCACGGCCCACGCCCGACTTCTTGTAGCCACCGAAGGCCGCATGCGCCGGATACAGGTGATAGCAGTTCGTCCACACACGCCCCGCCTTGATGGCGCGGCCCACGCGGTACGCACGGTTGATATCGCGCGTCCACAGGCCGGCGCCCAGGCCAAAATCGGTGTCGTTGGCGATCTGCAGGGCCTGCGCTTCGTCCTTGAACGTCGTCACGGCAATCACCGGGCCGAAAATCTCTTCCTGGAACACGCGCATGCTGTTGTCGCCCTTGAGCAGCGTCGGCTTGATGTAGTAGCCCTTCGACAGATTGCCGGGCAGCACCTCCACATCACCGCCGACCAGGCATTCGGCGCCTTCTTCCTGCGCGATCTCCAGGTAGCTGCGGATCTTGTAGAACTGCTGCTCCGAGGCCTGCGCGCCGACCATCGTTTCAGTGTCCAGCGGGTCACCTCGCTTGATGGCGGCCACCTTGGTCATCACAGCATCCATGAAGCGGCTGTAGATCGATTCCTGCACCAGCGCGCGCGACGGGCAGGTGCACACCTCGCCTTGGTTGAAGAAGCCCAGCACCAAGCCTTCGGCGGCCTTTTCGATAAAGCTCGGCTCGGCCTGCATGATGTCTTCGAAGTAAATGTTGGGCGACTTGCCACCCAGTTCCACCGTCGACGGGATGATGTTCTCGGCCGCGCACTTCATGATGTGCGAGCCCACCGGGGTCGACCCCGTGAACGCGATCTTGGCGATGCGCTTGCTGGTGGCCAGCGCCTCGCCGGCTTCCTTGCCGTAGCCATGCACCACGTTGAGCACGCCTGCCGGCAGCAGGTCGCCAATCAGTTCCATCAGCACGCAGATGCCCAGCGGCGTCTGCTCCGCCGGCTTGAGCACGACGCAGTTGCCGGCGGCCAGCGCGGGCGCCAGCTTCCATGCGGCCATCAGCAGCGGGAAGTTCCACGGAATGATCTGACCAACCACGCCCAGCGGCTCGTGGATGTGGTACGCCACGGTGTGCTCGTTGATCTCCGCCGCCGAGCCCTCTTGCGCCCGAATGCAGCCCGCGAAGTAGCGGAAATGATCCACGGCCAGCGGAATGTCGGCGTTCAGCGTTTCGCGCACGGGCTTGCCGTTGTCCCACGTTTCGGTCACGGCCAGCAGTTCGAGGTTCTGCTCGATGCGGTCGGCGATCTTCAGCAGGATCAGCGAGCGGTCCTGCACCGAGGTGCGGCCCCAGGCGTCCGCGGCAGCGTGCGCGGCGTCGAGTGCGCGGTCGATGTCTTCAGCGGTCGAGCGCGGGAACTCGCCAATCACCTCGCCCGTCACCGGCGTGGTGTTGGTGAAGTACTGGCCCTTGACCGGCGATACGAATTCGCCGCCGATAAAGTTGCCGTAGCGCGATTTGAACGAAACGATGGCGCCGGGTGTGCCGGGGTGAGCGTAACGCATGGGTTGTCTCCTGATGTTTGAGTGATGACCTCAGCGTTGTGGTCTGCGCTGTGTCTGCTCGTCATCTGCAAAACCCGGGCCATCCCCTGCGGCGGATGCTGCGTCCCTTCGGAATCGGCCATTCACCCCAATCGGCTTGCACGACTGCTCCAAAATGGAACAACGGGTGTTGCAAAGCTCAACGCCCCAGTGGCTGAACACCCGATGCACGCGCACGCAGGCACACAGCATGCATGGCATGACTTTCGCAACGCCCGCCTTTCATCCGACCTCCTGAAGGCACACGATGAGAATGGCCCCACTCCATGCTGCCGCCGCGCTGGCCGTTGCGTGCCTGTCCTGGCCAGCCCGCGCTGATACGAACATCGACCCCGCGCACTCGCCGCTCTGGCCGACGATTCATCAGGAAGTCTTTGGCGCGGCACGAACCCTGTTCGACAGCCGCATCAGGATCACCGGGCCGGCGTTTGCGGAAGACCCGATGCAGGTGCCGATTGCGTTCGATGCGTCAGCGCTGGGCAAGGTCGAACGCATCATCGTCGTGGTGGATCGCAACCCCATCCGCAAGGTGCTGGAGTTCGAGCCGATACACATGCGCCCCGCGCTGTCGTTTCGCTTCAAGCTGCAGGAGGCGTCTGCGGTGCGCGTGGCAGCGCGCACGCAGGACGGCATCTGGCATGTCGGCACCTTCATGGTGGATGCCACCGGCGGCGGCTGCACGCTGCCGGGCGACACCCGCAAGAACGCCACGTGGAGCACCACGCTGAATCAGGTCGAGTCACGCGTGTTTCCCGGCTTCAACGGCGCGGGCAGCCGTATCCGCCTGCGCGTGATGCACCCGATGGACACCGGCCTGGTGGCGGGCATTCCGTCCTTCCATATCGAGCAGCTCAACCTGCTCGATGCGCGGCGTCAGCCCATGCTCCGACTGGCGCTGTATGAGCCGGTGGCCGAGAACCCGATCTTCTCGTTCGATCTGGATGGCCCCGTCGAACGCGGCATCAGCGTGGCCGGCGTCGACAACAACGGCAACCGCATCCGCGCACAGGTGGCACGATGAGCTGGCTGAACCGACAGTTGGGCATCCTGATGTGTCTGACGGTGCTGTTGGCCAACGCACACGCGCAGGGCCCCGACTACCATCTCGTGCCGCGCGCCGTGGCGCCCGACGTCTGGGTGCTGGAAGGTGCCAATGCGGATTTCTCCGCGCGCAACGGCTGCAACATCATCAACACCGGCTTCATTGATACCGGCGACGGTGTGCTCGTCATCAACACGGGGCCGTCCGCACTGTACGGCGAGCAGCAGCGCCAGGCCATCCGCAAGGTCACGCCCGCACCCGTGCGCTGGGTGTTCAACCTCAACCTGCACCCCGACTATTTCTTCGGCAACCAGGCCTATGCGGATGTCGGCGCGCAAGCGCTGCCGGGCACCATTGCCGGTGCGCAACGCGAGGGCACCACCTATGCCGACAATCTCTACCGCATCTGCGGCGACTGGATGCAGAACACGGTATCGACACCACCCAGCCAACCGTTGACGCCGGGCGCCCGCACCATGGGGCGCCATCACATCGACCTCATCCGGCTCAAAGGGCATACGGACGACGACCTCGTGCTGGCGGACCGGACCAGCGGCGTGGTCTTCGCGGGCGGCATCGCCTTTCGAGACCGGATTCCCACCACGCCGCACGCCAATATTGCGCATTGGCTGCTCAGTCTCGATCAGCTTCAGAAGATCGTTGCCGACAGTGGCGCGCGGTTGTTGATCCCCAGCCACGGCCCCGCACTCGGCAAGGCCGATGCCATCGTGCAGACACGCCAATACTTGTTGTGGCTCGATGCGCGCATGCGCCGCGCGGCGGGGGAAGGACGCGATCTTGCCGAGGTGATCGCGATGCCGGTGGACGCGCCGTATGCGCAGTGGAGCGGCATGCCCGCGGAGTACGTGCGCAACGTGACCCGCTTCTACCCCGGCTACGAGAACGCCGCGCTGGCGCCCTGACATGGCGCCAGACCCTGCCCGGCGCCGCTGGATGCGCATGATGCTTGCGACCCTGATCAACCCCGCCCTGACGGTGTCTGCCGCACCCGCACCCGCACGCGTCACGCTGCTGCGCCTGCAGGACGGCCTGTACGCCGCGCGCGCCACCAATGCCGAAGCCTCGCGCGCCAACGCCGGAGAAGTCGTGCCGACGCTGGTGCATGTCACCGGCAACGGCGTGCTGGTGGTCGACCCCGGGCCGCACGCGCGATGGGGCAACCGCCTGATCACCGCCATCCGCCACATCACCGCCGAGCCTATCCGCTGGGTGGTCAACACGCACGCGCATCCCGAGCATGTGCTGGCCAACGCGGCGTTCGCGCAATTGCAACCGCGTCCGGCCTTCCTGGCGTCAGCCGCCACCGCCGACCTGATGCGCACGCGTTGCGAAATCTGTCTGGCCCGGCTGACCGCCATGCTGGGTGCGCGCGTCATGCATGAGACGCCGATCGTCTATCCCGAGCCCGCATTGCGCGATGGCGATTGGCTGCACACAGGCAAGACCGCGTGGCAAGTCCACATCTGCACGGCGGCGCACAGCGCGTCGGACACGGTGCTGTACGCGCAGCAGCGGCGTGTGCTGTGCGTGGGCGGCCTGGCATATCGGCAGCGCGTTCCAGACCTGCAGGACGGCTCGCTGGCTGGATGGCGGCAAGCGCTGCATGCGCTTGTGCAATTGCCCGCCAACATCGTCGTCGGCACAACCATCGGCACCCCAGCGCAGACGCTGCGCCCCACGCTGTCTTATCTCGACATGCTCGACAGCGCGATCACGCATGCCATTGCATCCGGTGGCGATGCCGCCCGCGCGCTCGACTATGTGCCGGGCGACGCCTATCGCGACTGGCGCAACTTCCACCCGCGCCATGCGCTGAACGTGGGGCGCGCCTGGCGCGAGCTGGAAGATCGCTGGATGCAAAGCGCGCCCACCACCTGATCGCCTCTGCTCCATTGCTGAACAGGCGGCGGACATGTGTTGCATCGATTGTCCCGCCACGCCACATCGCCGGTGCAGGCGCAGGTGTCCGCAAACGTTAATCAACAGGCTGCAACTCCGTGCAATGCACCGCGAACGCCGTGGTACGCATATTGCAAAGTCCCGCCCGGCGTTGCGTGCACCCGTGCATTCAACGCCAACCTCAAATGCGTCCGAGCCGAATCCATTGGACGCATCACACAAAGACAATACGGAGACAACATGCAGAACAAACGCCTTCGACCCTGCGCCCTGGCAGCCCTTGCAGTCACCCTCGGTTGCGCCGCAAGTGGAGCCATCGCGCAATCGTCCGTCACGATCTACGGCACTGTCGATGCCGGGCTGCAGTACCAGAACCGGAGCGCAGCCGGCGGCAGCATTACCGAGATGCACTCGGGTGGCATCAGCCCGAGCATCTGGGGCTTCAGGGGCGTGGAAGACCTGGGCAACGGCCTGAAGGCGAACTTCAACCTTGAAGGACACTTCAGCAGCGACACCGGCACGCTCACCACCGGCCCTGGCTTCAGCTCGGAGCTGTTCCGCCGGCAGGCGAATGTTGGCCTCAGCGGCAACTGGGGCGCCATCACGCTGGGCCGCCAGTACAGCCCGGCGTTGATCGGCACGATCGGCACGGAAGCGCGCGGCTTCAAGGAGCAGTTCTCGAACCTGTACGGCTGGGCCTACAACCAGCTACCCGCGCCGGGCAACGCGCTGGGTGCCGGTACCAACCCTGGCAACGACGTGGGCGTGTTCGTGGGCAACGCGCTGCAGTACGCCAACAACTTCGGCCCCGTGTGGTTGGGCGTCGCGTACTCATTTGGAGAGACCGCCGGCAGCTTCAAGCGTGGTAACGAACTCTCGCTGGGTGCCACATACACGGGCCCAGTCACTGTCGGCCTCGGCTATCAATCGACGGCAGACAGCGGCACCGGCGAGACCCTCAGCCGCTTGTGGAGCGCGGGTGTGGCCGTGCCGTTCGGCGCTTTCACGGGCAGGGTGAACTACATCGGCGTTACCAACAACGCGCCAACGGGCCAACGCGTATCGGACGTCAAATCGATCGGCGCTGGGCTCGACTACAAGTGGAGCCCAGCCAATACCGCCACGCTGGCCGGCTACTACAGCAAGTATGAAAGCAGCACGCACGACAGCTCCACCAAATCGATCGTGCTGAGCAACGACTACGCATTCTCCAAGCGCACCACGCTGTATGCGCAGCTCGTGTACGTGAATGCTAGCGCGGTTGGCGCGGCTGATCCGCTGGAAGGTCTCAAGACCTCCATCGTTGCCGGCGGCACGGCACCGGGCGCGAAGACGGTGCTGGCAGGTGTCGGTTTGAAGCATTCGTTCTGAGCGGCGCTTCTGGTACGGAGAAATACGCCTCGCCATGCAGGCAGTGGTCCATGGCGAGGCGGCCAACGCTCAGGAGTGATCGGCCGCCGCATGCACGCGGCCCGGCTCCAGCGTTTGCAGCAGTTGCGCCGTGATCTCGGCCGGCCGCACGACCGTTCCGCCATGACGCGCGATGAAATGCTGCGCGCCCGCGCCGTCCGGAAACGCCGGAAGATTGCCGCGCCGCATCGGGCCGGGCACTGACGACCCACGTACATACACGGCCTGCTGCGCCGCCAGCCAGCGGCCGTCACCGGTGTTGCGCACATAGGTGGCGACAATATCGCCCGCATGCCGCCCAGGCGCATAGCGCGGCAGGTTGTGCAGGTAGAGAAAGAGGCTCAGCGGCGAATCGAAGAAGTACGCATCGCCGTCGGCAAAGATCAGTTGCGCGGCCCAGTCCGGCGCACGTGATGGCAGTGCCCCGCACACCGGGCATCGCGCGCGGGGCGGAATTGCGCGGGGCGCATCCGGCGCGATGCCGGACTGCGGATCGTAAGGCGTGGCCGTGGCAACAAAGCAGATGTCGTTGGGCAACTCGGGCGCATTGTTGCGCGCGGCGTGGCGGGTGGCCTGGCTGCCGCCCCACCAGAGCAGCACCGGCACAACCATGGCGAGCAACAAAAGGCGGCGCGCCGGCATGGCTACATCCGCCCGTCATGCATGGCGCCGCCGCTGAGGTCGACCATCTCGGGCGTCACCTCGGCATAGCGCAATATCTTGCCGCCATAGCGGGTCATGAACACGCGCGCATCCGACTCCTGCTGGAAGCTGGCGAGCGTCGGGCCCATCGAGCCATGACGCTTGCTGCCCAGCACGTACCAGCCCATTCGCGCGTCAAACCAATGGCCGCGCGGATGCTCCCAATCGGCCCTGGCCATGTCCTGCACGAATGCCGAGCGAATCGGCCTGGCCTGTTCGGGCTTGAGCAGCGTGTTGAACATTTCCACCGTATCGCAGCACCAATGCGGGCGCGCATCGCCCTGGTAGTAGAGCTGGGCCTTGGGGCCGGGGTAGTCAGACAGCAGCATGCCGTCCAGATCGCAGGTGGTGGCCGTGTCGATCTCGGCAGGGGTGAGCGCGGCGGCGTCCGGGTTGCTGCATGCAGCCAGGGCGATCGTACCGGCGCACCCTGCAAGGGCGGCCAGCAGCAAGCGGCGGCGATCAGCGTTCATGGGCGGAATCTCCAGGCAGCCAGTGCCAGCGGTGCGGCAATCCAGGCCAGCATGGCCCCGCCCATCGCCCAGGGGTTGCCCAGGGCCGGCGGCACGATGCTGACCAGGCCTTGAAAGCCGCGCAGCTGGTCTAGCGAAAACACGTTGAGGATGCGAAAGATGTCGGTCGGATTGAGCAGCAGCAGGTAGGCCAGCAGTCGCCCACCAAACGTGCCACCGCTGGCCACCAGTACGCCAAGCAGCACCAGATCGAACACCAGCACAAAGCCGAACCACAGCGCGATGGCCGAGCCCGATGCGCGTGTGCGCTCGCGGCTCAGCACCGACACGCACAGCGCCAGGCTGAGGAACACCAGCCCCAGCAGGATCGCGCTGAGCACAAAGCCGGCCGACTGCACCAGCCCCGCCCAGCCGAACTGCCGCCAGAGCAACGCAACCATCGTTGCAAAGCCGGTCAGCGTGGACAGCGCAAGCGCCACTGCCAGCCCGGCAAACTTGCCGAGCAGCAGCTCCAGCCGCGTGATCGGCAGCGCCAGCAGCAGGTCGAGCGTGCCGCGCTCGCGTTCGCCGACGATGGCGTCGAAGCCCAGCAGCAGCGCAATCAGCGGAATGAGATAGATGACCAGGCTGACCAGGCTGGTGATGACGAACTCGATAGAGCGCGGCCCCAGCGCACCCTGCTCCGCCCCGCCGAAATAGCAGATCACCAGCGAGAACACCGCAAACACGGCCGCCACGGTCAGCACCCACCGGTTGCGGATGCGCTCGCGCAATTCCTTGGCCGCGACGATGGCGACCTGTCTGAGCTCAAAACTCATGCGGCCTCCTTCAGGCCGAAGAACAAGTCTTCCAGCGAGGCTTCATGAATCTGTAAGTCCAGCAACCGGCCGCCCAGCGACTGCAGCGTCGCCAGCACAGGCATCTTGGCGGCATGCCGGCACCGGAGGACGAGGTCGTGCTCGGCCGGGCCGTCTTCAACCTCAACGCCCTGCGCACGCAACAACGCCAACTGTTGCCAAAACATCGGGCGCGAACCCGCTTCGACACGCAACACCAGCGTGACCGGGAGGTTTGCCTGCTCGCGCAGACTGGCCACACTGCCCAGCCCGACGATGCGGCCGTCCGCCATGATCGCCAGCCGGTCAACGCGTTGCTGCAGTTCGGCCAGGATGTGGGACGTGATCAGAACCGTGACGCCCTGTTCGCGCAGCTGTTGCAGCACGACGTAAAAATCATGGATGGCCGCCGGGTCCAGCCCATTGGTGGGTTCATCAAGAAACAGCACACGCGGTGCGCCAAGCAAGGTCTGCGCAAAACCGAGCCGCTGCCGCATGCCCTTGGAATAGGCGCGCACCGGCTTGGCACCCGCGCCCTGCAAGCCCACACGCGCGAGCAGCGTTTGGCAGTCGTCCGCGCAGTTGCGCGTTGATGCGCCCTTCAACCGTGCGAAGAAGCGCAGGGTTTCCAGGCCGCTCAGGTTGTCGTACAGGGCGAGGTTCTCTGGCAGATAGCCGATATGACGGCGCGCGTCACGAAACGCAGCCGTGCGCAGCGACGCACCGGCCACGTGTATCTCGCCCGCGCTCATCGGAATCAGCCCCAGCATCATCTTGAAGAGCGTGCTCTTGCCCGCGCCGTTGTGGCCGATCAGGCCGAACAGCTCGCCGTGGCCGATCTGCAGGTCTACGTTGTCGACCGCGCGAACCGCGCCGTAATCTTTGCTGACGCCGCGCAGCACGATGGCGGCGTTGCTTTCAGGGTTGCTTGTCACGCCACGTGCTCCAGTGCGTGTTGACGGGCTGCATGCGCGGATAGGCGTCAACGACGCTGGGCACGCGCAGGATGGGGAACTGGCGGCTCACAAACCGCAGCACTTGCACCGCGGGGCTGGCCAGCAGCAGCTGCACGCCGGGGTGGCGCCAGATCAGCCGGTCCACCATCGTGTTGGCTTCGTATGGCAAGTCGCCAATGCCGTCGCCATCGCGGTCCCAGCCCAGGTAGTTGCTCCAGAAGTTGCCCTGCGTGCGTTCTGCAGCGGAGCGGCCGCCCCAGGCCTCATCGCGCGCACCAACGTAGCGCACCTGCTCGCGGTTGCCGATGAAGTCGTTGCCTTGCACGACATTGCGCGTGGACCCGGCCGAAAGGTGCACGCCCACCTGGTTGTCGATCACCAGGTTGCCGCGCAGTTGCGTGTATTCAACGTCGTAGATGAAGAAGCCGCGATCGTTCTCGGCCACCACGTTGTTCTCCACCCGCGAGTCCTGCAGGGTGCGCAGCATGATGCCGTGATCGGCATTGCCCCAGGTGCGGTTGTTGCGCACAACCTGGTCGCGCACTTCCATGAGTGCGAGGCCACCGCGGTTGTTGTAGCTGTCGTTGTTCTCCCACAGGTTGTAGTAGGAGTTCATGTAGTGCGTGCCGTAGCGGCTGTGGTGCAGCCGGTTGCCCCGGAAGATGGCGTGGTGCGACACATCCACGTACAGCGCATCGCGCACGAAGCTGATGTTGTTGCCGATGATGCGGGCGCCCTGCGTGTTGTACAGCTCCACGCCGTTGCCGCGCTGCGCAGAGTTGTAGTTGCGCTTGCCGGTAATGGTGTTGTCTTCCACCCGCACGTCGTTGGCTTTCTCGATCCACAGGCCAAACAGGTTGTAGGTCAGATCGCAATGACGCACCACGGCCCGGTGCGCGCCCGGCAGGATGTTGATGCCGGCGTTCTGGTCTTTCAGGTTGTCGCCGGAATCGCGCACGATCAGCCCGTCGAGCACCACGTCCGGCGCGCTCACGCGCAGGGTGTCGCCGCGCTGGCCGCCGCTGAGCGTCGGGCGGTTCAGCCCACGCAGCGTCAGGGCCTTGTTGATGACGAAGTTGCCGTTGTACGTCGCCTGCTCAATCTCCAGCACGTCGCCAGGATGCGCGGCATCGATGGCCGCCTGCAGCGGCTGCCCCGCACCCACGCGCACCGTGGCAGCCTGCGCGGCAGTCAGCCATCCGGCCAGCGCCAGAAAGAGCAGCATCGGCAACCACCTCATACCTGCAGCCACCCCATCGCCTTCAGCGCCAGGAACAGCGCGGCCCCGATCAGCAGGTTTTTGAAGCCGACGTAGCTGAGCATGTCCATGATGGTGGCGCGCCGGTACTTGGCCTGCCACCACGGGCCATCCTTGACGTAGCGGCGGCCCGCCAGGCGAATCAGCACTTCATAAACGCTCCAGCCGAACCACCACGCGATGATGGCGCCGGACGAGAGCTGCCCCATCGCCGCCAACACCCAGGCCACACTGGCCGCTAGCGCCACCGAGAAGCCGGCGATCTGCAACGCACGCGCCGAAGCCCAGCCTTTGCTGCTCCAGGGCCAAAGGTGGTCTCGCAGTTCCAGCATGAACCAGCGCAGGTCGCGCTCTTGCACCTGTCTGGGCAGGAACAGCCGGTCGGTCGGCATGCGCGGGTCCGGCCCCTGCGCCACGCGCGGCGACATGGGTGCCGGTGGCTCCGAATGGATCGGGATGAAGTAACCGTCTTTACCGATGGGCGTGATTTCCAGGCCATCGCGCTCGCGGCGCTTACGCTCCTTGGCCAGCGGCGGGCAGCCCTTGACGTCGGTGTACAGCACCATGCAGTCCAGGCAGTGCAGACACTCCCGGTGGTCGATGCGGCCATCGGCATCGATCGCCTGCGCACCGCAGCCCACGGCACACGCCTTGCAGCTGTTGCAGTCCTGCTTGCGGCGCAGCCCGAACCAGCGGAACGTGCTCGGCATGGCCAGCGCGGCACCCAGCGGGCAGATGTACTTGCAGTAAGGCCGCTCGACAAACAGCGACACCCCCAGCAACGTGCAGACGAACAGCCCATACGGCCACGCCCGGTTGTGAATGCCGACCAGGAACGTGGTCTTGAACGGTTCCACCTCGGCCAGCTTCTCGGCCAACCCCATCGAGAACACCGACACCGTCAGCAGGCCAAAGAAGATGGCGTACTTCAGCCACTTCAGCCGGTTGTGCCAGGCGCGCGGCAACTGGCGCTGCCAGCGCTTGAAGCCAACGCGCCCGCCGATCTTGTAGATCGCCTCCGACAGTGAACCGAACGGGCACAGCCAGCCGCAGAACAGCCCGCGCCCAAAAAGGAACACCGTCAGGATGATGAAGATCCAGAAGCAGAAGATGAACGGGTCGGTCAGGAACAGCGACCACGTCCACTGGAACAGCAGCGAGTGAAACCACGTCAGCACCTGCGTGATCGACGGCTGCGCCATCGCCCCGAAGCCGACAAAGCCGATGCTCAACGCCCACGCGCTGTACTTGAACGCGTTGACGGGCCACTTGTTCTTGTGGGTCGCGCGGCGCGTCAGACGCTCCCGCAGTGCATACACCACGCCCACCGCCACCAGCAGCGCAATGAACAGCGCAATCTGCGGTGCACGCGTGCGCCAGACCCGGCGCCATGGTGCTTCCGGCTCGTCAATGCGCGGGTGCCCGCCCTGCAGCAGCGCTTCGGGCAGCCAGTACGGCGCATCAAATGTCACGAAACTGCGCGTGCCGGTTGCGCGGTCGACACGGTTGCCCATGAACGACAGCTTCCACGGATACGCCGCCGAAAACGCCGGCGAGCGCACCACGAACACGGCCGATTCGGTATAGGACGGCGCACCTGTGGCAGCCAGCCCATAGAGGTTCAGGTAATCCGAATCGCGGAAGGTGAAGGAATCCGCGCCCTGCTTGACCTGCACGCGGTCATAAATGCCGCCGCGCACAAAGCCCGAGCCCTTGAACGACGCCGCGCCCGCCGTGCGGATCACGAAGATGGCGTGTTCGCCCGGCTTGAGCTGCGCCTGCAGATCGTTCCAGGCGGATTGGCCCAGCAGGCTTGCGCCCAGGTCCGGATGGTTCAGGTCGCCAAACCACAGTTCGATGAAGGGTTCCGCCGCGCGCTCCAGGCCGAGCTGCTCGGGCCGGATCAGCAGACGCTGCACGCTGCCCTGCTTGACGAGATCGGCCCAGCTGGCGCGCTGCCCCGTCTGCGCATAGCGTGCGGGCTCACGCCGCGTCGCCTCCAGAATGCCGACCTGACGCGCCACGGCAGACGTGGCGGTGGCCAGCACCTGGTTCTGGGCAATCACCGTGACGGTGGCGCCGGAGATGGCATCGACCCCGAGCACGCCCTCATCCGGACGCGACTGGCCCACCTCGATCTTGTCTTTGACCGATTTGCCGATGTACTGCTTGTTGAAGTTCAGCAGCGCGGATTCCGGAATGCCCAGCAGCAGGATCGGCTCGGAATGCTTCAGCACCTTGATACCGACGTAGTGGCCCTGCCGGTCCATGCCGATCAGCGTTACCACGGGCTTGCCGGAATAGGCAGGAATATCGGTGATGTCGGTGGACAGCATCACGTAGCCCAGCAGCGGCGCTTTGCCGGCCTGCTCCGGGCCGTACGCCTCCACATAGGGCGGCTGCCCCTTGCGTTCAGAAAAGCGCGCCGCACCGGGAAACACCTCGGTACACGGCACCAGCGCGCACAGGTCCTTGGCCTCGGCCAGGTTGGCCGGCAGTTCGGCCTCATAGGCGCCGCGGCCGGCCAGCGCCGGTTGCACGCCCACCAACAGCAGCAGAAGGAACGCGGCCACCCACGCCGCGACGCCTTGTTTTCGGGATGGCATCTTGGGGTTCATCGGCGCGTGCGCCGGCTAGCAGCACACGCGCACCTCCTGTCAGACGGACTCAGGCCTCAACGATCATGCGGCTGCGCATTTCCAGGTGCAGTGCATGGCAGAAATGCGTGCAGTAGCACCAGAACACGCCGGGCTTGTCAGCAATGAAGGTGACCGACGCGGTCTCCTGCGGATTGACGATGAAGTTGACGTTGTATTTGGGAATGGCGAAACCGTGCGTCAGGTCTTCCACCTTGTCGAGGTTGGTGAGGATCAGCGTGACCTCGTCGCCCTTCTTGAGCTTGAACTCGCGCAGGCTGAAGGCCGGCGCCTGCGAAGTCAGCCGCACCGTCACCTTTTTGCCGTTGCGGACCACGCCGGATTGCTTCGGGTCCTTGGTGGCCAGCGGGAATTCATCCATCGAGTAGATCTGCTTCGGGTGCACCAGCTCGCGCTTGAAGATGATGAAGTCGTGCGGCTCGCTGCGGATCGGGTGATCCTGCAGCAGCACCATCTTCTCGCCCGAGATGTCGATGAACTGCTCGTTCTCGGGGTGCAGCGGCCCCACGGGCAGGAAACGGTCTTTGGAGAACTTGCAGCCGACGGCCAGGAATTTGCCGTCGGCCGCCATCGTCTCGGATTGCGTGGCGCTCAGGTGGCCCGGCTGGTAATGCACGTCCAGGCGGTCAACCACGTACTTGGCGTTCTTGTCGCCCTGGTGGAACTTGATGGCAGCGTCAACGTTCCACTTCACGATCTGGCTATCAAGGAACAGCGTCGTGTAGGCATTGCCGCGTCCGTCGAATGCGGTGTGCAACGGCCCCAGGCCCAGCTCGACTTCCGCCACGATGGCGTCGTCAATCTTGGCAAGCTTGCCGTCGAACCAGTCCAGCACGCGCGACAGCTCGATCACCGTGCCGGTGGGCGAGAGCTTGCCCGCGCAGATGAAGTACTTCTGGTCGGGGCTGGCGTTCACGCCGTGCGGATTCTTTGGCACCGACACGTAAGCCGTCAGCGCCGTCTTCGGGTCCTGATTGGCAGCATGCGTGCCGTCCACCACCGGTACCTTCGAATCACCAATGGTCTTGAACTTGCCGGCCTTCACCGCCGCTTCAATGCGCGCAACGTTGAAGAACAGACACGCGTCGCGCTCGGCCGACATCATGTCTTCATAGTGCACACCCATCTCGGTGTTGTACTGGTTGGTCGCGGCCAGCTTGCCGTCATACGAGGTGGCAACCAGATCGCAATTGCCGTCGATCAGCACCTGCCAGCGCACCTCCATGCTCTCGGCATCCACGCAGGTGAACAGCGAGCGGTACTTGGTCGGGTCATCGATGCCGGCGGTGTTGGGCAGCGGAATGGCGAACTCGGCGCCGCAGAACACGCGCGTCGTGTAGTTGATGTTCGGATCGACCGGGTCGCGCTTGTCCGGGAAGATGCCGTGGAAGCCCTGCACATTGGGCAGCTCGGTGATCTTGTCGCAGATGAAGTAGTCGAGCCGCACGCGCCCCAGGCGCGAGTTGATCTTGTCGTTGATCCACGCATAGCGGCCGTCGTAGTTGCCGTCCTTGTACGAAGCGTGCACGTGGTGGGTATCGCCCACCGTGTAGCGAACGCTGCCGTCAGGCTTGGTGCCCATCACCTTCTTCGATTCGTTGGTGATGCCCCACCCAACCAGCGCATCCGGCACGAACATCGGGATGCGATGGATCTCGCGCCCCGACGGCATGCCCATGACGCGCATGTCACCCGTGTGTCCGCCACTCCACAGGCCGTAGTAGGTATCCAGCTCGCCCGGTTTCGGATGCAGCCCCGCAATGGTGTGCTCAGCCGTTGCGGCACCCGCGGGTGCGCTGGCGGCGGCAGTGGATGCAGCGGGCGTGCCCTTGTCGGTGCAGGCCACGACCGTTGCCAGCCCGGCCAGCGCAGCGCTGTTCATGAAGCGGCGCCGCCCCGGTACGCTCAGCGCCTCGTCCTGCGGTGTGGATGGCGATTGTTGGTGCTTGGTCATCATCGATCCCTGATTCGATTGCTCTCTCGGTTTTCACAAAGCCGAACTGGAAGATGTCGGCTCATATCTGCACGCTGACCTTCTCGGCATGTCGCATCTTCGGGTCACCGCCTGCGGGAGCAATTGACATTCGTCACACACTGCGCAAATACGTATTTTTTATGCATCTTTATTGGGAAGGAGCGTACAGAATGCAGGGCATGTTCTCTTCCAGAAACCCGCGCCGACTCAAGGAGATTCCATGCGCACAAAAACCACGCTCTGCCTGATGCTGATCTGCGGTGCTGCCCTGGCAGCCTGCGGTCAGAAGGAACCTGCCGCACCCGCACCTGCCGCCCAAACCGCTGCGGCACCCGCGCAGAGCAGCACGCCACCCACGACTGTCGCTGCCGCCGCGCCGGAGAATGTCTTGGGCAAGAAGACCTTCGGCAACGTCTGTTCGATGTGCCATGCCGCAGGTGTGGCGGGCGCGCCCAAACCCGGCGACAAGGCCGACTGGGGCCCGCGCATCGCCAAGGGTAAGGACACGCTGTACAAGCACGCGCTGGAGGGCTTCAACGGCGAGAAGGGATCAATGCCCGCACGCGGCGGCTCGACCCTGCCGGACGACGCCGTGAAGGCCGCGGTGGATTACATGGTGGCGCAGTCCCAGTGATGCCATGCACGCTCAGGCCCCTTCCAACCTTGCCCGGCGGCGCTGCCTAGCCGGGGTACCGCTGCTGGCGGTCGGCCTGTTCGTGCGGCCGGCCCTGGCAGATCCGGCTGTTCAGCATGCATCGCGCCGGCTGCTGGGCACACAGGTCGACATCGTTGCGCAAGGTGCGATGCCTGGCGCGGCTGCGCCGGCCATCGATGCCGCCTTTGCCGAAATGGCCCGGCTTGAACGGCTGATGAGCCGCTACCGCCCCGACAGCCAGGTCAGCGCACTGGCACGCGCGGCCGGGCAGGAACCAGTGCCGGTGGCACCGGAGGTGATGGCGATCCTCAAGCTGGCCGCGCGGGTCTCCGCGCAAAGCCGGGGCGCGTTCGATATCACCGTCGGCGCGTTCTCCGGGTGGAATTTCGATCCGGCACAGGCGCAGATACCGAGCCGTGCCGAGCTTGCCCACGAGCAGCGCCTGGTGAACTACCGCGACGTCGTTCTCGACGAAGCCCAAAGCCGCGCCTACCTGCGCCGCCCTGGCATGAAGCTCGACCTGGGCGGCGTTGCCAAACTGCCGATCCTGCAGGCCGGCATGCGCATGCTGCGGCAACACGGTATACGCGACGCGATGATCAACGGCGGCGGCGATGTGCTGGTCAGCGGGCAACTGCAGGGCCGCGACTGGCGGGTCGGGCTGCGCAACCCGTTGGCGCCTGAGCGCTTGCTTGGTGTGGCGGCCCTTAGCAACGGCGTCGTAGCCTCGTCTGGAGACTACGAGCGCTGCTTCGTCCGCAACGGCCAGCGCTACCACCACATCCTCGATCCGAAGACCGGCCTGCCGACCCATGGGCCGCATGGCATCACTCTGGTTGCACGTGACATTGACGAGGTCAACGGACTCGGCGCGGCCATCATGGTGGCGGGCGCGGCGACAGGGCAGCATCTGCTGGCACCGATGGCAGGGGTGGACGCGCTCATCACCGGCCCCGGGGCGCACCCGTGGATGTCGGCCGGCATGGCCCGGCGTCTGCAGACATGAGTCCTGACCCAGCGCATGGTCTCGGCAGGCCATCCGCGTTACGCTCGGGTATTCTCAACATCACGATTCCTGCCTGCCGCTGCCATCCGGCGGGCGCTCACTGGAGGTGCCTTGATACGCGTCCTGCCTGCCTTCGTACTGGGCACGCTTAGCTCAATCCTGCTTGCGTTGAACACGGTGTTCTGGAGCCTGCCGCTGTTCATGCTCTCGGCCGTCAAGCTGCTGGTGCCGGCGGTGGCGGTGCGCCGCCGGATCGATCCCATGCTCAACTGGGTCGCCACGCGCTGGATCGGTTGCAACAATGCCTGGATCGGCGTGCTGCAACGCGAGCCGTGGCGCGTTGAAGGTGTAGACAACCTGCGCTACGCGGGCTGGTACCTAGTCAATTGCAACCACCGGTCGTGGGTCGACATCTTCGTACTGCAGCGGGTATTGAACCGGCGCATCCCGCTGCTGAAGTTCTTCCTCAAGCAGCAGTTGATCTACGTGCCGGTGATCGGCCTGGCCTGGTGGGCGCTGGATTTTCCATTCATGCGGCGGCATTCCAAGGCAGCGCTGCGCAAACACCCAGAGTTGCGCAATCAAGACCGCGAAACCACCCGGCGCGCCTGCGCCAAGTTCGCCCACGTGCCGACCAGCGTCATGAACTTTGCAGAAGGCACGCGGTACACGCCCGCCAAGCACCAGGCGCAGTCGTCCCCCTATCGCCATCTGCTCAAGCCGAAAGCCGGTGCCCTGGCGCTCACGCTCAATGCCATGGGCGGGCGGTTCCAGTCGCTGCTGGATATCAGCATTGCCTATCCGGATGGCACACCAAACTTCTGGCAGCTTGCCAGCGGCCAGGCCGGCCGGGTGATGGTGCATATCCGCGAACTGCCGATCCCGCCGGATTTCTGCACCAGCGATTACGTTGCGGACTCCGCCTTCCGCAGCGATTTCCACCGCTGGCTTGCCCAACTCTGGGAAGAGAAGGACCAGCAGATCGAGAACATGCTGGCGCAGGCGGCGCATCGGGCAGCAAATCGGGCGGTGTAACGCCCACTCAAACAGAAAGCCCCTTGACCGACAAGCCAAGGGGCTTTTTCTATTCAGCCGCCAACCCGGGCGGCGGCACTTCAATGGGCGGTCTCTCCGGCAAGTTGATGGCAAGGCATTTGCAACGCCGCAGAAGCTGCCGCAAGCGCAGACGTTACGGAACTGCAGGCTGCAGGAGGTTGCTCACGGTGAGATTTTAAACGCGGCGACCGTCGCGCAACGAGCGTCGTGGGTGTTTCGGCATCATGCGAAACGGCAACGATTCCTGGCAATCACTTTGGCGCGTTCGACAGGCGCAACGAGTTGGCATCGCTGCGAAAAATCAAAGGCTGCTCGCGTGTTGCGGCGCTTTGCTGCGTGTGCCGGGCATGCAGCACGATCTCTTGCACGCGCCCGTGATGGGGCGACTTATCGCAAACAGGATCGGCCTGTGCCGCATCGCCGGTCAACGCCAATGCTTGGCAACGGCAGCCGCCGAAGTCCTTGTGCTTTTCCGGGCACGAGCGGCAGGGTTCCTGCATCCAGCCATCGCCGCGGAAGTGGTTGAATGCGTCGCTTTGATGCCATATCTCAGCTAATGGCGTGTCGGCGACATTGGGAAAGTGTAGGCCTGGAATGGTCTGCGCCGCATGGCATGGCAAGGCCGTACCATCTGGTGTCACAGCCAGGAACACTGCCCCCCAGCCACTCATGCAAGCCTTGGGGCGAGACTCGAAGTAGTCCGGCACCACGAAGAGGATGCGCAGCCGGTTGCCGAGCTTCTCACGGTAAGCATTCACCACCGCCTCGGCACGCTGCAATTGCTCCCGCGTGGGCATGAGCTGCGCCCGGTTGATCAGCCCCCACCCGTAGTACTGAGTGTTGGCAAGCTCGAGATACTCGACGCCCATTTCTACCGCCATCTCAATGATGCGCTCGACATGATCCAGGTTATGGCGGTGCAGTACTACGTTCAGCACCATCGGATAGTCGAACTGCTTGATTAAGACAGCAATGCGTGATTTCAGATCGAACGTGCGCGTGTTCGACAGAAAGTCGTTCATCTCGCGCGTAGAGTCCTGGAAAGACAGCTGAATGTGGTCCAGTCCAGCCGCCTTGAGGCGGGCGAGCCGGGCTTCGGTCAATCCGATACCCGAGGTGATCAGGTTGGTGTAGAAGCCCAGTTGCCGCCCTTCGGCGACGAGTTCCTCAAGGTCGTCACGCAGCAGTGGCTCACCTCCCGAAAAGCCCAGTTGAGCCGCGCCCAACTGACGCGCCTGGTGCAGCACGTCGATCCATTGCGCGGTGCTGAGCTCGTCGCGTCGGCGAGCGAAGTCAACGGGGTTGTAGCAAAACACGCAATGAAGCGGGCAACGATGCGTCAGCTCCGCAAGCAGCCAAAGCGGGGGGGATGCAGCCGCGCCGCCAGCAGGCAAGGTTTCCATTTCGGTCATTGGATCCACCCTTGTTCGGCGGCTGCGCGCAGGAAATCTTCCACGTCTTGCTGGAGTCCCGTCGAGCCGAACGCCTGCTCGAGTTCACTCACGAGCGCGGGCACGTCGCGCGAGCCATCGCAGCGTTTGAGGATTTCTGCTGCACTCTGGTTGAGCTTGACCATGCCTTCCGGATACAGCAGTACATGGGCTTGCTGGGCTGGCTCCCATTGCAGGCGAAACATTTTGGCAACGCGGGGTTTCTCGGGGATCGTCATCGTGGCGCGCTCAGTGAGTGGGATACGCGCGCTCAATCGCGTCAAGCATCGACCAGAGGACATCGAGTTTGAATTGCAGGATATCCAGGGCGCGCTCTTGCTGCACACGTGTCGTGAAATGTGCCAGTGTCACCTTCAGGCCATGTTCGACATCGCGCTGCGCGAGCGTGATCCGGCTGCGGAAGTAGTGCAGCCCACCGGCTTCGATCCACGGATAATGCTGCGGCCAGTTGGCTAGCCGGTCGCGGTGAATCTTTGGCGCAAACATTTCGGTCAGCGATGAGCACACTGCCTCTTGCCATGGCACGCTCCGTGCAAAATTCAGGTAAGCGTCGACGGCAAAGCGTACACCCGGCACCACATGCTTGAGCGACCAGAGGTCTTGCTCAGGTATGCCTGCAGCCTCGCCCAGTCGCACCCAGGCCTCGATGCCGCCAGGGCTATCAGCACTCCCATCATGATCGAGAATTCTCTGCACCCAAAGCCGACGGGTTTCGCGATCCGGGCAATTGGCGATGATGGCGCCATCCTTGCGAGGGATGTTGATCTGGTAATAAAAACGGTTGGCGATCCAACCCCGAACCTGGTCGGGCGTCAGTTCACCATTGTTCATGCGCACGTTGAACGGATGATGGATGTGGTAGCCAGCGCCCTTTGCGCGCAACTGCACCTCGAACTCCTCAGGCGGCCATGCAGCGTCGGGGCTTGCGTTGGTTCGGCTCAAAGTTCGATCTCCATCCCGTCGTATGCGACCTCGACGCCGTATCGAGTCAGCTCTGCGCGTTCGGCGGAATCATCGTCGAGAATCGGGTTGCTGTTATTGATGTGGATGACGATCTTGCGGCGCGCATCCAGCGTGTTCAGAAATGCAAGCATGCCGGCGTCGCCGGAGAGCGGCAGGTGGCCCATTTCGTGGGCCAGCTTGCTCGACAAGCCCGAGCGCACCATTTCATCCTCGGTCCAGAAGGTTCCGTCTACCAGCACGCAGTCCGCACCGGCCATGGCAGTTGCGATGTGCGGCTCGATGACACCGAGGCCGGGCGCGTAGAAAGTCTTGCGCCCGGTACGCGTGTCCTCCAGCAAAACGCCGATGTTGTCGCCCGGATCGGGCTTGAGCCGGCGCGGCGAGTAGGGAGGCGCCTTACTGCTGAGTGGAAACGGCGTGATGCGCAGATGATGGATACCCGCCACCTCAAAAGGTCGTTGCAGTCCTGCCTCGGTGTCGAGCGTGATCGGCTGCCAATCCGCACCGCAGTAATGCGCCAGCACCCGCGTCAGGGGCAAACGTTCGGTCAGGTCCTCCCAGACCGAGGCTGTGCAATGCACACGCAGCCGTCCGCCTTCGCGCAGCATCATCAGACCGGTGACATGGTCGACCTGCGCATCCATCAGCAGCACTGCGGCAATGCCTGTGTCGCGCGTCGCCCGCCCGGGCTGCAGCGCTGGAGTGGCTCGAATCTGGGTCAGAATGTCAGGCGACGCATTGATCAGAAGCCAGTCCAAACCGTTGGTCGAGACGGCAATGGACGATTGCGTGCGCGCCAGCGCACGGACCGTACCCGCGCGATAACCCGCGCAATTGCGGCAGTTGCAATTCCACTGCGGGAAACCGCCTCCGGCCGAGGCGCCAAGCACGATGATTCTCATGAGCATCAGACGAAACCGGGCAAAGCGCCGCGCGCAATGCCCGCTTGAGAAACCTGGCCAGCGGACGCCGCACCGAAGCTTGGCGCCCGCCGGCAAGACTACGGTGCTTTCACGCTGATCGCGATTGCACTGAAGTATGCAGAGACCGCCTGAATGTCCTGGTCGGTCAATCCCTTGGCCATCATTGACATCACTTCATGCACCCGCGCGCCGGAGCGGAAGTCCTGCAGTGCCTTGACAAGATACTGCTCGTTCTGGCCAGCGAGGTTAGGTGCGTCGGGTGCCTTCGACAAACCATCCGTGCCGTGACAGGCGAAGCATTGTGTGGCCTTGGCAGGCGCACCGCCGCCCGCCGCAACCGCCGGGGCTGCTGCCAGCATCAGCGCTGCGCCAAGACCGAGCAGCCACTTACTCCGCTGCATACGACACCCTGTAGATAGCACCGGCGTAGTCGTCGGAGATCAGCAGTGAGCCGTCGGGCAGCGTCGCCACGTCTACCGGTCGCCCAAGGTACTCGTTATTCGACGTCAGCCAACCTTCAGCGAAGACTTCGGTCTTGCCAGCGGTTCCGTCGGCCTTGACCGGCGTGTACATGATGCGCGCGCCGACCGGCGTGGTGCGGTTCCACGAGCCGTGTTGAGCGCTGAACACGCCGCCTTGATACTTGGCCGGGAACATCTTGCCCTTATAGAACGTCATGCCCAGGTCAGCAGCGTGTGCTGCCATTTCAACCTGCGGGAAAACCACCCCCGACGGCGGCGTTTCGCTCTTGTATTCGACGGTACGGACATGGCCACCGCCGTACCAGGGGAAACCGAAGTTCTCACCAGCCTTCGTGGCGCGGTTGAGCTCGCCCGGCGGAATATCGTCACCCATTCCGTCGACCTGGTTGTCGGTGAACCACAAGGTCTTGTCCTTCGGGTTGAAGTCCATCCCCACCGAATTGCGCACGCCACGGGCGTATACCTCGCGGTGCTTGCCGTCGCGGTCCATCCGGATAATGCCCATCATCCCGACCTTGTCATACAGGGCAACCTTTTCCTTGGGGGGCACATTGAACGGGTTACCCAGTGTGATATAGAGCTTGTCGTCCGGGCCGATCCGACAGGTCCGGGCGGTGTGATTGAAGCTCTCTTCTTCAACCGGGATCAGTTCCCCCTGGGGCACGACAGGTGCCGTGGCAACATCAGGGCTCTCATAGAAAAAATCGGCTGCCGGGAATGCCAGTACGCGATTCTGTTCGGCGACATAAAGCACACCGTCCGGCGAGAAGCACACGCCATTCGGAATCTTGAAACTGACAGACGGTGCGAACACCTTCACCTCATCGGCGACACGGCTCTTGGTGCGGTCGGAGACGGCCCACACGCGAGTTTTGCGCGTACCGACGAAAACCACGCCCGTATTGGGGCCGACTGCCATGTGGCGCGCGTCCGGCACGATCGCATACAGGTCGATCTTGAAGCCAGCCGGCAGCTTGACTTGCTTGAGATTGGCCTTGAGCGCCGCCGCGCGTGCCCCGCCCTGCGGCACCGTCTCGATGTTCAACGATGCCCCAGTGCTCTTGAACCCCTCCAATTTCTGCATGTTGTCCTGGGACTGCGCGGCAACGCTGCAGGATACCGCCGCGCATAGCAGCGCGAGTCTGGCGGCAAGCTTGCTTGTCATGTTTTGTCTCCTCATGGATTTTTGGAAATAGACACTCCCGCACAGTCCGCCATGCGGCTGCGCTTGTTTTTCTGCAGTAGTCGGGAAGGTCTAGAGAAAAAGCGGCGTCTGCTCACAGCCCGCGTTCGATCTGACACAAAGATCGCATCGAGCAGTGACGAACATGACGCCCAACACGCGTGTAATCGGCCCGCAATCAGCGGTTAGCGATGTACATCGTGATTTCAAAGCCAAAACGCAGATTGGTCGCTTCGGGTTTCTGCCATGCCATGGTTGTCTCCTATTTAGGTCTGTGAATTGTGACGTTCATACGGCTTTTGTGATGCATCACAATAGCCACGCCACCATTTGCAAACACCATGCCATCACCCGGTTTCAACCGCATCACCGTCCATGGCGTGAACGCTTCCGTCCCGCAGCTCCTGTGCTGATGCCCGTTGGCCGCGAGCAACGACATCTCGTACCGTGCGGCAGCGACACTCCAATGGGATGTTCGGCGCTGATCCGCAACGGAACAGGCTGATTCGTTTCGCTCCAGTTGTTCCGCAACGAAACAGCGATATACGGGTGCCAGATTTCGTGCGCAAGGTTTGGCACGCCCGTTTGCCGCCCTGTAATATACGAAGCAAACGCCCTACAAGAAGGGTGCGACCCGCCCATTCAAGCGGGAGCAACCCGACCATCAGTGCGCACGATCAGACGCACAATAGGAGACATAGATGCCTGGCGCCCCCAGCGACCCTGCTCCGACCAATGATGCGCGCGTGAGCCAGGTCTCAAGCGCCTGGAACCTGCTCGATACCCCCCTCAGCGGCACATCGTGGCAACGGCAGCATGCCGCCGTCATCGAGCAGTCTCATCGACGCTCCACCACCTACGGTCTTCAAGTCACGGACAACCCCGACTTCAGCGCACTGAGCAAGGCGGCGCTATCGCTCGCAATCGAGCAGAACCGTACGCTGTATGCGTACGCTTTGCCGGTCATGGAAACCCTTTACGAGCAGATCAGTCATCACCACAACATCGTGCTGCTCACCGATGCCCAAGGCGTGATCCTCCACGCGCAGGGCGACAAGGACTTCCTGGAGAAGGCCGACCGCGTGGCCTTGTCGCTAGGGGTGACGTGGTCCGAACGCCTGCGCGGTACCAATGGCATCGGTACGGCACTGGTAGAAGGAGCGCCCGTCCAGGTCAGCGCCAATGAGCATTATCTTGGCGTCAACCATATCCTCAACTGCTCTGCGGTCCCTCTTTTTGACGCCTCCGGAAAGGTCACGGGCGTGCTCAACGTCAGCGGAGATCCGGGAAATTTTCCGGCGCACACCATGGCGCTGGTCCGGATGTCAGCGCTACAGATTGAAAATCAGCTGTTCGCCGCCGCCAATCCCGACTGCATCACGCTGCACTTGCACAGCCGGCCTGAATTGATCGGCACGCTCATGGAGGGGATGCTGTCTTTCGGGCTGGACGGGCGATATCGCGCGGTCAATCGAAGCGCACTGTTTCAACTGGGACTGACCCCGTCGGCGTTGGCCGGGCATACTCTGGAATCGCTACTTGGGCTCAGCGTGTCCGTGTTGTTTGAACACTATCGTTCGGCAACGCCAGACCCGCTGCGCGTGCATGCTGCCAATGGTGTCAGCCTGTATGCCAAGGTCTCGATCCGTCAACGTACCGATTGCGGATCGCTGCTTCGTCCGCTGTCGGCAGACAAGGCCGGGCAGGAAGCCGAGTCGCGCGCCGGCGCTGCGAGCCAGGCCTGTGCTCGGGCGACCTCAGGCCTGGGCCAGTTGGACACCGGAGACCCGGAAATCGCAAGAGTGATCAGCAAGCTCAGAAAATTCAACGGCCGCGATATTCCGACTCTAATCATCGGCGAAACCGGTACCGGCAAAGAGCTCCTGGCGCAAGCTATTCACGAGGATTCACCCCGCCGCGCGGGTCCGTTTATTGCTGTCAACTGTGCGTCGATTCCGGAGACCCTGATCGAATCAGAGCTCTTCGGGTACGAGGAAGGCGCATTCACCGGGGCACGCCGGCGCGGCAGCCTTGGCAAGATCCTGCAGGCAAACGGCGGAACGCTGTTCCTCGACGAGATCGGCGATATGCCGATGATGCTGCAGGCGCGATTGCTGCGCGTGCTGCAAGAGCGTATCGTCACCCCCCTCGGCAGCGCCAAGGCGATTCCGGTCAACGTCGCATTGGTTTGCGCAACCCATCGCAATCTGCGCGACATGATCGCCCGGGGTACGTTCCGCGATGATCTGTACTACCGATTGAACGGACTATTGGTCAAGCTCCCGCCCTTGCGCCAGCGGCGTGACTTCGAGGCGGTGCTCAATCGTCTCCTGGTTGGCGAGCATGACGGCCAGCGCTTCCGGGTTGCGCCCGAGGTCCTGCGCCTGTTGAAGGCATACGACTGGCCGGGAAACATACGCCAACTGGTCAATCTCGTGCGTTCGGCAATGGTCATGGCCGAGGGCGATGAGATCCAGTTGGACGATCTGCCAGACGATTTCCTGGAAGACGTACGTCACCGGGAGCAACCGGCGCAGGAGTCACCGGCATACGACATGCCGCCGGTATCGGCAGACCAGGCGACGTTGGATCTACTGGAGTCGTCGCTCATCCGCCAGGTGCTCAAATCGAACGGCGGCAACGTTTCAGCCGCCGCGCGCGCACTGGGTGTTTCGCGCAATCGCATATACCGAAAGCTGCAGGCGCTTGGCGCCGCACCGACAAGCGATCCGCGGTCGCCGCTACGTGACTCGCCAACCCGATAGCGACGAGGTTTTCCGCTCTTGCGGTCAACGCAGACGAACTGCTGAACGCGCTCATGGCCACCGTCATATCGCCACCGAACCACCTGCTCAAAGGGACGGGCAAAACCCCGATGACGCATAACGACCCGATGCGCCACACTGAGCGTACGCCTGTCGCTGTCCGTTAGACCGTTTACCGCCGTATCCTGGTCACGTTGCCCGAGACCGACCGACACAGCGCGCGATCATTGAAAGTTGTTTTTCCATTCGCGAAGCGCGGCGAAGACCTGCACGTCGTCAAGACCGGCTGACGGCAGCAGACTGAGCGACTGCCGCACGCTGGGTTCACGCGAGCGCAGGAACGGGTTGATCTGCCGCTCGAGCCAAATGCGGCTCGGCAGCGTCGGCAATCCTTTCTCGCGCAGCATCTGGCAATAGCGTACGTGGCGGGCCAGAGCTTCGTTGGATGGCTCGACCCTCTGAGCGAACCGCAGGTTGGCTAGCGTGTATTCATGCGCGGGACACACCTGCGTCTGCGCGGGCAAGGCCGCCAGCGTATCGAGAGACACCAGCATCTGCTCGGGTGTGCCCTCGAACAACCTTCCGCAGCCGCCCGAAAATAGCGTGTCCCCGCAAAACAAGAGCGGTCCATCGGGGCCGGCAGCACTGAAATAAGCGATGTGGCCGGCGGTATGACCTGGCACCTCGATCACCTCAAACTGCCGCTCCAAGACATCCACCCGATCGCCCTGCCTCAGCCGGCGCGCAGGCTCGGGAATCGGCTCACCCGCCGGACCGTAGACAGCAGCGCCGGTTTGCTGACGCAGCGCCTGCACGCCGCCGACATGGTCGGAGTGATGGTGCGTCAGAAGTATTCCTTGCAGAACCAAACCGTGCTTCTGCAGATAATCGAGCACTTGTGCAGATTCCCCGGGATCCACGACCCAAGCGTGTCGCGCATCATGCAATACCCAAATGTAGTTGTCAGCGAACGCCGGCAACGGCCGAAGTGTCAACATAGGGGAGCCAGCCTTCAGGCAAATTCCAGCGCCGACGGCGCCTCGGCTTGCGCGGCCACGAGTTCATCGCTCGCCGCCAGCGCGGCCAGTTGACCGACGACTCCGTATGGATAGAAGCGGTTGGGCTCTTCATCCGCAGTGCACGACAAACGCGCTCGCAATTGCGAGGATTGCTCGACCGGCAGCATGGGCAGCGCTAGTAAGTTCTCCAGATAGAACGGGTTGCGAGTATGGTTCTCCGGCACCAGCAACACGTTCCGTGCGGGCGGACGGGCACTTCGCAATGTCTCTTGAGCGCGGTGAAAAGATGAGGAATCATGGCGCGTTGCTTCCGATATCAAATCAGGCACGCTGGGCCATGCCCGCGCGAGGGCACGCTCAGCGATAGTGACCGAGGCGCTCAAGCACCTCGATCTTGTAGCCGTCCGGATCCTGGATAAAGAAGAAGCGGGCTAGCAACGCATCGTTTGCCTTGAATTCCTTGACCGCCAGCGGCTCGTAGCCCGCCCTGAGCAATTCCGCATGCTTGGTGGCCACATCGTCCACAACCACGGCCACATGGCCATAGCCGTCGCCGTGGGTGTAGGGCTCCTGGCGGCCCTTGTTCAAGGTCAGTTCCAGTTCAACATCGTTCTCTGCATTGCGCAGGTAGACGAGCGCGAAGTCCGGAAAGTCGAGCGTATGCGAGGGCGTGAGGTCCAGCACCTCGCGGTAAAACTTCAGCGACGCATCCAGGTCGCGCACGCGGATCATCGTATGGATTAGCTTGGCCATGTTTCAGTGGGTGGTCTGTAGTGTTCTCTTCTGCGGTGCCATCTGTGCCTGCATCAACCCCTCAGCCTGCCGCGCAGCTTCGAGCTGGTCGCATTTGCGACGAAGGTAGCGCAGGCAGGTCACCCGCAGGAAGGACGTGAAATTCTGAACGTCGCCCCTGTGATGCAGGATCTCGTCGTGAAACTGGACGATCAGCGCGTTGGTGGTCATGTTTTCATCCGCTGCCAGGATCGCCAGGGTGTCCCAGACAAAGTTTTCCAGCCGGATGCTGGTGTGTATCCCATGAATGCGCACGGAGCGCGTACGCGATTCATAAAGAATGGGGTCAGCGGTGACAAAAAATTCACACATCGTAGCCTCCTGCTGAAGGTCAACCGACGCTGCGGTGTTCAAATCGAACGTTGTGACATCTGCTTGGCAATGTAGTCAGCCTGGCGGATAGCGAGCGTGACAATGGTCAGTGTCGGGTTTTCCGAGCCGCCCGTGGTGAACTGGCTGCCGTCGCTGATGAACAGATTCGCGATGTCATGTGTCTGCCCCCATTGATTGCAGACGCCATCCTGCGGGCGGGCGCTCATGCGGGCGGTACCCAGATTATGGGTCGACGGATACGGCGGCGTGCGGAACGTCTTGATCGCGCCGACTGCACCGTAGATGCGCTCGGCCTGCGTGTAGGCATGTTTGCGCATGGCGATGTCGTTTTCGTGATCGTCGAAGTGCACGTTCGGCACGTAATTGCCCCATTGATCCTTGACGTTCGTATTGAGCGTAACGCGGTTCGTCTCACGCGGCATGTCTTCACCGACTAGCCACATGCCCGCCAGATTCGTATAGTGATCCATCCACCACGCGAAGTCTGAACCCCATCCTCCCGGGTTCAGAAAAGCTGCCATGAACGGAATGCCCAGCGACAGCGTTTCGAGTTCGTAACCGCCGACGAACCCACGTCGAGTATCGTGGCGAGCCTCGTCACGCACAATGCCGGCCATGGTCGTGCCGCGGTACATATGCACCGGCTCCTTGAATGCCGCATAAACCGATCCGGTCATATGGCGCATGTAATTGCGACCGACCTGACCCGACGAATTGGCCAGACCGTCTTTGAACATGTTCGAAGCGGACAGCAGCAGCAGGCGCGGTGTTTCGATGGAGTTCCCCGCCACGCAGACGATGCGCGCCTTTTGCCGCTGTTCCTTGCCGTCCTTGTCCATATAGATGACGGCATTCACGCGCCCCTTGTCATCGTGTTCGATGCGGGTGACATGCGCCTGCGTGCGCAACTCGAAATTGCCGGTAGCGTCTGCCTCAGGCAGTTCGGTGTACAGGGTCGACCATTTGGCGCCGCTCTTGCAGCCCTCGAAGCAGAAGCCGAGCTGCATGCAGCGTGCGCGACCGTTGCGCGGCTTGCTGTTGATGGCCATGTTCCCGGTGTGCACTTCCTTATAGCCGAGCCGGGTGGCGCCGTTGTACATCACCTTGAAGTTGTTGTTGCCCGGCAGGCCCGGGATGCCATTGGTGCGCGTGACGCCCATCTTGTCTTCGGCCTTGGCGTAATACGGCTCCAGCTCCTTGAGCGTGAGAGGCCAATCCAGCAGATTCGATCCCTTGAGGTCGCCGTAGAGCGTCCGGGCTTGAAATTCATGCTCCTGGAAGCGCAGAGAAGCGCCGGCCCAGTGCGTGCTTGTACCTCCAACCGTCTTGCAGATCCAGGCAGGGAGTTCTGCAAAATCCTTGGCAATGCGCCAGCTTCCGGAGGTCGTGCGCTTGTCGAGCCAAGCCAGTTGGCTGAAGGCCTTCCATTCATCATTGATGAAGCTGGCATTCGACTGCTTGCCGCCCGCTTCCAGCACGACGACCTTGATGCCTTTCTGGCACAGCTCGTTGGCCAGCGTGCCGCCGCCGGCACCAGAACCGATGATCACGACGACCGAGTCATCGCTGAAATCAAACGTTGCCATACATGTCTCCTGTATTGCGCACCAGCATGCCGCCGGCATTTTTGTCTCGCTCCAGTCAACGGGCTCGGCTCTGCGTCGAGCGCTTAACGGGCCTGAAGCGGAGGGCTGTTGCGACGTGTATCAGCCCAGAAAAGGCGGCGGACTCGCTTCCACCGGGGGCGCTGGCAACCACTTCAGATCCTGGAAGCCGCGCGTGATATAGCCCCCCTTTTCCCACGCCGATCCGGGGTAGCCGAACGTGGCAAACGCCATTTCGTTGTCGTAGAGCGAGGTCACACACTGGCCTCGAACCGTGTTGAAGAAGGGCTTGCCTTCCATGGCCTTGACCGCTGCCAGGCGCCTCTTTGCGCTGGCCTTGATGAAACTGCCGCCAGCCAGCTTATCGAGCGCGGCAATACCTTCGTGCAACTGCGTGGCCGCCTGGGCGTCCTGAGCGGCTTTTGCATCTAAGTCTTTCGCGAGCAGTGCATAAACGGCGTCGGGCAGCTTGGCGTGCGGAAACAGCACACGCCCCATCTGCAGCAGCGTGTCGCCCTCGGCCTTGCTCAGCGCCTTGAGCTCGACAGCCCACACCGTAGACGGAGCCAGCAACGCCAGCGGGCTGCCGACAGCCAACATGCCCACAAGCACGCCAGTCCCTTTGAGCATGCTTCTACGTGTCAGCGTCAGTACCTGCTTTGGAGCTGCCACGCCCCGTTCTTGATCATGTGAAATGGGAATGACTTTCACGGGCGTAACCTCCTGAATGTTCAGCGCTTGTCGCCGTCCGGCAGACTGAGGCGCGTTTTCACAATGTCACCACGAACAGCAACACAGCTCGCCAAACTCATTGATCGGGGCAGCCGGCCAAAATCCACGCAGCCAGAGTCCTGGCATCCGCATCAGACAACTGGGCCTGAGGCGGCATGGCAATCTCCCCCCATTTTCCCGACCCACCGGACTTGATGCGCGCGCCAAGGGCAGCAATATCTCCACCTTTGTATTTGGCCGCTACGTCCTTGTAGGCAGGCCCGACCACGCGTGATTCGACCGCGTGGCAACCAAGGCATGCATTCTTCGAAAGCAGTGCCTTGGCCCGGCTGACATCAAGCGCGGCGTGGGATGCGCTCGCCGCCAATAGAGCTGCTCCGATAAACGAGATGCGGCACAGCACGCGCACGATTTGGACACGCGCGTACTCACTTGAGTTGGGGGGAATATTCAAGGGTGTCGTCTCCATCAGGAATATCGTTCCTCTCTGAACGAGGAACTGGTGGGACTATAGGTGCAAGCGCGAGAACACGGGTCACATCCCGTTATTCACAGGGGAAACCCTGTGGAGCAATTGAGTGGAAATGACGCAAACGGGCGCGCCGCATGGGGTTGGCAGCGCCGGAACGTAGAAATCAATCGTCGGATCGAGCGATCCTCTCGTGCAGGTCCAGCAGGTAGTCGCCGAACCGAACCGCTTGATATAGCCCTTCCGGTCGGGCGACAGGAGTCTGCGTGGGCCGACAAATCAGCCTTTTGGGGGCGGTGCGCAGGCGAACTCCTGGAATTTCTGGTCAGCGTTGAGCGTCCCACACGGCGTACGCTCGACGTCGGCCTTCAATCAGGCGACGGCGCAACACTCAAACAGGCTCTGCACTTTCGCGATGTGACACATGAGATTGAAGTCGGACAAATGAAGAGCGACTTCCTCCCCATAGCAGCGCGCGGATTCCGCGCCCCGATGCCCGGCATTTACGAGTTCACTGAACACCTGAGCTTGCCGGGGGGGCCACATCAATAATGAATACACGTCAGTGGCAGGTCAAAGCACGGTCCGTTTCATTGGGCCTGGCGTAGCTCAATGGGCGGGAGCCCTACTCTCTGGCCTCCGTGCTTTGCTTCCGGGTTGCGTCCGTTTCGGATTGGCTATCTTGAGCGCGTTGGCGCAATCTCGAGACCATGAAGTTTGATGCCTGGGTGAGATGCTGACGCGCCAGATGTTCGGCTTCTTGAATATTCCCCTCAGCAATCGCTTCCAGTATGGCGGCATGCTGATCCCAAATGTCGCGCGGCTTCTGGTCACGCACCAGCACTTCGCCCATCACCCGCTGCGTATACGTCAGATGGGTTGCCATGGCTGGCGCAATCAGCGGATTACCCGACAGTTGATAGAGGAATTCGTGAAAGCGAATGTCGGCCGCGATCATCTTAGGCACGGAGCCGCTGGCCACGGCCTTGCGGCCGGCCTCAATGAGTGCTGCCCCTTGCTTGCGTGCCGACTCCGCGCCATTGGCGGCAGCCAGCCCGCAAGCCAGCCCTTCAATGGCGGCACGCATCTCATAGATATTCTTGACGTGATCCGGGTCAAGCGGTGCGACGATCAATCCGCGTCCGGGCCCGTCACGCAGCACACCCTGGTTGCGCAGCAACAGTAGGGCCTGCTGGACGGGCTGCCGCGACACGCCCAGAGCCTGCGCAATTTGTTCCTGAATGATGCGCTCGCCCGGCGACAACTGGCCGGACGCAATTTCATCCAGCAGGGCGTCGCGCACCTGCTCCACAAGATTCGGTTGTACAGCTAAAGCCTTCATAACATTGTCAGTCTGGCGCTGGTCGCAGCGCGTGATTCCAAGTCTCGACTCAGGTCGAGGCAACTTCTGGGCACATCCGTTCGCGCAAGACGCGGTGAAGTATCTTGCCGGTTGCCGTTCGTGGCATGTCAGCATCCTCCAGGAAACGGATCGATTGGGGGCGCTTGTATCCGGCCATGCGGCTGCGGCACCAATCGATCAGTTCGACCTCCGTCGCATGGGCTCCGTCATGCAGCACAACCACCGCATGCACGGCCTCACCCCATTTCTCGTGCGGAACGCCGAGAACAGCCACATCCTTGACCTTGGGGTGCGCCCCGATCACGCTTTCAACCTCCGAAGGATATACGTTCTCGCCACCGCTGATGATCATGTTGCTCTTGCGATCGACGAGGTGGATGAAGCCGTGTTCGTCACGGCGCGCCATGTCGCCGACCGAGCACCACTCGCCACGGAACGCGTCAGCCGTCTTCCCCGGGTTCTTCCAGTAACCATCGAACACGTAAGGCGTATGAGAGAAGAGCTCGCCCAGTTCGCCATCCGCCACCTCCCGGCCATCCTTATCAAGCAGCCGGATCGGCCCCGATCCCGCCCATTCCCGGCCAACCGAGCCCAAGCGCTCGAACTGCTGCTCGGGGCGCAGCAGCGTTACCCAACCGGCTTCGGTCGAGCCATACAACTCATAAAGTCTGCCATTGCGGAAGTATTCCATGATGGCCAGTTTGGTCTCCCGCCGCGCCGGCGCCGAAGAGATCATGAGCTTCTCCACCGCAGATACGTCGTACTTGGCTTTCACCGCTGCGGGTAACCCCAGCATCATGATGTAGTGAGTCGGGACCAGTGACGTGAACGTGACGCGCTCGGAAGCAAGCGTGGTCAGCAGCGCCTCCGGGTCGAAGCTTTTCCGGTCGTCGATCACGCATGTCGCGCCCAGGTGCGCAAAGGTATGGCTGAAGTAGAGCGAGTTCGCGTGGCACATGGGCATGACCATCAAGGCGGTGTCCTCGCGGGTGAAACCCATCTCCAGTGCGGTGGCCATGGCGATCAGCGTGCTGCCCTCGTGACTACGGATGGCGCCCTTGGGGCGGCCCGTGGTGCCCGAGGTGTACATCAGCGCGCTCATGTCGCCTGGGCGGACTTCGACCGGCAGGAGATCCGACGGCGCGTCGGCGATCAGATCTTCGTAACGGGTCCAATGCTGTGGCACCGCCTCGCCAAACGCGATATAGGCGCGATCAGCAACTCCCAGCTCCGCGCGTAGCGGCTCGACCCGATCCACCAGCTCGTCTTGCACGATGAAGGCGCGTGCCTCGCAGTGGCTCGCGATGTACCCGATTTCGGGCGGCATCAGGCGGAAGTTCAACGGCACCGCCACCAGCCCGGCATCGGCCAGCGCCACGTAGATCTCCATCCACTCGACGCAGTTGTACCCGAGCAGGGCGACCCGATCCCCCTTGCGCAAGCCCAGCGCGAGCAAGCCTGCGGCAAGCCGGCGCGATCGCTCGTGCCATTGGGCGAACGTGAGCGAACGGCGCGAGTCGCGCGTTCCAAGCTTGGACGGAGTCAATCGGGCATGTGTCGCGACGGCGCCGGCGACAGTAAGCAGGTGATTCATCGGATACCTCATGGAACGTTGCGCTCTTACGCTCCAATATTAGCATTCTGAATTCAGAATTCATCAGGGAAAATCCCGATGAAATTGAACTCTGAATTCAGAATACTTAAGCCCATAGCGAGACAACGATACCGATACGATTCCGCCACCGCGCCTCGGCGCCCCCGCAAGGAGAGACAAACGTGATCACCCGCAGACAACTCATGCAAATTGGGGCACTGGGCGCCTTGGCCGGTCTGGCTCCCGCCGTGTCCATGGCCCAGGGCAAGGCCGCGCAGTTCCGCTTCAAGCTCGGCAATGACCTGCCCGTCAGCCACTCGGTCAACGTTCGCCTGAAAGAAGCGATTGCCGCGATCCATGCCGAAACCGGCGGCCGTGTGGCAATCGAACTCTTCCCGAACAATCAGTTGGGCAGCGATTCGGACATGCTGTCGCAGATGCGCTCCGGGGCGCTGGAGATGGCAACCTTCCCGGGCACGGTGATGTCAACGCTGATCCCGATCACGGCTCTCACGGGCGCCGGCTTCCTGTTCCCTGGCTACGACAAGGTCTGGGCGGCCATGGACGGCCCCGTGGGGAACCACATTCGCACGGCCATCGAGAAGACCAATCTCGTGCCCTTCACCACCGTGTGGGACAACGGCTTCCGTCAGATCACCACCAGCACAAAGCCGATCCGCACCCCCGAAGACTTGAAGAATTTCAAGATTCGGGTGCCAGTGGTGCCACTGTGGGTGTCCATGTTCAAGGCACTTGGCGCCGCACCGGTCAGCCTGCCTCTGTCCGAGGCCTATCAGGCACTGCAGACCAAGGTGGCCGACGGTGAGGAGAACCCCTTAGCGTTGATCGAATCAGCCAAGTTTTACGAAGTCCAGAAGTACTGCTCCCTGACCAACCATAGCTGGGACGGTTTCTGGTTCGTCGCCAACAAGAGCATCTGGGCGAAGGTTCCCGCTGATCTCCAGCAGATCATCAGCAAGCACATCAATGCGGCCGGCCGCAAGCAACGCGATGACATCGCGCAGGCCAATACGGATCTGCAAAAGAAGTTACAGGCGGCAGGCATGATCTTCAATGCGGTGGACAACGCCCCCTTCCGTCAAACGCTGCGCAATGCCGGTTTCTACGCGCAGGTCAAAGAAAAGTTCGGTAACGACGCCTGGTCGCTCCTGCAACCGTTCACCGGACCGATTGCGTGAGGCTGCCATGAACGTCAGACCGCAAAAACTTGGGCCATTGCCGTCCGCAACAGAGCAACCCGGCGCACGCGCTTCGGGCGCTGAAGCCATGCTCGCACGCCTGCTAAAGCGGATGGAGTCGTGTGTGGGCGCCCTGGTTGAGACGGCAGCAGCGCTTCTGATTCTTGCCGAAATCGCCATCCTGCTGGCGGGCGTCATCGCCCGCTATTTCTTGAAAACGCCCCTGGTATGGAGCGACGAAGTCGCGTCACTCTTGTTTCTATGGCTGGCGGTCCTGGGCGCTGTAGTGGCGTTCCGCCGCGGCGAGCACATGCGCATGACGGCGGTCGTGCACCGATTGAGCCCCTCTGCTCAGGCATTTGCGGGTTGCCTTGCGCTGGCCGCCGCCCTGGCTTTCCTCGGCCTGCACTTGCTCCCGGCAATCGCATACGCCCGGGAAGAGGCCGCGGTCTCGACCCCCGCTCTCGAGATTTCATCGGCTTGGCGCGCCTCGGCACTTCCAGTCGGCCTCGCGCTGATGGCTCTCGTGGCAACGCTGAGGTTGCTACGCACTGCGCCGGGGTGGCGTCCTCTCCTCGCTGCGCTGGTAGCGGTGGCGCTGGCGTGCGCCGGAATGGCCGCGATCGGCCCGATGTTGGCTGATCTCGGCAACATCAACCTGCTCATCTTCTTTGTCGGCGTCACGGCCGTCTGCGTGCTGGCAGGCGTGCCGATTGCGGTGTCCTTCGGCCTGGCAACCTTCGGCTTCCTGTCGCTGACGACAGACCTGCCGCTCGGGGTGATTGTGGGACGCATGGACGAAGGCATGTCCCACGTGGTTCTGCTGTCGGTTCCGCTATTCGTCTTCCTGGGCCTGCTGATCGAAATGACGGGCATGGCCCAGGCCATGGTGGCCTTCCTGGCCAGCCTGATCGGCCACGTCCGCGGCGGGCTCTCCTATGTGCTGCTCGGCGCAATGTACCTGGTGTCCGGCATCTCCGGCTCCAAGGTGGCAGACATGGCTGCGGTGGCGCCAGTATTGTTTCCCGAGATGATGAAGCGCGGCGCACGCGACGGTGAATTGGTGGCGCTGCTGGCCGCCAGCGGCGCACAGACAGAAACCATTCCGCCCAGCCTGGTGCTGATCACGATCGGGTCTGTGACGGGGGTGTCCATTGCCGCATTGTTCGCAGGCGGCATGGTGCCTGGGCTCGTGATGGGTGTGTGCCTGTGCGCGCTGATCGGCTTCAAGTTCCGGCGAGAGAATCTGTCGCAGGTCAAACGCGCGCAGATCGGGCAGGTTGGACGCGCCTTGATCGCCGCGTTGCCGGCGATCGCGTTGCCATTCGTGATCCGCGCAGCGGTTGTGGAGGGCATTGCCACGGCCACCGAGGTATCGACGCTCGGCATCGCCTACGCAGTGCTTGCAGGGCTGTTCTTCTACCGCCAGTTTCAATGGCGCCGGCTGCTGCCAATGCTGGTGGACACCGCAGCCCTGTCAGGCGCCATTCTGCTCATCATCGGTACGGCCACCGGCATGGCGTGGTCCCTGACTCAGTCGGGCTTCTCGGGTCAGCTCGCCACAATGATGGCCGATCTGCCGGGTGGCGCAGCCATGTTCCTGTTCGTCTCGGTGGTGACGTTTATCGTGTTGGGCAGCGTGCTCGAAGGCATCCCCGCCATCGTCCTGTTTGGCCCGCTGCTATTTCCCATCGCGCGGCAGGCAGGCGTCAACGAGGTGCACTACGCAATGGTGGTCGTCCTCTCCATGGGCATCGGGCTGTTCACGCCGCCATTCGGTGTGGGCTACTACGCAGCCTGCGCCATCGCCAGGGTGGATCCACGCAATGGCATGAAGCCGATGCTGGGCTATGTCCTGGCATTGTTGGTCGGCCTGGCACTGGTGGCCGCCGTACCGTGGTTCTCGACTGCATTCGTTCCCGTGCGCTGAGCGCAGCCGCCCTTACCAAAGAGGTCATTTTGTGAGCTCACCCCATGTTTCGCCGCAAAGTTCGGCCGCGCTGATCGCGCGTTTTCTCAAAGCCCGTGGCGTGGACCGTGTCTTCGCTCTCTGTGGCGGTCATATCATGCCGATCTGGATGCAGCTGGATGCCCAAGGCATTCAGATCGTAGACGTGCGTGATGAACGTGCGGCGGTTTATATGGCCCACGCGCACGCCGAGATCACCGGCGGGCTCGGCGTGGCCCTTGTGACCGCTGGTCCGGGTGTCACCAATGCCATGACGGGCATTGCAAATGCGCATGTCGCCCGCGCGCCCATACTCGTCCTCTCCGGCACGCCACCGCGCCCGCAGGAAAACCGCGGTGCATTGCAGGACATGTCGCACGTGGAATTCGTACGCCCCCTCACCCGCTACGCACGCACGGTGCGAGAAGCCGATCTCGTCCTCCAGGAGTTGGACGAAGCTGTGGCCCGCGCGCAGGGGCATGGGAGCGAGCCCGGGCCGGCTTACCTGGACTTCCCTGTCGACACGCTGCGTGCCGAGCCCAGCGCGGCAGTCCAATTGCCCGAACTCTTTGCGCCGCGCCGCAAGCCCCAACTTCTGCCGGATCCTCTATCGATTGGCGAAGCGGTTGAGTTGCTGTGGTCGGCCAAGCGGCCACTGGTGATCTCCGGCCGTGGCGCACGCGGCGCCTCCGGACCGCTCATTCGCTTGCTGGACCGGTTGGGCGCCGTGTATCTCGATACCGGTGAAAGCCGCGGGCTCGTGCCCGAGTCACATCCGTCGGTGGTCGCCGCCATGCGCGGCTCGGTGATGTCAGAGGCCGATCTGGTACTGACACTTGGACGTAAGCTCGATTTCCAACTGGCCTACGGATCGCCGTCAGTGTTCGGCGACGCGAAGTTCGTACGCATCGCCGATTGCTCCTCGGAACTGCGTGACAACCGCCGTGGCGCGGCTGAAGTGCTCGCTTCTGTCGGCGCCGCGCTGGAGGCCATGCTGACGCACGCCGGCGATCGCCAGCCGGCATGCGATCGGGAGTGGGCTGCGGGCGTACGCGCCAAGCACGCTGCGCGCGCTGACAAACTGGCGACCTCGATGGCGCTGGCCCCCTCTGGCAGCGACGGGCTCATGCATCCAAACCGCCTGCTGGCGGCACTGCGCGAGGCGTTGCCGGAGGACGCGATCGTCGTTGCCGACGGTGGCGACTTTCTCAGCTTTACCCGCGTTGGCCTGCCTGCCTCGACATATCTTGATCCGGGCTCGCTCGGGTGCATTGGCATTGGGACGCCCTTCGGCATCGCTGCAAGCCTTGCCTGCCCGGATCGGACCGTGGTAGTGGCCACCGGCGACGGTGCATTCGGCTTCAACGCGATGGAGATCGACACCGCGGCCCGCCACAAGGCACCGGTGCTGATCGTCGTCGCAAACAATGGATCCTGGGCCATCGAGGTGCGAGACCAGCAGGAAACCCATGGCAAGGTGGTGGGCACGCGCTTGCAGTTTGCGGACCACGCAGGCATGGCACGGGCTTTCGGCCTGCATGCAGAGCGGGTGGAAACGGCCGAAGCGCTCCCGGACGCGATCGCGCGGGCCATGGCGAACCGGCCCGCGCTGCTCGACGTGCTGGTGACGCCCGAGGCGGCCTCCTCCGACGCCAAGTCCGGGTTGGCCTGGGTGCCAGACCTGCAAGCCCTGGGGGCGTGGGATCAGGCCGAGACGCAATGGCGTTGTGGAGAACAGGCATGATCGATTTCAGCCTACCGCCCGAACTCGCCGAACTGCAAGCTCGTGTGCGCGACTTCATCGCGCAAGAGGTCATCCCCATGGAGGCCGATCCAAGACAAGGCCCACACGGGCCGGAGCCTGCCCTGCGGGAGGCGTTGATTGAACGCGCTCGGCGGGCAGGACTGCTTTCTCCGCACACCAGCAGCGAATACGGTGGCATGGGCCTGTCCCATGTCGGCCGGGCAATCGCCTTTGAGGAGGCCGGTTATTCCCTGCTCGGGCCAGTCGCAATGAACGTGTTTGCCCCGGATGAAGGCAACATGCACCTGCTGGAGGCCGTCGCCACTCCGGCACAAAAGGAGCGATGGCTGCGCCCGCTCGCCGAGGGACACATCCGCTCCTGTTTTTGCATGACTGAGCCGTCTCCCGGCGCGGGGTCCGACCCGTCCATGCTGCAGACCACGGCCACGCCCGATGGCGACGGTTGGCGCATCGATGGACTCAAATGGTTCATCACGGGTGCTGACGGTGCCTGCATGGCCATCATCATGGCCCATGTGCCCGAGGCGGGCGCCACCATGTTCCTGTCCCCGATGGATGCGCCAGGCATTACCGTCGAGCGCAGCATGGAGACCTTGGACCGCTGCTTTCCGGGGGGACACGGCGTGGTGCGCTTCAACAGCCTGCGAGTCGGTCCGGGGGACGTGCTCGGTGAAGTTGGACAGGGTTTCCGGTATGCGCAGGTACGGTTGTCGCCTGCGCGCCTGACCCACTGCATGCGATGGCTGGGGGCAGCGCGACGCGCGCACGATATCGCCGTGGACTATGCCCGCCATCGCCATGCCTTCGGCAAGCCAATTGGGCAACACGAGGGGGTTGGCTTCGCGCTGGCAGACAACGAGATGGATCTGCACGTCGCACGTCTGGCAGTCTGGCACTGCGCGTGGACCTTGGATCAAGGCGGGTTGGCGTTGCGAGAGTCAAGCCGGGCCAAGGTGGTCGTCTCGGAAGCGCTGTGGCGTGTGGTCGACCGCTGCGTACAGGTACTAGGCGGCCAGGGGGTAACTGGGGAGACCCTAGTGGCACGCATCTTCGCCGACCTGCGAGGATTCCGCATCTACGACGGCCCCTCCGAGGTACACCGATGGAGTCTGGCTAAACACATCCTCAAAGGTGCCACGGTGGAGAGCCGCTCATGACGCATCCGATTGAGTCCTTCCACTTGTATGGGCAAACCGCCCTGGTTACCGGTGCGTCCAGCGGCCTCGGCCGCCACTTCGTCGGCCTGCTTGCTCGCTGTGGTGCACGGGTCATCGCGGCAGCACGCCGAACCGCCCCCCTGGAACACTTGGTGAGCGAACTGGAAGCGAAAAATCACTCGGCCAGCGCAATTACCCTTGATGTGACCAATGCTGAGGCGGTGACCCGTGCTTTCGACCAGCTCGTTGACCACGATCAGGTGCCAGATATTGTGATCAACTGCGCCGGTGTGGCGGTATCACGGCCCATGCTGGAGCAATCCGAAGCCGAGTGGGATCAGGTGTTGGATACCAACCTCAAGGGAGCTTGGCTGGTCTCTCAGGAGGCAGCACGGCGGTTGGTCTGCGCGGGCCAAAGCGGCAGCATCGTCAACATCGCCTCAATTACCGGCGAGCGCGTCGCGGGTGCAGTTGCCCCCTATTGCGCGTCGAAGGCTGCACTGATTCACCTCACCCGGTCCATGGCACTGGAGCTCGCTCGCTATCGGATTCGAGTCAACGCACTTGCCCCCGGCTATGTGATGACGGAGCTGAACGCCGATTTTCTTGGCTCGGTCGCAGGGGAGCGGCTCAAGGCGCGCATCCCGCAGCAACGCTTTGGCCAGCCCGAGGATCTCGACGGGCCGCTGCTACTGCTGGCCAGCGATGCCGGCCGGTTCATGACCGGCTCGGTCATTGCCGCAGACGGTGGCCACCTGGTGAGCGGCCTATGAACGCGACAGAGCTTCAGCGCCTCGAGCCTTGGCTGCGACGCCATGTCCAAGATTTCGATGGCGAGTTGTGCGCGCAACCGTTGGCCGGAGGTCAGTCCAATCCAACCTACCGCCTCGATGCCGGGCCGAACCGATGGGTATTGCGGCGTAAGCCGATCGGTACCTTGCTAGCTTCTGCCCACGCAGTCGATCGCGAATACCGCGTCATGCGGGCCCTTGCCCAGACCGATGTGCCCGTGCCGCGCATGCATGCGCTGTGCATGGATGAGTCGGTCATCGGCAGCAGCTTCTATGTCATGGACTATCTGGACGGACGGGTCTTTATCGACCCTTCGCTTCCCGGCATGACACCCGCCGAGCGCGCAGCCATCTACGCCGAACTGCAGCGGGTGGCTGCTGCCATCCACAGCGTTGACGTGCAGCGCATCGGCCTGGCCGACTTTGGTCGACCACAGAGTTACCTGTCGCGTCAGATTGAGCGCTGGGTCCGGCAATATCGTGCGAGCCAAACCGAGCGCATCGAAGCCATGGAGCAATTGATCCCATGGCTGTGTTCTCACCCCCTCGAGGAACGCGCGAGCGGACTGGTCCACGGCGATTTTCGCCTCGACAACTTGATCTTTCATCCGACTGAGCCGCGCGCCCTGGCGGTGATCGACTGGGAGTTGTCCACCCTGGGCAGCCCGGAAGCGGATTTCGCCTACCACTGCATGGCCTGGCGTGTCACGCCTGACGAGTTCCGCGGCCTCAAAGGCTTCGACCTTGCATCCCTTGGGATTCCCGACGAGGCCGAGCATTTGGCCGCATGGTGTTGCCTGACGGGTCGAACAAGCCCCGCTAACTGGGAGTTCTTGCTGGTGTTCAACATGTTCCGGATGGCAGCGATCCTGCAGGGCATCTTGGCGCGGGCACGTCAGGGCAACGCAAGCGCGGCCGACGCGGAACAGACCGGACAACGCGCCCGCCGCATGGCCGAGGCCGGATGGCGGATCGCACAATGTCAGCGCACCGGTTGAGGGCGGGGAAAAGCGATGGAAATACTAAGCCACATCCTTGGCATAACCTTTCCCTTCTTTTCCCTGGTGCTGTGCGGCTACGCTGCGGTCAGAACACGGTTTGTATCCACCGATGCCATTCCAGGGCTCAATGTGTTCGTGCTCTATCTGGCACTGCCAGCGATGCTGTTTCGCTTCGCCGCGGAAACGCCGATAGCCAGCCTGATGGATACGGGCACTGCGTTGACTTATCTGCTATGCGCGCTGGCCATGCTGGGATTCACGGTGCTCACCACGCGACGCGGCCCCATCGGCTGGAATGACGCCTCCTTCGGTGCGCTGGTCACGGCTTTTCCAAATACCGGCTTCCTGGGCGTACCCCTGCTGGTGGCCATGCTTGGCCCGCGGGCAGCGGCCCCTGCCATTGTGGCGCTGTCGGTGGACATGGTGCTGACTTCATCGCTGTGCATTGCCACGTCTCGGCTCGAGCGCCAGGCCGGTCAGGCTGCCGGCGCTTCGGTGACTCAGGCCCTGCGAGGGATCGCGGTGAACCCACTCCCCTGGTCCATCCTCTTGGGCAGCCTCTCCTCAGGCTTAGCGTTGGTGCCGCCAGCGCCTATGCGGCAGGTCGTCACCCTGCTCGCCCAATCCGCCTCGCCCGTCGCGCTCTTCACTTTGGGCTGTATGCTGGCGCGCCCGTCGATACGACGGACAGCGGCATTGGGTACATCAACGAAAGTTCACAGCGACGTGGGTCGCTTGATAGCCTACAAACTGGTACTCCATCCGCTACTGGTGCTGCTCGCAGGACGCGCAGCCATTAAGGTTGGGGTGCCACTCGATGCATACAGTGCCATGGTGCTGGTGATGGTGGCGGCCTTGCCCAGCGCAAGCAACGTGCCTGTGTTGGCTGAGCGCTTCGGCGCCGATGGCGGCCGCTTGGCGCGCATCGTCATGGGCAGCACTGTCGCGGCATTTGTGAGCTTTTCTATCGTCGCAATGACCGTGGTACCCACCACTTTGTTCAGGCCTGACTGAATTGGCTGCATGCCGAATTCTCCCCACTGAGCTGAGCAAGCTACCCCTTACCCGACGCCAATGTGGGCGGACTGGTTGATCAAAAGGCCAGCGGTGCGACTATCTGAGAATGCTGTGCGACCGGTAACGTAAAGCAGTATGGACACGGTGGCGTGGGCGGTCTGGTTGGCATGAACGAGGGAATGATCACCAGCGTTGAGGGGTCGCTACCATCCGCGGCCGGTCAGATAGCGATCTGATCGGACATTCGAAAGCCCAGCACTGCATTGCTGCTCTCCAGTGGAGTTGGGTACAGCGAATGTACGGGACGCATGCGTGGCGATAAATGCCGCGACAGTTGACGGTGTGTGGACGAGGCGTTCGCTGCGCAGCCTGCGCGGAGAACTTGTCAGCGATCTATCGACCCATGGCGCCGCAGATGCGGTTGCCGGCGGCGCAGACGCAAGACCCGCGAGTAAGGCATCGACTGTGTCGAATGCGCTTTGCTGTCCTTGAACGCTTCGCATCATGCAGAAACCACGCAAAATCCGTTTCTGCTCCGCTTACAAGGCACCACAGCCCGCCGCGTTGCCCACCATCTCCCGGGCCGCCTTTGCGCCTTCGACCCGTAGCAGTTCCGGCAACGACACGCCATTTTTTGCGGCCGTCAATTCGGCAAGTATCGACAGTGCGATCTCCGGCGGCGTACGGCTGCCGATGTAGATGCCCACCGGTCCGTGCAGGCGCGCGAGTTCTTCTTCGTTGAGATCGAACTCCTTCAAGCGCTCCCGCCGCGCCGCGTTATTGCGACGCGAACCGAGCGCACCCACATAGAACGCAGGCATTTTCAGCGCTTCCATCAGCGCGAGATCGTCGAGCTTCGGATCGTGCGTCAGCGCGATCACCGCACAGCGTTCGTCGAGCTTCATGTCCATCACGGTGTCGTCGGGCATCGCGCGAACGATGGTCGTGCCCGGCACGTCCCACTCGTCCGTATATTCCTCGCGCGGATCGCACACCGTGACCTGATAATCCAGCCCGACCGCGATGCTGCACAGATAGCGCGACAACTGTCCCGCGCCGATCTCCAGCATCCGGTAACGGGGCCCATGGATGGTCAGCAGCAGCGTCCCGTCGAAGAGGACGCCGTCCGTCGCCTGCGCGGGTTCGAGGCGCGCAGCGCCCGTCGCCATGTCGAGCGTGCGCGCGACGAGTCTGCCCGCCTCCACCGCTGCACACAGCTCGGCGATACCACTCGCGAGCGTCAACGGCTCCAGCACGAGCTGAATGGTGCCGCCACAAGGCAGGCCGAAGCGATGCGCCTCTTGCGCGCTGACGCCGTACTTCAACGCCTGCGGCCTTTCCTGTTCGATGCCTCGCTGCCGCACGCGATCGATCAGATCGTCTTCGATGCATCCGCCCGACACCGACCCGACCACATGTCCATCAGCGCGCACGGCGAGCATCGCGCCTACGGGACGCGGCGACGATCCCCACGTCTTCACCACCGTAACCAGCAGCACGCGATGCCCGTCTGCCAGCCATCGCGCGCTGCTTTTCAGGACTTCGAGATCCACGCTGTCCATTGGCTCGCCTCCCTGCCATTCACCGCAACGGCGCGATACCTTCCGCAACGCCAGACGGCATGCAGATGTGCTTCAACTCGGTGAAGTCCGCAAGCGCATCGTAGCCGTGCAGCCGACCCAGTCCGCTTTGCCGATACCCGCCCGTTTCGGCTTCGGCGAAAAGCTTGTTGTGGTCATTGATCCACACAGTGCCGTTGCGCAGCGCACGCGCGACGCGCAACGCGCGCGCTCCGTCGTGTGTCCATACACTTGCCGAGAGACCGAAGACGGTGTCGTTGGCTTTCTCGATCGCTTCCATTTCGTTCTCAAAGACTTCCAGCGTGACGAACGGGCCAAAGATCTCGTCCTGACAGAAGAACGCCTTGGGATCGCCATGTTCGACGAGCGTCGGCGACAGAAACGCGTGCCCCGAGCAAGTGCCTCGCAGCAGCACGCGCTCGGCCATCCCGCACGCGCGCTCGATCGTCCGTTGCACCGCATCGCGCGTCGTGCCGTCGATGAGCGCGCCGATATCCGTTGCCGGATCGATGCCTGGTCCGACCCTCAGCGACGCAAGCGCCGACGCGAGGTGCTCACGCATTTGCGCAGCGCGCGATGCATGAACCAGCACCCGGCGCGCCGCCGTGCATTGCTGCCCGGAGATGATCGTTGCGGCGCGCGCGAGGCGTGGAGCGATCGCGGCGATATCGGCATCGTCGAAGACCACACAGCACGATTTGCCGCCGAGTTCGAGCGACAGCTTCTTCATGCTGTCGGCGGCCGCGGCCATGATTTTTTTGCCGGTCGCTGTCGATCCCGTGAAGCTGACCACATCAACGTCGTGAGAATCTACGAGCCGCTGGCTGGCGGCGTGTCCGTGCTCGTTGACCAGATTCACCGCGCCGCTGGGCAATGCTGTGTGTTCGAAGCAGCGCAACATCGCGGCAGTGAGCAACGAGGTTTGCGCTGCCGGTTTCACGATCGCGGTGCAGCCCGCCGCAAGCGCGGGGGCGAGCGAGCGCACGAGCAACACAGCCGGCGCATTCCACGGCACGATGATCGCGGCGACGCCGGCCGCTTCGCGCAGCATCGTCGATATCGTGCCCGGTTCGGGTTCGAGGACGTGTCCCGCGATATGCCGCGCAAGTCCTGCGTAATAGCGCACTTCTGAGATGGCGCCCGCAATCTCGCCGCGGGATTGCGCGATCGCCTTGCCGTTCTCGCGCGTGAGCAGCGTTGCAAGCGTGTCGCGTTCGGCTTCGAGCGCCGACGCCCAGCCGAGCAGCACGTCCTGGCGCAAACGCGCGTCCTGCGCCCATGTCGTGCGATCGAACACATGCCGCGCGGCGGCGATGGCGGCATCGGCTTCGGCAGCGCCGCCGTCGGCGAACTGGCCGACGGCCTCGCCCGTCGCGGGATCGATGCTGTCGATGTTGGGCATGCCTGTCCATTCGCCGGCAATCCAGTGTCGTGCATTCATGCTGAGCGTTCCTTGGTGTCGTTTGAGGGCTCGTCGCCCGTAATGGTCGACGCCCGATGCAACTCGTCGCCGATGGTCGCGATCAACGCCTCCGCCGCCGCGCTCAATGGGCGGCGCGGATGACTCACGCAGAGAATGTGCCGGACGATACGCGGCGCGAGGATCGGGCACGCGCGCAAGGTGCCGTGCCGCGCGGCACGCTCGACGACGATGCGCGGCAGGATCGTCGCGAAGCGCGTGTGCTCGACGAGCTTGAGAATCGTCGAGAGCACGTCGATCTCAAAGCGCGGCGCTAGCAAAACGTCCTCGTGTTGCGCGGCGCTGTCGAGAACGCCGCGCAGGCCGTGGCGCTTGGTCGGCAGCACCAGTTCGAGTTCGGACAATTGCGCGAGTTCGATTGCATGCGGCAAGTCGGGGCCATGCGCGGCGCTGGTGGCAAGCACCATCTCTTCGTCGAGCAGCGGGCGCGAGTCGAGCGAAAGGCGCGCTCGCGGCTTGTTGATGATGGCGGCATCGAGCTGGCCGCCCGCCACCCAGTCGATGAAGGTCGCGCTGTAGCCATCGGCGACGGTGACTTCGACATCGGGGTAACGCGCGTGAAAGCGCGACAGCGAATCCGCGAGTACGCTTTCGGTCACCGATGCGATCAACCCGATGCCGACATGCCCCGTCACTACTTCGTCGCGCTGCACGAGTTGCTGCCGCGCGTGGGCAAGGTCGCGCATGATCGGTAAAAACAGGCGGTACATCAACCGTCCTGCGGCGGTCGGCGTCATGCCGTTTGCGCCGCGCTCGAACAGCTGCTGATGCAGTTCGTCTTCGAGCTTCGCGATCTGCATGCTCAAGGCCGGTTGCACGATGTTCAGCCGCTTCGCGGCGCGCGTGACCGAGCCGTCCTCGAACAGCGCGATGAAGTACTGGATTTGCTTGAGGTCCATGTTCCCTCGGGGCATCAGCGATGCTAATGGGGTGCATTGACATTATCACCCCGCGTTCGCAGACGGTGCAGGGTGCCTTATCGTGGTGCGCCCTTCCGTACGGCCGTGGGCGAGCGGTCTATTGATACGTAACTGCAAGAGCACTGTCATCCGGGCTAACACTGATATAAGAACGAATGATTTGACGCATCAGTAAACAGTATTAGATGTTATGGCGTGATCTCGCTACGCTTCATTCCATGCGCTCGCCATGGCAGGCGCGCGCCGATGGAGACAATGATGAACACACGCGATGCCGCAACGCACGGCATTCCCTCATTCGCCTGGGCACGGGATCACGCCGACACCGGCCCACTGTCGCTGCGCGACTGGCTCGCGCATCTCGCGAAAACCGGCCGTGTCGCGTCGATCGACAAGCCCGTCGCGCTTGAGCACGAGCTCGCCGCCATTGCGAAGCGGCTCGACGGCGAACAAGCTGCTTTTTTCACGCAGCCGCACGGACATGCGATGCCCGTCGTAAGCGGCTTCATGTCGAAGCGCGCGTGGATCGCGGAAGCGATGGGCGTCGATGAATCCGCGTTGCTCGCGCGGTTTTCCGCTGCGGCCGCTGCGCCGCTCACATCGAAACTGATTCAACGTGAGGACGCTCCCTGTCAGCAAGTGGTGCATACGAGCGACATCGATCTCCACGCGCTGCTGCCCATTCCCACGCACAGCGAACACGACAACGGCCCGTATATCACCGCCGGTCTCGTGATCGCGCGCAGTCCGCGCACCGGCGTGCAGAACGTCTCGATCAACCGCATTCAGGTGCACGGCCCCGATCGCATGGCGATCCTGCTGCTGCCGCGTCATCTCTACGCATTCCACCGCGACGCGGAAGCCGCGGGTGAGGTGCTCGACGTCGCCATCGTGATTGGCGTCGATCCCCTAACGATGCTCGCGTCGCAAGCGATCACGCCGATCGATCACGACGAACTCGAAATCGCGGGCGCGCTGCGCGGTGCGGCGCTGCCTGTCGCGCGATGCGTGACGAACGGCGTGCACGTGCCCGCGTTTGCGGAGATCATCATCGAAGGGCGCATTCTGCCGAACGTGCGCGAGCCGGAAGGTCCGTTCGGTGAGTTTCCGAAGTACTACAGCGCGAGGGAAGCTCGCGAAGTCATCGAAGTGACAGCCGTCACGCATCGGCGCGACCCGATCTTTCATACGATCGTGCCCGCAGAAATGGAGCATCTTCTGCTCGGCGCGATTCCGCGCGAAGCCACGTTGCTCGCGCATCTTCAGCGCAGCCATCCCGCCGTGAAGGACGTGCATCTTTCGGTGGGCGGCGTGTGTCGCTATCACCTGTGGGTGCAATTCGACAAGAAGCGCGAAGGCGAGGCGAAGAACGTAATCCTGTGCGCGTTCGGCGCGCATTACGACATCAAGCAGGTCGTCGTCGTCGACACCGATGTGAACGTGCACGATCCCGCGGAAATCGAATGGGCGATCGCGACGCGCTTCCAGGCAGACCGCGATCTCATCGTGATAGCAGGCGCGCAAGGTTCGCCGCTCGATCCATCGACGACAGTCGGTCAGCCCGACGATGCGCCGTCGCATCTGCAAGGCGTGAGCGCGAAGATGGGCCTCGATGCGACACGCCCCGTCGTGTATCCCGCGCACGTGTTCACGCGCGTGCACATACCGGGGCAGGACACGGTCGACCTGCAAGCACTCGTCGCCGCTGACAACAGCGCGTTCGACGCCTATATGTCGCGCGATCATGGCTGAACGAAAGAGGCGCATCGTCGTCGGCATTTCGGGCGCAAGCGGCGCGGTGATCGGCGTGCGTTTGCTCGCCGCGTTGCGCCGGCTCGGCACGCACGAGACGCATCTCATCGTGTCGTCGTCGGGCGCGGTGACGGCCGCACAGGAACTCGGCTTCGCGCGCGGTGATCTCGAAGCCGTTGCCGATGTCGTGCACAACGTGCGTGATATCGGCGCGGCCGTAGCGAGCGGATCGTTTCTGACCGAAGGCATGGTGATCGCGCCATGTTCGATGAAAACGCTCGCGGGCGTCGCGAACGGCTTCGCCGACAACCTGCTTACGCGTGCCGCCGATGTGATGCTCAAGGAACGCCGCCGCCTCGTGCTGGTCGCGCGCGAAACGCCGCTCAATCTTGCGCATCTGCGCAACATGACGCTCGCCACGGAAATGGGCGCGATCGTGATGCCGCCGGTCCCCGCCTTCTACGCGCATCCGCAGACTATCGAGAACGTGGTCGATCACACGGTCGGGCGCATTCTCGATCTGTTCGGCATCGAGCACGACGAGATTGCGCGCCGCTGGAGCGGTCTCGCCGATGAATTCGGCGGCCGCCCCGCACGTGAGGAGTAAGGTCATGAATCAGCGCGAAACCGCATTTGCCGACATGGACGCGCGCGTCACCGGCACTCAGGCGCACGAAGCGACCGCACCGCAGCGTCATATCGGACGCCCGATGCAGCGCCTCGAAGACCCGGCGATCCTGACAGGCCGTGGCCGCTATGGCGACGACGTCGCTGTCAAACCGGGCACGCTGCACGCCGCGATTCTGCGTTCGCCGCACGCGCACGCGGACATCCTGTCGATCGATGCGGAAGCCGCGTCGAAACTCACGGGCGTGCGCGCCGTGCTCACGCGCGATGATTTGCGTCCGTGGTCGCGACCGTTCGTCGTCGGCGTGAAATCGCCGATGGAACAGTGGGCGCTCGCGATGGACCGCGTGCGCTACGTCGGCGAGCCGGTCGCGGTCGTGATGGCCGAATCGCGTGCGCTCGCGGAAGACGCGCTCGATCTGATCAAGGTCGACTACGCAATGCTCGATCCCGTGACGTCGATCGAGCAAGCCGCGAAGGACGACGCGCCGGTTCTGCACGAACGCGTCGGCAGCAACGTCATCAGCGACCGGCATTTCCGCTACGGCGAGCCGGAAGCGGCCTTCGAGCGCGCGCCGCATCGCGTGAAGCTGGTCGCGCATTATCCGCGCAACACGTGCGCGCCGATCGAGTGCGGCGTGGTCATCGCCGAGTATCTTTCGGGTGATGAAGGCTACGACGTCACGTCGAATTTCATGGGGCCGTTCTCGCTGCACGCCGTCATGGCAATGGCGTTGAACGTGCCCGCCAATCGCCTGCGTCATAAGGCCCCGCGCGATTCCGGCGGCAGCTTCGGCGTGAAGCAGGCCGTGTTTCCGTACGTCGTGCTGATGTGCCTCGCCTCGCGCAAGGCGGGCGCACCGGTGAAGTGGGTCGAGGACCGGCTCGAACACTTGAGCGCGGCGACATCGGCGACGGCGCGTGTTTCAACGATAGAAGCGGCCGTCGAAGCGGATGGCCGCATCGTCGCGCTGTCTTACGATCAGTTGGAAGACGTCGGCGGCTACGTGCGCGCGCCCGAGCCCGCGACGTTCTACCGGATGCACGGCTGCTTGACGGGCGCGTACGCGATCCCGAATCTGCTCGTGCGCAATCGCGTCGTGCTGACGAACAAGACGCCGACGGGGCTCGTGCGCGGCTTCGGCGGCCCGCAAGTGTACTTCGCGCTGGAGCGGCTGATCCAGCGCATCGCGATCGAACTGAAGCTCGATGTGCTCGACGTGTATCGCCGCAACTTCGTTCCCGCCGATGCGTTCCCGTATCGCGCGGCGGCGGGTGCACTGCTCGATTCGGGGAATTATCAGGAAGCGCTGCGCCGTTCACTCGACGAAGGCGGGTACCGGGAACTCGTTGCGCGCCGCGACGCCGCGCGCAACGAAGGGCGGCTGTATGGCATCGGATTCGCGGCGATCGTCGAGCCGTCGGTATCGAACATGGGCTACATCACGACCGTGATGCCCGCCGATGCTCGCAGGAAAGCCGGGCCGAAGAACGGCGCGATCGCGAGCGCGACCGTCAGCGTTGATCTGCTCGGTGGCGTGGTCGTCACGATCGCATCGACGCCCGCGGGCCAGGGCCACATGACGGTGTGCGCGCAAGTCGTCGCCGATGTGCTCGGGCTCGATCCGATGGACATCGTCGTCAACGTCGAATTCGACACGCACAAGGACGCCTGGTCCGTCGCGGCGGGCAATTATTCGAGCCGCTTCGCGGGCGCGGTGGCGGGCACGGTGCATCTCGCCGCGACGCGCGTGCGCGACAAGCTCGCGCGCGTGCTAGCAAAGCAGTTCAACTGCCCGCCCGGTGACGTGCGCTTCGAAGGCGCACGGGTCTTTCCGCACGACGCCGAAGACCGTGCGCTGCCGTTCGCGCGCGCAGCGAGCAATGCGCCGCACTGGGCGCCCGCGCTCTTGCCCGAGGGCGAAGAGCCGGGCCTGCGCGAAACCGTGTTCTGGTCGCCGCCGCACATGGATGCGCCCGACGAACAGGACCGCATCAATACATCGGCGGCGTATGGTTTCGCGTTCGACATGTGCGGTATCGAAGTGGATCGCGTGACGGGACGGGTGCGCATCGACCGATATGTGACCGTGCACGACGCCGGCACCATCCTCAATCCCGCACTCGCCGATGGCCAGATTCGCGGCGCGTTCGCGCAAGGCGTCGGCGCGGCGCTGATGGAAGAGTTCCGCTACGGCGCGGACGGCAGCTTCCAGTCCGGCACGCTCGCCGACTATCTGATGCCGACGACCTGCGAAGTGCCCGATCCGCTGATCGTGCATCTGGAGACGCCTTCGCCTTTCACGCCGCTTGGCGCGAAGGGTCTCGGCGAAGGCAACAACATGAGCACGCCGCCGTGCATCGCGAATGCGGTGGCGGACGCGCTCGGCGTCGAAGACATTCGCCTGCCGCTCACGCCGCCCAGAGTGATGGCGATGATCGGCATGGACGATCCCGAACCGTCGCGGCCGGAATATCGCGAAGCGCCCGCCACGAAGCCTGCGACGCCAGGCGGCGGACGCGCACTGACGGCGCAGGGCGCTGTCGATCTGCCCGCAACACCCGAAGCTGTGTTCGCCGTGCTGCTCGATCCGAAGGCGCTCGCGAACGTCATTCCCGGCTGTCACGCACTCGAAGAGACGGCGCCGAACCAGTATCGCGCGGACGTGACCGTCGGCGTCGGCATGATCAAGGCGCGTTTCGAGGCGCGTATCGGCTTGTCGGAGATCGATGCGCCGCGCCGCCTGCGACTCGCTGGCGCGGGGATCTCGCCGCTCGGCAGCGCGCGCGGCAGCGGTCTCGTCGAACTGACGCCGCAAGGCAGCGGCACGCGGCTCACGTACGACTACGAAGCGCAGGTGTCAGGCAAGGTCGCGGCGGTCGGTGGCCGCATGCTCGAAGGCGCGGCGAAGGTCGTGCTCAAGCAGTTGTTCGAATCGCTCGGACGGCAGGCGGCGGGCAAGCCCGCGCAAGCGCACGGATCGTGGTTCGCAAGACTTCTCGCACGTTTCGGGAGACACGCATGAAGCCCGCACCGTTCGATTACCTGCGCGCGATGACCGCGCAAGAAGCGCTCGACGCGCTCGCGCAATACGGCGAAGACGCGCGCGTCCTGGCGGGCGGCCAGTCGCTGATGGCCGTGCTCAACATGCGGCTCGCGCAGCCGAAGGTGCTCGTCGATATCTCGCGCACCGCCGAACTCAATGCCGTGCGCGTGGACAAGCAGGCCGGGCATCTAGCCGTGAGCGCCGCGACGACGCAAGGCAGCGTCGAATGGCGCAGCACGCTCACCGACGAAACGCCGCTGCTCGCGATGGCCTTCCCGCATATCTCGCACTTTCAGATTCGCAATCGCGGAACCGTGTGCGGATCGATCGCGCATGCGGACCCGAGCGCGGAGTTGCCGCTCGTGCTTTCGGCGCTCGGCGGCGACGTGATGCTGCGCTCGCGAAAGAGGCGCCGCACGCTCGCCGCGCAGGACTTCTTTCAGGGAATGCTGATGACCGCGCGCGAGCCCGACGAACTCGTCGAAGCGGTGCGCTTCCCGCTGCGCAAGCCAGGCGAGCGCTACGCGTTCGCGGAATTTTCTGCGCGACACGGCGATTTCGCGATCGTCGCGTGCGCGGCCGTGGTCACCGACGAGTCGATCCGTATTGCAGTCGGCGGCGTCGCGGACCGGCCGGTGACGGAGCAATGGCCGCGTCTGCAGGGCGACGACCTGCGCGGCGCACTGAACGATTTGAGCTGGAAACTGAACGCGCAGGACGACGCGCACATCAGCGCGAAATATCGCCGGAATCTGGTCCGGCAACTCGGATGGCGCGTGATCGAGGAGGCAAAGTGAGCAAGATGTCGGACACCATTATGCGGCACGGCAAAGCGCAGCGCATCGCGCTGACGCTGAACGGCCGCGAACGAAGCGGCTATTGCGAGCCGCGCGAGCTGCTGTCGGACTTCATCCGGCACGAGCTCGGCGCGACGGGCACGCACGTCGGCTGCGAACATGGCGTGTGCGGCGCCTGTACCGTGCAGGTCGATGGCGTCGCGGCGCGCTCGTGCCTGATGCTCGCGGTGCAGGCCGATGGAAGGCGTATCGACACCGTCGAGGGCCTTGCGCCCGATCAGACGCTTGGTGACCTGCAGCAGGCGTTTCAGCGACATCACGCGCTGCAGTGCGGATTCTGCACGGCGGGCATTCTGATGTCGTGCGCGGATTATCTGCGACGCGTGCGGGATCCGTCCGAAGAGCAAGTACGCGAGATGCTCTCGGGTCATATCTGCCGCTGTACGGGCTACACGCCGATCGTGGCCGCCGTGCTCGACGTGGCTGCGCGCCGCCGGGCCAAGGCAAGCACGGAAGAGGTCGAACATGCTTGATCTCGGACGCACGTTTCTGCAAAGCGTCGAGCGCAGTCCGAACGCGCTCGCGCTCGTCGATGGCGATGTGCAACTGACCTACGCGCAGTGGCATCGCATGATCTTGAATGTCGCCGATGGTCTGCGCGAGCTCGGCTTGCAACGCGGCGACCGGCTGCTCGTCGTGCTGCAAAACCGCTGGGAAATGGCGACGCTGCATTGGGCCGGACAGTTTGCGGGCATCGTGATCGTGCCGCTCAACTGGCGCGCTAAGCCGGAGGAAGTCGACTACTGCATAACCGATGCGGGGGCGAAGGCGATCATCTACGAACCCGTCAGCGCCGATTCCGTCACGCAGAGCGCCGCGGCGCAAAAAGTGCCACGCGTCGGACTCGACGATGCACCCGGCCGCACCACCACCTTCGATGCGCTCATCGTCGAACGAACGCGCAGCGGCGACGTGACCGACACGACACACGCCACCGCCGACGACATCTCGCTAATCCTTTACACGTCCGGCACGACGGGCAAAGGCAAGGGCGTGCCGCGCCGGCATCGGCATGAACGCGCGGGGGCGCTAGCGCACGTCGCGCAGAACCTGTACAGGCGCGGCGAACGCACGCTCGGCGTGATGCCGCTATATCACACGATGGGCGTGCGCTCGCTGCTCGCGATGGCGCTCGTTGATGGCCTTTTCGTCTGCGTGCGGCGCTGGAACGCGAAGCTCGCGCTCGAATGCATCTCGAAGCACGCGCTCACCTGCCTCTATCTCGTGCCGACGCTCTATCACGATTTGCTCGCCGACAGCGCGTTCGCGAGCACGGACACGTCGGCGGTCAGAAAGCTCGGCTTCGCGGGCGCGCCGATGAACGACGGCTTGCTCAAGCGCCTCTCGGCAGCGTTCGAGCCGGAGCTCTTCGTCAATCACTACGGGTCGTCTGAGGTCTACACGTTCAGCATCGACCAGGACGCGACAAAGAAGCCCGGCAGCGCGGGCCGCGCGGGCATCAATACGCGGCTGCGCGTCGTGAAGCTCGATGCGCTCTCGCCCGATCAGATCGCCGATATCGGCGAAGAAGGGCAAATCATCGTGGACCTGCTCGGCGACGAAGCGTTCGAAGGCTACTGGAACCGTCCGGACGCCAACGCGAAGTCGCTGCGCGGCGGCTGGTACTTCACCGGCGACACCGGCTACTTTGATGCTGACGGCGATCTGTACGTGACGGGCCGCGTCGACGACATGATCATCAGCGGCGGAGAAAACATCTCGCCGGTGGATATCGAATCGGTGTTGTCGCTGCATCCCGCCGTCGATGAAGTCGCGGTCGCGGGTGTCAAGGACGAGCGCTGGGGCCAGCGCGTGGTCGCGTTCATCAAGCGCCGCGAGTACGTCGATTCCGCTGCGCTCGATGCATGGTGCCGCCAGTCGAACCTCGTCAACTTCAAGCGCCCGCGCGACTATGTGTTCGTCGATGACATTCCGAAGTCGCCAGTCGGCAAGATTCTGCGCCGCAAGCTGCAAGCGGGCGAGTACACGCCCGATTCAAACGCCCAGGCCGCGCAACCTACAGAAACCACCAAGGAGTAACCCACAATGAGTGATCTCAACCATCACGGCCAGACACTGCTGCAAGACCTCGACGGCTTCTCGGTCGAAATCGACGCGCAGCGCGAGCGCGCGGACATCATCCTGCATCGCCCGCCGTTCAACGTCATTTCGATGCGCTCTCGCGACCAGTTGCGCGCCGTATTCGAAGCACTCGACGAAGACGAACGCGTGCGTGTGATCGTCGTGCGCGCGAAGGGCGAGCACTTCTCGAGCGGCGGCGACATCAAGGGCTTTCTGGAATCGTCGCCGGAACACGTGTCGAAGCTCGCGTGGAATATCGCGGCGCCCGCGCGCTGCTCGAAGCCGGTCATCGCGGCGAATCGCGGCTTCTGCTTCGGCGTGGGCTTCGAGTTGTCGCTGGCGTGCGATTTCCGCATCGTCACCGATACGACCTTCTATGCGCTGCCGGAGCAAAAGCTCGGCCAGATTCCCGGCTCGGGCGGCTCGGCGCGTCTGCAGTCGATGGTCGGCATCGGCCGCACGAAGGACATCGTGATGCGCTCGCGCCGCATTCCGGGCAAGCAGGCGTACGAGTGGGGTATCGCGGTCGATTGCGTCGCGGACGCGGAACTCGAATCGGCAACGGATGCGCTCGTCGACGAACTGCGCGCGTTCTCGCCGCTCGCGCAGCGCACCGCGAAGAAGCTGCTGAACGATTCGGAAGATGCGCCGCTGTCCATCGCGATCGAACTGGAAGGACATTGCTATAGCCGCCTGCGCTCGTCGGACGACTTCCGCGAGGGCGTGCAGGCGTTCCACGGCAAGCGCAAGCCGGTGTTTCGCGGTTCCTGATACGCCGCGCGGCGAACATAAGGGGAGACAGGTGATGGATCGCTTCGACTACGTGATCGTCGGCGGCGGCTCGGCGGGATGCGTGCTCGCGCATCGGCTGTCGGCGACGCCGACTGTGCGCGTCGCGCTGATCGAGGCCGGCGCCGACACGCCCCCCGGCGCGGTGCCCGAGGCCATTCTCGACAGCTATCCGATGCCGGTCTTCTGCGGCGACACGTACATCTGGCCCGATCTCAAGGCGAAGGCCACCGGGGCCGCCGCGCCGCGCGTCTACGAACAGGGCCGCGTGATGGGCGGCGGGTCGAGCATCAACGTGCAGTCGGCCAATCGTGGCCTGCCGCGCGATTACGACGAATGGGCCGCGAGTGGCGCCGATGGCTGGTCATGGCGCGACGTGCTGCCGTACTTCCGTAAGCTCGAACGCGACGTCGACTTCCCCGGCGGCGAACTGCACGGCAGCGATGGTCCAGTCCCGATCCGCCGCATCATGCCCAAAGACTGGCCCGCGTTCTGCCATGCGTTCGCCAAGGGTCTGCGCGCCAATGGCTTCCCTGAATTGCAGGACCAGAACGGCGAGTTCGGCGACGGCTTCTTTCCGGGCGCGTTCTCCAACATCGACGACAAGCGGGTGTCGACGGCCATCGCCTACCTCGACGCTGCCACGCGCCAACGCCCGAATCTCAGTATCAATTCGAATCTGCGCGTCGAACGCATCGTGATGGAAGGCACGACGGCGCGCGGGGTCGTCGCCATTGCGGCGAACGGCGAGCGCGTGCGTTTCGATGCGGGCGAAGTCGTGCTGAGCGCAGGCGCACTGCAGTCGCCGGCGATGCTGATGCGCGCCGGCATCGGCGATGCGCGCCAACTCGCTGCGATGGGTATTGCGTCTACGGTGGATTTGCCGGGCGTCGGACGCAATCTGCAGGATCATCCGTCGCTCACGTTCTGTCATTTTCTCGAGCCGCGCTTTCGAATGCCGCTCGCTCGACGCCGCGCAAGCATGATGGCCGCGCGCATGAGTTCGGGCGTCGCGGGCTGCGACGAGTCGGACCTGTATCTGTCGAGCGCGACGCGCGCCGCGTGGCATGCGCTCGGCAACCGGCTCGGTCTCTTCTTCCTATGGTGCAACCGGCCGTACTCGCGTGGCCGCGTGCAGTTGGCCTCGCCAGATGCGGCCGCCGCGCCGCGCGTCGATCTGAATCTGCTCGATGACGACCGCGATCTGCAACGGCTCGCCGCGGGCGTGCGGATGCTGGCGCGCATTGTCGATGCGTCGGGTCTTGGACGCGATGCGCGTGACTTCTTTCCGGCGGCTTTCTCGCCGCGCGTAAAGGCGCTGAGCAAGGTCGGCGAAGGCAATGCGCTTCTGACTTCGATCCTCGGCGCGCTGCTCGACACACCGGCGCCGCTGCGGCGTCTACTGATCGAACGCTTCTTCACGCGCGGCCTGAGGATGGCTTCGCTGATCCACGACGACCACGCGCTCGCCGATTTCATCCGCGCCAACGTGTTCGGCGTATGGCATGCGAGCGGCACCTGCCGCATGGGTGGCGCGCAGGACAGCGACGCCGTCACCGACACCGAAGGCCGCGTGCGAGGCACCCGCGGGCTGCGCGTCGTCGATGCATCGCTGATGCCGCGACTGCCATCGGCGAATACGAACATACCGACCATCATGATCGCCGAGAAAATCGCCGATGCGATGGTTGCCCAGCGACGGGCGAACGTGGCATCGCCGTTCGCCGCCGCGCACTGACGATTTTTCAACCTCGACAAGAGCGCGCATAAAAAAGCGTGCCTGCGACACAGGGCGATCGAGAGACGCCTGGTGACACACAAGGAGACGCAAATGTCCGTAGCAGCGCAAGACAGCACCGCCGTGCTTCCGGTTAATCAGCGCCAGATTATGGGCGCCGTGATGGCTTCGTGCCTCGGCTGGGCCCTGGACCTGTTTGACCTGTTCGTATTGTTGTATGTGGCGCCGGTTGTCGGGCGTCTGTTCTTTCCGTCGGAACACGCGATGCTCTCGCTAGCGGCGGTGTATGCGTCCTTCGCGGTGACGCTGCTGATGCGCCCGCTCGGTTCCGCGCTGTTCGGCTCTTATGCCGACCGTCATGGCCGCAAGGGTGCGATGATCGTCGCGGTCGTCGGCGTCGGGCTTTCGACGGCGGCGTTCGGCGTGCTGCCGACCGTCGCGCAGGCGGGTCTCCTCGCGCCGATTCTCTTCTTGCTGCTGCGTCTCGTGCAGGGCGTGTTCGTCGGCGGCGTGGTGGCATCGACGCATACGATCGGCACCGAATCCGTCGCGCCGAAGTATCGCGGCGCGGTGTCCGGGCTGATCGGGGGCGGCGGCGCGGGCCTCGGCGCGTTGCTCGCGTCGCTCACGTATCTCGCGATGTCGTCGCTCTTTCCCGGCGAGCTCTTCGACGAATGGGGTTGGCGCTGCATGTTCTTCACCGGAATCTTGAGTTCGGTGCTCGGTCTGTTCGTGTTCAACAGCCTCGAAGAATCGCCGCTCTGGAAGAAGCTCGCCGCGGAAAAAGCCGCCAAAGCCGCAGCGCAGATCAAAACCGCGCCGGGCGAAGTCGAGCGCTCTCCCATTCGCACGCTCTTTTCGCGCGACTATCGCGGCGTGCTGTTCGTGAACCTGCTGCTCACCGTCGGCGGCGGCAGCGGCTACTACCTCACGTCGGGCTATCTGCCGACGTTCCTCAAGGTCGTGAGCCATGCGCCGAACGGCGCGGCGGCTGCGATCCTGATGATCTGCAGCGTCGCGGTGGTGGCCGCATCGGTTGCGGCCGGGCATCTGAGCACGTTCATCGGGCGCAAGAGCGCTTTCGTGTGGATCGGCATCATCCGGTTGATCGCGCTGCCAGGGCTGTTCCTGCTGCTGCCCACCGCGCAGAGCATCACGATGATCGGCGTGTACGCGGTTCTGCTCTCCGCGCTCGGCAGCGCGGGCTACGCGCCGATCCTGATTTTCCTGAACGAGCGATTCCCGACTGCGATCCGCGCGACCGGCACCGGCCTTTCATGGAACATCGGCTTTGCCATCGGCGGGATGATGCCGACCTTCGTTTCGCTGGTCGCCAAGGACGCCAGCCAGTTGCCGTCGACGCTCGCCATCTTCGTCGCCGCAATCAGCGTGATCTTCCTCGTGGGCGCGTTCGTCGTGCCTGAGACGCTCGGTAAGCTCGAGAACAGTGCGGCGCGTAATCCGTCCTGAAGCGCGCATCACAACAGGGCGCGCGAAGAACGCGCCCGCATCTTCCCGGTAGAAAAAACAGGAGACGCTCATCATGAAATATGACGAGGAAGTTCGCACGCGATCCTACAAGTTCCGCGACGAATATGTCGAGGCGACGCCGTGGTGGTATCGCGGAGAAATGCATCTGGGCTTCACGCTCGTGTTCACGACGGCAGTGATCCTGTATTGCATCGCGCAGATTCACGCTCCGACGTTCGCGGAATGGCTAGCGGTCGTGCCGCTCTTCCTGTTCGGCAACTGGGCGGAATGGTCCGCGCACCGATACGTGCTGCATCGGCCGACCAAATATTTCAGCATGGTCTACAAGCGTCACTGCGCCGTGCATCATCGCTTTTTCACGCATGTGACGCTCGAGTACAAGGGACACAGGCACTGGCGTGCGCTGCTGTTTCCGCCGTTTGCACCTGTCGCTTTCGTGCTCGCCGCCACGCCGCTCGCCTTGTTGATCGGCTTCGTGTTCTCGCGCAATGCAGGCTATATCGCGCTTTTGACCATGGCCGCGTACTACCTGATGTACGAAGGGCTGCACACGCTCTCGCATGTCACGGACAGTCCGTTTCTCGACCGTGTGCCGTTCATCAACACCGTGCGTCGTCTGCACGTGACGCATCACGATCCCGAGCAGATGGCGACGCAGAATTTCAATCTCACGTTTCCGATCTGCGATACGCTCTTCGGCACGCGCAGCGATGCGTCGCACACGTCGCGCGAGGGGACGACCCCGCGCCGCGGCTGATCCACGCTCGCATCGTTATGGCGAGAGCGCCGGCGCGCCCCCCGTCACGCGCCGGATTTCCTCGGTGATGATCGCGATCAATGCCTGCGCGGCCGGTCCGATCGGCCGCTTCGGATGCGTCACCTGAATGATGTGGCGCACAATCGGCGGCGACGCGATCGTGCGAGCGCGCAAGCGCCCTTCGTCCACTTTCGCCTGCACGACGACGCGCGGCAGGATTGTCGCGACACTGCTCTGCTCAACGAACTGCACGATGGTGCTGAGCAGATCAATCTCGAACTTCGGCTGGATGACGACGTCGGCCGCCATCAGCGCGGCATCGAGCGCGCCGCGCAGGCCGTTGCGGCGCGTGGGCAACACGAATTCGATGCCCGACTGCTGCGTCAGATCGATCGCGTCCGGCAGCTCTGGGCCGTGCACCACGCTCGTCACCAGCACCATTTCTTCGACGAGCAAAGGCTCTACGTGGAGCGTCAGCCGTCCGCGCGGCTTGTTGATGATGGCTGCATCGAGCCGGCCAGATTCGACAGCGTCGATCAGTTGCGCGCTGAAGCCATCGGCGACGGAGACTTCGACTTGGGGGAAAAGCGCATCGAATCGGGCGAGCGATTCGGGCAATACGCTCTGCGCCTCCGACGACACCATCCCCAGCGACACGCGGCCTGTCACGATGACATCGCGACGACTCAGGTGCTCCCGTGCGTGATCGATGTCGCGCATGATCGGCGTGTAAAGGCGGTACATCAACCGTGCGGCTTCGGTTGGCGCCATGCCGTGCGGCCCGCGCTCGAAGAGCTTCTGCCGAATCTCGGTTTCGAGCTTGGCGATCTGCATGCTGAGCGCCGGTTGCGCGATGTTGAGCCGCCTGGCGGCGCGCGTTACGGTGCCTTCTTCGAAAAGCGCGATGAAGTACTGGATCTGCTTCAGTTCCATGGGACAGCGGTATACGGGACGGGGCCGACGAAGATAGTACCGCGCGCCGTCTTTCATGAGGTGGGCGTCGTATCGCTAACCCATGGTATCGAGTCGCTGTGTCGGAGCCACTGGTCACCCGGGATCGGGATCACGCGCCGGATGGCCTGCGCTTGCCGGCACAGGAGCTCGAAACCGTGGTGGTCGATGCGCTGCGTAACTGGCTCGTCGATGCGGATGCCGTGCTAGAGACATTCGACGGCATCCTGCCCGCGCGGGTACAAGGCGTTCTGGCCGAAAGCCACCCATTGGCCAAAGATCTCGATGAAGCGGCAAAGCAATACCCGGCGATTCAGCGATTGGTGCAGCAAGTCGTCGTCGAACCACAGTCAGTGCAGATCACCGTCCGACCGGACGCCCTGCTCGCTCACGACGCAACGATCCACACATCCCCTCGCCCCACCGTGACGTTAGCGGTGCCTGTACAGGTACGGCGTTGCGGATTGGCGATGCGGTTGCTGGTCAACGGTGCGCAACCGCAGCGTCGGGAGCCCGATACGCGCTTGATCGTGTTGCAGGCGAAGGCGCAACGCTGGCTGGAGCAACTCACCTCCCGGCGGGTCACGAGCATCGCCGCTATTGCAGAGGCGGAAGGTGTCACTTGCTCTTTTGCGACGCGCGTCATTTACCGGACCTTCCTCGCGCCCGACATTGTGCGGGCCATGCTGGATGGTGCCCAACCGCCGGACCTGACCTCGGATGCCCTCCGGCAACGCGTACCCTTGCCCATCGATTGGGCCACCCAACGCCAGTTGCTCGGGTTCATCCCCACCTGATTCGCCACCGATACCGGCAGCAAGGCCGGCTAACGGTACGGCCGAGAATGCGTAAACGACAAAGCCCCGCCAGTGGCGAGGCTTTGTTCGAGCTAGGCACTGTTTGACCGGTGCGCTAGTAATGCTGGCGGAGAGGGTGGGATTCGAACCCACGGTACCGTCGCCGGTACGCCTGATTTCGAGTCAGGTACATTCGACCACTCTGCCACCTCTCCGGTAACTGGGTCGCTGAATCGCGAAACCGCGACTATAACAGAATTTTGCCGCCCGAATCAAGAGAGGCGACGCAACTCCATCAAACTGCCGGTTTCAGCACTTCCTGACCGCCCAAGTAAGGGCGCAACGCCGTCGGCACGGTGACCGAACCGTCTGCGTTCTGGTAGTTCTCCAGCACGGCCACCAGCGTGCGTCCCACCGCTAGGCCCGAGCCGTTGAGCGTGTGCACCAGCTCCGGCTTGCCTTGGGCGTTGCGGAAGCGCGCTTGCATGCGGCGCGCCTGGAAGTCGCCCATGTTCGAGCACGAGCTGATCTCGCGGTACGTGTTCTGCGCCGGGATCCAAACCTCGATGTCGTACGTCTTGGTGCTGCCGAAGCCCATGTCGCCCGTGCACAGCACAACGGTGCGGAACGGCAGTTCCAGCTTGCGCAGGATGTTCTCCGCGCAGTTGGTCATGGCGTCCAATGCGTCGGCCGAGGTTTCGGGCTGCACGATCTGCACCATTTCGACCTTGTCGAACTGGTGTTGGCGGATCATGCCGCGCGTGTCCTTGCCGTACGAACCGGCTTCAGACCGGAAGCACGGCGAATGCGCGGCGAACATCATCGGCAACGCATCAGCAGCGACGATCTCGTCGCGCACCAGGTTTGTCAGCGGCACTTCGGCGGTCGGGATCAGGTAAAAGTTTTCGACGCGTTCGCCCTGCTCACCATCGGCACCTTCAGCGCCGTGCCCCATCTTGCGCGGCACGCGAAACAGGTCTTCCTCGAACTTCGGCAACTGGCCGGTACCACGCATCGACGCAGCATTGACGATGTACGGCACGTACGCTTCGGTATAACCGTGCTCCAGCGTGTGCGTGTCGAGCATGAACTGCGCGAGCGCACGATGCAGGCGTGCCACCTGCCCCTTGAGCACGGTAAAGCGCGCGCCCGACAGCTTGGCACCCGCGTCAAAATCCAGCCCGATTGCAGCCCCCAGATCCACGTGATCCTTGACCGGAAAATCAAACGCGCGCGGCGTGCCTTCGCGGCGCACTTCCACGTTCTGGGTTTCATCCTTGCCGGCCGGCACGCTTTCGTGTGGCAGGTTCGGAATCGACAGCATCAGGTCCTGCACCTTGGCCTGCACCACGTCGAGTTGCGCGGCGGATGCTTTAAGGTCGTCACCGATACCTGACACCTCGGCCATCACGGCCGATGCATCCTCCCCCTTGCCCTTGAGCATGCCGATCTGCTTGGACAGGCTGTTGCGACGCGCCTGCAGTTCTTCGGTGCGGGTCTGGATGGCCTTGCGTTCCGCTTCGAGTGCGGCAAAACCGGCCACGTCGAGCACGTAACCGCGGTCTTTGAGGCGCGCGGCGACGGCGTCGATGTCTTTGCGCAGCAGTTGGATATCAAGCATGGTGGGGAGAAAACCGTGGATTGCGAACGATCTGAATGATCCGAATGTTCGGAAGGGCCGATTTTATCGCACCGGCCCATGGGTCTTATTTGTTGCGGGAGGATTTGTCCTGCTCGGCATGCCACTGTGCATCCAGCTCGCGCAGGTGCCGCAGCTTCTCGCCGATCTTGCCCTCCAGGCCGCGCGGCGTCGGCACGTACCAGTTCTGCGCAGCCAGATCGTCGGGGAAGTAGGTTTCGCCGGCGGCGTAGGCCTCGGGCTCGTCATGCGCGTAGCGGTACGCGTGGCCATAGCCGAGTTCCTTCATCAGCTTGGTCGGCGCATTGCGCAGGTGCACGGGCACGTTGCGCGACTTGTCCTGACTGACGAACGCGCGCGCTGCGTTGTAGGCGTTGTAGCCGGCGTTGGACTTGGGCGCGATGGCCAGGTAGATCAGCGCCTGGGCCAACGCCAGTTCCCCTTCCGGCGAGCCGAGGCGCTCGTACGTTTCAGCGGCATCCAATGTGATGCGCCCGGCGCGGGGGTCAGCCAGCCCGATGTCTTCCCACGCCATGCGCACGATGCGGCGCGCGAGGTAGCGCGGGTCGGCACCACCATCGAGCATGCGGCAGAACCAGTACAGCGCGCCGTCCGGATCGGAGCCGCGCACGGATTTATGCAGCGCGCTGATCTGGTCGTAGAAGGCATCGCCGCCTTTATCGAAGCGGCGCAGGTTTTCAGACAGTGCGGATGCGAGCAGCGCCTCGTCAACAATGGGAACGGCATCGCTCTGAGCCTGCGCGCGTGCTGCGCGCGTGACGATCTCCACGTTGTTGAGCAGTTTGCGGCCATCGCCATCGGCAGAGGCGACGATGGCGTCGAGTGCTGCGGGCGTCCATTCCAAGCCGCCCAGCTCCTGGCGCGCGCGTTCGGCCAATTGCTTGAGCTCGTCGTCCGACAGGCTCTTGAGCACATACACCGCTGCACGCGAGAGCAATGCACCGTTGACCTCGAAAGACGGGTTCTCGGTCGTCGCACCAATGAAGGTGAACAGCCCGCTTTCCACGTGCGGCAGAAAGGCGTCCTGCTGGCTCTTGTTGAAGCGATGCACCTCATCAACGAACACCAACGTGCGGCGGCCGTTGGCGCGGTATTGCTCGGCGCGCTCGACCGCCTCGCGGATGTCCTTCACACCGGAGAGCACAGCGGACAGCGCGATGAACTCTGCGTCGAACGCGTTGGCCATCAAGCGCGCCAGCGTGGTTTTGCCCACACCGGGCGGGCCCCAGAGAATCATCGAATGCGGCTCGCCGGAGGCAAAGGCCACGCGCAGCGGCTTGCCCGCCCCCAGCAGGTGCTGCTGGCCGATCACATCATCGGCGGAATGCGGGCGGAGGCGCTCGGCCAGCGGCATATGGGCCGGCGCATCCGGAAAGAGAGAAGCAGAAGCGTTCATGCGGGGGATTGTCGCAGAAACCGGGCGCGGCCCCGGTACGCGCCCCCGCAACGCACGCTCAATTGGACGCGCGCTGCACTAGCCCCATGAACGCCTTGGCCGGCAGGGGTCCGTGGCACGACTGCGTGCCGTTGGGCGAGCGCAGCAGCAGCCAGACGTTCTCGCTGGCCGGCGGCTGGATCACGAACGGCTGACGCGCCGATGCCTCTGGCAAACGCGGATCGGCCGGCGCCTGGATCGGCACCACCTGCCCTGCGTGGCCCTTTACCAGCGCGCTGCATTCAGCGCCCGGCAATTCAGTCGCGTGCAGAAAATCCTTGTTGACCAAGGCTTCGGCCAGCACCGTATCGGGCGCGGTGAGGAAGGAATCGACGTCAAAACGGGACGCGCCCGTAGAGGCACATCCCGCAAACACAACCGTCGCCGACGCTACGACGGCAACAGCGGCCGCACGTTGCAGCGATGTGGTGAACGGCAAAGGCATGGTCGGTCTCCTTGTCGAAAACCGGCCTGCACGCGTCATTGCTTGATTACGTCGGCCCCTTTGGGCGGCGTAAAGCGAAACACGTTGGCCGGCAGTTGCGGATTCTTCTGGATGTTCGAGAACGTCAGCAAGGTGGTGTTCCCGAAGGCGTCGCGCAGCTCCATCCCCTGCAACTCGCCGCCGCGAAAGCCGATGGCGATGCGCTCGAACTGGGTGTCCTTCGCCTTGGGCTTGAGTTCGGCCCAATCGATGCCGTCCTTGGTGCCACCTTCCTTGAGCGTGAAGTTCTTGGCCAGATCATTGCTGCCGAACAGGATGGCTGCCGGGCTGGAACCCAGCGACGCATCGAGCTTGCGCTCCGTGATCTGGTTCAGGTCTTTGTCGAAAATGTAGAGCATCTGGCCGTCGGCCGAGAGCTGCTGTTCGTACGGCTTCATATAGCGCCAGACGAAGCGGCCCGGGCGCGAGAAGACGAAATCGCCGCTGGACGTGCCAGCCACGCGCAGCGGGTTGCCGTCGGTGCCGCCTTTGACCAGGCGCTGCACGAATTCGCCGCGCGCGGTGCTGACGTTGCTCACGAAGGCGTTGAGCTGTTCGACCGCACCCGCGTAGGCGCCGGCCGACCACGCCGCCAGCGACACCAGCCCGGCAGCCATCAGGTGACGTGCTTTCCACACAAACATAGGAATCCCGGTTTCAGTTGATCTTGTTGTTAGTGGCCGGCCACGCCCGAACATTCCGCCGATGCGGTAACGCGATGTAACGGCAAACTGCGCGCAACGTCATTCCTCTTCGACGACGTTGCCGTTACGATTGGGCGCCAGGATTTCGCGGTTGCCGTTGCCGGACATGGCGGACACAAGCCCCGCCTTTTCCATGTCTTCGAGCAGGCGTGCAGCGCGGTTGTAACCGATGCGCAGATGACGCTGCACCAGCGAGATCGACGCGCGGCGATTCTTCAGCACCACGTCGACGGCCTGGTCGTACAGCGGATCAGCTTCACCACCGCCAGCGCCGACAAGGCCCGCGCCGCCGCCAAAACCGTCGCCACCGCCTTCGCCATCAGCCACACCGCCTTCGAGAATGCCCTCGATGTAGTTTGGCTCGCCCTGCGATTTGAGGTTGTCGACGATGCGATGCACCTCTTCATCCGACACGAAGGCGCCGTGCACGCGCACCGGCAAACCCGTGCCCGGCGCCAGATACAACATGTCGCCCATGCCCAGCAGCGCCTCGGCGCCCTGCTGGTCCAGGATCGTACGCGAATCGATCTTGCTGCTGACCTGGAAAGCGATCCGCGTCGGCACGTTGGCCTTGATCAGACCGGTGATCACATCCACGGAGGGCCGCTGCGTCGCCAGCACCAGGTGAATGCCTGCTGCCCGCGCCTTCTGCGCAATCCGCGCGATCAGCTCTTCGACCTTCTTGCCGACCACCATCATCAGGTCGGCCAGTTCGTCGATCACGATGACGATCATTGGCAGCTTGTCGAGCGGCTCGGGTGCGTCGGGCGTGAGGCTGAACGGGTTGGGAATCTTCTCTTCGCGCGCGGCGGCTTCTTCAATCTTCTTGTTGAAGCCGGCCAGGTTGCGCACGCCCATCTTGCTCATGAGCTTGTAGCGGCGCTCCATCTCGCCCACGGCCCAGTTCAGGGCGTGGCCGGCCTGGCGCATGTCGGTCACCACCGGGCACAGCAGGTGCGGAATGCCTTCGTAAATGCTCAGTTCCAGCATCTTCGGGTCGATCAGGATCAGGCGTACCGCGTCCGCCTTGGCCTTGTACAGCAGCGACAGGATCATCGCGTTGATGCCGACCGACTTACCCGAGCCCGTGGTACCCGCCACCATGCAGTGCGGCATCTTGGCCAGATCGGCCACCACCGGCTTGCCAGCGATGTCCTTGCCGAGTGCCAGCGTGAGCTGCGAAGCGCTCTCGTTATAGACCTGCGAGCCGAGAATCTCCGACAGGCGCACCGCTTGACGCTTCGGATTCGGCAGCTCCAGGCCCATGAAATTCTTGCCCGGAATCGTCTCCACCACGCGAATCGACACCAGCGACAGCGAGCGCGCCAAGTCCTTGGCGAGGTTCACGATCTGGCTGCCCTTCACGCCCGTGGCCGGCTCGATTTCGTAGCGCGTGATGACCGGGCCCGGATAGGCCGCCACCACCTGCACTTCCACGCCAAAGTCCTTGAGCTTCTTCTCGATCAGGCGCGAGGTAAATTCCAGCGTCTCGGCGCTCACGGTTTCCACAACAGGCGGAATCGGGTCGAGCAGCGCCAGCGGCGGCAGATCGGAATCGTGGATATCGACAAATAGCGGCTGCTGCTTCTCGCGCTCCACGCGCTCGCTCTTGACCACGGCGGTGGGCCGCACGATCTGCACCGGCGGTGCTTCTTCAATGCGCACACGGCGGGTTTCGACCACCTCCTCGCGCTCGACCTTGGCCGCCTCGCCAATCGCGCGGTCCTGTTTGCTCTCGCGGCGCGTCTTGAAGCCGACAAAGAGCATCTCGACGCCCGCGCCGATCTGCTCGGCCAGGTTCAGCCACGAAAAGTGGAAGAACAGCGACAACCCCACCAGAAACGTAAACAGCAATGCCAGCGTGCCGCCGGTAAAGCCCAGCGAATGCTGCATCGCCCCGCCAATGACATCGCCGAGCACGCCGCCCGGCGCACGCGGCAACTTCATGTGCAGCGTGTACATGCGGATCGCTTCCAGGCCCATGCTGGAGGCCAGCACCAGCGCAAAGCCGATCCACGTAACGCTGGCGTCCACGCGCGGCATGGCCGAAGTTGCACGATTCGGCGGCAGGCGTTCGTCCGACATCAGTTCGCGCCAGCCACGCCAGACACGGCGCACCAGCAGCACGGCCCACCAGTAGGCGGACGCGCCAAAGACGAACAGCAGCAGATCGGCAAGCCACGCGCCCACGCGGCCGCCCAGGTTACGAATCTCGTCGACCTGGCTGGCGTGGGTGAAACCGGGGTCGGCCCGGTTGTATGACAAAAGGATGATCAGGAAGGCGATGGTCACCGCCAGCAACAGGAACCAGCGGACCTCCCCCAGCAAGCGCCCAATGCGGGACGGCAGCGCGGAGGGATCGGTACGGGTTGTCGGAGTGGTGGAAGCTCGAGCCATGCGGGAGACGGGTGCGCCGCTTGGCAATGAGCCGCGCGGCTTGAAACAGCACGAATGCGATGCCAACGATTGTAACGCGGCCCTATCACCGCCATTGGAATTTACAACCGGGCGGACGAGGGGGTGCCACTTTATAATGGCGGCCGTCACCCTCACCTACCCTGCTCGGCGATCGCTTCACCCCACGCGCCGCGCAACTACGGAACGCATCATGGCAAAACACGCAAAAGTGCTGATCCTCGGCTCCGGCCCCGCCGGCTACACCGCCGCCATCTACGCCGCCCGGGCCAACCTGAACCCTGTGCTGGTCACCGGCCTGGCCCAGGGCGGCCAGCTCATGACCACCACCGACGTGGAAAACTGGCCCGCCGACAAGGAACACCTGCAAGGCCCCGAACTGATGCAGCGCTTTCTGGAACACGCCGAGCGCTTCAACACCGAAGTCTTGTTCGATCACATTCACACGGCACACCTGAACGAAAAGCCGATCCGCCTGGTGGGCGATTCGGGCGAGTACACCTGCGATGCGCTGATCGTCTCGACCGGCGCCTCGGCCCAATACCTGGGGCTGCCGTCGGAAGAGACGTTCGCTGGCCGCGGCGTGTCGGCCTGCGCCACGTGCGACGGCTTCTTCTACAAGGGCCAGGAAGTGGCCGTGGTGGGCGGCGGCAACACCGCCGTGGAGGAAGCGCTGTACCTGGCCAACATCGCCAGCAAGGTCACGCTCATCCACCGCCGCGACAAGTTCCGCGCCGAGCCGATCCTGATCGACCGTCTGCATGAGCAGGAGAAGAAAGGCAAGATCGAGATCAAGACCAATATGGTGCTCGACGAGATCCTGGGCGATGACTCCGGCGTGACGGGCGCCCGCCTGAAAGGCACGCACAACAACGAAGGCAAGGTTGAAGAGGTCAAGCTGGCCGGCGTGTTCATCGCCATCGGCCACAAGCCGAACACTGACATCTTCCGCGGCCAGCTCGACATGAACGACACGGGCTACATCCGCACGAAGAGCGGCCTGGACGGCATGGCCACCGCCACCAACATCCCGGGCGTGTTCGCCGCCGGCGACGTGCAGGACCACATCTACCGCCAGGCCATCACCAGCGCCGGGACAGGCTGCATGGCCGCGCTGGACGCCCAGCGCTACCTGGAAAGCCTGGAATAAGCGCGACACCTTCCTTGCCCGCCAAGGCAACGGCCGATGGGACACCATCGGCCGTTTTGCCATGTGCGCCGCGTTCGTATAATCGACGCACGCTCCATCTTGATCTGCCCTTCGCCATGAAACGCGCCCAAACTCCCGCTTCCAAGATCAGCTTGACCGACCTGGGCAAGCTGCGTGACCAGCTCAAGCACGAGACCGAGGCGCGCGAGGCCGAACGCCAGCGCGCCGAAGCCGCCGCACGCAAGGCCGCAGAGGAAGCCAACGTGTTCCGCGCCAGCATTGGCGACGTGAGCGCGCTGCGCCAGAACAAGCGTGTCGAGCATCCGCGCAACCCGCCTGCGCCCGACCCCGTGCATTCCCGCGCGGAAGACAAGCGCGTGCTGGACGCTTCGCTGTCGGACGAATTCGACGTCGACAACCTGCTCGACACCGACGACACCCTCTCCTACCGCCGCCCCGGCATCGGCGACGACGTGCTCAAGAAGCTGCGCCGCGGCGAGTGGGCCACGCAAGACCAGATCGACCTGCACGGCCTGCGGCGTGAAGAAGCGCGCGAAGCGCTGGCCGCCTTCCTGCGACGCGCCGTGCAGCGTGGCATCCGCTGCGTGCGCGTCATCCACGGCAAGGGGCTGGGCTCGCCCGACAAGACGCCCGTACTCAAGGGCAAGGTGCGCTCGTGGCTGGTGCAGAAGGAAGAGGTGATCGCCTTTGTCGAGCCGCGCAACACAGCCGGCGGCGCAGGCGCGGTGCTGGTGCTGCTGCGCCAGCCGCACGGTTCCTGACCCGCAATCCGCTTATCCCCTAACGACAAGAACAACACGCACATGCACGTGACCCGCCTGCAGTTGGTGATGCACTGGGTGGAGATCCTCGCGGTCTTCTCGTTTGCAATCTCGGGGCTGGCGGAGGCGAAGCGGCGCCGGCTCGATGCCGTGGGCGCGTTCATCGTCGCGTTCCTGACCGCGTTTGGCGGCGGCACGCTGCGCGATCTGCTGCTCGATCGGCGGCCGTTCTACTGGATCGAGCACGAGCAATACCTGCTCGCGCTGTTCATCATGAGCCTGTTCGCCAACTGGGTGATCCGGCTGGTCAGCCAGCTTGTATCCGACCGCGTGCTGATCGTGGCGGATGCCATCGGCATGGGGCTCTTTGGCGTGCTGGGCACGCAACTGGCGCTCGATGCGGGCGTGCCGACCTTCGTGTCGGTGATGATGGGCGTGATCACAGCGGCCTTCGGCGGCCTGCTGCGCGATGTGGTCTGCAATGAAGTGCCCATGCTGCTGCGGGACAACCACCCGTACGCGACCTGCGCTTTTCTCGGGTGCTTCCTTTACGTCGGGCTGACGCACACGGACTTGCTGCCGAGCGTGTCTGTGGTGATCGCCACACTGGCGATCGTGATCGGGCGGCTGGCGACGCTGCGCTGGAACATCACCTTACCGCGTTGACCGGCGTTGATCGATGCTGGCCAGCGCGGGCGCGCCAGCCACAAACGGCGGCTTAGACCGCCGCTTCGTCCTTCTCGCCGGTGCGAATGCGGATCACCTGCTCCACCGGCGTCACGAAGATCTTGCCGTCGCCGATCTTGCCAGTCTTGGCGGCCTTCACGATGGTGTCGATCACGTTCTCGACCTGGTTGTCGGCCACCACCACCTCGATCTTGATCTTCGGCAGAAAGTCGACCACGTATTCAGCGCCACGATACAGCTCGGTGTGGCCCTTCTGGCGGCCAAAGCCCTTGACCTCGGTGACGGTCAGGCCGGTCACCCCCACGTCGGCGAGCGACTCGCGCACTTCGTCCAGTTTGAAGGGCTTGATGATGGCGGTGATCTGTTTCATGGGTGTCTCGCTGATTAGTTGGTGAGGTATTCAAGCGTCCAATAATACTGGAGCCGGTTAATGCGCACATCCTGGGCGATGCCAGCCACGGTCTGCAGCAGGGTCGGATCGTCGGGAAAGTTCTTCAGCACATCATGCTCGCTGCCGTCGCGCAGGGGGCGCCGCTGCCACGTGTTGCCATGTTCGTCGTGGTAGGCAACGGGCGTGCTGGAGCCAAACACATACTGATTATCAAACCACAGCACGCGTACGCCAGGCCCCAGCGCGCGATGCAGCCCTTCAACGTGCTGGCGCAGGCGCTGGATCGGCACGTGCGACCACCAGCAGCCCGCCGTCATCACATCAAACGTGCCGGGCGCAAACGGCAGCGCATCGTTGTCGGCGCGCACGAACGACGCTCCAGCGATGCTTTTGCCGCGTGCAATGCGCAGCACGGTGTCGTTGTAATCGGCGCCGACGATGCTGCGCGCATCTGTCATCGCCTCGGTCCAAAAGCCGGTGCCGCAAGCCAGGTCCAGCACCCGCGCGCCGCGTGTCAGGTCTCGCACGCGCGCCTTGAGCCACGCCAAATCGCCCTGCCGTTCCGGTTTCGCATAGATGCGTTCGTATTCGGGGGCGCGTTTGGCGTAGTAGTCGAGCATGGCGATGGGCGCTTTCGGCTTATTCGTTGAAGCGCGACGTGATCGGATACCGCCAATCGCGTCCGAACGCGCGCTGCGTCACGCGCACGCCCACCGGGGCCTGGCGTCGCTTGTACTCATTGATCTTGATGAGGCGCACGATCTTCTGCACGTCGGCCTCGGCAAACCCGGCAGCGATGATGTCGCTCACGCGCTGGTTCTGCTCCATGTAGCGCTGCACGATCGCGTCGAGCGCGTCGTATTCGGGCAGGCTGTCCTGGTCGGTCTGGTTCTCGCGCAGCTCGGCCGACGGCGCGCGCGTCAGGATGCGCTCCGGAATCACCGCCGACAGCGTATTGCGATAACGGCACAGCCGGTAGACCAGCGTCTTGAAGATGTCCTTGATGACGGCAAAGCCGCCCGCCATATCGCCATACAACGTGCAGTAGCCGACTGCCATTTCGCTCTTGTTGCCGGTGGTCAGCACGATGCGGCCGCTTTTGTTGGACAGCGCCATCAGCAACGTGCCGCGAATGCGCGCCTGGATATTCTCTTCCGTCGCGTCTTCTGGCAAGCCACGAAACTCCTCCGCCAGCGCGCCCCGGAACGCATCGAACATCGGCGCGATGGGGATTTCGTCGTACTGCACGCCCAGGCGGGCAGCCATGTCGCGCGCGTCAACCCACGAGATATCGGCCGTGTAGCGCGAGGGCATCATCACCGCGCGCACGCGATCGGCGCCGAGTGCATCAACGGCAATCGCCAGCACCAGCGCGGAATCCACACCGCCCGACAGGCCGATGATGGCGCCGGGGAAACCGTTCTTGCCGAGGTAGTCACGCACGCCCAGCTTGAGCGCTTCGTACACCTGAGCTTCCAGCGAAGCCTCGGGCACGATCGTGCCGGGCAGTGCCTTGCCGCCGTCGAACTGCACGCAGCCAACGCCCTCGGCAAACTGGGCCATCTGCACGACGACCTTGCCCTGTGCATCGAGTACAAACGAACCGCCGTCGAACACGAGTTCGTCCTGCCCGCCGACCAGGTTCACATACACATGCGGCAAGCCTGATTCCTTCACTCGCGCGCCGATGATCCGCTCGCGCAGGTCTTCCTTGTCCAGGTGGTACGGCGAGGCATTGGGGATGAGCACCACCTGCGCGCCGGCCGCCTTGGCATAGGCCGTGGCCGTGGCATACCAGGCGTCTTCGCAGATGACGATGCCGAAGCGCGTGCCGCCCACCTCGAACACGAAGGGCTCGGTGCCGGGCTGGAAGTAGCGCTTCTCGTCGAAGACTTCGTTATTGGGCAGTTCGAGCTTGTTGTAGCGGCCGACCACACGGCCGTCCACGGCCACGGTGACGCTGTTGGTAGGCTTGGGCAGCACGCCGGGCGCCGGGGCTTCCAGCGAAACTTGCGGGTGCCCGATCAGCACGTGCAAACCCGGGAAGGCCACCAACTCGGCGATGAGCGCGTCGAGCGCGCGGGTGCTGGCGTCAATGAAGGCGGGGCGCAGCAGCAGGTCTTCGGGCGGGTAGCCCGTCAGCGACAATTCCGGCGTGAGGAGAATGCGCGCACCAGCCTGGTGCGCTTCGCGCGCGGCGGCGACGATGCGGGCAGCATTGCCGGCGAAATCGCCGACGGTGCAGTTGATCTGGGCGAGAGCGACAGAGACGGTCATGGGGGCAATGTGGATTGCAAGCGCGGCGTTCGAAGCTGGAATTAGAATCGGCGGCATGACCTCTCGCCCTCTTGTTCCCGAGCCTCCAGCGCGCACTGGTTCGCGACACGAATTGACCGATTATCGCACGCGACTTGTGACCGATCTGCGCGACATCGGCCGCGATGCATGGGATGCCCTGCTGGCCCTGCAACCCGAGGCAACGCCTTTCCTGCGCTTCGATTTCCTGCATGCCCTGCATGAGAGCGGCAGCGCATCGCCCGACACCGGCTGGTCACCGCAATACCTGACGCTGTGGGAAGACGGTGCCGATGGCGACCTGCTTGTCGCGGTGGCTCCGCTGTACGTAAAGGGCCACTCCTACGGCGAATACGTCTTCGACTGGGCCTGGGCCAACGCATATGCCCAGCACGGGCTGGAGTACTACCCGAAATGGCTGTCAGCGGTGCCTTTTACGCCGGTGCAGGGCGCGCGGCTGCTAGCGCGGGATGCGGCTGCGCGCGCGGCGCTGGTCGACACGCTGCTGGCCGTTGCACGGCAGAGCGAGTTGTCGTCGCTGCATGTGCTCTTTCCCACCGCCCACGAGGCCGAGCAACTGCACGCCGCCGGCATGCTGCTGCGGCAAGGGGTGCAGTTCCACTGGTGCAATCCGGGCTTTGCGAGCTTCGACGATTTTCTGGCCGCGCTGGAACAGAAGAAGCGCAAGAACATCCGCGCCGAACGCCGCCGCGTGCACGACGCCGGCATCATCTTCCGCCACGTTCCTGGCGCTGCCGCGACGGATGCCGACTGGCGCTTCTTCCACCGCTGCTACCGCACCACTTATCGCGAGCATCACTCGTCGCCCTATCTGAACCTGGAGTTCTTCCGCCAGATCGGCCAGACAATGCCTGAGAACCTGCTGCTGGTGATCGCCTCACGCGACGGCAACGACATTGCCAGCGCGCTGCTGGTGATCGACCCGCGGCCCGAGGCTTCCGTCATGTACGGGCGCTACTGGGGCGCGGTCGAGCATCACCCCTGCCTGCATTTCGAGACGGCGTATTACCAGCCACTGGCGTATTGCATCGAACATGGCATCCGCACTTTCGAGGGCGGTGCCCAGGGCGAACACAAGATGGCGCGCGGCTTCGAGCCCGTGACGACGCTGTCGGCGCACTGGCTGGCACATCCGGCCTTTGCCGATGCGGTGGGCAGGTTCCTCGACCGCGAAACGGCCGGCATGGAAGCGTATCTGGACGAACTGACAGACCGCTCGCCGTTCAGGCAGCGGCTGGAATCGGACTAGCAGCGGGAAGCAGCAGAAGCAGCGTCCGCACGAACGGCGGACGCGGAGGGGAAGCTTAGTGTGCAGCAGACTTCTGCCGGGTGATCACACAGTGTGCGGCGTTTGAATCAACGGCCATGGAGGCCGATGCGGCAGCAGGCTCGCCAGCGTGGGCTGCATCCGGCGGCCCCACCAGCAACGCCCACACGGTAAATGCGGCCATAGCCACAGCGGAAAGCACGGGAACGACAACGGTCTTGTTCAACATCGCAGTACCAAGGATTGGAGTCAAGCTTGACGGGGAGTCTAGAGGCGTCGTTTCCGGTAGGCAAATGAGCGTTTCTTAAATCTCTGTGTAGCAGAACTACCGAGGGGCAAGCATACTCAATTTGCGAGTGGCGGCAGAAAACGCATACATGACCGCCGCCAGCCGCAGATGGCGATCTGACGCGCGTTGGCCAATCTCAGTGCGTTGCGCTGATTGCCGCCTCACAAAGAACAAATCCCGGCGCTCCATCCGGAGGCCGGGATTTGTCAGACACGCCGTACAGCGAAATCCTGAAATACCTTACTTCTTATAGTTGGCAACGCCGTCGACGATTTCCTTGTGGGCTTCCTCAATGCCGCCCCAGCCTTCGACCTTGACCCACTTGCCGGCTTCCAGCGCCTTGTAGTGCTCGAAGAAGTGCTTGATCTGGTCCAGCAGGTTCTGGCCGACGTCCGACAGGTCGGTCATGTGGGCCGTGGCCGGGCTCAGCTTGTTGACAGGCACGGCAACCAGCTTGGCGTCCACGCCGGATTCGTCCGTCATCTTGAGCATGCCCAGGGCGCGGCAGCGCACCACGCAGCCGTGGATGAGCGGGAACGGCGTGACGACCAGCACGTCCACCGGGTCGCCGTCGCCCGACAACGTCTGCGGGATGAAGCCGTAGTTGGCCGGATAGCGCATGCCGGTACCAACGAAGCGGTCCACGAACAGCATGCCGGTTTCCTTGTCGGCTTCGTACTTGACCGGGTCGCTTTGCGCCGGGATCTCGATGATGACGTTGAAGTCGTTGGGGATGTCCTTGCCCGGCGAGACGTTGTTAAAGCTCATGGAAATGCTCCGGAATGCGCGAAAACGACGCGAAGTTGGAAAAAAATGTCAAAAAACTGTCGGCGGCGATTATAGCCCCTGACGCCCCACAGCCCCGGCGCACCCGTGCGAAAATCGCGCGTTGCCGATCTTTTGCAGGAACCCCGCATGCATGCCCAGCACTTCATCGCCAACCGTCTGATGTCACCCGATTCGGGGATGCGCATCAAGGTGTTTGACCCATCCGACGGCCAGCCCTTTGCCGAGATCGCACGCGGCAACGCCACCGACATCAGCGTGGCCGTGCATGCCGCGCGGCGCGCCTTTGAGGGCGTATGGGGCCAGTTGAGCCCCGCCGAGCGTGGCCGGCTGCTCATGCGCGTGGCCCTGCGCCTGGCCGACCACGAAGAAGAACTCGCCCGACTGGAAGCCCGCGATACCGGCAAGCCGATGCGCCAGGCGCGCGCCGATGCCCGAGCCATCGCGCGCTACTTCGAGTTCTACGCCGGCGCGGCCGACAAACTGCACGGGCAAACCATCCCCTATCCGGCGGATACCACCGTGCTGACCGTGCGCGAGCCGCATGGCGTGACGGCGCACATCATCCCCTGGAACTACCCGATGCAGATCTTCGGGCGCAGCGTGGGCGCCGCATTGGCCGCAGGCAACGCGTGCGTGGTCAAGCCGGCAGAAGACGCCTGCCTGTCGGTCCTGCGCGTAGCCGAGCTGGCCGCCGAGGCCGGCCTGCCCGATGGCGCACTCAACATCGTGACTGGCTACGGCCACGAGGCGGGCGCGGCACTGGTGGCACATCCGGGCGTCAACCACGTATCGTTCACGGGGTCGCCGGAAACAGGCAAGGTGATTGTGCGGGCGGCGGCGGAAAACCACGTGCCCGTCACGCTGGAACTGGGCGGCAAATCTCCACAGATCGTGTTTGCCGATGCCGATCTGGAGGCAGCCATTCCGGCTGTGGTGAACGGCATCATTCAGAACGCCGGGCAGACGTGCTCCGCCGGCAGCCGCGTGCTGATCGAGCGCAGCGTGTACGAGGCGATGCTGGACCGCTTGGCCACGGTGTTCGAATCCATCAGGGTCGGCCCGTCGTCGCTGGACCTGGATTGCGGGCCGCTCATCAACCCCAAGCAGCAACAGCGCGTGTGGGATTTCGTGTCTGACGCCCAACACGCCAATATCCCGGTGATGGCGCAAGGCCAGGTGGTGCCCGAGGCGCCCGAGACGGGCTACTACCAGGCGCCGATGCTGTTGCGCGACGTGCCGAACACGCACCGCCTCGCACAGCAGGAGGTATTTGGCCCGCTTCTGGCGGCCATGCCGTTCGACACCGAGGCCGAAGCACTGGCGCTGGCCAACGGCACGCCATACGGTCTGGTGGCCGGCGTGTGGACGCATGACGGCGGCCGACAGATGCGCCTGGCACGCAAGCTCAAGGCCGGCCAGGTCTTCGTCAACAACTACGGCGCGGGCGGCGGCGTAGAGCTGCCCTTTGGCGGCACGGGCCAATCGGGCCACGGGCGCGAGAAGGGCTTTGAAGCGCTGTATGGCTTCACCACGCTCAAGACCATCGCCATCCGCCACGGCTAAAACAACCCACATCACACGAGGAGACAACCATGCGGCTTGCCAGCAAAATCGCCATCGTCACAGGCGCGGGTTCGGGTTTCGGCGAGGGCATCGCCAACACCTTTGCCCGCGAAGGCGCGCGCGTCGTCGTCAACGACCTGAATGCGGAGGCGGGCGAACGCGTGGCCAATGCCATCCGCGTTGCGGGCGGCGATGCGCATTTCGTGCAGGCCGACGTGTCGGACGGCGATTCCGTCGCCAAGCTGCTGGGCGCCACGCTTGCGCGCTATGGCGATCTTCACATCGTCATCAACAACGCGGGCACCACGCACAAGAACAAGCCGATCCTGCAGATCACGGAAGACGAGTTCGACCGTGTGATGGCCGTCAACGTGAAGAGCATCTACTGGACGGCGCGCCACATGGTGCCGCACTTCCGCGAGCGCGGCGGCGGCGTGTTCGTCAACGTGGCATCCACTGCCGGCATCCGGCCGCGCCCCGGGCTGGTTTGGTACAACGCGAGCAAGGGCGCTGTCATCACGGCCAGCAAGGCGATGGCGGCGGAACTGGGCCCCGACAAGATCCGCGTGAACTGCGTGAACCCGGTAATGGGCGCCACGGGCCTCATCGAACAATTCATGGGTATGCCCGATACGCCCGAGAACCGTGCTCGCTTCCTGGCGACGATCCCGATGGGGCGGCTGTCCACGCCGCAGGATGTGGCCAATGCGTGCCTGTATCTGGCGTCGGACGAAGCCGGGTTCATCACCGGCACGTGCCTGGAAGTGGACGGCGGGCGCTGCGTATAGGAGTCACTGCGGGGGTCACTGCGGGCGTCGCTACGCCCCCCGCCGCTGGGCGGCTTGGCGAGGCCGCGCGAGAAGGCGCAGAATGCGGTGGCGGTTCTGACGGACCGATGTGGCGGCGCCGACTAGAGACAAGAAAGCGCCGCGACGAAATGCAATCGGTCTGATTCCACTACAAAACAGGAGACCCGATGGCCCTCACCACTCCACCGCTGGGTAGCGCGAGCACCCTGCCGCAATCCGCAAGTGATTTCGAAGAAGCCACCTACCGCAAGGTGACGTGGCGCTTGGTTCCGTTCCTGCTGCTGTGCTACGTGGTTGCGTATCTGGATCGCGTGAACGTGGGCTTTGCCAAGTTGCAGATGCTCAACGACCTCAAGTTCAGCGAAACCATCTACGGCCTGGGCGCGGGCATCTTCTTCATCGGCTACTTCCTCTTTGAAGTGCCGAGCAACGTGATCCTGCACCGCGTGGGCGCGCGCATCTGGATCGCGCGGATCATGATCTCGTGGGGTGTCATCTCGGCAGCCATGATGTTCGTGACCACGCCGGCCATGTTCTATGTGATGCGTTTCCTGCTGGGGCTGGCCGAGGCCGGTTTCTTCCCGGGCATCATCCTGTATCTCACCTACTGGTATCCGGCGCAGCGGCGCGGGCGCACCACCACGTTCTTCATGACGGCGGTGGCGCTTTCGGGCGTGATCGGCGGGCCGCTCTCGGGCTGGGCGCTGAAGAGCTTCGCCGGCGTCTATGGCCTTGCCGGCTGGCAGTGGATGTTCCTGATCGAGGGCATCCCGTCGGTCATCATCGGCATCGTCGTGCTGCTCTATCTGGATGACCGCATCAGCCACGCCAAGTGGCTGTCCGACGATGAGAAAGCCCTGCTCGCCCGCAACGTGGCAGCAGAGGACGCCGACAAGGAGGACCCGCCCATCGGCACCGTTATGGCCAGCCCGCGCGTGTGGCTGATGAGCCTGATCTACTTCACCTTCGTGATGGGCCTGTACGGCGTGAGCTTCTGGCTGCCGACGCTGATCAAGCAGACAGGCGTGGCTGATCCGTTCTCCGTGGGCTTGCTGACGGCGATTCCGTATGGTGCGGCGGTGGTCGCCATGATCCTGGTCGCGCGCAGCTCTGACCGCACGCGTGAGCGCCGCTGGCACATCGCCATTCCTGCCGTCGCGGGCGCGGTGGGGCTCGTGCTCTCTGCCGTGTGGCACACCGACACCACGCTGGCCATGGCCGCCCTCACACTGGGCACGATGGGCATCATGGTCACGTTGCCATTGTTTTGGAGCCTGCCGACCGCCTTCCTGGCCGGCACCGGCGCCGCCGCCGGCATTGCACTCATCAACTCGCTGGGCAACCTGGCAGGCTTCCTGAGCCCCTACGCTGTCGGCTGGTTGAAAGACGTCACCAAGAGCACTGATTCCGGCATGTATATGCTGGCCGCATCGATGGTGCTGGGTGCGATCCTCACGCTTTCCGTGCCTGCACGGATGGTGAACAAGTAGCCGGATCGCCAGCAAGCGCCACCATCGCGGGCGGTGGCGCCTGCCCCCTCCCGTTCACTTCCGTTCCTTTCCATTGCATTACGGCCAACCGGTTTCTGCTGGATTTCCGTATTGCGACTCATTCTTATTTACTCTAGCCTGCCCTCTCCTGAAACCGTCATGCACAAGGAGACCGCATGTTAAAGATCACTGTCACCGCCCTGGCCATCGCCTGCTCCACGAGCGCGTTTGCCGGCGCCAAATGCGCCAAGCACCCGAAGAACGAATGGATGCCCGAGGCAGAGGCCCAGGCCAAGATCAAAGCCGAGGGCTATTCCATCAAGAAATTCAAGGTGGACGGCAACTGCTACGAGATCTATGGCACCAACAAGGACGGCAAGAAGGTCGAAATTTACTACGACACCAAAACACTGGAAGTCGTGAAATCCGAGATCGAGAAGTAAATCGGTGGCCATGGCACCCGAGTCGCCGACGTTCGTGCCAGTGTGGGACCGCGTTGTTCGCATCACACATTGGAGCGTGGCGGTGCTGGTGCTGTGGGACTTGTTCGAAGATTCCGGCGGCCCCCTGCACCGCAGCCTCGGCTATGCAACTGCCGCATTGGTTGCACTGCGGTTGGCGTGGGGCGTGATCGGAAGCGTAAACGCGCGCTTTGCCACGTGGTGGCCGCGGCTGTCGATCCTGCGCCGCTATGCCACGTCGCTGCTCGCTGGCGCGCCGATGAAATTTGCGAGCCACAACCCAATCGGTGCGCTGGGCATGATCGCCATGTGGGGGCTCATCCTCGGGCTGGGCGTGACGGGCTGGCTATCGCGGCTTGATGCGCTCTGGGGTGAAGACTGGCCGCGAGATCTGCACGCCGGGCTGGCGTACACACTGGCCGCGCTGGTGGCTGTGCACGTCAGCGCAGCGATTGTCATGAGCATGCTGCACAAGGACAACCTCATCCTCGCGATGCTCACGGGCAAGAAAAAGCGCCACGACTAGCGTGGCGCTCTATCCGATCTACTTGACTGCCAACAGTGCACTCTGCCGGTAGTGGCGCTGGGCCTCTTCCAGGCGTTCGGTCTGCTCATACATTTGTGCAAGCGCCAGATGCGCATGAGCGCGCAGGTTGCCAGAGTGGTCAGCATCCGCATACTTCAACGCAGACTCAAGATTCGACTGCGCCTTGCCCCAGAGTTGCTCCTTGAAGCACAGCATGCCAAGCGTATAGAACAGGTCGGCATCCACCGGATGCTGCGCGAGCCATTTCTCAGCTTGCTGGATCAGCGGCAGCGCCTTGCCAGGCACTGCGCAATCGGCATAGCGGCGGATCAGGCGGCCGTCCCAGTGTGTCTTCAGGCCGTCTTCGGCGATGCGCTTGGCCTCATCCGTGCGGCCAAGCTGTGCGAAGTACAGCGCCGCCTGAGACGCAATGCGCGGCGAGCGGCGTTCTTCGGTCGTCAGTTCACGCCAGAAGCCGTTCAGGGCATCGGCGTCGTGGCGGCGCTCGGCCAGCAGCGTTTCGCACGCCATCTGCTTGAGGCGTGCCGCCAGCACGGCATGAATGGCGTTGCGCTTTTCCAGCGCGCGCGTGAGGCGCAGGACTTCGCTCCAGTTCTTCAGATGCTGGTGCGCGCGCAGGGCGATGCGTTGTGCCTGAATCTGGCGTGAGCCCTGCGATTGCAGTTGCGCGATCTTCTCCAGCGCGCCTTCCGCATCACGCGCGTCGACCAGCAACTCGGCCATCGACACCAACTTGGCTTGCTCACGATCGGGCGAGGCGACTTCAGCCATCCACGCGTCGCGGCGCTCGGTCTCCTGCATGCGGTGCGCAGCGCGGGCGCCGATGAGCGCCGCGGTTTCGCGCTGCACTTCCCAGACCTGGGCTTCACGCGCCTGGCGCTCGGCATGACCGAAGCGACCGGCAAACAGGCTTTCCATCGCCTCACGCAGCGCGGCCGATGCCTTCAGGATGCGGTTGCGCTCGCGATACGCCGCCGCACGCGCCGGCATGCCCGCCACATGGTGGAACAGGCGCATCACCAGATGCAGCGCCACGAACGTCACCAGTAGCGCCGCCAGCACGAAATTGAGCGACATCTCCACCCGGTACGGCGGGTAGAACAGCACGACGTTGCTCAAGTTGAGTTCAGTAAACAGCGCCAGCCCAACGGCGGCGGCAAACAGCAGCGCAACCCAGAATACCCAGCGCATGCTCACTCCTTGCCCGAACCGCGCACGGCGGCAAGACTGTCAGCCAACGTCGGCACCTGCAGCGTGCCGGCCGTCGTGCGCACTTGCGCCAACTGGTTCTGCACCGTGGTCACGCGCGAAGACTGCGTATCGAAGTAGCGCGCGAGCAGCGTATCGGCGCGGCCCAGGTCAGCGCGGAACACGGCATCGTTGCGCGAGAGCAGCGCCAGACGCGCGTTCATCAAGCGCAGCTTGAGGTTCTCACGCAGGAACCACGCCTGGTCGGAAGACAGCAGCAGTGCCTCGGTCTGGTCAACGCGGCGCACCTGCACGATCTGGCCGAGTTCGCTACGCACGTCGTTCCACAAGCGGCCCCACCAGGCGCGCACCCCGGCCGACCACCCAGCGTTTGCGGGCATCGACGCGGCGGGCTCCGATGCGGCGGCGCGCACCTTGGCGTTCTTCGTCGACTTTGTAGCAGCATGCGGCGCCTGCGCAGCCTGTTCTGCATCCAGCGGCTGAGCCGACGAGATGAGCGGCAGCGTATCGACCGCGTTGATGGCGTCATCCAGACGCAGCGCAGCACCCGCCAGATCAAACGACGGCATCGCCTTGAGTTTGGCCATGTCGCGCGAAACCGCACGGCGTGCGGCATTGAACTGCGGCTTGTCGAGCGTGGCCAGGCGGGCGTCAACGGTTTGCAGCGCAGCCAGTGCGCCGGGCACGTTACCGGTCAATTGCAGTTGTTCTGCGGCCACCTCCAGCGAGCGCTGGATCTCGGCGCGCTGCCAGTCGTCGCGGTTGCGCAGGAGGTCTTGATTGGCCTGCTCCAGCGTGGTCTGACGATCGCGCGTTTCAACGGTGCGGGCGTCCAGTGCGCCGAACTTCTGCTGCAACTGGGCAACGGCGTCCTGGTCAGCGCGCGAAAGCACGCGCATCTCCTGCGCCAGGGTTTCGTTCAGTTGCGCACGCTGGCGGATGTCGCGCGCGAGGCGTTCGTTGCGCACCTGCAGCGCAGCCACGGCAGCCACCACAACCACCAGCGCCACCCAGATCAGCCAACTGCCGCGGCGCGGCGCATGGTTGACGGTCATGGTGGGCGCTAAGGCAGCCGGCGGAGCAGCAGGTGCCGGACTCGGCTTGGCGGCTGCGGGCGCGGATGCTGGTGTCGAAGTGTAGGCAGAAGCGGGAGCCGACGAGGGAACGGGAGTCTGCGTCACGGTGGAAGAAGAAGTCGATATATTTGATTCAGTCGGCACTGCCGCTGGAGCATAAACCGGTGCCGATACCGGCCCCGCCCAGGCCAGCACGCTGGCGAGCAGCCGATCATCGCCGGCGCCGGTCAGCGTCACGTCGCGGAAACCCAGCGACTTGGCCTGTTCGACGATGCGGGCGTGCGAAGCAAAGCACGGGGCGCCATGCAGCGTATCGAGATTGGCAGGCGACAGATTGGCACGAGCCAATTCATCGAGATTACGCACGGCCTCGGAGCTGGTGAGCGTCCAGGCATGGCGGGAAGAAAGCACGGCACGCAGCGCCAGCCATGCAGCGGCGTCGGGCACGGGCACGCTGCGGCGATAGGCCTCTACCGTGCGGACCGATACACCTGCTTCGCGCAGTTGATCGGCCAGCCATTCACGGCCACCGTTGCCGCGCACGATCAACACTTCACGGCCGCTCAGCGACGACACATCCAGCCGCGCATACAGCGCTTCGGAATCCTGGCGTGCGTCATCAGCGTGCGTATCGGGCTTGATCACGCGATGCGCGGGCGGCGCAACACCGTGTGTTGCCAAGGCCTGTGCACTTGCGGGGCCCACCACCGCCACCGGCACTTCCTGCGGCCAGCGGAACCCTTCGGGCATGGCGGCAAACGCCTGCTGCACGGCATTCGGGCTGACGAACACAACCAGCGCATAACGCGACGGATCGCTCAGCGCGGCGCGCAAGTCATCGAGATTCGGCGTCGGTGCGATGTCGAGCAGCGGAAACTGGTGCGTGCGCAAACCATGGCGCTCAAGCGCCGCCACCAGCATGGGCGCCTGCGCGCGCGGACGCGTAACCACCACCACGGGCGGGGTTGCGGGCGGCGCGCTGGATGCGGGCGATGACAGTGGCAAGTGATCGTCCATGGCGTGCCGTGGGGATTAGGTTGCGGGCGGGGCGTCGGCGCCCAGCATGGCGAGGATGTCGCGCGCGCCACCGGCCAGCATCTGCTGGGCAACGCGCACACCCAGTGCATCGGCTTCGGCCAGTGTGGACGGTGTGGCTTCGCCATCGGCGGCAAGTTTGCGGGTGCCGTCTTGCGAGGCAACGAAAGCGCGCAGGCGCAGCGTACCGGCGTCCGACCACTGCGCGAACGAGGCGAGCGGCACCTGGCAAGACCCGCCGAGGATGCGCGAGACAGCGCGTTCTGCAGTCACGGCCAGCGCAGTTGGTTCATCGTGCAGTGGCGCGAGGCAGGCTTGCACATCCGCGCGATCGGCGCAGATTTCGATGCCGAGCGCGCCCTGCCCTGCGGCCGGCAACGATTCTTCCGGCGCGATTGTGCTGCGAATGCGTTGAGCCAACCCCAAGCGCTTGAGCCCGGCAGCGGCCAGGATGATCGCGGCGTAGTCGCCACGGTCAAGCTTGCCCAGGCGCGTATCGAGGTTACCGCGCAGCGGCTGAATGACCAGATGCGGGAAGCGCGCCCGCAGCGAAGCCTCACGGCGCAGGCTGGACGTGCCCACCACGGCGCCGGCCGGCAGCGAGGCCAGATCGGCATAGTCGTTGGAAACAAAGGCGTCGCGCGGGTCTTCGCGTTCGAGGATGGTCGACAGCGCAAAACCATCCGGCAGTTCCATCGGCACGTCCTTGAGCGAATGGACGGCCAGATCGGCCCGGCCCTCGGCCAGCGCGACTTCCAGTTCCTTCACAAACAAACCTTTGCCCCCCACCTTGGCGAGGGAGCGGTCGAGAATCTGGTCGCCGCGCGTGGTCATTCCAAGGATGGACACGTCGCACGCGGGATAGTATTTTTGCAATGCAGCACGCACGTGTTCGGCCTGCCAGAGGGCAAGCCGGCTTTCGCGCGAGGCAATGACCAGCTTGGTCGGCGCCTGGGCTCCAGGAGTCGTTGCAAGCTGGGATTCGACGGGAGTCGGGTGGGCGTTAGAAGACATGCGGCAATGGTAGCACGCAGCTTTTTCGCGACAGTCCGCCTATCACGTCGGGATGATGCAGAAAAGAAGGCCGTTCAGGCACCTTACCGATCCAACTTAGGAGACACCATGACGCAGCCCGCCGCGCGCCGCACTTCCTCGCGCGCGACCACCGCCCGCAAGGCATCCGCCGTGCCGTCCAAGACCAGCAAGACCGCCAAGGCCACAGCAAAGCCGACAACCAAGCCGGTCGCCAAAACCAAGGGCAATGGCGCCGGCGAGGCCAACGGCGCATCACTTGGCCCCGCATTGGGCCCCATCGCCCGGCGCTCGTCGGGCAGCGCTGCGGCCAAGGATCAGCCGTTGAAGGAAGACATCCGCTTCCTGGGGCGTCTGCTGGGCGATGTGCTGCGTGATCAGGAAGGCGGCACCGTCTTCGAAACGGTTGAGACCATCCGCCAGACCGCCGTGCGTTTCCGCCGCGACGGCGACCGCCAGGCCGAGCAGGAACTCGACCGGCTGCTGAAAACCCTGTCGCGCGACCAGACCACGTCGGTCGTGCGCGCGTTCAGCTACTTCTCGCACCTGGCGAACATTGCGGAAGACCAGCACCACAACCGCCGCCGCCGCGTGCATGCGCTGGCCGGATCGCCACCGCAGCCGGGCAGCCTGATGCGCGCGCTGCTTTCGGCCGCCGATGAAGGCCTGTCGGGCGACGTGCTGCGCCGCTTCTTCGAGACCGCGCTGATCGTGCCGGTATTGACCGCCCACCCGACCGAAGTGCAGCGCAAGAGCACGCTCGATGCGCAACGTGAAATCGCCCGCCTGCTGGCCGAGCGCGACGCACCGCTCACCACGCGTGAGCGCGAGCGCAACACCGCGCTGCTGCGCGCCCACGTCACCAAGCTGTGGCAGACGCGCATGCTGCGCACCACGCGCCTGATGGTGGCCGACGAAATCGAAAACGCGCTGTCGTACTACCAGACCACGTTCCTGCGCGAGATTCCCGCGCTGTACCGTGAGCTGGAAGAGGACTTGGCCACCGCGTTTCCGCGCCGTGGCGCACGCGGCGAGCCGGCACCGCTCCCCGCCTTCTTCCAGATGGGCTCCTGGATCGGCGGCGACCGCGACGGCAACCCGTTCGTCACCGCAACGACCCTGCGCGACGCTGCGCAGAAGCAGGCAAGCGTGATCCTGGCTTGGTACCTGGAAGAAATCCATGCGCTGGGCGCCGAGCTATCGATGTCGACATCGCTGGTGGATGTGAGCGCCGAGCTGCAAGCGCTGGCCGAACGCTCGCCCGACCACTCCGAGCATCGCACTGACGAGCCGTACCGCCGTGCGCTGATTGGCGTGTATGCGCGCCTGGCTGCCACCTGCCGCGAGCTGACCGGCGAAGATGCTGGCCGCCACGCCGTCGGCCCCGCACCGGCCTACAACAATGCGGAAGAACTGCGCGCCGACATTCAGATCGTCATCGATTCATTGGCCGCGCACCACGGCGAGGTGCTGGCCGATGCGCGGCTCGCCTCATTGGCACGTGCGATTGATGTGTTCGGCTTCCATCTGTCGTCCATCGACCTGCGGCAAGTATCGGATGTGCATGAAGCGACCGTCGCCGAGTTGTTGAAGGTGGCCGGCGTGGAAGGTGCGTACGCCGCGCTGTCCGAAGCCGACAAGCGCACGCTGCTGCTGCGCGAGCTGCAACAGCCGCGCGTGCTGACGCTGCCGTTCCACGCCTACAGCGAACAGACCACTTCGGAGATCGACATCTTCCGCGCCGCGCGCGAGGTGCGTGCCCGCTACGGCAACCGCATCGTGCGCAACTACATCATTTCGCACACTGAGACGCTGTCCGACCTGCTGGAAGTGATGCTGCTGCAGAAGGAAGCCGGCATGTTCCGCACGGGTGCCAATGGCAGCGGTAGCGCGGCATTGGACGTGATGGTGATCCCGCTGTTTGAAACCATTGAAGACTTGCGCAACGCCCCGGAAATCATGGGCGACCTGTTCGCCCTGCCCGGCTCGGATTTCATGCCGGCCGTGCTGGCCGCGCAGGGCAACGAGCAGGAAGTCATGCTCGGCTACTCGGATTCCAACAAGGACGGTGGCTTCCTCACCTCCAACTGGGAGCTGTACAAGGCGGAGCTGGCACTGGTGGAACTGTTCGAGCGCAAGGGCGTGCGCCTGCGCCTGTTCCACGGCCGCGGCGGCACGGTGGGCCGAGGGGGCGGCCCGACCTATCAGGCCATCCTGTCGCAGCCGCCGGGCACGGTGAACGGGCAGATTCGCCTGACTGAGCAGGGCGAGATCATCTCCAGCAAGTTCGCCAACCCCGAGATCGGCCGGCGCAACCTGGAGACCATCGTTGCGGCCACGCTGGAAGCCACGCTGCTGCCCACGCGCAACCGCCCGAAGGGCTTGGAAGAATTCGAAGCCGCCATGCAGGCGCTGTCGGACAACGCCTTTGCCGCATATCGCAACCTCGTCTACGAAACCCCGGGCTTCAAGGATTACTTCTTCGCCACCACGCCGATCACCGAGATTGCCGACCTGAACCTCGGTTCGCGCCCCGCATCGCGCAAGCTGATGGACAAGAAGCATCGCCGCATTGAAGACCTGCGCGCGATTCCGTGGGGCTTCTCGTGGGGACAGTGCCGCTTGCTTTTGCCGGGCTGGTTTGGCTTTGGCAGCGCGGTGCAGCAGTGGCTGGATGACGCCGGCAACGCGAAGGCCCGCGCCGCACGCCTGGCCACGCTCAAGCGCATGCACAAGCAGTGGCCGTTCTTTGCGAACCTGCTGTCGAACATGGACATGGTGCTGTCCAAGGCCGACCTGAACGTGGCCTCGCGCTACGCGCAGCTGTGCGACGACCGCAAGCTGCGCAACGCGGTGTTCTCGCGCATCTCGGCAGAGTTCACGTTGACGGAGCAGATCCTGTCGTCCATCACCGGGCAATCGGAGCGACTGGCCGACAACCCACTGCTGGCGCGTTCGATCAAGAACCGCTTCCCGTACCTCGACCCGCTGAACCACTTGCAGGTCGAACTGCTCAAGCGCTTCCGCTCGGGCAAGACCGGCAGTGATGATGCACGCGTGCGGCGCGGCATCCACCTGTCGATCAACGGGATTGCGGCGGGCCTGCGCAATAGCGGCTAAAGGCGAGCGGTCAATCAGGCAGCCAGCGCGGTGGCGGCCGGGCGACGGCTGATCCACGCCATCGCCATCGCGCCGGCGTAGGACAGCATCATCAGGCCGAACACAGTCGGCGAGGCGCGCGCCACATCGGGCACCACCGTGACGACCGCGCCTGCCGCCGCCACCCCCAGCAAACTGCCAGTCTGCCGAGCGGCGTTGAGCAAACCCGACGCCGTGCCGGCCAACTCGCCCGGTGCCGCCGACAGGATGGTTGACGTCATCGGCGCAATCGCCAGCGCGGTACCGCCGCCGTACGCCATCATCGTTGCACTCACCACCCACAGCGGTGCATGCCCGGTCAGCGCCGCCGACGTTGCCAGCAAACCCACTGCGCCGATCACGAGGCCGCTCAGCATCATGGTGGGCGTAGAGAAGCGCGCCATCAGCTTGCCCGCGAAGATGTTGCCCGCCGACAGGCTCACCGCCATCGGCAGCATGACGAGCCCAGTCTGACGTGCGCTCAAATGTTCGACGTTCTGCAGATACAGGCTCAGAACGAACAGCGCACCGTAATAGCCGAAGTTCAGCAGAAACCCCACGCCGTTGACCGCACCCAGCGTGCGATGCCCCAGCCATGCCAGCGGCACCAGCGGTGCCCGCGCCCGGCGTTCAGCCATGACGAACAGCGTGCCGGCCACCACAGTCAGCAGCGCAGTGCCCCACACCCACGGCGATTGCGCGCCCCGCACGGGCCATTCAATCGCCGCAAAACACAGCGCGGCCAACATCAGGGCACTAGTCACCTGCCCCGCCCAGTCGAACGGCCGGGCGCGCGCCGGCTGCACGTGGCGCACGATGACCCACGTGCCCAGCATGCCGACCACGCCCAGCGGCACGTTGATGAGGAACGCACTGCGCCAGCCGTACGTGTCGACCAGCACGCCGCCCAGCGCAGGGCCCACGGCGGCGGCCGTTGCCACGATGGCGCCCCACAGGCCGATGGCCCAGGCGCGCTCGCGTGGGTCTTCAAACGTGCTGCGGATCAGCGACAGCGAACTCGGCAGGAACATCGCCGCGCCCACGCCCTGCAGGATGCGCGCGGCAATCAGCGCAGCCACTGAAGGCGCCAGCCCGCAGCCGGCCGAGGCCACGATGAACACCGCCATTCCCGCCATGAAGACGGTGCGTGCGCCAATGCGATCGCTCAGCAAACCGCCCGTGAGGATGAACGCGGCAAAGGCGAGCGTGTAAGCATCGACGATCCAGGCGAGTTCTGCGACGCTGCTGTGCAGGCTGTCACGCATGGCGATGAGCGCTACGTTCACCACGGTGGTATCGAGCACCGCCATGAACACGCCCGACGTGAGGATGCCCAGCGTGGCGTTGCGGCGCCACCGGCTGAGGTCAGTTGCAGCCGGTGCGACAGGAATGGTGTTGCAGGAAGACATGGCGGAACCGTTTGGCAATTTCATGCCGCGAAGTGTAGGCTGGAGAATACATGCAAAAAAGCAGCGTTTTTGCATTGCAACACTGCAAATTTGCATCATCCATCTACGAACACTCGGGGCCAGACGTGAACTGGGACAACGGACGCTTTTTCCTGGCCGTGGCGCGCACCTGCACGCTGCGCGGCGCGGCCCAGCGGCTGGGCGTGGATCAGGCCACGGTCGGCCGCCGCATCGCCGCGCTGGAAGACGAGCTATCGGCCAGGCTGTTCCTGCGGACGTCGACCGCCTTGGTGCTCACGCCCGCCGGTGAAGCGCTGATCGGCCCCGCCGAAGCCATGGAGCAAGCGGCGCACACCATCGAGCGCCGCGTTGCCGGCATCGACGAACAACTTGCCGGCACGATCCGCGTGGCCACGACCGACACGATGGCGGCCACCTTCGTGCTACCGGCCATCGCACAGTTGCGGCAGCGGCATCCGGGCATCGACGTCGTATGCATGGCTTCCAAGAGCATTGCCAACCTGACCCGGCGCGAAGCTGACGTGGCCGTGCGCACACTGCGGCCGGATGCGCCGGACCTCATCGCACGACGCATCGGACAGATGGAAACCGGCATCTATGCGAGCCGCAGCTACGTTGCCGCGCGCGGTGAGCCCGAGGAAGGGACCGCCTTTGCGGGGCACGACCTGGTGCTCTATCCGCGCAACGAAGTGCCGTGGATGTGGGAAGACTTGTGCGGCGAGCCGATCACGCGCGGGCGCGTTGTGTTGCAGAGCAACTCGGCGCTGGCGCTGTTCGAGGCGGTGGCAGCAGGGATTGGGATGACAGAACTGGTCTGCCGCCGCGCCCAGGCCTATCCGCAACTGGTGCGCGTGCTGCCCAACCGCCGCAGCATGCAGGATGTCTGGCTCGTTACGCACACCGATCTGCACAAGACCGCGCGCGTGCGGGCCTTGCTCGATTGCATCGTCGAAGCATTCGACGCGCACAAAAAAACCGCCACGCCGTAACGAGCCGCCGGCGTGGTGGTCCAGCAAGATTGCCGCTGGCGATCTTCAGCTGATGAACGCGACCGGCACGGGGTCTTCGCCCAAAGCCGAAAGCAACACGGCCCAGTGCATCGCCTCGTCACCCAGGATGCTGGCGGCGGCCTTGGTGAGGTCTCGCGTGTAGAAATTCGGCATCACGCCCAGGTAGGCGGAGGTGGCGCCCTTCTCCAGCCCGGCGGCAAAGCGCAGCACGTCGGCCTGGTTCTTCAACTGACTGACCGGAAAGTTGTATTCCGCGACCTTCTTCTCCATGACTGGCGTGCCGCCCAGCTTGGACACCGTGCCCGCCAGCACCGACGCGTGCGCCTTGTGATGACCCTGGAATTTCACCGCCGTTGCCAGCACGGGCTTTTGCAGCAGGCCGCTTTCCGCACCCACCTGATACGCGGCAATGGCCTGGTACTCCAGCCCGAGCGCCACGTTCAGGATGTTGATGTCGTCTTTCACGCTGCCCGATTGGGCCTGCGCCCAGGCCGGCATCGATTGCCCCAGCGACACGGCCGCCAGCGAACCCAGTGCCATCAGCCCCGGCGCGCGCAGCAGCACGCGGCGGCGCGCATCGATGCGTGCGTTGTCACCATCGAACAGATCCATCTCTTTGGTCGTATCCATCGTCGGTCTCCTTGCAAGTGTGGGGAAAGAAGCGCGACCCGCTTGATGCTGAGGTGCGAATCGCCGGCGTTTGCGCAGCGCCTGACCGCTTATACGCGGCGCGCATTCAACTGGATGCAAACCGGACGCAAAAGCCACCGCGCGGCCCACGTGAATTCCCCCGGTGGTCCAGGTTTCTTCCTACACTTTGGGCAGACCCCTCCACAAAGCCGCCCACGTGCTCACCTTCCAGCGCACCACCGCAGGCCACGCCGCGCAAGACGCCGACCCGCCGTCAGCAGCCGCGGCGGGCCAGCCGCAAAATGCCGGTGCGCAAGAGCTGGCAGCCTTGCTGCAACGCGTCGGTTTGGGCGATCGCGACGCCCTGCGCACGCTCTACGCACGCTGTGCCCCGAAACTGTTTGGGCTCGCGCTGCGTATCTTGGTCAGGAAGGATTGGGCCGAGGACGTCTTGCAAGAAAGCTTCGTCAATATCTGGCGCCACGCTGGCGATTACCGCCCGCACATGGCCGCCCCGATGACCTGGATGACCGCCATCGTGCGCAACCGCGCACTCGATTGCCTGCGCCGGCAGCATGCCGAACGTGTGCAGGAATCCGTGCCGCTGGACGAAACCTACGCCGAAGCGCTGGCCGACCACGCCCCTGGTCCCGCTGACCTTGCACTTGCCGGGCAGCAGGCCCGCGCCCTGGCCGAATGCATCAAGCGCCTAGACCCAAAGCAGCGTGAGATCGTTACGCTGGCGTATCTGCGTGACCTGTCGCACAGCGAGCTGGCGCAAGCGCTTTCGCTGCCGCTGGGCACCGTCAAATCGTGGATGCGCCGCGGCCTGGAACGCCTGCGCGAATGCCTGGGAGCGCCCTGATGGACCCGCGCCGCCACCCCGACCTCGTCGACAAGCTGGCCGCCGAATATACGGTCGGCACGTTGCGCGCGGGCGCACGCCGCCGGTTCGAGCAGCTCATACGCCATGATGACGGCGTCCGCGCTACGGTCGAGCGCTGGCAGCGCTATCTGGCCGACCTGCCCGCATTGCAGCCGGCCACGGCACCGCTGCCGGAAATCCTCTGCCGGGTGGAAGTGCAGCTCGGCTGGCGCGAACCGGCACCGCCGCAGAACAGCCTCTGGCAACGGCTTTGGCAAGGCACCGGCTTCTGGCGCGGTGCTGCGGCGGTTGCGGCAGTCATCGCAGCCGTGGCAATCGGGTTGAATCTGCGGCAGTCGCAGCAGTTGCGCGAGGTGCCGGTCGCTAACGCGGTGGCCGTGCTGCAGGACGCGCAGGCGGAGGCGGCCGTCCTTGTCACCTGGGATGCCCGCACCGGCACGCTGTCGATCAAGCGGCTGGATGCGACGCCGCTCACCGCCGAACAGGCCTTGCAACTCTGGGCGCTGCCGCCCGGCGGGCATCCGCAGTCACTTGGGGTGATCGGGCACCAGCGCGCCGTGCGGTTGACTGTGGCGCAGTCGTTGCGGCAAGTGCCAGCGCTGGCCATCAGCGTGGAGCCGCGCGGCGGCTCGCCCAACCCGGATGGGCCGACGGGGCCGGTAATATTCAAGGGCGCGCTAATAGACAGCACCCTGTAGCCGGCGGCTGAGGGGGCTGGCGGGCGATATAATCGCGGTTTCCTGAATTTGCGGCCCGTGCATCCTGCTGGCTGCCCTCCTCCAGCTGTCCGCCCATGACCTCCCAACTCGCCAAGAAGGCCGAAGCGTGGTCCGCCCGCTTTAACGAGCCGGTGTCCGACCTCGTCAAGCGCTATACCGCGTCGGTGTTCTTCGACAAGCGCCTCGCACTGTTCGACATCCAGGGCTCGCTCGCGCACGCGGCCATGCTCGCCAAGCAGGGCATCATCGCCGAAGCGGATCGCGCTGCCATTGAACAAGGCATGACGCAGATCCGCCAGGAGATTGAAGCCGGCACGTTCGAGTGGAAGCTGGACCTGGAAGACGTACACCTGAACATTGAAGCGCGCCTGACCGCCATGGCGGGCGACGCCGGCAAGCGCCTGCACACCGGCCGCTCGCGCAACGATCAGGTTGCCACCGACATCCGCCTGTGGCTGCGCAGCGAGATCGACAACATCGTCGGCCTGCTCAAGGCCCTGCGCGGCGCGCTGCTGGACTTGGCTGAGCAGCACACCAACACCATCGTCCCGGGTTTCACGCACCTGCAGGTCGCACAACCGGTGGTGTTCGGCCACCACCTGCTGGCTTACGTGGAGATGTTCACGCGCGATACCGAGCGCATGCTCGATTGCCGCAAGCGTGTCAATCGTCTGCCGCTGGGTGCCGCCGCACTGGCCGGCACGAGCTACCCGATCGACCGCGAATTCGTCGCGCAGCAACTCGGCTTTGACGGCGTGTGCCGCAACTCGCTCGATGCCGTGTCCGACCGCGACTTCGCCATCGAATTCTGCGCCGCTGCCGCGCTCGTCATGACGCACGTCTCACGCTTCTCTGAAGAGCTGGTGCTGTGGATGAGCCCGCGCGTGGGCTTTATCGACATTGCGGACCGCTTCTGCACCGGCAGCTCGATCATGCCGCAGAAGAAAAACCCCGACGTGCCCGAACTCGCACGCGGCAAGACTGGCCGCGTCAATGGCCACCTGATCGCCCTGCTCACGCTGATGAAGGGCCAGCCGCTGGCCTACAACAAGGACAACCAGGAAGACAAGGAACCGCTGTTCGACACCGTGGACACCGTGGTCGACACGCTGCGTATCTTTGCCGACATGGCCACCGGCATCACCGTCAAGGCCGACGCCATGCGCGCCGCCGCGCTGCAGGGCTACGCCACCGCCACCGACCTGGCCGACTACTTGGTCAAGCGCGGCCTGCCCTTCCGCGATGCACACGAAGCCGTGGCCCACGCCGTGCGCGCCTGCGACGACCTGCGTTGCGATCTGGCTGATCTGAGCGTTGCGCAACTGCGTGATATCAGCGGTCTGGGCGACAAGGCAACGCTGATTGGCGATGACGTGCACGCGGTGCTGACGCTCGAAGGCTCGGTCGCTTCGCGCAACCACATCGGCGGGACAGCGCCGGAGCAGGTGAAGCAGGCCATCGCGTTTGCACGTGCTGCGCTGGCTGAATAGTCCGCTCGACGCTCCAAACAAAAACGCCGCGCAAAAAATATGCGCGGCGTTTTTGTTTTGCGGCGGCGACTATGCGCGCGCGGGCCAACGGCCAGCTTTCACCACCTCACTCACCGCTTACCAACCCGCCCCGCGCTGCGCGGGCTCCAAGTCGCCAAATCCAGCGCCTGCCCCGCCAGCGTTTGCAGGATGTAAACGCCAATCGCATCGAGGAATCCATCCTGATAGTCCCTGGGCTGATCGGCCGCGTCCAACTCCAGCACTGCGCGCAGCACCGAGGGCCCGAACAGCCGATAACGCAGCGTGCTATCGCGTAGCGCAACCAGAAACTCGCGCCCGGCCAGCATGCCGCGCGAGTATGCGTTGCCCGCAGACGATTCAGATGCGGGAAGCGGCCAGCTTTCCGGGTTTTGCTGCATGTCTCACTCCGCCTCGCCTGGAAACGCCAGTTCGCGCAGGATGTTCCAGAGTTCCAGATCGACCGGCACGCCTTCGAGCGTGGTCAGCACGTAGGCGCCCAGCCCATCGGTGAAACCGGCCTTGTATTCGTCGGAGTGCGCCTGGACGGATGTTTCCAGCCGCTTGCGCACCACCTTGGGCGCAAACTTGCGGCCCGCTTCCAATGCGCGTTGCTTGTGCAGCAGGAACCGGCGCGCGGCCTTGGCGCCTTTCCGGTAATTGATGTCGGATTCGATCATTGCGCGCCTCCGTTGCGGGGGCGAACCATGGCGCAGCATGACGATGGCGGGAGGCGCACGGCACAGTGGCCGTTGAAGGTGAGAACGGACTGATCCGGTGGAACCATGTTTTCCCCTCGTCGTGAGTTTGGGAGAACCGCCCACCGCGAGGGGTGGGCGGGCACACGACGGGCTCGAAACACCGGCAGATTGAGTCAAAGACCGGCACGGCCGAAGCCGTACCCGCCGAAGCCCGCCCGTAGGGGTGAACACCGGCGCGCGACTGCCTTGTCGGCGTCACGGACTCAATCTGAACACGGGGTTTCGAAGCCCGGCCACGCTTTTTTTGCGCAGCTCGCGGAGTTTACGTTTGCTGGTAGCCAGGGGCAAGTTACGCGTTGTTGCGTGTCGTGTTTCGTCGTGCGGCTCCTTTCCGTTTGGAACGCCGCCGAACCTATAAAATACGGGTCGGCCACGATTCCCGTGGTGATTGCACCCTGGCGCCCATGTTACGTTTATCCGAAGTCAAACTCCCTCTCGACCACGCCGAAAGCGATCTTGAAGCTGCGATTCGGGGGCGCCTCGCGGATCTCGGCGTAGCAGCAGACGGGCTCGTCCGTTACACCGTATTCCGCCGTGCGCACGATGCACGCAAGCGCTCGGACATTAAGCTGACGTATATCGTCGACGTCGAAGTCAAGGACGAAGCGGCCGTGCTCAAGCGGATTGCCGGCAAGCCGCATTGCGGGGTGACGCCTGACATGACATACCGCTTTGTCGCGAAGGCACCCGAGCACACGACGCGCCCGCGCCCGGTGGTGATCGGCATGGGGCCGTGCGGCCTGTTTGCAGGACTGATCCTCGCGCAGATGGGGTTCCGTCCCATCATCCTCGAACGCGGCAAAGCCGTGCGCGAGCGCACCAAGGACACGTTTGGCCTGTGGCGCAAGAGCGTACTCAACCCTGAATCCAACGTGCAGTTCGGCGAAGGCGGGGCCGGGACGTTTTCCGACGGCAAGCTGTACAGCCAGATCAAGGATCCCCACCACTATGGCCGCAAGGTGCTCGAGGAATTCGTCAAAGCGGGCGCACCGGAAGACATCTTGTATCTGAGCCGGCCGCACATCGGCACGTTCCGCCTCGTAAGCATGGTCGAAAAAATGCGCGCGACCATCCACGAACTGGGCGGTGAAGTGCGCTTCGAAACCCGGGTTGACGATATCGAAATCGATCAGGGCAAGGCGCGCTCACTCAAGCTCTCGAACGGTGAAACGCTGCGGTGCGACCACGTCGTGCTGGCCGTCGGCCACAGCGCCCGCGACACGTTCCAGATGCTGCACGATCGCGGTGTTTATATCGAAGCCAAGCCGTTTTCACTGGGTTTTCGCATCGAACATCCGCAGGGGCTGATCGATCGCGCCCGCTTCGGCAAGTTTGCGGGCCACGAACAACTCGGCGCGGCCGACTACAAGGTGGTCCACCACTGCAGCAATGGACGGGCGGTCTACAGCTTTTGCATGTGCCCCGGCGGCACGGTGGTCGCGGCAACCTCCGAGCCGGGCCGCGTGGTCACCAATGGCATGAGCCAGTATTCCCGAGCCGAGCGCAACGCGAATGCGGGCATCGTCGTCGGAATCACCCCGGACGACTATCCGGGGGGGCCGATGGCGGGCATCGCGTTCCAGCGCAAATGGGAAGAGCGGGCATTCGAACTCGGCGGCGGCAACTACCACGCGCCCGGTCAACTGGTCGGTGATTTTATCGCCGGCAGGCCGTCGACGTCGCTTGGCTCCGTGGTGCCGTCGTACAAGCCGGGCGTGCACCCGACCGATCTCAGCACCGCGCTCCCTGACTACGTGATCGAAGCCATCCGTGAAGCACTACCCCAGATCGATAAGAAGATCGCAGGCTTCGCGATGCACGATGCCGTGCTCACCGGCGTGGAGACGCGCACTTCGTCACCGATCCGGATTCGACGCAAAGACAACTACCAAAGCATGAACGTCGACGGCCTGTATCCGGCCGGCGAAGGCGCCGGGTATGCCGGTGGTATCTATTCGGCGGCCATCGACGGCATCGAAGTCGCGCAAGCGTTGGCACTCAATCTGGCATCGACGCACGCGCCCTGATGTGCAGGATGCGGGCGGCGGGCGAGCCGACCCCTTCCCCCAAAAAAAACGCCGCACGATACTCTCGCGCGGCGTTTTTCCTTGTGGGCGGCTGAAGCCTATCTGACGCAGTCGACGAAATACCCAACCTTGCCGTCGATCTCCTCTTCCACCAGCCCGTGGATATCCGTCTCAAAGCCCGGGAACAGCTTGTTGAACTCACGTGCGAACTGCAGGTACTGCACGATCGTCTTGTTGAAGCGCTCGCCCGGAATCAGCAGCGGAATGCCCGGCGGATACGGCGTCAGCAGGATGCCGGTGATACGGCCTTCCAGATCGTCGATCCCCACACGCTCCGTCTCGCGGTGGGCCATCTTGGCCCAAGCGTCTGACGGGATCATCGCGGGTTCCATGTCCGACAGGTACATCTCGGTCGTCACGCGGGCCACGTCATTGGCCTGATAGACGCTGTGAATGCTGTCGCACAGTTCACGCAGGCCGATGCGCTCGTACTGCGGATACTGGCGCACGAACTCCGGCAGCACGCGCCAGCACGGCTGATTGTTGTCGTAGTCGTCCTTGAACTGCTGCAGCTCCGTCACCAGCGAGTTCCAGCGGCCCTTGGTGATGCCGATGGTGAACATGATGAAGAACGAGTACAGACCGGTCTTCTCGACGATGATGCCGTGCTCGGCCAGATAGCGCGTGACGATTGCCGCCGGGATGCCCGAGTCGCTGAACTTGCCGTCCACGTCCAGGCCCGGGGTGATGATGGTGGCCTTGATCGGGTCGAGCAGGTTGAAGTCTTCGGCCAGGTTGCCGAAGCCGTGCCAGCGCTCATTGGCCTTGAGCATCCACGCTTCGCGCTCTTCGATGCCTTCGTCCGACAGATCGTTCGGGCCCCAGACCTTGAACCACCAGTCGTCGCCCTTTCCATTTCCACCATTCGTGCCAAGGTATTCATGCTCGACCTTGCGCATGGCGCGGCGGAAGTCCAGCGCTTCGGCAATGCTCTCTTCCACCAGCGCGGTGCCGCCCGGCGCTTCCATCATCGCCGCGGCCACGTCGCACGAGGCAATGATGGAGTACTGCGGGCTCGTCGACGTGTGCATCAGATACGCCTCGTTAAAGCGATACGTATCGAGCTTGCGCGTCTCGGAATCCTGCACGAGGATCTGCGAGGCCTGCGACAGACCGGCCAGCAGCTTATGCGTGCTCTGCGTGGCGTAGACCAGCGCGTCCTTGCTGCGCGCGCGGCCGTGGCCGATCGCGTGCATGTTCTCGTAGAACGGGTGGAACGACGCGTGCGGCAGCCAGGCTTCGTCAAAGTGCAGCGTGTCGATCTCGGTCGACAGCATGTTCTTGATCATCTCGGCGTTGTACAGCACGCCGTCGTACGTACCCTGCGTGATAGTCAGGATGCGCGGCTTCTTGTTCTTGGCTTTGCTGGCAAACGGGTGGTCGGCGATCTTCCTGGCGATCGTTTCCGGCTCGAACTCGCTCTTCGGAATCGGGCCGATGATGCCGAAGTGGTTGCGCGTCGGCATCAGGAACACGGGAATCGCGCCCGTCATCATGATCGCGTGCAGATTCGACTTGTGGCAGTTGCGGTCGACCACCACGATGTCGCCGGGCGCCACATTGGCGTGCCACACCATCTTGTTCGACGTGGACGTGCCGTTGGTCACGAAGAACATGTGGTCCGAACCGAAGATGCGCGCCGCGTTGCGCTCGGATGCGGCCACCGGGCCGGTGTGGTCGAGCAGTTGGCCAAGTTCTTCCACGGCGTTGCAGACGTCGGCGCGCAGCATGTTCTCGCCAAAGAACTGGTGGAACACCTGCCCCACCGGGCTCTTCAGAAATGCCACGCCGCCCGAGTGCCCCGGGCAGTGCCACGAATACGAGCTGTCCTGCGCGTAGTCGATCAGCGCCTTGAAGAACGGTGGCGCCAGCGAATCCAGATAGTTGCGCGCTTCACGAATGATGTGTCGGGCCACGAACTCGGGCGTGTCCTCGAACATGTGGATGAAGCCGTGCAGCTCGCGCAGCACGTCGTTCGGCAGGTGGCGCGAGGTGCGCGTCTCGCCGTACAGGAAGATGGGGATATCGGCATTGCGGCGACGCACTTCGGCCACGAAGGCGCGCAGGTTCTCAACCGCTTCCGGTTCCGGCTTGTCGTTGTCGGGGTTGATGAATTCGTCGTCGTCGATCGAGACGATGAAGGTCGACGCGCGGCTCGACTGCTGCGCGAACGAGGTCAGGTCACCATAGCTGGTGAGGCCCGTGACCTCCATGCCTTCCTCTTCGATGGCCTGAGCCAGCGCGCGAATGCCCGACCCGGAGATGTTCTCGGAGCGGAAGTCCTCGTCGATGATGATGACGGGAAAGCGGAATTTCATCGGAGTTCCTTACAGATGAAATAGAAGACACCGCTCCGGAAACTCGGAAACGGACAACAATGAGAATTAAGTCTTGGGCAAGGTCACACCGTGCTGGCCCTGGTACTTGCCACCACGATCCTTGTACGAGGTTTCGCATTCCTCGTCGGACTCAAAGAACAGCACCTGCGCGCAGCCCTCGCCAGCGTAGATCTTGGCGGGCAGCGGCGTGGTGTTGGAGAACTCCAGCGTCACGTAGCCTTCCCACTCGGGCTCGAACGGCGTGACGTTGACGATGATCCCGCAGCGCGCGTACGTGCTCTTGCCCAGACACACGGTCAGCACCGTGCGCGGGATGCGGAAGTACTCCATCGTGCGGGCCAGCGCGAATGAGTTCGGCGGGATGATGCACACATCGCCCTTGAAATCGACAAACGACTTCTCGTCGAAGTTCTTCGGGTCGACGATGGTGCTGTTGATGTTGGTGAAGATCTTGAATTCGTCGGCGCAGCGGATGTCGTAGCCGTAGCTCGACGTGCCGTAGGAGACGATGCGGCGGCCTTCGGACTCGCGCACCTGACCCGGCTCGAACGGCTCGATCATGCCGTGCTGCTCGGCCATGCGGCGGATCCACTTGTCGGATTTGATGCTCATGGGATGCCTTGGATGAACAAATGGGGGCAGGCTTCGCGGTGCGAAAACTGTCCCCATTTGGTCACGTCGGCGGCTTGGCCCGCGCCTGGGCTAAGTTTGGAACGCGGATTGTACTCCCAAACCTGTGGCGGAAAACCCCGTGGCGGCCGATGACTTGCGCCGGCCTTATCGCGCAAACCCAGGGCAAATCAGCGACCGGATTCCGCCGCCTGCGGCAACTCCCCGCGCGGGCCGACCATGCCGGCCACCTCCGGTTCGGCCACAAACCGGTCACGCCCCGTGTAGAGCAGAAAGTGCCGCCCGGTGCACCGCGCAAACAGCGTCAGGTCGACCCGCTGGGCCATCTGATGGCCCATCTGCGTCACGCCCGAGCGCGACAGCAGGAACGGAATGCCCATCTGCGCGCCCTTGATGACCATCTCGGAAGTCAGGCGGCCGGTGGTGTAGAAGATCTTGTCGCCGCCGTCCATGCCTTCCAGCCACATACGGCCGGCGATGGCGTCGACGGCGTTATGGCGGCCAACGTCTTCGATGAAGTGCAGCAGTTCGCCCCGCGCATCAAACAGCGCACAGCCATGCACCGAGCCCGCTTGCTTATAGATCGACTGCTGCAGGCGGATGGTGTCGACCACGCGGTAAAGCGTGGTCTGCGTCATGCGGGCTTCGGGCGGCAGGTGGATGGCCTCGATCTCGTCCATCAGCGAGCCGAATACCGTGCCTTGCCCGCAGCCGGTGGTGACGGTGCGGCGGGCGGTTTTCTCGTCCAGATCGGCAATGCCGGCGCGGGTGGTGACGGCAGCGGATTCGGTTTCCCAATCGACCTGCACCGATGCAATCTCTTCGATGCTGCTGACCAGCCGCTGGTTGCGCAGATAGCCAAGTACGAGCGCTTCGGGCGCACCACCCAGCGTCATCAGCGTGACGAGTTCGCGTTTGTCGAGGTAGACCGTGAGCGGGCGCTCACCCGGGATGTAGACGGCGCGGGCCCGGCCCAGCTCGTCGAGCACTTCAACCTCGTCGAGCAATGGAACGGAAGCGTTGGTCAGTTCGGGGCGCAGCGGCATCGGTCTCGGTCAACAAAAATGCACACGGCAAGCGTGCCTGAAAAAAAATGCGCACGGCAAGCGTGCGCATGGGCATGCGGCTGGCGCCAATCCGCAGACGGGCGCCACGTTCCGGCGATCAGTTCGCCACGATCACGCCGCAGGCGATGCGCCCGCCGGAATTGCCGGTGGGCTGGGTCATGTAGTCGTCCTTGCCGGAGTGGACGATCAGCGCGTGGCCGACCAGGCTGGTGGGCCCCGGCGACAGCGTCACGCCGGAAAGAACGATCGAGCCGACGGCCTTGCCGTTGGCGTCGGATTGCAGCATCGGGATGTCGCCGGCATGGTGGTTGCCGTGACGCGGATCACCGTGTTGCTGGCCGGTCGGGTTGAAGTGGCCGCCGGCGCTGTTGCCGTCCGGCGACGAGCAATCGCCCTTCTCGTGCACGTGGAAACCGAACATGCCGTTGGCCGGCAGGCCGGAAATATCCACGGCCAAGGCAACCCGATTGTCGCCTTGCTGCGCCAGCTTCACGCTGCCTTGCACGGTGCTGCCGCTCTTCGGTGCCAGCACGGCCGAGGCCGCCATGGCGCCGTCACCAGCATTAGCCGCCTTGGCCGTCGACGCTGAATTCGATGCGCAGCCAGCCATCAGGCCGATCGCGGCGAGTGCAATCACGAGTTGCTTCATGTGTCACCTCCAGTCAGGGTTCACTCGGGGAGCGGACGATTGTACTGCCGGATGATGAACACGCAACATTGGCAACAACGGTTCACCCTTTGGCCGCCGGTGCTGATGCTGATGCTGGCGGCACGGGTGCCACAAACGGCCCCGGATCAACGCATGGCGCACCCGGTTGCGTATGCGCCGCCTTGCCGCCGGCCTGGTAAGACGCCACCGCCTTGTCCTGGGCCTTGCACGTCTGGAACGCGGCCACCTTGTCACCCCAGGCCGTCTTGGCCTTGGCCAGCGCGGCCTGCGCTTTCTGTTCTTCCGTCGGCGCCGGCAACTTGGCCCCGGCGAGCCCGCTCGTCAGGCTCAGGATGGCGGCAGCAAGTGCCATACCCAGGGCGCGCGTCATCGCAAATGCATGCATGGTGAGGCTCCTTGGATAGAGGGCCGTCGTGACATCACGACTTGGCAGGCCGCCCGCTCGGTGCGGGCGGCGCGGGCGGTTGGGACCGTTGTGCGGGGATCTTGCCAGCTTTAACGTCGTCGTACCAAAGCTCGTGGTGCTCCTTCGCCCAAGCCTCGTCGACATAGCCATCACGCATGGCACGATAGGCGCCTTCCATGCCGATCGTGCCCATGTAGATGTGGCCCAGCGACATGCAGATCATGCCCACCGCAGCAATGGCGTGGATGACCTCGGCCAGTTGCATCGTGCTGCGGTAGTAGTCCACGCCGGGGACGATGCGATCGAGCGTCCAGCCCGACGCCGACAGAACCAGCCCGAACACGACAAGGCCGCCCCAGAACCAGAGTTTTTCGCCAGCGTTGAAGCGGTGCGAGGGCACCTCGGCGCCGTGTTCACCGGCAAACATGCCGCCGAGGCTGAGCAGCCATTGCACGTCGCCGCGGCGCGGCACGTTGTCTCGCGCCCACATTACGAAGGCCACGATGATGCTGACTGTGAAGAGCGGCCCGACCAGGTTGTGCAGATTCTTCAGCACGTACGTCAACCAGCCGAACAACTGGTGGCCGAGGATCGGCAGCAGGAAATGCTTGCCCCACAACATGACGATGCCCGACACGCCCAGCGTGACGAAGGAGATCGCCATCGTCCAATGCACGTAGCGCTCGGTGGGCGTGAAACGCTCGATCTTGCGGCCGGTGGGCGCTTCTTTCAGGCGAATCATGCCTCGCCACCAGAAGAAACCCAGGATGAGCAACGGCACGAGCACCATCAGCCAACCGCCCCATACGGTGATCACGCCATTGCGGAACAGCCGCCATTTCTGCCCGGTGCGCTGAATCAGCACGCCCGCTTCCAGACCGGGAATGCTGGCGTAGTGCGCCCGGTCTGAGTTGACCTCGCGCCAGACGGGCGCGTTGTTGCCGGGCTGCGTGGTGCGCCGCGTGGCCTGATCCTGCGCCTCTTTGGCGAGATCGCGCTTCTGCACATCAAAGACGTTCTCCGAGACGATGTTGGAGAACGGCTGCGCCGGCTGCACAGCCGGATTGACGGGCTGCGCGTTGGCAACCGGCGCGCTGGCCGGCTGCTGTGCGCCAGCCAGCGCCGCCGCGCCGCCGAGCAGCACCGCCATCACAAGGTGTTTCCAGGAAGTGCCCATGGACGAACCTCCGCTCGTGCGTGTCATGGCGTCACGGCGTCTTGTTGTACTCGTTCTGGTACTGGCCACGCGCGCGGATCTGGTTCTCCCAGCTCGTGCGGTCACCGGGCGTCCAGTTCTTGGCCATGAACGGATCGCCTTCGGCGCCCTTGTAGGCAGGGGCGTCGTCCTTGCGGTGCGAGGCGAATGCAGTCTGGGCGCGCTCGCCGCAAGCGCCGAGCAGCAGCACAGCGCCCAGGGCGATCAGCAGGCCAACCGATGGTGCGCGGGGGCTCATGATTGGGCTCCCGGGGTCGAAGCCGGCGCAGCGGGCACAGTCGGGACGGCCGGTGCTGCCTGGCCACCCTTACCCTGCGCACCGCCCGCACCGCCATAGGCCGTGCCCCACCCGAACAACTCCGCGCCTTTCCCCCGCTTCATCACACGGTTACGCAAAATGTCGGAAATCACGTCGCCGTCGCCGCCGAGCAGCGCCTTGGTCGAGCACATTTCCGCGCACAGCGGCAGCTTGCCTTCGGCCAGACGGTTGCGGCCGTACTTCTCGAACTCCTCTTCGCTGCCGTTCTTCTCGGGGCCACCCGCGCAGAACGTGCATTTGTCCATCTTGCCGCGCACGCCAAACGTGCCTTGGCTCGGGAACTGCGGCGCGCCAAACGGGCACGCATACGAGCAGTAACCGCAACCGATGCAGACATCCTTGTCGTGCAGCACCACACCGTCTTCAGTGCGGTAAAAGCAATCGACCGGACAAACCGCCATGCACGGCGCATCCGAACAATGCATGCACGCCACGGAGATGGATTTTTCCGCGCCGATCATGCCGTCGTTGATTGTGACCACGCGGCGCCGGTTCACACCCCAAGGCACCTCGTGTTCGTTTTTGCAGGCCGTGGCGCAAGCGTTGCATTCGATGCAGCGCTCGCTGTCACAGATGAATTTCATGCGTGCCATCGTGATCTCCCGTCCTTATGCGAACCGCTCGATCTGGCAGACCGTGGTTTTCGTTTCCTGCATCATCGTCACCGAGTCGTAGCCGTAGGTGGTGGCCGTGTTGACGGCTTCGCCGCGCACGATCGGGTGGGCGCCTTCCGGGTAGTAGTCGAGCAGATCCTTGCCCTGCCACCAGCCCGAGAAGTGGAACGGGATGAAGGCGTGATCCACGCCCACGCGCTCCGTCACCAGTGCGCGCACTTTGATCTGCGCGCCGGTCGGCGTCTTGACCCAGACGAAGTCATTGTTGCGGATGCCGCGGTCGGCGGCGGCCTTGGGGTTGATCTCGACAAAGTTCTCTTGCTGCAGCTCGGCCAGCCACGGGTTGGAGCGCGTTTCTTCGCCGCCGCCCTCATATTCGACCAAGCGACCGGAGGTGAGGATGATCGGGAATTTCTCGTAGACCTTGTTCTCGATATTGCGCTGCTGCACGGTCTTGTACAGCGTGGGCAGGCGCCAAAAGGTCTTCTTGTCGTCGTGCGTCGGGTACTTGGCGACCATATCGGGCCGCGTGGAGTACAGCGGCTCGCGGTGCTGCGGAATCCCGTCGGGGAAGTTCCACACAATGGCGCGCGCCTTGGCGTTGCCGAACGGGTGGCAGCCATGCTTCATCGCCACACGCTGGATGCCGCCCGAGAGATCGGTCTTCCAGTTCTTGCCTTCGGCAGCCTTCTTCTCGGCATCGGTCAGGTCGTCCCACCAGCCGAGTTTCTTGAGGAACACGTGATCGAACTCGGGGTAGCCGGTCGTCAGTTCCGAACCCAGCGAGAACGAGCCGTCCTCCGCCAACAGGTTGACGCCGTCGCGCTCCACACCAAAATTGGCGCGGAAGTTGCCGCCGCCGTCCATCACGTGCTTGCTGGTGTCGTACAGGTTGGGCGAGCCCGGATGCTTGAGTTCCGGCGTGCCATAGCACGGCCACGGCAGGCCGAAGAAGTCACCGGTGAGGTCGTAGCCGGTTTCCGGGTCCTTGCCGCCCTTGCAGCGCAGCGTGCGCACATCAAACAGATGCATGTTGCGCATGTGGGCCTTCAGGCGTTCCGGCGATTGGCCGGTGTAGCCGATGGTCCAGTTGCTGCCGTTGATCTCGCGCAGGATCGACTCGATCTCGGGCTCGCGCCAGGTCATGCCGGCGCGCTTGTATTCAATGATCTTGTAGTTCTTCGACAGCTCCTTGCCGAAGCCGAGGCGATCAGCAAAGGCCTGCATGATGACGTGATCGGGCTGCGATTCGAACAGCGGCTCGATCACCTTCTCGCGCCATTGCAGCGAGCGGTTGGATGCGGTGCACGAACCCGACGTTTCGAATTGCGTGGCGGCTGGCAGCAGGTAGACGGCGCGGTTCGGATTGGGCGGCGAGCCATCAGCAGATGGCATGTTGGCCATCGCCGCCGTGGCCGACGGATACGGGTCCACCACCACCAGCAGGTCAATCTTGTCGAGCGCGCGCTTGATGTCCATCCCGCGCGTCTGCGAGTTGGGCGCGTGGCCCCAGTAGAAGACGGCGCGGACGTTGTTGTCCTGGTCGATCAGCTCGTTTTTTTCGAGCACCGCATCGGCCCAGCGCGAGACGGTCGTGCCGGATTTTTCCATCATCGCCTGTGAGACGAAACGGCTCTTGATCCAGTCGTAATCCACGCCCCAGACTTTGGCGTAGTGCTTCCACGCGCCGGCGGCCAAGCCGTAGTAACCCGGCAGCGAATCGGGGTTGGGGCCCACGTCGGTGGCGCCCTGCACGTTGTCATGGCCGCGGAAGATATTGGCGCCGCCGCCCGTCTTGCCGATGTTGCCCAGCGCCAGTTGCACGATGCACGAAGCGCGCACGATGGCGTTGCCGATGGTGTGCTGCGTCTGGCCCATGCACCACACCAGCGTGCTCGGGCGGTTCATCGCCATCATCTCGGCAACTTTATGCACCTGCGCTTCGGGCACGCCGCACACCTCTTCGACCTTGTCCGGCGTCCACTTGGCGAGCACTTCCTCGCGCACCTTGTCCATGCCGTAGACGCGGTCGTGGATGTACTGCTTGTCTTCCCAGCCGTTCTTGAAGATGTGGTGCAGCACGCCGAACAGGAACGCGATGTCAGTGCCCGAACGGATGCGCACGTATTCGTCGGACTTGGCCGCCGTGCGCGTGTAGCGCGGGTCGACGACGATGACCTTGCATCCGGTTTCCTTGGCGTGCAGCAGATGCAGCATCGATACCGGGTGCGCCTCGGCCGCGTTCGAGCCGATGTACAACGCGCACTTCGCGTTCTGCATGTCGTTGTACGAGTTGGTCATCGCGCCGTAGCCCCACGTGTTGGCCACGCCGGCCACAGTGGTGCTATGGCAGATGCGCGCCTGGTGGTCGCAGTTGTTGGTGCCGAAGAACGACACCCACTTGCGCAGCAGGTACGACTGCTCGTTGCTGTGCTTGGACGAACCGACGAAGAAGAACGAATCCGGCCCGGTTTCCTGGCGGATCGTGTTCATCTTGGCGACGATCTCGTTGAGCGCCTGTTCCCAGCTGATGCGCTGGTAGCGGCCATCAACGAGCTTCATCGGCGTCTTCAGGCGGTATTCGCCGTGACCGTGCTCGCGCAGCGCAGCGCCCTTGGCGCAGTGCGCCCCCAGGTTGATCGGCGAATCGAACACCGGCTCCTGGCGCACCCACACGCCGTTCTGCACCACGGCATCCACCGAGCAGCCGACCGAGCAATGCGAGCACACCGTGCGGCGCACGACGATATTGTCACTAGCGCCCTTGCCTTCAGCAGCCTGGGCCTCGCCCACCACCGATTTCTTCACCAGCGAGAGCTGCGTGGCTGCCAGCCCCGCGCCAACACCAATACCGGAGCGTTTGAGGAAGGTGCGACGATCCATGGTCGGCAGCGCGCCTGCGAGGCTGCGCGCCAGGCTACCGGTCAGCGACGCAGCGCCCTGGCGGCGTGCCTGAGCGGCTTTGGTGTCCTGTACCGCCGGTTTGCGGGTCAGAAGCATGAGGTCACCTGAGGATGTGGGGTGCGTGCAATAGCGATGGAGCGGAAGCGGCGCGCGTGCGGCCGCGTCAGATCCACGTCGTCTTGTAGTACTTGCGAATGTGTTCGCTCAGCCGGTAGCCGGTAGCGCCGCCATCGGTCGAATCGGCCGGATCGACCTGCGGCGCGGCAGAGGCGGCGGGCGCTTGTACCAGATGGCTGGCCGTGGCGGCGGTACCCGCTGCGGCGGCGGCCACCGCGGCGCCCATCAGGAAGCGGCGGCGCGTGGGGGCGGATTCACCGGAATCCGCCTGGGGGCGGGCGTGAGGGACGGTGTTCGGACCTGGCATGTCGATGCTCCTCGGTTTTTTCAAACCGATGACCGAATGTAATAGGAAATATCCGACACATTTTAGGAGTAACGGCACGAGAAAACCATGCCTGATACCCCTCCCCCTCGGGTTTTCCTGACGATTTGCCGATGAATTTTTTCAATCAGTACAAGTTGAACCACCCCGCCGTGACGCTGGCGGGGCGCGGCTCTTGGTGGCGTGCTGATTTCTTAGGCAATCAACCGGCGCGTGGCGTCACGCCAGTTCAAGGGCGAGCCGCTCGACTTCAAAGAATGCTTTCGCCAATCCCGCCGCATCGGCATAAAACGCGGCGTGCGGATGCTGCAATACAGCATCACAGGCCTTGTCGACCCACGGGGCCAGATGGCGCTGGAAGAAGGCGCGCTGCTCTTCAATGCGGGCAACAACGGCATCATCCCCGGCGATCAGGTAACGCATGACCTCGCACAGCGTGGCGAGGTGGTCTTCGGTTTCGGTGATGCCCTCGGCGCGCTCCAGGCCGTAGCGGCGCAAATCGTCGCGCAGCACCACAAGCGGTTTCTCGTTCAGGAAACCGGCCTGGTAATACGAGCCATACAGGAAGACTTCGGGCTTGCCGACGCCGATAAACAGTTCGGTGTATTCGTCGTCGGCCTGCTCGGCAGTGGTTTGACCGGCCCGCGCGACGAGCCTTCGCCAAGCCTGCGTGAGTGCGCTGCTGGCGGCGGCTTGCGCATCGGCGGGAGCGAGATCGTCGTCACCCACCGGGGCCAGCGGCGCGGCGGCGATGCGCTGCAGCAAATCGGCGTCCGCCGCGTGGAAGAACAGCGTCGCCAGCAGGCCGTACAGATCGGCGCGAGCAAGGTCCTCCGCGCTGTCAGCAGGCGTGGCGGCGGGCTGGAATTGCAAAGACTGGGCGTCGGTCATGGGATGAGGGATCGTCTTCAATGCGAGGTCTTCAATGCGTGGCGCCCGGGCGTTCGCCTTGCTCCATCATGTCGATCACGCGGCAGTCACTGCACATCTTCAGGCGCTCGGCAGCGGCGCCGGAAAACGCCGGATGCGCGCCGAGCTTGGCCAGCATCGTGGTGACCATCTGTGCCGTACCGAACGGCTTGCCGCAGCGGACGCAATGGAACGGCTGTGTCTCGTTGAGCGTGACTGGCTGGCGCGCTTCGGCCGACAGATTCAGGCGCGGCACGAGAGCAATGGCGTTTTCGGGGCACGTGGTTTCGCACAGGCCGCACTGGACGCAGTTGCGCTCGATCATGGCCAGCACGGGCCGCTCGGCCTGATCGCGCAGCGCCTGCGACGGGCACGCGCCCACGCAGGCCATGCACAGCGTGCAGCTTTCGCGGTCCACGGTGATGGCGCCAAACGGTGCGCCGGCCGGTAGCGGAATAACGGCTTCAGTGGCCTTGGCGTGGCGTGCGAGATGGTCGAGCGCGAAATCCAGCGTTTCGCGCTTGGCCGCCGCCACAGCGAAGGTGGCAGCCGGCATGTCACAGCGGAAACCGCGCAGCGGGCCGGACACGTCCGCGGCGTTCAGGCGTGCATCCAGCGCAGCCGCATCGGCAACGTCGATCAGCACAACACTCGATGCATTCGCCGGTTCACCCAGGCCCTGCAGCACGGCCTGCGCCACGGCAACCTGCTCGGCGAGCATCGCGCGGTACTGCGGTGCGTCATCCTCAGTCAACAGAATGGCGATGCGCGTGGCACCGTAAGCCAACGCGGCAAGCCACAGGTCCAATCCCGTCGATGCCGCGTGAAATACCTCCACCGGCAGCACATTCACCGGCACGCCCTGTGCCTTGCCCGTGCGTGCGGCGCGGCCCAGTTGCTCGATCAGCGTGCGGCCGCGCTCACCGTTATGCAGCAGAACCACAGCATCATGCCCGCCCGCCGATGCGTACGTGTTCAGCAACGTCTTGAGCTTGCGCCCCTGATACGGCGCGTTCGGATAGGCATAGGTGATGGCACCGGTGGGGCATGCCGTCGTGCACGCGCCGCAGCCCACGCACAGGTTGGGCGTGACGTGTACGCTGCCGCGCCCGTCCTTCCACTGCGACGAGATCGCCGACGCGGAGCACACCTGCACGCACGCGTCGCAGCCCACCTGGCCGTTGCGTCCGTGTGCGCAGATCGAGTCCTTGTACTGGAAGAACTTGGGCTTCTCGAACTCGCCCACCCATTGCAGCAGCGCCAGCGATGCCGTCAGTTGACGGCCCGCATCGGCACCGGCGTGGAAGTAGCCCTGCGGCGGCTGGTGTTGCGAGAACGCGGGCGCGTCGTTCAGATCGAAGATCAGGTCGAACTGGCCCGACAGCGCCTGGGGTGCGTCCACGCGGCTGAAGTCGATGGCCATCGCTTCGCCGCACGCCTTCACGCAGGCGCGGTGGTCACGACAGCGATCCAGGTCGATCTGGTAGAGCGTGTCGATGGCGTCTTCGGGGCAGACATCGATGCACGCATTGCAGTGTGTGCAGCGGTCCAGGTCGATCGGATTGCGGTTGTGCCACTGCACCTCGAACGCGCCGAGCCAACCCGTCATTTCCGCCAGTTCACCGGCGTGGACAGGCCAGCGGCGCTCCATCGGCGGCGCCAGCGGACCGATTGCACGATCGCGGCCGGTCGCAAGCACCGTCACGCTGAGTTGGTCGGCCAAGCGCTCTGCCCAAGGCAGCGCGCGCTCAGCGGGCCCGATGATCAGCAGGTTGCCGTCGGAACGATAGTCGACCACCGGCACCGGGTCCGGCGCCGGCAGCCCAGCCACGGCCAGCAGCGCCGCCGTCTTGGCATGGAAGCCACGCGCATCGCGCTTGGCGCCCACAGACCACCCACCCGTCTCGCGCACGTTGACGAAGTGAATCGGTGCGGTCACGCCCGCATGCTGCGCAGCCACCTCGGCAAACAATGCCTTCTCCTGCGTGCAGGCGACAATCACGTCTTCCGTGCCATCCAGCGCCTGGGTGAAGGCCCCGATCTCGCGGCGGCACAGCAGGTGATGTGTCTGGCCAGGCGGGTCGATGACGGCATCGGACGCGCGCAGAGCGTCGCCCACCGCATCGGCATCAAGCGGCATGGTGTGATTACAACTGCAAACCAGCGTCGGCATGGGTTTCTGCGTGAGCGCCCGTGTACGTCGCGCGGGCTGTGGGGACATGGCCGTACGGTCGCTGCCGCGCGGTCCTCTTTTTTATTCTACGGACGGCGGCTTAGCGGCGCCATGCGGGGTTGCCTGGGCGGAAGTCTCGGGCGTTGGCGGCTCGATGGGCTCAGCCGGCACTTTCTCCTGCGCAATGGGCAAAGCTTCCGATACGGGTTCGATTCCTGTCGGCGGAACCAGCTCCTCGTCGTCCAACGGCTCGAACAACCGCAGTTCAGCCGTGTGCCGCAATTCGCGCAGCATCTCAGGCGGAATCGGATCGGACTGCGAGTAGTCGTCGATGTATGTATCGAGCCCGTCCATCACATTGAAGTGCGGATCGGTGAAAAGCTTCTTGAGCGCGGCGCGTTTGACGATTTCGTCTACGCCATGGGCGACGAATGGCGCGAAATCATCGGACGGCGTCAGCTTGGCGGCATCTTCCAGCGTCAGCGGGGGCGGCGCTTCGGGCGCGGGCTCAGCCAACGGCGCCTCCGGCACAACGACGGGCACCGCCTCAGCGGGCGGCACGGCTGCCGGTTCGGGCTCGCCGCGCCGTTCGGCCGCCTTGCGGCGCGACCAGCGCGAGAGGAAAGTTTCGTCGCTCACGGCAGCCTCGCTCAGTACTTCGCGCGGTCTTCGGGCGGCAGGAACGACTCGGGCCGGCGCCGCTTCTTCGGCTCGGGCCGGTAGTTCTCGGCCACGTACGCTTGCAGCCACTCCAGCGCGGCGGCATCCAGCGGCACGTTCTCGACCGTCTCGCCGCCGTCGAGCCAGCGGCCGGCCTCGTTGTAGCTGAGCGAAACCGTGTGCGGAATCGCCCTGCCCTCGTCGGCCGTACCCGCCTCGCCAAGGCGCCACAGCACGAACCAGCACGGCGCGGCGGAGGTCACGTTCAGGTAGTAGCCCTCGGCCTCGTCGCGGAACAGCGTGACGGCGAAGCCGGGCGTGAGCCAGCGCTCCTCGGTGTCGGAATGATCGAGGCACCGCGGCACGGTGCCGTATTCGCCAAGATCGGGCACCACGGCTTCCAGCCGCCACTGGAACGGCTGCCAGCGGTTGGCCGTCGGGCGGCGGCACAGCACCACCGCCATCCTGACGGACGGGCGTTGCGCCTCCCTGGGATTGGGCAGCGGCTCGGTGGTGTCCATGGTGTTTGTGCCCGGCTTACGTGTTCTGCACCACAATTGACGGGAACTTGCTGGTCATGTCCTTCGCTTTCTCGGCCACGGCAATGGCAACGCGGCGCGCGATCTGCTTGTAGACACCGGCAATCGCGCCGTCGGGGTCGGCCACCACGGTCGGGCGGCCCGAATCGGCCTGCTCGCGGATCGACAGGTTCAGTGGCAAGCTGCCCAGGAACGGCACGCCGTAGTGCGCGCACATTTTCTCGCCGCCACCGGCGCCGAAAATGTGCTCGGTATGGCCGCAGTTCGGGCAGCAGTACACCGCCATGTTCTCGACCACGCCGATGATGGGAATGCCCACCTTCTCGAACATCTTCAGGCCCTTCTTGGCGTCGAGCAGCGCGATGTCCTGCGGCGTGGTGACGATCACCGCGCCCGTTACCGGCACTTTCTGCGACAGCGTGAGCTGGATGTCGCCCGTGCCCGGCGGCATGTCGACGATGAGGTAATCCAGGTCGCGCCAGTTGGTCTGCTTGAGCAATTGCTCCAGCGCCGAGGTGACCATCGGGCCGCGCCAGACCATCGGGTTGTCTTGCTCGATCAGGAAACCGATCGAGTTCGCCTGGATGCCGTGGCCCTCCATGGGCTCCATGGACTTGCCGTCGGCAGACTCGGGCTGGCCCTGGATGCCCAGCATCATCGGCTGGCTCGGGCCGTAGATGTCGGCATCGAGAATGCCGACGTTGGCGCCTTCCGCGGCCAACGCGAGCGCCAGGTTCACAGCGGTGGTCGACTTGCCCACCCCGCCCTTGCCCGACGCCACGGCGATGATGTTTTTCACATTCGGCATCAGGTGCACGCCGCGCTGTACCGCGTGCGCAACGATCTTCATCGACACCTGCACGCTCACGTTTTCGACACCCTGCACCTGGCGCAGCGCGCCGATCACCAGCTTGCGGATCGGCTCGAACTGGCTCTTGGCGGGGTAGCCGAGTTCCACGTCGAGCGACACCTCGCCGCCCTCGACCCGGATGTTGCGCGCCGATTTGGACGAGACGAGGTCTCGCTCGGTATTGGGATCCACCACGCCGCGCAGGGCTTCGGTGATCTGTTCGATGGTTACGCTCAACATTTGCTCCACAAATCTAACGCGAATGGGGGACGGGCCAACGGTGACGCGGCATGAACTTTGCGGCGCCCTGGCCACTCTACCTACTGTTTTGCTATTGTATTTTGCTGGCGCGTCATTCGTCCGATTCCCCTTAATATCCCTCGGCCGCGCCGGATACCGGCAAACCAAACAAGAACTGATCACCGATCCCGTTACTCGTAGGAGAAATCATGAAAGCCAAGCTTATTTCCGTCTCGCTCGTCGCCCTGCTGGCCGCCGGCTGCGCCACCGAGCAGCAGAACCAGACTGCCGTGGGCACTGGCATCGGGGCAGCCGTGGGTGCCGGCATCGGCGCGCTCGTCGGCAACGGCAAGGGTGCGGCCATTGGCGGCGCGATTGGCGCTGCAACCGGTGCGGCAGCCGGTTACAACTGGGGCGCCATCAAGTCCAAGCTGGCCGGCGACACCGCTGGCACGGGCACGCAAATTTCGGAGCAACCCGACGGTTCGCTCAAGCTGAACATCCCGAGCCAGGTCTCGTTCGATACCGACAGCGCGGTCATCAAGCCGTCGTTCCGCGGCCCGCTGGATAGCGTGGCGCAAACGCTCACGCAGCATCCGGAGCTGGCCGCCAACGTGGTCGGCCACACCGATAGCACCGGCAACCCGAACTACAACATGACGCTGTCGCAAAAGCGTGCCCAAAGCGTGGCCGGCTACCTGACCGACCGCGGCGTCGCCCGCAACCGCCTCTCCGCTGAAGGCCGCGGCCAAACCCAGCCCGTTGCCGACAACGCCACCGAGGCCGGCCGCGCACAAAATCGCCGCGTCGAAATTTATTTGAAACCAATTCAGGGGTAACCCTGTCATAGAAAACAGGTGCCGCTTGCCACACGTTGCTGGCTCGCAATGCGTGGCTGACCTCCCGGGCGGTACCTGATTTCTCCTCCTTTTCCGTTGTGGAAAGCTGCGCCGGCTCAGACCGGCGCTTTTTTTGGGTCACGCGATGCGCGGCATCGTGACGCATGGACTGAACCCTCGATTCCCCCTCGCCATTCCGCAGATGCATCGGTGACCGGCCCGACACCGCCGGGCGCGCTAAAATATGCGTTTCTCCGCGCGCCGTGCTCTGTCTGCGGCCCGCCCGCACCTTTCTGGCCTGCCCATGTCCGAACGCCGCATCCTCGTCACTTCCGCCCTGCCGTACGCCAACGGCAAGCTCCATATTGGCCATCTGCTCGAACACATTCAGACCGACATCTGGGTGCGTTTCCAGCGCATGCGCGGGCATGAAACGTATTACGTCTGCGCCGACGACACCCACGGCACGCCGATCATGCTCAGCGCGGAAAAGGAAGGCATCACGCCGGAGCAGTTGATCGAACGAGTCTGGGCCGACCACAAACGCGATTTCGAATGCTTCCTGATTTCGCATGACAACTACTACAGCACGCACTCCGAAGAAAACAAGGAGTTGTGTGGGAGCATCTACCTCAAGCTCAAGGAAGCCGGCCTGATCGACGTGCGCGAGGTCGAGCAGTTCTACGACCCGGTCAAGGAAATGTTCCTGCCGGACCGCTTCATCAAGGGCGAATGCCCGAAGTGCGGCGCGAAAGACCAGTACGGCGATTCGTGCGAAGTCTGCGGCGCGACCTACCAGCCGACCGACCTGAAGAACCCGTATTCCGTGGTGTCGGGCGCGACACCGGTGCGCAAGTCGTCGGAACACTACTTCTTCAAGCTGTCGGACCCGCGTTGTGAAAACTTCCTGCGCGAATGGGTGTCCGACCTGGCCCAGCCGGAAGCCACCAACAAGATGCGCGAATGGCTGGGTGACGACGGCGAAGCCAAGCTGTCGGACTGGGACATCTCGCGTGATGCGCCGTACTTCGGCTTCGAGATTCCGGGTGCGCCGGGCAAGTATTTCTACGTGTGGCTGGACGCGCCGGTTGGCTACTACGCCAGCTTCAAGAACCTGAGCGCGAAACTCGGCCTCGATTTCGAATCGTGGATCGCCGAGCACTCGACCACCGAGCAGTACCACTTCATCGGCAAGGACATCCTGTACTTCCACACGCTGTTCTGGCCGGCGATGCTCAAGTTCTCGGGCCACCGCACGCCGACCAACGTGTTCGCCCACGGCTTCCTGACCGTGGACGGCGCCAAGATGAGCAAGTCGCGCGGCACCTTCATCACCGCACAGAGCTACATCGACACGGGCCTGAACCCCGAATGGCTGCGCTACTACTTCGCCGCCAAGCTGAACGCGACGATGGAAGACCTGGACCTGAATCTGGATGACTTCATCGCCCGCGTGAACAGCGATCTGGTCGGCAAGTTCGTCAACATCGCCAGCCGCTCGGCGGGCTTCCTGGTCAAGCGCTTTGAAGGCCGCGTGAGCGACGCCGCGCTGGGCCATCCGCTGATGGTGCAACTGCGCGAAGCTGCTCCGCAGATTGCCGATCTGTACGAGAAGCGCGAATACAGCAAGGCGCTGCGTGCCGTGATGGAACTGGCCGACGCCGTCAACGCCTTCGTCGACACCGAAAAACCGTGGGACCTCGCCAAGGATGAAGCCAACCGCGAGAAGCTGCACGCTGCGTGCTCGATCGCGCTGGAGGCGTTCCGCCTGCTGGCCGTGTACCTCAAGCCGATTCTGCCAACCACGGTTGAGCGTATCGAAGCGTTCCTCAACGTCGAGCCGCTGACCTGGCGCGCGATTGATTCGCAGTTGTCGTCGGCCAAGCCGATCCAGCCGTATTCGCATCTGATGACGCGGGTGGATAAAAAGCAGGTGGATGCGCTGGTGGAGGCGAATCGCCAGTCGCTGCAGGCCACGGCCAACGCACCGGTGACTGCCGCCGACGGTGCTGCCACCATCGAGCCGATGGCTGAGACCATCACCATTGATGACTTTGCCAAGATCGACTTGCGCGTCGCGAAAATCGTGGCCTGCCAGCGCGTGGAAGGGTCGAACAAGCTGCTGCAGCTCACCTTGGATGTGGGTGAAGGGAAGACGCGTAACGTGTTTTCGGGGATTCAATCGGCATATGCGCCGGAAGACCTCGTGGGCAAGCTGACCGTGATGGTCGCGAACCTTGCGCCACGGAAGATGAAGTTTGGGATGTCGGAGGGGATGGTGTTGGCCGCTTCTGCTGCGGATGAGAAGACTCAGCCCGGTCTTTACATCCTTGAGCCGCATTCCGGCGCTGTGCCAGGGATGCGAGTTCGCTGATTTGTTTGATGGGTTGGGGTTGGGCCTTGGTGGTGCGCTTGCACTCAACCCCGAACTGCCTGTCGCCCTGTGAGCATGAAGCCAAACTCGCTTCGCTCAGGCAGCCTCCACTCCTTTTCCTGCTTACGACAGAAATTCAAGGCGCCGCATAGGGCGGGGAAACGGCCGAACCGTTCACGCACCGCCGCTAGCGCCGAAGCAAGTTCTGGTCGATCACGAAAGGGGCTCTACATGGCCGGCTCAGCCACTCGGCCGAGCCGCGAAGCAAATTCACGCAGCGCGGGTGCCAGTTCGTCACGAATGCGCTCCGCATCGGCTGCCGTATGTGGCGCGCTGCAGCTCACCACATACGGCTCGCGCTGGCTCGGCGCGAAGAACGCTACCGCACACGCGTGGATGGCCGGATGCCAGTCGCGCAGCGATACTGCGTAGCCCTCGCGCACGCCGGCCTTGACCGCATCGTCTGCCGCCGCGCCCTCTGCCGCCCACTGCGCGGGCTGCTGCGTGCGCAGCGCCTCGTACAAGCGCTCACGCCGCGCCGCCGGCAGCGAAGCCAGATACGCCCGCCCCATCGAACTCGACAGCAGCGACAGCCGCGACCCCACGCCCAACCCCGACGACCCGCTCATCGACGGGCTGTCGTGGCGGATCGTTTCCAGATAGACCATGTCCAGCCGATCACGCTTACCCAGCGAGATCGACACGCCAAAGCGCTGCGCAAACGCGCTCATATGCGGACGCGCTAGCTGGATCACGTCACTCGATGCCAAGTAGGCAAAGCCGAGCGCCAGCACACCGGCGTCCAGCCCATATTTGCCGAGTGCCTCGTCGTAACGCAGATACCCCAGCGAGACGAGCGTGCCCGCCAATCGGCTGACCGTTGCTTTAGGAAAGCCCGTGCGGCGCACGAACTCCTGATTGCCGAGCAGCGTGTCGCCAGGGCGAAAGGCGCGCAGCAGTTCCAGCCCGCGTGCGAGTGCGGTGACGAAGCTCGGGTCACTGGACTCAGCAGGCGAAGCATCGAATTCGGGGTCGGGGAGACGTGTTGTGCTCATGGCAAAAAACGGCTGGAAATTGTCGGTGGTTGCGCTATGATAGCTCTAAATTTCGAAACTGTGTTCCGTATATCGGAACAAAAAAGACTCGGAGACGACTGCTGTGACTGCTCGCAATACCTTCAACTGGGCTGATCCCCTCCTGCTCGACCAACAACTGACCGACGACGAGCGCATGGTGCGTGACGCCGCCGCGTCGTACTGCCAGGACAAGCTGCTGCCGCGCGTGCTGGAGTCGTTCCGGCACGAGAAGACCGATGCGTCGATCTTCCGCGAGATGGGCGAACTCGGCCTGCTGGGCCCGACGATTCCCGAGCAGTACGGTGGCCCGGGCCTGAACTACGTCAGCTACGGCCTGATCGCGCGTGAGGTGGAGCGCGTGGATTCGGGCTACCGCTCGATGATGAGCGTGCAGTCGTCGCTGGTGATGGTGCCGATCTACGAATTCGGCAGCGAAGCGCAAAAGCAGAAGTATCTGCCCAAGCTGGCCACCGGCGAGTGGATCGGCTGCTTCGGCCTGACCGAGCCGAATCACGGCTCCGACCCGGCCTCGATGATCACGCGCGCCAAGAAAGTCGACGGTGGCTATTCGCTGTCGGGCGCCAAGATGTGGATCACCAACTCGCCCATCGCCGATGTGTTTGTGGTGTGGGCCAAGCTGCCGAACGACAACGGCGAAGATGAGATTCGCGGCTTCATTCTGGAGAAGGGTTGGAAGGGCCTGACGGCACCGGCGATTCACGGCAAGGTGGGCCTGCGCACCTCCATCACGGGTGAAATCGTGCTGGACGAAGTGTTCGTGCCGGAAGAGAACCTGATGCCCGGCGTGCGCGGCCTGAAAGGCCCGTTCACGTGCCTGAACTCGGCGCGCTACGGCATCGCATGGGGCGCGCTGGGCGCGGCGGAAGACTGCTGGCACCGTGCCCGCCAGTACGTGCTGGACCGCAAGCAGTTTGGTCGCCCGCTCGCCGCCAACCAGCTCATCCAGAAGAAGCTGGCCGACATGCAGACTGAAATCACGCTGGGCCTGCAGGGCTGCCTGCGTCTGGGCCGCATGAAGGACGAAGGCACCGCCGCCGTGGAGATCACCTCGATCATGAAGCGCAACTCGTGCGGCAAGTCGCTCGACATCGCTCGCATGGCGCGCGACATGCTCGGCGGCAACGGCATCTCCGATGAGTTCGGCGTGATTCGCCACGTGGTGAACCTGGAAGTGGTGAACACCTATGAGGGCACGCACGATGTTCACGCGCTGATTCTCGGCCGCGCACAAACCGGGATTCAGGCTTTCTACTGATTGCGCTTTGTTTTTTCAGCGGCTTGGTGCACACTCGTGCGCCTGCCGCCGCATTTCTCGCCCGTCCTGGGCACGGTTGTTCCCCTCCCCTCGCGATATACAAATTTGCAAATGACCGGGATACGCCACGCCGCATGAATCGGCCGTAGCGCGCGTCTATGCTTCGGTCCAAGTGCTGGCGGATTGTTCAGCCGCACGCCCTCACACCGATAGAACGAGCGCGCAGTCCACACGCAGATTGCAGCGCCACGCGACAAAACCAATCGCGAGACAACGGTCTGGAGAATGCCAGCGCGCGTACGCGGGCACCCGCACCGATATCAAAACCAGAACAGGGCACCTTACGCGGACGACCGAGTTCGGCCGGCGCGGAGTCCTGCCAGGAGACAAACCCACCATGGCTGAACAGTCCATTCCGTCGTCGACGGAACTTGGCGCCGCTGGCATCGCCGATGCGCGTGCCATTGATCGCTATTTCCAGATTTCTGCACGCGGCAGCACGCAAAAGCGCGAGGTCGTGGCTGGCATCACCACGTTCATGGCAATGGTGTACGCCGTGTTTGTCGTGCCCGGCATGCTGGGCAAGGCCGGCTTCGATACCAGCGCGGTCTTCGTTGCAGTGTGTCTGACCACGGCCTTCGGCTCGCTGCTGATGGGCCTGTGGGCGCGGCTTCCGATCGCCATCGGCTGCGCGATTTCGCTCACCGCGTTCATGGCCTTCGGCCTGGTGCTCGGGCAAAAACTGTCGCCGGAAGTTGCGCTCGGCGCCGTGTTTCTGATGGGTGTGGTCTTCACCGCCATCTCGGCCACAGGTGTGCGTTCTTGGATCCTGCGCAACCTGCCCTCGGGCGTGGCGCACGGCACGGGCATCGGTATCGGCCTGTTCCTGCTGTTGATCGCGTCCAACGACGTCGGTCTGGTGGTCAAGAACGCCGGTGAAGGCCTGCCCGTTGCACTGGGTCACGTCACTGCCTTCCCGGTGATGATGTCGGTGCTGGGTCTGGCTGCCATCTTCGGCATGGAGCGTCGCCGCGTGCCGGGCGGCATCCTGATCGTGATCATCGCCATCTCGGTGCTGGGCCTGATCTTTGACCCGGCCGTAAAGTTCACGGGCGTGTTCGCCCTGCCCTCGCTCGCCGCCGCAGGCCATGCCTCGCTGATCGGTTCGATGGATATCCGCGGCGCGCTCTCTGCCGCCGTGCTGCCGAGCGTGCTGGCGCTGGTGATGACCGCCGTGTTCGATGCGACCGGCACGATCCGCGCAGTCGCTGGCCAAGCCGGTCTGCTCAACGACAAGGGCCACATCATCAACGGCGGCCGCGCTCTGACGGCCGATTCAATCAGCTCGATCTTCTCGGCGTTCTTTGGCGGCGCGCCTGCTGCGGCTTATATCGAGTCGACGGTTGGCGTGGCTGCCGGCGGCAAGACGGGCCTGACGGCTGTGGTAGTCGGCGTGATGTTCCTGGCGGTGATGTTCTTCTCGCCGCTGGCGGGCCTGGTGCCGTCGTACGCAACGGCCCCCGCGCTGATGTACGTCGGCCTGCTGATGCTCTCCAGCGTGAGCAAGCTGCACATGGACGACATGGTCGATGCGCTGACTGGCCTGGTCTGCGCCGTGTTCATCGTGCTGACCTGCAACATCGTCACCGGCATCATGCTCGGCTTCAGTACGCTGGTGATCGGCCGCCTGGTGGCCGGCGAATGGCGCAAGCTGAACATCGGCACCGTGGCGATTGCCGGGGCGCTGGTGGCCTTTTACGCAGGCGGCTGGGCGATCTGATCGCGCCCTGAACCGTCTCTCACAAAAGACAAACCGGCCAGACCCGAAAGGGCTGGCCGGTTTTGCTTTGCGCTCGCGTTACCGCGCAGTTTGCTCGTCATGCAAACACAAAAACGCCCGGCACGAGGGCCGGGCGGCAATCACACTACCAAGGAGACGGTTACTTGTTGGGCTGCGGCGTCAGGCGCAGATACGGGCGCAACGCCTTGTAGCCCTTCGGAAACTTCTGCTTGAGGACTTCTTCATCCTTGAGCGACGGCACGATGACAACGTCATCGCCGTCCTGCCAGTTACCCGGCGTGGCCACGCTGTGGTATTCGGTCAACTGCAGCGAGTCGATCACGCGCAGCACTTCATTGAAATTGCGCCCCGTCGACGCCGGATATGTAATGGTCAGGCGGACCTTCTTGTTCGGATCGATCACGAACAGCGAACGCACGGTAAACGTCTCGCTCGCATTCGGGTGGATCATGTCGTACAACTGCGAGACCTTACGATCCGGATCGGCAATGATCGGGAAGTTGACGCTGGTGTTCTGCGTCTCGTTGATGTCCTTGATCCAGCCTTTGTGGGACTCGACGGAATCGACCGACAACGCAATCGCCTTGACATTGCGCTTGGCAAATTCATCCTTGAGCTTGGCGGTCAGGCCCAGTTCGGTGGTGCAGACCGGCGTGTAATCGGCCGGGTGCGAAAAAAGCACGCCCCAGCTATTGCCCAGCCATTCATGGAACTTGATGCGACCTTCGCTGGAATCTTGCTCGAAATCAGGGGCGATATCGCCCAAACGTAGAGACATCGTGTCCTCCATACACAGATTGGGAACCACTATAGCCAGATTGCCATCCAACCAAAACGACTATAAATTCACTACAACATCACTTTTCGTCATTAGGCGCGGCATTTGCTGACGACATGGTGGAAGGCGTGCGCACATTGCCGGAAAATGACCGAGGCCTTGATCCATCGCAGCGTGCGCGACGCGAGCGCTTGAAGTTTGACGGCGCCCACACATATGCTAGCGAATAAGTGCGGCGACATATCGACGATTGACCCCCACCGATACCAAGGACCCGACCATGACGAACACTTCCCCCAACCTGGCCGATTCCGTCAATAAGGAGAAACTGATGACCGACGTGAAGACTGTACTGTCCGACGCTGAAACCCTGCTCAAACAAGCTGCGTCCAGCAGCGGCGAAAAGGCCGCCGAGCTGCGTGAGCGCGGCATGGGCATGCTCCGCCAAGCCAAGGAAAAGGCGCAGGACCTGCAAGACGCGGTCGTCCACAAGAGCAAGGCTGCCGCACGCGCCACTGATGACTACGTCCACGATCATCCGTGGCAAGCCGTGGGCGTGGCAGCCGGCGTGGGCCTGCTGATCGGCCTGCTGCTCAACCGCAAGTAATCCGCGGCACCCCTTCTGGCCGATGGCGCGCGCCCTGTGGATCGCGCCATCGGCCAGTTGCATTTTGGCGGTTCCATTCCGGGCATGACGCGTGCTGCGTTCGCAGTGGCGCCATTCGCCTCGCACCCTCTGCACACCTCATGACCGACGACACCAGCCCAAAGCTGTTCGCTTCCTTGAAGAAACTGGCCGGCACGGTCGTCTCGATGCTGCAGACGCGGCTCGAGCTGGCGAGCGTCGAACTGGCCGAAGAAAAAGAACGGCTGCTGGGCACCGCCTTTCTTGGCATGCTGGCCGTGAGCCTGATTGCCCTGTCCATCATGACGTTGACGGCGCTGGTGGTCATCCTGTGCTGGGATACCTATCGCTGGCAGTCCCTGGCCGTGATGGCCACGCTGTATGCCTTCGGTGCGGCAGCGTGCCTGTGGAAGGTGCGTTCGCTGCTGCGCAACGCACCGCCGCTGTTCGAGGCCACGTTGGCCGAACTCGACAAAGACCGGGAGATCCTGCGCCGATGACTGATCCGACCCAACACGCACCGTCTCCCGGCACCTCCATGAACGAACCTGCATCGAGCGCACGGCATCATGTTCGGCCGTCGCGCCGTGGTGCCGAAACCCGCCTGCCCCTGAGCGTGCGCAAGGAATTGCTGCTCACGCGCGCCGCACTGGAGCGCTACGACTACGCGCAGGCCCGCAACGATGTGCATCGCGCCACCAACCGCACCTTCAGCCTGGGCGGCTTGGGCGCGCTGCTCCCGAGTCTGATACGTCCGCTGGCACGGCCGAACAGCCTGATGCGGACACTGGGTATTGCGCGTGAGTACCCACTGGTGGGCACCGCGCTGTCATTGGCGTATGCGGGATTGCGTCGCACGTTCATCGGCCGTATTACGCGAAAGCTCGGCAAAGTCGGCCTCGTGGCCGGTGCTGCGTGGTGGGGCTATCAAAAATGGCAAGACGCGCAAGGCAAGCCGGCTGGCGTGCCAACGCCCGCGCCTAACGCCGATGCGGATGAGATCATCCCTGGCAGCACCTCTTAAGGCGTAGGTGCCCAACAAAAAGGCCGGAGCAATCCGGCCTTTCCCGTTTGTGGCAACGCAATGTCAGTGCAGTGGAATCGGATGACGCATGCGTTCCCAGCGTCGGGCCATGCTCTGGCGCAGGGCAGCGAGCCCGTGCGGTGGTTGACCAGTTGGGCCCACCTCGGCTTGAGCGGGTTGCGCTGTCACATCAGCGTCGGGCACGATGCGCCGTCGACCATGCCACATCAGCGCGCCGCTGGCCGTCCAGCCGATCACGAACAGCGTGTCGCCAACGTGCTTGATGGAGTCGGGCGATGTGCCTGCATGGAAGATGGCGCCGAGCATATCGGGAGGCAACTCCGCGCACATCCACAGAAAAATCGCCGGTGCCGATGCAAACACTCCCGGCTGCCACCATGGGTGGGCAACTTGCATTTTGTCGGTCTCCATGGCGCCCTCCATCTGTTCTTCTAGTGATGTTTGGATCCTATGCCTGGCGTGCGCAATTGGCGACCCGCCCGCCGCTGAATGCCGTGTCGGATTCGTCCGACATCGGCCACGAGCGAAGGCATTTGGCCTGATCCGTTCGGTCTAGGGGCGGCCCCGCATGGCACGCAGATCGCGCCACCATGCGGTGCCGAAATAACTCATGCCGACGCGCCTCTACGATTCCGGCGGAGGGCTGCCTCACCCGCTCATATGCATAATGCATAAAAGCGGCACATTGATGCCGTACCGTACGCAACACACTCGCCCCACCATGCTGGCTGCCACCCACCTCCAACGCCGCGACGCACGCTCCGGTGTCACGCTGCTGCAACCTGCAACGCTCGTCGTACAAGCGGGGGATCGCGTTGCGCTTACCGGGCCGTCGGGCGCGGGCAAGAGCGTGCTTCTGCGCGCGCTGGCGCTGCTCGACCCGCTCGATGGCGGTCAAGTGACATGGCATGGCCAAGCGATCGGCTCGCGCACGGTTCCCGCCTATCGCTGCCACGTTGCGTACGTGCGCCAGCGCCCCGCGCTGCTGCCTGGCACGGTGGAAGACAACCTGCGCGTGCCCTACCAACTGCACGTACGGCGGCTCAGCACAGGATTTGACCGTGACGCCGCCATCGCCCTGCTTGCCGGTGCCGAGCGCGATGCGAGCTTTCTCGACAAGAACGCCGGGGATCTCTCCGGCGGTGAAGCGCAGATTGCGGCGCTGGTCCGTACCCTCCAAACGGGGCCCACCGTCCTGCTGCTCGACGAACCCACGGCCGCGCTCGACCCCGCCTCCGCACGCGCGGTCGAAGCGCTCTTGCAGCATTGGTTTGCGCAAGCACCCGAGCGGCGCGCTTGGGTGTGGGTGACGCACGATCCGACACAAGCCGAACGTATCGGCCGGCAACATTGGCGCGTCGAGGGCGGCCAGCTGAACACGGAGCCCGCGCGATGAACGGACATGACCTCATGCCCTCCGCCTGGCAGGTCGGCATTGCCGCGGCGCTGATCCTCGTGAACGGGGCGCTGTCCATCGGGCTCGGGCTTGGGTTGGAGCGGCGTCTGGCGTGGGCGGCCGTGCGCACCGTCGTACAGTTGCTGGCGGTCGGTTTCGTGCTGGAATGGGTGTTCGCTCACGCGCATTGGGCCGTCGTGCTGGGCATCGTGGCCGTCATGACGCTGATCGCGGGGCACGCCACCGGCAGCCGCGGTGCGCGCGGTTATGCAGGCTTGCGGCTGGACGGCACGTTGTCGGTGTTCGGCAGCACGTGGCTGATCGGCGCGATCGGGCTGGTGGTCGTGCTGCATGCGCGGCCGTGGTACGAGCCGCAATACGCCATTCCGATCATGGGGATGATTCTTGGCAACACGCTCACTGGCGTGGGCCTGGCACTGGAGCGCATGACAGGCGAACTGACCGCCTCGCGCGATCAGGTGGAGACGATTCTTGCGCTCGGCGGCACGCGCTGGGAGGCGGCGCGCAACGCAGCACGCGCCGCCGTGCGTGCCGGCATGACGCCGATCATCAATCAGATGACCGTGGTGGGTGTGGTGAGCCTGCCCGGCATGATGACGGGCCAAGTGCTGGCGGGGCAGTCACCGCTGGAAGCCGTGCGCTACCAGATCGTCATCATGTTCCTGCTGGCGGCAGCGTCAGGGTTAGGAACGGTGGCAGCGGTGCTGCTGGCCTATCGCCGGCTGTTCAGCCGAGATCACCAGTTGATGACCGCGCGCATCACGCAGCGTGGCGGGGCGAAATAGCATGCCGCTCTCTCTGTCTTGCGGCCTCGTGCTGCTCAACGAAGACGCAGAGGTGCTGCTTGCGCACGCCACCGAAACGCGCCACTGGGACATCCCCAAAGGCGCACCCGACCCCGGCGAGAATCATCGCGACACGGCGCTGCGCGAGACCCGCGAAGAAACCGGCCTCATGCTCGACTGCCACGCGCTGATCGAACTCGGCCGAATCCCGTATCGCCGCGACAAGGAATTGCATCTGTTCGCCGCCCGCCTGCGCCGCGCCGACGTTGCGCTCGACACGCTGACCTGCACATCGATGTTCAACAGCTATCACACCGGCCGGCTCATCCCCGAGATGGATGCTTACCGCTGGGCCACGGCGGACGAGGTACCGCGGTACGCGAGCCAATCGCTCACGCGGCTGTTCGCGCAATCGTTGACGCTGGCGAGCATCGATGCCCGCCTGACCGCAGCAGGGCTGTAAGTGAACGACGCTTGCCTCGCCCCAAAGGAAGCAATCCGCATACGTACATCCAGTGCGCGACTAAGCGTAATGCGCACGCATGCGCTCCAGGCACAGGCGTGCGTCTCCCACGACGAGGCGGCTGCTGCAAGCGATCATGAGGTTGCGCGGCAGGCCGAAGTCTTCCACCGCCCAGCCGTCAGCATCGTTGCCGTTGGTGTTCGGCACCTGCACGATGAGGGGCGCGGCGGGCACGTTGTAGCACCACACGTCTTTGCCGCGCGCAATGGCGTAGCCGATTTCGAAGCATGTGCCGGAATCGGGCTCGTGGCCGCGGAAGTCGGCCACGTTGGCGATCACGGCATCGGCGGAGTCGATCAGTGCGATGTTCTGGCGGTAAATCTCAGCGGCGGTCGCAGCGCCATCGGCCTGCGGGACAATCGCGTTATCGAGGGGGTACAGGCCGGTGAAGCCGAATTCCGCGCACAGCACCTTGAGTGCTTCGCCATGGGCAGCGGGTTGCGGGCGGAAGACATCGGGGCCGGCGAGGTAGAGGCGCAAAGGCATGAGCGTAGACCGGTGAGTGATACGCGCAGCATAGCGCCGCCAATGGACGCTATACAAAGACGGCACCGCACAAAGACAAAGGGCCCGACATTGCTGTCGAGCCCTCTGAAATTTGGTGGGTCCTGCGGGATTCGAACCCGCGACCAATAGATTAAAAGTCTACTGCTCTACCGACTGAGCTAAAGACCCCAAAGACCGCGATTATAGGAAGATATCCGCAATTCTGTCAACGCCTGTCAGATCAGACCAGGCGTTCCATCCGCCACATCTGATAACGGAACGCCAGCAGCGCGCCGGTCATGATGCCCGCCAGCGCAATCAACGAGCCGATTGCCAGCGTCGACACGCCCGACAGCCCTTGCCCGATCGTGCAGCCCAGCGCCGTCACGCCGCCAATGCCCATCAGAATCCCGCCGATGATGTGGTTGCCGGTGTCCTCGGCATTGGCAAACCCTTCCCAGCGGAACGTGCGTGTGGCCAACGCCACCACGGCCGAACCGGCAATCACGCCCAGCACGCTCACGATGCCGACCGTCAGCACCTTCGACGTATCGCTGAAGAACATCAGCCACTCCAGCGTGTACGACACTGGGGCCACGAAGCTCAGTGCCTCCATACGGCCGCTGTTAGTCGCCACAAACGCCTCCTGCAGTGTGTTCGGGTCTTCCTGCACATAGCCGAGGTGGCCCGACACGTACCACATGCCAACGATGATGAGCCCGACGCCGATGCCCCCCAGCAGGTTGTCGGTCGTGCGGAAATCGCGCCCCAGCAGCGCCCACAACGATAGCGCCCCGCCAATCACCAGTGCCAGCACGAGGCGCAGCATGCGCGCATCCACGGAGAACGCATGGCCCAGCACGCTCGGCAAATCCTGCGACGTCGGCAGCGCCATGGCGACAGCGTCCACGGTCGCCACGCGCACCACGCCAAACACGCCCTTGAGCGTCATGTACGCCGCCAACCCGAGGAACACGAACACCACAACCGACTTCAGGTTGCCGCCGCCAATGCGCACCAGCGTCTTGCTGCCGCAACCCGAGCCCAGCACCATGCCAAAGCCGAACAACAGCCCACCCACCAGCGACGACAGCCACAGCAGCTTGCTGGCCGTGTAGATCGTCTTGCTCGTATCGATCACGCCGAGCCAACTCAGCACGCCCGTGCCGATCATGGCCACGCCAATCGCAAGCACCCACATGCGCAGGCGGCTCCAATCGCCGATGTTGACCACATCCGACACCGCACCCATCGTGCAGAAGTGCGTGCGCTGCAGGATCGCGCCAAAGACAAACGTAAGCGCGAATGTGCCCCACAGCACGGTGTGGGACAACGCGTTGAGATCGATATCGGGCATAGCGCGTCAGACGTAGCGAGTGGGGTCAGGCACGCCGGCGGCGTCAAACCCGGCCTTGCGGATGCGGCATGAGTCGCACACGCCGCAGGCACGGCCATCGTCGTCGGCCTTGTAGCACGACACGGTCATGCTGTAGTCCACACCCAGCCGCGCGCCGGCCTGGATGATCTCCGCCTTGGTCATGGCGATGATGGGTGCATTCACGCGGATGCGCTCGCCTTCCACGCCGGCCTTGGTGGCCAGGTTGGCGAGCGCCTCGTAGGCGGCGACGTATTCGGGGCGGCAATCCGGGTAGCCGGAGTAATCCACCGCATTGGCACCGAAGAACAGATCGCGCGCGCCCACCGCTTCAGCCCAGCCGAGCGCCAGCGACAGCATGATCGTGTTGCGCGCCGGCACATAAGTGATGGGAATGCCCGACTGTGCACCATCGGTCGGCACGTCGAGTGCATCGTCGGTCAACGCTGAGCCACCGAACTTGCGCAGATCCAGATCGACGATTTCGTGGCGCACCGCGCCCAGCGAAGCCGCCACTTTCTTGGCCGCTTCCAGCTCGGACGAATGACGCTGGCCGTAGCGCATCGACAGTGCGTACGTCTCAAAGCCATCGGCATTGGCCATGGCGAGCACGGTGGCAGAGTCCAGCCCACCGGAGAGCAGGACGATGGCGCGTTTTTTCATGGGCAAAGCCTTGCAAAGCGAATCGGGAAGGCCCGCATTTTAGCGTGCTGCCGCCCTGCCCGCGCCCTGCACGGCATATGCCCGCCATATGCCCGCCATTAACCCGTCATGTGCGGCCCACAAGAAAACGCCCGCCGATGCAACCACAGGCGGGCGTTTCTTCAAACACAGAACGACTTGCCGATCAGCGCATCGTCTTCAGACGGCTTTGCGCAGTCTTGGCCTGCTCAGTGCCGGGGTACTGCGAAGCGATCGATTCCAGCGTCTTGCGAGCAGCCGCCTTCTGGCCCGACTCACCCTGGTTGGTCGCCACCTGCAGCAGCGCATCGGGTGCCTTCGGGTGCTGCGGGTTGCTGCGTGCCATGTTCTCCAGCACGTAGCTCGAGCCCTTGTAATCACGCTGCGCATAGAGCGCGTTGCCCAGCCAGAACTGCGCCAGCGGCAGATACGGGCTCTGCGGATACTTCTTCACGAACGCCGAGAACTGGCTGCCCGCGCCCTTGAAGTCGCCACCCTGAAACGCCTTGAGCGCAGCGTCATATTCGGGCTTCTCGTTGGGCTGGACCATGCCCTCACGACCGTCCACCGTGGCCTGCTGCGGCTCGAACTTCTTCAGACGCGCATCGAGGTCGGTGTAGTAATCCTTCTGCTGCTTGGTCAGCGTATCGACGCTGTTCTGCAGCACTTCGTTCTGCCCGCGCAGGCGCGCCACTTCAGACTTGAGCGTCTCGATCTGGTTTTGCGCGTCGAGCAGGTTCTTGCTGTTCTGATCGATGCGCTGAGCCGCCGTCGATTGGAAGTTGTTGAACTTGTCGCGCATGTCGATGATGGCGCGGCGCGCCTCATCGTCGTCAAACACTCCCGCCGCCGCCGGGCCGGCCATAGTGAGCGCGCCACCCGCGACGAGCGTCGCCATCAGGATTGCTCGACGCATGGCCGGGCGTAAAGTCCGATCGGCGCGCTGTTTCGTCATCGTGTTCATATGATTGCCAACGTAAGAACGCCGGCCGCAACCTCGCAGCCGGCGCGTTCCACTTCAAACCGTACCGATTAGTAAACGATATCGGCGCGGCGGTTTTGTGCCCACGAGTCTTCGTCGTGACCGGTCGCTTGCGGCTTTTCCTTGCCCAGGCTCACGGCTTCCATCTGGCTGTCAGGCACGCCCATCGACGACAGTGCGCGGCGCACGGCCTCGGCACGCTTCTGGCCCAGTGCAAGGTTGTACTCGCTCGTGCCGCGCTCGTCGGTGTTGCCCTGGATCAGGACCTTGCGCTGGTTGTGCGATTGCAGATAGCGCGAGTGCTGGCCCAGCAGGCCCTGGTATTCCGACTTGACCGAGTAGCTATCGAAGTCAAAGTAGATGCTGCGCTTGGCCAGCGGGCTGTTCGGGTTCGTCAGCTCGTCACCGCCAACGTCCACCGGAGTCACCGTACGGGCATCCGCGCCCGTACCGGCACCACCCGTACCGTTCTTGGCGGTGTCATCGAGCTTCACGCCCGAGCTGCAAGCGCCCAGGGCCAGCAGCGTGGCAATGGCTGCGAGTTTGATCATGGTTTGGGACTTCGACATGTCCGATTTCTCCTAGAGGGACAACTGCTTCGTTATTGCATGAAAGGACCCCACGCCGGTTCGCGAACTTCACCGGCCTGGAGGGAAAGAACCTGACGCGTACGGCCATCGGTCGACACCGCAGCCAACACCGACTTGCCACCCACACGCGTGGAATACAGGATGAACTTGCCGTTGGCGGCAAAGCTCGGCGATTCATCGTGCGACGTATCCGTCAGCGCGTTCACGTCGCCGTTGGACAAGTCCTGCGTGTACAGGCGGAACGCACCGCCCACGCGCGAGATGTACGCCAGCAGCTTGCCGTCCGGCGACACGCGCGGGCTCGTGTTGTAGTTGCCCTTGAACGTCACGCGCTGCGCACCGCCCGACTCTTCGCCCTCGGCCGACATGCGGTAGATCTGCGGCGCACCGCCACGGTCGCTGGTGAAGTAGATCGAGCGGCCATCCGGCGAGAACGACGGCTCGGTGTCGATCGCACTGCTGCGGGTCAGGCGGCGCAGGCCCGAACCATCAGCGTTGACCAGGTAAACCTGCGTATTGCCATCGCGCGAGAGCGATACCGCCACGTGGCGTCCATCCGGCGACCAGGCCGGCGCCGAGTTGTTGCCCTTCTGGTTCGAGATGACCGTGCGGCGGCCCGCCACAAGATCATGCACGTATACCACCGGTTTCTTGCTCTCGAATGACACGTACGCGACCTTGGTGCCGTCCGGCGACCACGACGGCGAGATGATGGGCTCATTGCTCGTCAACGCGATCTGCGGGTTGGCGCCGTCCGAGTCGGAAATCTGCAACTGGAACCGGCGGCCGACCTTGGACACGTACGACAGGCGCGTCGCAAAAATGCCGCGCTCGCCAATCAGCTTCTGGTAGATGTAGTCGGCAATTTCGTGCGCAGCCAGGCGCAGTTGGCCCGGCCCGCGTGTGAGTGACAGGCCGCCCAGGCTTTCGCCCTTGGCGGTGTCGTACAGGCGGAAGCGGATTTCGTAGCGGTCGCCGTTGCGGGTCACGGTGCCGCCCACAAAGGCTGCGGCGCCCTTGGTTTTCCAGGCACCCAGGTCAGGCGCCGGGCTTTCCGGCACCACGGCGCCGGCAACGTCCACGTTCGAGAAGCGGCCGCTGCGCACCAAATCCGCCCGGACGATGGCCGAGAGGTTTTGCGGAGCCTGCGCTTCGCCCTGGAAGTTGGCGATCGCAATCGGGTACTGGCTGGCGCCAACGCCCGAAATCTCTACGTTGAGCTGGGCATGGGCCACGCCGGCGCACGCTGCGGTCAGCAGCAAGGCCTGCGCTGCGCGTCGGAACATCGGAATCCACATCTTTCGCATCATGTTCATCGTCCCTACTATCAAATCCGGAATCTGAGAACCGTTGGCCAGCGCCGCACGAGCAGCGCTGACGCGTTTATTCCTTGGGCCGGAACGTCAGGATGACGCTCGACGGCGCTTTGCCATTGGTATCGCGCGGCAGCGGGTCGGAACGTTCGACCGCGCGCAGCACGGCTTCGTCATAGGCACCGTTGCCGCTCGACTTCGTCAGGCGCTTGGACAGGATCGAGCCGTCCGGCGCCATCTGCACCGACACCACCGCAGACGGATTGCCGTTGACGGCCGATGGGTCGAACAAAATGTTCGGCTTGACCTTGGCACGCACGCGTTCGGCATACCCCGCCGACGCCGTACCGCCCGTGCCCTGCGCATTGCCGACACCACCGCCAGAACCTGCCACCGAGCCCGTCGCACCGGCACCGGCCATGGCGCGCAGGCGGTCCAGTTGTTCCTTACGCTGTGCGTTGGAGCGCGCCTCATTGGCCTTGCGCTCGGATTCCGCCTTCAGCTTGGCGTCCGCTGCCGCCTTGGCCTTGAGCTTGGCGTCTGCCTCAGCCTTGGCCTTCGCTTCGGCCTGGGCCTGCAGTTGCGCATTCTTTCGCGCCTGAGCATCGGCGGCGGCCTTTTCGGCGGCCTTTTCCTTGGCCTGCTGTTCGGCCAGGGCCTTACGCTGGAGTTCGGCCTGGCGGGCGCGCTGCTCTTCCTTCAGACGGGCCTGACGCTGCGCGTCGGCGCGCTCTTCTGCAGCGCGGCGGGCGAGTTCAGCTTCACGGGCCGCGGCGGCTTCCTGCTCACGCTTGCGCTTCTGCTGCTCCAGCGCGATGTCGGCTTCCTCCTCCACCTTGGTGGGCGGTGCCTTGATCACCGGTTCCGGCTTGATTTCCGGCACCGGCGCAGACTGCTGCACGGCCTGCTGAACAGCAGCCTCGTCCCACAGCTCGGCCTCTTCGCCGCGCGGGGTGCTGCTCTGCCACTGCACGCCAAAGTACAGAAAGATCAGCAGCAGGACGTGTGTCAGGACCGCCAGCCCGAACGCGCGCAGCGTACCGCGCTCGCGAACGGGCTCATAACGGTGCAACGACGTCGTAGTCATGACGCGCGGGTTGCCCCGCCTTGGTTCGTCAACGTTCGGTTCATCAACGTGCTCATGACGATTTCACCATCAGGCCGACGCGCTTCACGCCGTCACCCTTGAGCACGCCCATCACGGTCAGCACGCGGTCGTATTGAACCGATTTGTCGGCAGCAATCACGACCGGCTGATCGGGGTTTTCGTCGGTGCGCTGCTTCACAAACGCGCGCAGCTCGTTGTTGTTGGCGAGCTTCTGCTCGGTCGCTCCCGAACCGGTTTTGACGCGAGCAAGGATCGTGCCGTCGCCCTTGATGGTCACAACGATGGGCGGCTGGGTCTGCTGCGGCGTGGCATTGGCCACCGACGGCAGGTTGACCACGCCCGGGTTCACCACGGGTGCCGCCACCATGAAGATGACCAGCAGCACCAGCATCACGTCGATATAGGGAACGACGTTGATGTCAGCCTTGGCCCGTCGGGCGCGGCGCGTTCGCTGGATGGTAGCCATACGCTTGGCTCCTTAGCGCGTCTGGCGCTGCAGGATGTTCGAGAACTCTTCCATGAAGCTCTCGAACCGGTTGGCCAAGCGGTCCATCTCGGTGGCATAGCGGTTGTAGGCGATCACCGCAGGAATGGCCGCGAACAGGCCGATGGCTGTAGCAACCAGCGCTTCGGCAATACCCGGGGCCACTGCCGACAGCGTGGCTTGCTGCACGTTGGACAGGCCGCGGAAGGCGTTCATGATCCCCCATACCGTGCCAAACAGGCCGATGTACGGGCTGACCGAGCCGACCGACGCCAGAAACGGCAGATGCGATTCGAGCGAGTCCATCTCGCGCTGGTAAGCCGCGCGCATGGCACGGCGGGACGCGTCGAGGATGGCGCTCGGATCCCCACCGCCGCGCTGCAACTCGCGTGCCTTGAGGTACTCGCGCATACCCGCTTCGAAGATGCGCTCAAGCGCGCCGGTGGTGTGACGATTGTTGGCGGCGCTCTGGTACAGCGCCTGCAAGTCACCGCCAGCCCAGAAATCGCGCTCGAACGATTCGGTCTGGCTGCGCGCAGCACGCAGCGCAAAGGCTTTGCGGAAGATGTACGTCCAGGAGAACAGCGACATCACCAGCAGCAGGCCCATGACAAATTGGACCAGGAGGCTGGCGTGCAGCACCAGCGAGACGATCGACAGATCTTGTGTGACCTCGACGGGATTCATGCGGCGGCTTTGATGGTTGCGAGTACGGGAGCGGGAATCGGGGTCGGCCGGAATGTGAGCCGATCGACACATCCAACACGAATCGTGCCTGATGCGAGCAGAACGTCGCCACGCCAGCCTTCTTGGGCAAATTGGACCGATGCCGGGCCAACCCGTTCCATACGCGAACGGATCTGCACGAGGTCATCCAGGCGTGCTGGCGCACGGTAGTCCACGGCGGTGCTGCGCACCACGAAAATGGCCCCGGTCGTGTCGGCCAGCGCCTGCTGGTCAACCCCAAGCGCGCGCAGCCACTCGGTGCGGGCGCGCTCAAAAAATTTCAAGTAGTTGGCGTAAAACACCACGCCGCCTGCGTCGGTATCTTCCCAATACACGCGCAGGTTCCAGTCAAAAGAAGACATCTGCCAATTTTAACAAGACGCAAGTAACGGCCAGCCATCCACCGGCCGGCCGAGGGCTTGCATGGCGCGACAAACCCTGCATAAAAAGCCTTAGGCCATCCCTCGCGTGAGGCTGGTGGCCGAGAATGACTGGCAAACGGGCATCAGTTCGATTGCGTTGACATTGAAGTGCGCGGGAAGCGCCGCCATCCAGTAGACGGCCTCGGCGATGTCATCGGCGGTAAGCGCTTCCGTGCCTTCGTAGACCTTGTCCACGCGGGCGTCGTCGCCCTTGAAACGCACGTTGGAAAACTCGGTGTCCGAGCAAAGACCCGGCTCGACATTCGATACGCGCACGCGGGTGCCGGTCAGGTCCGCGCGCAGACTCAACGAAAACTGGTGCACGAACGCCTTGGTGGCACCGTAAACATCGCCACCCGGATAAGGGTACGTCCCGGCGATCGAGCCGATGTTGATGACGTGGCCGCGGTTGCGCTCGACCATGGCCGGAAGTAACGCACGCGTCACATTGACCAGGCCGGAGCAGTTGGTGCCTATCATGCGGTCCCAGTCGGTCAGGTCAGCGCGCTGGGCAGGCTCCAGACCCAGAGCCAGGCCAGCGTTGTTGACCAGCACGTCGACTTCGCGCCAGCCCTCGGGCAGCGTGCCTGGCAAGGCGGCGACAGCATCGGCGTCCAGCACATCGAGCACGAACGGCAGCACGGCGTCGCCCAATTCTGCCTTGAGCGCGTCAAGACGGTCCTGGCGGCGGCCGGCCGCGATCACACGATAGCCTTCTCGCACGAAACGCCGCGCGATGGCCGCGCCGAACCCGGCTGTTGCGCCAGTCACGAATACGATCATGGAAGTAAGTGTCTCCGGACCTAAAAAAGCGAAAGACCAGAGTTTACCTGAAGCCTTGTGCCTTATTGCAGCGCAATGTGCGTGTCTGCACGCCCGCTTCTTGCGGCGACCATAGGCCTGTCGTACACTCGCGGGCAACCATTCCACCTTGCGCGACTGGCGAATCCTGAGGCCGCACCAAGCAGCCTCGACATGTGGGCAACGACCACGAGGAAGCGCAAGGTTTCTGGCGTCATGCACAACGACGCCTGCCGCTCGCCTGGGCAGCGAATGGGAAGCAGGGTGACTTGGGTCCCCGCTGCTCTGTCTCGACGGAACAGTGTCCAAGCCGCGCGCGTTTCCCCCGCCTCGCCCGACCAACGCCAATTCCGTTTCGTTTCAGACCCAACACTCGCCATGTTCGAACGCAGCCGCTATACGATCGACCAGATCGATCCCGAAATCTTTGCCGCCATCCAGAAGGAAAATCAGCGTCAGGAAGATCACATCGAGCTGATTGCCTCGGAGAACTACACCTCCCCGGCCGTGATGGCCGCGCAGGGCTCGCAACTGACCAACAAGTACGCCGAGGGCTACCCCGGCAAGCGCTACTACGGCGGTTGCGAATACGTGGACGTGGTCGAGCAACTCGCCATCGACCGCGTGAAGCAACTGTTTGGCGCCGAAGCCGCCAACGTGCAGCCGAACTCGGGCTCCCAAGCCAACCAGGGCGTGTTCTTCGCCGTGCTCAAGCCGGGCGACACGATCATGGGCATGAGCCTGGCCGAAGGCGGTCACCTGACGCACGGCATGGCGCTGAACATGAGCGGCAAGTGGTTCAACGTCGTCAGCTACGGTCTGAACGCACAAGAAGACATCGACTACGACGCGCTCGGAGCCCTGGCGCAAGAGAAGAAGCCGAAGCTGATCATCGCCGGCGCGTCCGCATTTGCGCTGCGCATCGATTTCGAGCGCATCGGCAAGATCGCCAAGTCGATCGGCGCGTATTTCATGGTCGACATGGCCCACTACGCCGGTCTGATCGCCGCGGGTGTGTACCCGAACCCGGTGCCGCACGCTGATTTCGTCACCACGACCACCCACAAGAGCCTGCGCGGCCCGCGCGGCGGCGTGATCCTGATGAAGGCCGAGCACGAGAAGGCCATCAACTCGGCGATCTTCCCGGGTATCCAGGGTGGCCCGCTGATGCACGTGATTGCCGGCAAGGCGGTGGCGTTCAAGGAAGCCCTGTCGCCGGAGTTCAAGGCTTACCAAGAACAAGTGGTCAAGAATGCACGCGCCATGGCCGAAACGCTGATGGCGCGCGGCCTGCGTATCGTGTCGGGCCGCACCGAAAGCCACGTGATGCTGGTCGACCTGCGCGCCAAAAACATCACCGGCAAGGAAGCCGAGAAGGTGCTGGGTGACGCACACATCACTGTCAATAAAAACGCAATTCCGAACGATCCGGAAAAACCGTTCGTGACCTCGGGCGTGCGCCTGGGCTCGCCGGCCATGACCACGCGCGGTTTCAAGGAAGCTGAGGCCGTGAAGGTGGCACACCTGATCGCCGACGTGCTGGACAACCCGCACGACGAAGCGAACATTGCCGCTGTGCGCGCCAAGGTGGCTGAGCTGACCAAGCAGTTCCCGGTCTACGCTTAAGGCATCCGCCGATGGCCGGATCTTCCGGCCACGTAGTACCCTGCCGCGATGCGCCCCGAATTGAATGAGGGGCCATCGCGGCGTTGTTCTTTTAGCGCAGCGCGTTCTTCAAGGTTGCCGAGGAGACCACCGGCATGAAATGCCCCTTTTGCGGCCACGCGGCCACCCAGGTGATTGATACCCGCATGTCGGAAGAAGGCGACACCGTGCGCCGCCGCCGCCGCTGCGAGTCCTGCGACCGTCGCTTCACGACCTACGAACGCATCGAGCTGTTCTTCCCGGCCGTCGTCAAAAAGAACGGCAGCCGCGTCGACTACGACCGCAACAAGGTCAAGGATTCCATGCGCCTGGCGCTGCGCAAGCGCCCCGTGTCCGCCGAGGCCATCGACGAAGCCATCTCTCGCATCGAAGAAAAACTCCTCAGCCACGGCGAAAAGGAAATCGGCAGCGACCGCGTGGGTGAACTGGTCATGCGCGAACTCAAGCGGCTGGACAAGATCGGGTACATCCGGTTTGCGTCGGTGTACCGTAGTTTTGAGGATGTGTCGGAATTTCGCGACGTATTGGACGAGATTGCGGCGACGAATGTGCGGAAATAAACAAGGGCCCCGAAGGGCCCTTATTACCAGCACTGCGCGGTTGGCGTGGTGTTGCCGGTATTGGTTTGCACGCCAAGCTGATTGATCGAATACGTTCCACAGGTATCGCGCTGTTGCGGCCCTGTCGGTGTGGCAATGGCTGTGTACGCCGGCGATGACGCTGCGTTGTTCAGTTGCTGCACGCTCAGGGCATAGTAGCTTTGGTTGCCCGACTGAATCGCCATCGGAAACGACGCGGCACCATAACCCAGAGCTGCCGGTGCGCTCGCATAGACATTCTGCAGCGTGAAAAAGCGCTCTTGGCGCGCCGCAAGGTCCAATAGCGCGGTCTTCGCATCAACGCGATGCGACTTGAGGATGTACTGCTGATAGGACGGATAGGCAATCATCGTCAGGATGGCAATGATTGCCACCGTGATCATGAGTTCGATCAACGTAAAACCCGCTGCCCCGCGGATTGTTGAATTGGACGACGTCTGATTCATGGCTTAACGCAGCTTTACCCAGTTGACGCGCGAACCGACGCCGGTAGCCGCTGGGTTGATTTGAATGAACTTCGGCGTGCCGTCCGCGGTTTGCATGACGGCATAGACCTTGCCGTTGATGTTCACGAATGTCGACGTGCCAGTGCCGCTCATGCCGACCGCGCTGACGCCAATACCACCCGAGACAAGGTAGCTGCCGTTGGCGTCGTAGAAATACGGGGACGGTGTGGCCCCGCCCGTAGCAACGGACAAGCCATACGAATAGCCCGAGGCCGGCGTGGAGCTGCAGGACAGCACATTCTGCACCGCCGGCACCACCGTATTGATATTGAGCACGCCAGACTGAAGCTTCGGGTTGTAGATGACCTGCTCGTTCTGCGCGGCAGGCAACGGCAGCGTCCAACCGTATTGGTTGTTGGTGGCGCAATCGGTTGATCCTTGCCAGCACACCTTCTGACTGCTGATCAATCTCTCAGCCATCGTCGTATCGGTGGCCGGAATCTCCTTCGTGACGCTTTGCAGCAGCAGCACCGAAGTCGTGACCGTCTGCGGAGCGGCGAGCGAGGAGTATTGGGCCGTCGCCGGAGCCATGGCGTTCCAGACGCTCATGTCCCAGTCCCAGATGCCATAGAGCGCCTGAGCCGCTTTCGCTGGGGTGGCGGCACTTGCGAGCGTTGCGGGCATCAGTTGCCCCGTACCGAAGGCGACCAGTACACGCGGATTGCCGCCCGACCCCGGGACCGATGCAACGGCAACCTGGCTGGTAATCGGTTGACCCGTGGCGGTGGTGAACAGCGGCTTGGAAGACGCGCTCCACGCCGTCGGGTCCTGCGAGGTCAGGTCGAAGCGCCAGAGATTGCCGTACAGATCGCCGCCGTAGACGTAATCGGTAATGTGATCGCCATCAAGATCGGCGGCTGTCACGTAGGCGATGCCGTTCTTGTTGGTCGTCGAGCCGCTTCCCGTATCGAGGTAGCGGAACGACGTGCCGCCCTTCGCGTCGATCAGCATGATGTACATGCCGGCCGTGCCGTTCGCGCTGTTCAGACCGTTGCCAAAGAGCACGGCCCAGTTGCCGTTGTGCAGTCGCCGGATGACCGGGGTGCCGTACGTGTTGCCCAGGTTGTTGCCGCAGTTGGTAACGTTGGTGCACGCGATCGATGCTGCCGTCCACTCGCCGATGACCAACGAGTTCGCGTTGCCCTCGCTGAACGTGGATGGATCGGTAACGTCCAGTGCGTAGATCGCGCCAGTGCCCGTGCTGGTGTTGTCAGCGATCGGGCCACCTGTATTCGTGCCGCCGCCCAGGCCACCCACGACCCACGTGTGCCACGCGCCGTTGTAATACAGCTCGCCGGTACCGGGTGTCGCGTCCACATAAAGATTGTGCGTGTACGACGGCGAGGCGAAGTCCAGCTTGTTGCCGGTCGACGTGCTGTGAATGGTGTTCACGACGGCAGCCGGCATGTAGGCCAGCGCTTCCTGCCCATCGTTGGGGGTCGCCGTGTTGTTGACGAAGTTGCCCTTGGCGTCAAAGCTGCCGGCGCGGAAGCCATGCAACATGCCGTCATTGGCGCCCACGTACACCACGTTCAGGCGCTGTCCATAGGCCTTCTTGAAATTCGCATAGCTGCCGTTGGGTTCCGCAGCCGTGGCTTTGGCATACAGCGCATCCACCCAAGGACCGTTGTAGGGTGCCGCCGGCGCACCGACCCATGTCGGGCTGGAGTTGATGATGTCGCCCAGCACACCATCGCGCGTGCGGAACGTCCCGCCAGCACTGACTTCCTTGGAGCGATCGCCGCGCAGGTATGCCAAGCGGGCACTGGTCGCGCTTGTGTCGCCGGCAGTAAGCGCGGTTTGCTGCGCCTTCGTCAGGTTGTTCCATTGAAAACCCACACCACTGCTGCCGTTCCACGTCAGGATGCTGCGCGCCGAAGGGCCTTGGGCGGCGACCGTCGCGGACGAACCCATGGCCGGGCACGCGCCGCCCGTCAACGCACAGCTCGCGTTCCAGTTTGCGGTGGAATTGATGACGAGCTTGCCCGTCGTCGCATCAGGTCCGATGGTCTGCGCAGTCAGTTCGCCCCACCAGTTTTTGGGGTGGTAGTAGGCGAGGTAGAGCTGGGTGCCATCGATCACGCGGCCCAACTGCGGGATGTTCGTGCCGGCAGAACTGCTCGACTGCCCGATCTGTGCAGCCTTGAAGCAAGTGATCTCGTGAACGTTGCTGCCGCTACCCGTGCCGGAAGAGAACCCAAAGCGGAAACTCTTGGGCAGCGGCCCGTTCGTTGCGGTAATGGACTGGTCCTTGATCACCGAATTCGCAACGCCACCGTTCACGGCATACGACATGTTCAGAATGCCGTCCTGCGTGATGCTGATCGAGTAGGTGATCGGCGTGGCCTTGCTGCGCAAGGGCTTGTTGGGAGTGGTTTTATTGGTCGCCTGCTGGCTATAGATCGTCGCCTGGGTCAGGTCGTCGCCAGCAATGTAGTTGTAGTTATAAGGAAGCGAGACGGTGGAACCGTTGTTGTCCCTGTACTGCCCTTTGGAGCAGGCCTTTATCAAAGCATTCGCCTGCGATTGGGTCATCCCGTCCGGACCAAGACTTGGATAGTAGTTGGGCGAAATACTGTTCAGATACGCCCAAGTGGTATTTCCCGAGCCGCGTACGCTGATCCGGCCCGGTGCTGGGCCCGACCCGGAGCTTGAGTTGTCCGCCCCGTTAGCGAAGTTGCCGTATTCGTCGATCCCGATACCGATGTAGCCGCCCTGCACGCCGTCGTTGCCGATGTAGACGGTCTTGTTATTGTTCGTTTTTGTGCGAGTCTGGTTGGAACAGCTGTAGCCCAGGCTCCCGCCTAAACCGCCTACGGTGGGCGGTTGAGTGCCATCCGACAAGAAGAAGCCAATACCGTCTGCACCGGACGCCTGACCGCGGCCATTGCCGTATCCGTTCCCCCCGTACGTCACCGTGGTGAACGTAACCTGCACGCCCTGGTTCGTGGGGAATGTGAAATTGGAGACGACCGCACCGTTGCTATCGTTACCGTTGGATCCGTTCTGCAACGTGTCGCCATTGGTCAGACGCAACGCACCCTGCCCCGAAGGATCCGGTTGCGTCGTCAACGTCCCGTTGACACCGCCAACAAGCGTCTTGTCCTTGTAGTAACTCAGCCCCGTACATCCCGGGATCGTATTCGTGCTGGCGTCATAGACCGGGTTAGTGCCAGCGGTCAGGCAAGCCCCGTTCAAAGACATCCACTGTTGTGAAGCCGTGGTGCCCGTCAAGGTATCGCTAACAGTCTGCTGGCCCCAGGACAGGCTGGGCAGCAGTATCGACGCTGTAAAAACAGCCAGACGTTGGTTCTTTTTCATCACTGTTGCCCCAGATCCTTGGCACCAGACACCAGTTGATACGTGCTTTGCACCACGGCGGCTGTCGTTGCATCACCGCCATAGCCGTAGGCGGTGACCTGATACAGCTGTGCCAGCCCGGCTCCGTTCAGCCCGAGATAGGTGATGTAGAGCCCAGGACGAGCGGCGTAGTTGATGTCACCACTCGGCGAGCTGGCGCCCGCCAGGCCTCCACCGCCGTTGGCTGTCATCGACGGCGGCAAGTAGGTCGAGCCGGCACTCCAAGGCAAGGCGGCAGGGTTGGCCAAGGCGTTGGAACACACCCGCATGTTGCTCAACGTGTTGCCGCTGTTAACGTTCGCACAGTTCACGCTGGTCAAGGCGTTGCCCTGCCCCAGCCACCACTCCCCATACTGCAGCGCACTCTGCGCAGCCTCCATCGCACGCTGCTTGTCACGCGTGCCTGCGGCAATCCGCTCCTGCAAACCGGAGCTGCGGAACATGGCCAGTGCCAACAGCGTCAGCACAAGCAGCATCAGCATGCCGATGACGAGCGTGTACCCGCGTACGCCGCGCCTCGATACCGTGAGAAAACGCTTCGTGGTTTTCATGGCTGGTTCTTCAAGCTAATCGTTTGCACCCACGGCACGCTCCTGGTTCCAGGAACGTTACCGAACTGCGTCGTGAAGTTGAGCGTGACTTTGACCGCATGGACGGCAGACCACTTCCCCGCAGCGGCAACCTGCGTCGCCGTGAGATAGGAATCGTTGTTCCCGTCGTTGTCGGTATCGGTGCCGTACAGCACCGTCAGGCTCGATACCCCGCTGACAAGCGACACAGGCGCCTGTCCGTTGACCGCGCACTGCAACTCATTGTTGGCATTGACGGACAACGTATTGACGTAGACCAGTTGCGAACCACCTGTATTGCTCTGGCCCAGGCAGTTCATCACGCCGTCTCCACTGGCAGTGGCGAACTGGGTCGTCAACGTATCGCTACTCGTCCCAGCCCCGCTCGTTCCTGAGATCACCTGGCCCGGGGCGACCACACCAGAGGCGCCGGTCAGCGCTGTTAGCTGCGTATTAACCTTCGGGTCTGGAAAGTACCCGGCCGACTGCACCGTATTGGTCAGAATGGTCTGCGCCAGCCGTTGGTTGTCCTGCAATTGCGCGAGTTGGTCCTGACTCGTGAACGTCTTCTGCATGTTGACGAACACCACCGCTACCGCGCCCAGAATGAACAGCCCGATCACCATGGCGATGAGGATCTCGATCAGACTCGTGCCGTGCTGTCTGTGCACCCGTCGCACCTGAAAAGTCATCGCGTTGCGGCTCATGGTTGGACGTAGACCGTATAGCTCTGCTGCGTGGAGGGCTGACCTGCCGCCGCCGCAGATGCCGTTGCACTGTTCACGGCGATGGTTTTTTCGTTCCAGGTCACGGTGACGTTGCAGCTCGCCGGCAGCGTCGTGTCGGTCGTGCAATTGCCTGTGGCGGTATAGCCCGGAAAATTCGCGTCCATCTGCACGGCCCACTGCTGGATGTCGTAGGCCGCTAGCTCCGTCGGCGTGCAAGCGGCTCCGCCTGACTTGGGGCAACCGGCAATCGTGGTGGCGAACACCTTGTTCGAATCCGTCGCAGTCTTGGCGCTAACGCTGAACGTCGCCGGCGCGGTATTGGCGACACCCCAGAAGCCACGGTTGGCGTGCATTGCGGCAATCAGGCTTTCGGTCTGCAGTGCCACCAATGAGCGCACGCGCGAGATCTGCGTATTGCCCACTGCCGCCGCCTGGATTTTTGCCAGACCCAACAGGCCGACCCCGACCACCACCATGGTGATCAGCGCTTCGATCAAGGAAAAGCCAGACGCCGTACGGCGTTGCGTGATCAGTTGCATGAGGCCGTCCCCTGCGTCAGCACACGTTGCCGGCCAGCCATGTTGATTTCGACGCACCGCATCGCATTGTTGTTGGCCGGAGAAGTCGTCAGCTTCATCGTCACGGTGCCCTGGCTCAGGTTTGTCGCAAAGCCATCCCGGCTGTAGACCACGGCAGAAGCCGACGGAGTCGGCGTAAAGGTATCGCCGCTCGTGAGCCCAGGGCGCACGCGCAACGGTGCGTCGGTTGCCGTATCCAGCACGCCCGAGCCGTTGTCGTCGTTGAATACGATCCACCCCCGCTCCCAGGCAAAGGGCTCGACCGTATTGCACGTGGTGCCGTTGGATGATGGGCACACGCTCACCGGCAGGCCCCGCTTGATCGATTCGCTGCGGGCAAACTGCAGATCGTTGACAAGCGAGTTCGCCTCAGTCTGCAATCGGGCCTTCTGGATGACCCCGGTGAACGACGGCGTCGCGATCACGGCAAGGATGGCCACGATGCTCAGCGTGACCATCAGCTCGATCAACGTAATGCCGCGACTGCGGGCCACGGCCAAACCCCGCGCGCCACCCTGCTCACATGAACATGACATAACGATCTGGTTGGTATGCGGCAATCCGTGAGGACGAACGCCGACGTCACCGCCACGCGCAACCGCATGGCCCGGTTGCCATGGGTTGTGTGGTGATCTGGTTTGATGCGCGGTAACGTAATTGCGGACCGCGGCCGCCATGTCAGTGCAACAGAAGACTGACTGGAAGGCCACCGCGCCCGATGGGCGAGATCCCGTTGTACATATTCACCCCCGACATTTTGTTATGCGGCAGTCACGACGCAAACGATGTCGCGCACGCTGCTGCTTCTGAACTTCTTGAGTTCTTTTATTGGGCGGCGCCCAAATCCATTAACGCGCCGACCCGCCCGGCAAAAAAAAGCCCAGGCAGAGACATTGCCGGAATAGTGGAGAATTCGTAAAAAAGTGTCAATAACCTACCGCTCTAGCGCGGGGGTCGAGTAGGGCTTGCGTTGGCGAAAATGCAACGTCGACGACGAAACTCCGGAGCAGCCCATCCGGCGAGCAAGGACCGGGGTCCAACCGCCTAGAACGGGCATTGACCAGATGTGACACTTATAAGACCGAATTCACACTAACTTGGGCGGCTCCGCCAAGCGTCAGCCACCTCATGTCTGCCCGTCTCCAAACCTGCCGCCAGCGCGGCGCCATCCTGATCGAAGCCCTCATCGCCCTGGCCGTGCTTTCACTCGGTGCGGCGGCCATGTTGCGTGCGTTCGATTACCTCGAAGCCACCAGCCGCGCTGCCAGCGAGCTTGGCGCCCACGCTCGCGACCTGCTCGTACAGACGGAAGCCCGCTGATATGCCCCGCCCGCTTGCCCGCCCTGCGCGCGGGGCATCGCTGGTTGAATTGCTGGTCGGCATGGTCATCGCCTTGATGGTGTTGGGCATCGCACTGCAATTGACGCTGATCGCGCGGGCGCGCTACCAGCGACTTGCCGATGAAGCGCTCATCGAAGACCGCGGGATGCGGGCACTGGAGCTGATCGGCAATGCGGTGCGCCAGGCGGGGTGGATTACCGATATCCCGGGCGTGTCATCCGTACGCCGCTGGCCAAGTGCGGAGGCGCCGCTATCGCTGTTCGGGGTGGACGACTGCGACAGCCCGAAGGGTGTTCCCGACCTTGAATGCGGCACCCGACACGCCGAACAACGCAGTGACGCGCTGATGGCCCGCTTCTCAGGCCGCAACAAATTGCCCCCGAATAGCACAACCGCCGACGGTGCCATGCACAACTGCATCGGTTTCGAAATACCAGAGCGCACGGGGAGCGATGAGGACCCGCGTTTGGGCAGCATGTTGCTGTTCATCTCCATCAGTGAAGATGGCGAGCTAGCGCCACGGCTCATGTGCCGCTCCTTCGCACCCGGCAATACGCCCGCGGAAGGACGGGCTCGTGAAATCGTACGCGGCGTTGAAATCCTTCAACTGCTCTACACCCTCGCGCCGACGCCAACGTCACCCGAGAAGATCGTATCGGCACGTGCGATGAGTGCCAAAGACTGGTACCGCGTGCAGCTTGTTCATGTAGCGATCGTCGTGCGCGGCGATCGCTATTCGATGAGGCAGCCGGCCTTGGACAGCATCGCGCTGTTTCGTGAGATCACGCCCGCACCCGACGCGCAGTCCGAAGATCTAAGCTTCCGGCCCAAAGATCCACGGCGCAACCGCGCACGCTTCACCGCCACGTTCGCCGTGCGCAACCCGCTGCGCTGCGAGGCTGACGCATGCTGAAACCACACAGAATTCATGGCGGGTTCTCAATGATCGCTGTCGTCGGCACACTGATCGTCATGAGCCTGTTGATGGTCACCGCTTTGCAACTGGTACAGGACCATCGCCGTCGCGCCACGCTGGCTGCCGACCACGCACTCGCCCTGCAGGAAGCCGAAACCGCATTGGCTGCCGCCGAATGCGGCCTTGCCCTTGCCACCGGTACGCCGATCCACAACGACTGCCGCGCCACGCCCGACGATGCACGCATCGCCGCGCTCAACCCCATCACGCTGGCCGGCTTCGTATCAGGCCGCTGCGGGCAAAACGCGGAACTCGGCTTGTGCTGGCCCACACCGGGCCAATCTGTGCGGGCGCTCGCCAAGCTGCTGGACGACGACACCAATTCGGTAGTGCTCCCCATCGTGACTCAACGTAACGGGCGCTCGCCAGCACTCGGTGCCCGCTATGTCATCGAACCGATTCCCGATGCACTGCCCGGCCAATGGGTACAAGCTGGTGCTGCGCGCGGGCCCTCGCTCTTCCGGATCACAGCTGCGGGCTTTGGCGGCGACAAGCAGGTCAACGTGATGCTGCAGACGGTCTACCGTCCTAAAGGGATCAAACCATGAAGGCACAGCGTCTAGGCACGTTGGTCATTGCAGCGCTAGCAGGCTCGACGCCGGCTGCCACCAGTGATCCACCTGCAGGCCGCCTACCCACGCACATCCTGACCGCACGTGGCGACGACGCGTGGAGCGGTCGGCTGCGAGCCCTGCAATTTCTGCCGACACTCGGCACGCTGGACGCGCCTGCGCCGTCGGACCGTTGGGAAGCCAGCCGCCTGCTCGACGCCAAGGCTCCGAGTGCCAGACAGCTGTGGACCTTCCGGCACGGCGAGCCTTCCACGCACGCACCAGTCCCGCTGCACTGGGAAGCACTGTCGCCCACGCAACAGGCGACACTCGACGGCAGCGACAAACTTGGCGCACAACGCATCGATTACCTGCGCGGCGCACGCGATCACGAGCACAACAACTCCGGTCTGCGGCCACGCAACTCCTTGCTGGGCGCCATGCGCGGCGCACACGTGCAGTTGCTCGGGCCGCCGGGCTTCGTGCTCGATCCAGGTCACAAGCCTTTCCGCGAACAGCATGCACAGCGGCCGTGGATGGTCTACATCGGCGCCAACGACGGCATGCTGCACGGCTTTGATGCCGTCACCGGTGAGGAACGCTTCGCCGCCATGTCCGACGCTGCTCTGCCGACTGCTGCGCGAAATACATCGCCCGGGCAACCGGTACCTGGCACGGTCTGCGGCCGACCTTTTGCGGCCGATGCCTGGACGGGCGCGCAATGGCGTTCGCTGCTGGCGTGTGCCAACGGCACGATAGGTTCGGGGCTATTCCTGGTCGACGTGACCGACCCCACCTCATCTTCACCACCGATCATGCTGGCCTATGACGCCAGTGATGACCCAACTGTTGGCCGTGTAGAAGGTCCGATCCCGATGGTCCCGCTGGCCAATGGCCGCAGCAGCAAGCCGCGCTGGTTTGCCATCAGCGGAAACGGCGAGGGCGGCGCCAATGTGGAAAGCCGTCTGCTGTTGCTGGCCCTGGATCAGCCTATCGAGTCGCCCTGGCACTCGGACACCGCCTATGCGATCAAGGTGCCAGGGGATACGAGCCTTGGCGGCCTAGGCGCACCGGCTGTAGCACTGGGGCCACAGGGGACCGCCACCTTCGCCTATGCGGCGGACACCCATGGCCAGATCTGGCGCTTCGACTTGAGCGGGGCACCTCCGTGGCCGAATGCGCTAGGCGCCGACGAAACGCAGCGGCGCACACCGCTCTTCAAAGCCACCTCGCGCGGCGGCGCCATACAGCGCATCCTCAGCCCGATCCTGCTGGCCGCCAGCGCCGGCGGCCCTCGGCTCGTGTTCATTGCCGTCGACACTGGCGGAAACGCCACGCTATATGGCGTCGCGGATGCCAACAACGCGGTACGCAACCTCTCGCGCAAAAACCTGACCGGCCTGCATGCCGCAGAAGTCGGGGACGGCACTGTCATCAGCCCCGGCGCCAGCAGCACGACGAATGGTTGGCGCATTGATCTTCCCGCCGGCCAAGTGCCCGATGACCTGACGACTGCTGGTACGAACAGCCTGCTGCTCACCACGCGAGACGCCGCTGGACGAGAACTCGTTTACCTGCTCGACGCGCACACCGGGCTGCCCACAGACAAAAGCGGCCGCACGGGTCATGTACTCATCGGCGCACCGCTTATCACCGTGCAGAATGCACCGACAACCCAATCACCCAGCGGCACCACCGCGCAGGCGACGCAAACCAGCGTGTGGCAACTCGACGGTGGGCAGGTGCGCCAGCTTGAATCGCGTACCTACACGCGTCGGCTTGGCCGACTGAGTTGGCGTGAAATGACCGAAGCAGGAGCACGCTGATGCGCCGCACACGTGCATTCACATTGGTGGAGCTGATGGCGGTGCTGGTCATCGCGGGTACGCTGGCTTTTGTCGCCAGTTCAAGCTGGCCCTCGTACTGGCAGCGCACGCGCCGGGCTGCAGCGGGTGCCGCCTTGGTTGCAACCCTGGCGCAGTTGGAGCTGCGCCACGCCCGTACGGGAACGTACGACGGAGGCGGCCCCATCCCGACGCCGCAAGTTGATGGCTACGAGATCCGTTTCAACGTTGGATGCACAAGTCTGGACATAGGCTCACAGTCTTCCGATTGCGTGGAAGTGGTCGCCGTTGCCGATCCTCCAAACGACGCTGCCTGCGGCTATCTCCGCCTGCTCAGTACCGGCGAGCGCGAACCACACAATGCCGCATGCTGGCCATGACTCGTCATGCCCAACCCGTTCGGCAAGCGGGCGTAACGCTCCTTGAATTGGTGATCGCGCTGGCCATTATCGGTGTGTTGGCCGTGATGGCCACGCCGTCGATCATCGACCGCTGGCAGCGCGCAACCGTCGTCGTGCTCGCCGATCGCCTTGCCAGTGCAATATCTCTGGCACAGAAGACGGCTCAGTACCGGCATGTCGAAACAGAACTCACCCCCCAGAACCCCGCAATTGGCTGGGCCAGTGGCTGGCAGTTGACCGAGTTGCCGCCCAAAACAGCAGGCACTGCGCCTACATCAAGGCAAGAAATCTTGATGTCCGTCTCCCTGCCAACCGTACCAGTAGTGAAGATCACCACCGGATCCAGTGTGTCGCGCGGCCTTACCTACGAGGCTGTGGGATACTCACGGACGGCCGGGGTGAGCGGCGGCACGTTCACCCTGTCCAGTGGGCGGCATACGCGCTGCGTGGTAATCAATGACGCGGGCCGCATCCTCATCCGCGACCCCGCCACCGACGATAGTTGCAAGGCGGCCAGCAACGCCGACCCGTAACCCCATTTTTCTGGTTTCACACCCATGTTCTCCGACTTCGACCACGCCATGATGCAGCGCGCCCTGGCGCTGGCCGAGAAGGGTCTGTTCACCACCACGCCCAACCCGCGCGTGGGCTGCGTGATCGTGCGTGACGATACCGTCATCGGTGAGGGTTACACGCAGCCTGCTGGCCAGGACCACGCGGAAATCCAGGCCATGAAGGATGCCCAGTCGCGCGGCCAGGATGTGCGCGGTGCCACCACCTATGTGACGCTGGAACCCTGCAGCCACTTTGGCCGCACCCCACCCTGCGCGGATCGCCTGGTCGAAGCCGGCATTGCCCGCGTGGTGGCGGCCATGGAAGACCCCAACCCCGCCGTCTCCGGACGCGGCTTGCAGAAACTGCGGGACGCCGGCGTCGACGTGCGCTGTGGCCTGCTGGAGCGCGAGGCGCGTGAGCTGAACATTGGTTTCGTTTCGCGCATGACGCGCGGCACGCCATGGGTGCGCGTCAAGGTCGGCGCATCGCTGGACGGCCGCACAGCGCTGGACAACGGCATCAGCCAGTGGATTACGGAAACCGAAGCCCGCAACGACGGCCACCGCTGGCGTGCACGCGCCTGCGCCATCCTCACCGGCATCGGCACGGTGCGTGAAGACAACCCGCGCCTGACCGTGCGCGCCGTCAACACGCCGCGTCAGCCGCGCCGGGTGCTGATCGACTCCGCGCTGGACGTGCCGCTGGACGCGCACATCCTCACGACGGACGGTCACCACGAGCCGACACTGATCTTTGCCGCACAGCCCGAAGCCGGTCGCATGCGCGCACTGAGCGAGCGCGGCGCGGAGGTCATCCTCCTGCCCAATGCGGAGGGTAAGGTCGATCTGGCTGCAGTACTGCGCGAGCTGGGCCGTCGCGAGATCAACGAGCTGCACGTCGAGGCTGGTTTCAAGCTCAACGGTTCCTTGCTGCGCGAGGGGCTGGTCGACGAGATCCTCGTCTATCTGGCGCCCAAGGTGCTCGGCTCGGGCCAGGGCATGTTCAACATGGGGCCGCTGCAGACGCTGGAAGGCGCGGCTGAATTCTTTTTTCACGATATCTCGCGCATCGGGGGCGACCTCCGCATCCTGGCGCGCCGCAACCCGACGGATTGATTGCTTATGTTCACCGGAATCGTCGCCGCCATCGGCCGTATTGAAACCGTCACGCCGCTGGGCGACAACGCCGATGCAGGCGTGCGCCTGTCCATCGACTCCGGCGGCCTGCCGCTGGCGGACGTGGCCCTGGGCGATTCGATCGCCATTCAGGGTGCCTGCATGACGGTCGTCGCCAAGACCGACAGCCGCTTCGACGTGGATGTGTCGCGCGAATCGCTGTCCAAGACAGTCGGGCTGGAGCGCCCGGGCGAAGTGAACCTGGAGAAAGCGCTACGGCTGGCCGACCACATTGGCGGGCACCTCGTCTCGGGCCACGTGGATGGCCTGGGCACGGTCACGCATTTCGCGCCGGTCAACGAATCGCACGAACTGCGCGTGCGTGCGCCGGCAGACCTGGGCAAGTACCTGGCCTACAAGGGCTCGGTAGTAGTCAACGGCGTGTCGCTTACCGTCAACACCGTGCGCGACGACGCCGACGGCTGCGAGTTCTCGATCAACCTGATCCCGCACACGGTGGCGGTCACCACCCTCAAGCACCTGAAGGCCGGCAGCCAGGTCAATCTGGAGATCGACCTGATCGCCCGCTACGTGGAACGCATGCTCACCCATGCCGCCATCGGCCTGCCCGTGGGCACGCGTCCGCTGGCAGCCGTTTGAGCCGATGGCCCCACTGGCTTGGGGCCACCTTGGCGTACAATAGCGGGCTTCCCATTTACGCAGTCGCACGGCCCCCAACATGACAGATTTGCGGGAGTTGGCCGGCGGCGCGCACCCTCGACCCTCTGTACCGCCATGTCGATCGCCACAGTCGAAGAAATCATTGCCGAAATCCGCGCCGGCCGAATGGTCATCCTGGTCGACGAGGAAGACCGTGAGAACGAAGGCGACCTGATCCTGGCGACCGACTTCGTCACGCCGGAAGCCATCAACTTCATGGTCACGCACGCGCGCGGCCTAGTGTGCCTGACGCTCACAGAAGAACATTGCGACCAGCTCGACCTGCCGATGATGGCGAGCCGCAACGGTACGCAGTTCGGCACCAACTTCACCGTATCGATCGAAGCGGCCGAAGGCGTGACCACCGGCATTTCCGCCGCCGACCGCGCACGCACGATCCAAGTGGCCGCCGCCAAGAACGCCAAACCGGCGGACCTGGTGAATCCGGGCCACATCTTCCCGCTGCGCGCCCAAAAGGGAGGCGTGCTGATGCGCGCCGGTCACACGGAAGCCGGTTGCGACCTGACCGCGATGGCGGGTCTCACCCCCGCGGCCGTGATCTGCGAGATCCTGAAGGACGACGGCACCATGGCGCGCTTGCCGGACCTGGTGGAGTTCGCCAAGAAGCACGGCCTGAAGATCGGCACGATTGCCGACATGATCCAATACCGCAGCCGCACCGAAAGCATCGTCGAGCGCGTCGGCGAGCGCACGATGGAAACGCAGTTCGGTACGTTCCACGCCGTCGCCTTCCGCGATCGCGCTGCCGGCCGCGCCCATCTGGCACTGGTCAAGGGCACGCCGACCCCGAACACCGAGACGCTGGTGCGCGTGCATGAACCGCTGTCGGTGCTCGATCTGCTGGAATGTCAGCGCACCACGCACTCGTGGAGCGTGCCTGCCGCCCTGCGCGCTGTGCAAACCGCCCCGACCGGCGTGGTCGTGCTGCTCAACTGCGGCGATTCGGCAGACCGCCTGTTTACCCAGTTCACCGCGCTGGACGCCCCACACGAGCGCCCGCGCACCAAACCCGATCCGCGCATCTACGGTATCGGCGCACAAATCCTCAAAGAGGTGGGCGTCGGCAAGATGCGTGTGCTGGCCTCGCCTCTCAAGTTGCCGAGCATGACCGGCTACGACCTGGAAGTGACGGCGTATCAGTCGATGGAGTCGATGTCGGATGCACCGGACGTCACTCCCGCTTCATCCACCGCCACACATTAAATTTCCCGCGGCAACCGAGCCTGCCGCGTCAGCTTTCTTTTTCTGACGTTGCCTGACCGGCAACCCCCAACCGGAACACACCATGGACCACGGCTTTTACCCGACCAATCTCAACGGCGAAGGCCTGCGTATCGGCATCGTCCAGGCGCGCTTTAACGAACCCGTATGCGAAGCGCTGCGCGAAGCCTGCATCGCTGAACTGGAACAACTCGGCGTGGCCGGCGAAGACGTGCTGCTGGTGACCGTGCCGGGCGCCTTGGAGGCCCCGCTGGCATTGCAGAAGATGGCCGAATCAGGCCAGTTCGATGCGCTGATCGCCCTGGGCGCAGTCATCCGCGGCGAGACGTACCACTTCGAGCTGGTATCCAACGAATCGGGCGCCGGCATCACGCGCGTGGGTCTGGACTTCAACATCGCCATCGCCAACGGCATCCTGACCACCGACACCGACGCACAGGCCCACGCCCGTACGCGCGAAAAGGGTCGCGACTGCGCCCGCACCGCTGTTGAAATGGCCAACCTGACCAACGACCTCGACGGTCTGCAGGACCATGGCCAGGAAGACGACGGCGAGAATGAATAAGCGCGCCCTCGCGCAAAGGCTTTTCCCATGACGCAAGACAATTCCCAAGCCAAGACCAAGGCACCCGCAAAAAGCGCGCGCCGCCGTGCGCGCGAACTGGCGCTGCAGGGTCTGTATCAATGGCTGCTCAACCGCAACGACCCAGGCGTGGTCGAGGCGCATCTGCAGGACGCGCAAGGCTTCAACAAGGCCGACCGTGCCCACTTCGACGCGCTGTTGCACGGCGCCATCCGCGAAGAAACCACGCTGACCGAGACCTTCACGCCGTATCTGGACCGCCCGGTTGCCGAGCTGTCGCCGGTCGAACGTGCTGCTCTGCTGGTCGGCGCGTACGAACTGGTGCACTGCGTGGACATCCCGTACAAGGTCGTGATCAACGAGGCCGTTGAACTGACCAAGACCTTTGGCGGCGTGGAAGGCTACAAGTACGTCAACGGCGTGCTGGACAAGCTGGCCGCCCAGGTGCGTGCTGTCGAGGTCGCTGCCCGCCGCTGAGTCCAACATCAGTCGGCATTTGCTGTTCGCTTTACCTTTTTGTTTCGCCTCAAGATGGACGCCCACCGCCTGCAGACAGCCGCCCGGCTGGCCAATATCCGCGCCTTTCACGTGATGGAGCTGGCCAAGCAGGCCCGCGAGCTGGAGCTGGCGGGGCGCAGCATTATCCACATGGGCATCGGCGAGCCGGATTTCACCGCCGCCGAGCCCGTCGTGCAGGCTGCCGCTGACGCCATGCGGCGGGGCGTCACGCAATACACCGGGGCGCTGGGCATCCGCCCGCTGCGCCAGGCAATCGCCCGCTACTACCAGACCACCTACGGCCTCGACATTGCGCCCGAGCGCATCATCGTGACGGCCGGCGCATCGGCAGCGCTGCTGCTGGCGTGTGCTGTGCTAGTGGAGATTGGCGGCGAGGTGTTGATGCCCGATCCGAGCTACCCGTGCAACCGGCACTTCGTGGCCGCCTTCAATGGCGAGGCGAAGCTGGTGCCGTCGGGCCCCGAAGAACGCTTTCAGTTAACGGCCGAGCAGGTCCAAACCCACTGGAGCGAGCGCACACAGGGCGTGTTGCTGGCCTCCCCGTCTAACCCGACTGGCACGTCGATCCTGCCGGACGAGCTGCAGCGCATCGTGCAAACAGTACGCGCGCGCGGCGGGTTCTCGATCGTCGATGAGATCTATCAGGGCTTGTCGTACGACCAGGCGCCGGTCTCGGCGCTGTCGTTCGGCGACGACGTCGTCACGATCAACAGCTTTTCGAAGTATTTCAACATGACCGGCTGGCGCCTCGGCTGGCTGGTGGCGCCCACCGAGCTGGTGCCCGAGTTCGAAAAGGTCGCGCAGAACCTGTTCATCTGCGCGTCGGCGGTGGCGCAGTACGCAGCGCTCGCCTGCTTCGAGCCGCAAGCGCTGGCGATTTACGAAGAGCGCAAGGCCGAATTCCGCCGCCGCCGCGATTTCATCGTGCCAGCGCTGGAGTCGCTCGGTTTCAAGGTACCGGTCAAGCCGGACGGGGCGTTCTATGTCTACGCCGATTGCCGTGGTGTGAACCACCCGCACGCCACTGATGCCGACGCCCTCACCCAGTCGATGCTGCATGACGCGGGCGTGGTGCTGGTGCCGGGGCTGGATTTTGGTCCGCATACGGCGCAACACTACATCCGGCTGTCGTACGCAACATCGATGGCGCATCTGGAAGAAGCGGTCGCAAGGCTCGGCAAGCTGTTCGGTCGGTAAAGCGCTCTACGCATCGCCCAAGCAAAAAAGCCGTCCCGAAGGACGGCCTTTCTTATATAGCGCAACGAAGCAGATCGATCAGGCTTGACCTTGGGACTTGTCGTCCAGGCGCGCCTCTTCCTGCTGGCCCGCGGTCGACTGCTTGTCGGCCGGCTTGGTAACTTGCGTCTTCGCATCGGCCTGCGTCACGGGCGTTGCCGTTGCCACGGGCTTCACCGGTTCGCGATCCGAAGCTGCCGTTACCGGCGAACGGTGCCCCGTCGCCACCATGCGCAGGCGCGAACGCTCTTGCAGCACCTTGCCACCGTAGCCGCCATCGCCCTGCGTGACCGCACCAACGTACAGCTTCAGGCCGCCCTCGATCGAGCCGGCGCGGGCGATGCAATCCTTCAGCACCAGCGCACCGACCTTGATGTTGGCGTACGGATTGAGCGCGGCACCGACGCCGCCCATCACTTCGTACTTGTCCTGATGGACCTTGGTCATGACTTGCATCAGGCCTTGCGCACCCATACCGCTTTCGGCAAACGGGTTGAAGCTGGACTCGATAGCCATCACGCCCAGGATCAGCAGCGGGTCAAGGCCGACTTCCTTGCCGGTCTGATAGGCCGCCTTCACCAGTTGGCCGGTGGCGGTCGCCGCCACGCGGTACTTGCGGGCGATGTACTCGGCCACGGCAGCCTGCTCACGTGGGGTACCGGTGGTTGCCGACTCACGCGCGTCGCGGACGACTTGCGTGTTCGGAATCTGCGCAGCCAGTTCGGCCACGGATGGCACCTTTGAAAGCGTGTCCCAACCGGCAGCCGCAACCGTGCCACCCTGGGCCGTGGCGGGTGCGACAGCCTGAACGGCGCCCGTACCGGCCGACGGTGCAGTCGGCGCAAAAGCCACCGGTTGCACGCCAGCCGCAATCGCGGGTGACGGACTGGCCGAGGTGACACTGGTGTCGACACCCGGCGTGAAATGCAGCACGCGTTGAGCGACCGTGGCACGCCACTCGCTATTGAGTGAGAGTGCAACTGCGGCGGCCACCGCCAGCAAGCCGATGCTATTGAGCACGACATGCCCGCTGCGGAACACCAGCAGTACGCCAGGATGCAACTCATTGCGGGACGCGGCAGCGCCCCCTGCGTTCAACTCCATGCGCAGCTTACGAGGCAGCGCAACTTGACCTGCACGCGCGAGGCGGCGGCCAACCGGGGCAACGAGCCGGCGTTGCAGCGCCGATCCGAGCCCGGAAGAATGAAGGGTTTTCCAACCGTTCATACTTACCTCCGTCCGCTGCGCAGATTCGGTAGGCGCCTTTCTTTTGCCTGGCGCCGTGCGTTTCGAATCGCAACGGTTTTTAGTAAGGATGCCGCGCTGTTGCAGTCAGCCGGCATCTGTTGGGGGCACTCCCCTAGTGCCCAGAGAAATGCGGGCCGTGTCCTTGGGGAGGTCACGTCCCGCAGCGATGCTGATGTGCTCTGGTGTCGCCACTCATACGCATGAGAGTTGGGCGAAGGTATTAGTCGAAAATATGTTGCGATGCAACAATTACCAGATCGGATTGGATTGTAGGAAGCGCGTTATTCCAAGTCAATCATAAAGAAGTGGTTTTTCATATCGAAAAGTTATTATTTGACCCACATTGTTGGGGCTAGCTGACCTGCGAGGCGTTCTGTCATCAGGGTGCCATGGGGTTTTGGCCGTACAATCGCGGCCACCCTGCCTACACCAAAAAAATCTCGCTCGGGCACCCGTTCGGAGGGCCATGCTCTCCGCGTGATAGGCGATCCACCTTACCTTTGGTTACAAAATCTCCATGCAATACAGAGACTTACGTGACTTTCTCGCCCAACTGGAACGCACGGGCGAGCTGCGGCACGTGCGCCAGCCGGTGTCGCCGCGCCTGGAAATGACCGAAGTCTGTGACCGCCTGCTGCGCGCCGAGGGCCCGGCAGTGGTGTTCGAGCAGCCGGTAGACGGCGCGCAGAAGTACGACATGCCGGTGCTCGCCAATCTGTTCGGCACCACGCGCCGTGTGGCGCTAGGCATGGGCGCGGAATCACTCGACGAGTTGCGTGATGTGGGTCGCCTGCTCTCTGCATTGAAAGAGCCCGAGCCGCCGCGCGGCCTGCGTGAAGCCGGCAAGCTGTGGACGATGGCCAAAGCCGTGTGGGACATGGCGCCGCGCAGGGTGTCGTCGCCGGCGTGCCAAGAGATCGTGTGGGAAGGCGATGATGTCGACCTCTCGCGCATTCCCGTGCAGACATGCTGGCCGGGCGATGCGGCGCCGCTCGTCACGTGGGGACTGGTCATCACGCGCGGGCCGCACAAGAAGCGGCAGAACCTGGGCATCTATCGCCAGCAGGTGATCAGCCGCAACCAGGTCATCATGCGTTGGCTGGCGCACCGGGGCGGCGCGCTGGACTTCCGCGAGCACGCCATTGCCAATCCGGGTCAGCCGTTTCCGATCGCGGTGGCGCTGGGTGCGGACCCGGCCACCATTCTCGGCGCGGTGACGCCGGTGCCGGATACGCTGTCTGAATATCAATTTGCCGGCCTGCTGCGTGGCAGCCGGACAGAGCTGGCCACGTGCCTGACGCCATCCCTCGCGCAGGCACAACTGCAAGTGCCGGCCGGTGCCGAGATCATCCTCGAAGGCCACATCCAGCCCGACCCAACGCACCCGAGCGGCTATCAGCACGCACTCGAAGGCCCGTTTGGCGATCACACCGGCTATTACAACGAGCAGGACTGGTTCCCCGTGTTCACGGTCGAGCGCATCACCATGCGGCGCGACCCGATCTATCACTCTACGTATACGGGCAAGCCGCCCGATGAGCCGGCCGTGCTGGGCGTGGCGCTCAACGAAGTGTTCGTGCCGCTGCTGCAGAAGCAGTTTCCGGAGATTGCGGATTTCTACCTGCCGCCCGAGGGCTGCAGCTATCGAATGGCGCTGGTCAGCATGAAGAAGCAGTATGCCGGCCACGCCAAGCGTGTGATGTTTGGCGTGTGGAGCTTCCTGCGGCAGTTCATGTATACGAAGTTCATCGTGGTGGTGGACGACGATGTGAACCTACGCGACTGGAAAGAAGTGATCTGGGCGATCACCACTCGCGTGGACCCGGCGCGCGATACGGTCATGGTGGAGAACACGCCCATCGACTACCTCGATTTCGCCTCGCCGGTGTCGGGCCTGGGCTCCAAAATGGGTATCGACGCCACGAACAAGTGGCCCGGCGAAACCACGCGCGAGTGGGGCCAGCCGATCGTCATGGATGCCGCCGTCAAGGCGAAGGTCGACACCATGTGGGACACGCTCTTCCAGTAACCACACGGGCGGGCGGGCCCGGTCAGCAAGCGAACGGTCGTTCGGTTATTCTTACCGAGTTAAGCGACTGCTGCATCTAAAAGGCAGGCCTCCCGGTCTGCCTTCTTTCCTTTCGGAGACCGCCATGGCCGAAGCACTCGACTCCCGCACCGCCACCAACGCGCTGGAGCGCATCAAAGACCGCACCCTCCTCAAGACGCAGTCCTATGTGGATGGCGCTTGGGTGGGCGCGACGGACGGTGCCACCTTCCCCGTTCACGACCCCGCCACCAATGCGCACCTGGCCGATGTGGCCAACCTCGGTCATGCAGAAACGCTGCGTGCCATCGACGCCGCCAACGCGGCCTGGCCTGCCTGGCGTGAACTGACTGGCAAGGATCGCGCGATTATCCTGCGGCGCTGGTTCGACCTGCTCATCGCCAACGCCGACGACCTCGCGGCGCTCATGACCGCCGAGCAGGGCAAGCCGCTGGCCGAAGCCAAAGGCGAGATCATCTATGGCGCATCCTTCATCGAATGGTTTGCCGAAGAAGCCAAGCGCGTCTCTGGTGACGTGATGGCCAGCACCTGGCGCGACAAGCGCATGGTCGTACTCAAACAGCCGGTAGGCGTGTGCGCATCCATCACGCCGTGGAACTTCCCGCTGGCGATGATCACCCGCAAAGTCGCGCCGGCATTGGCTGCGGGCTGCACGATCGTCATCAAGCCGGCCGAGCAGACGCCGCTCTCCGCGCTGGCGATGGCTGAACTGGCGCACCGCGCGGGCATCCCCAAGGGCGTGGTCAACGTGGTGACGGGCGATGCGGATCGCTCGATCGCCATTGGCAAGGCGTTGTGCGAATCGCCGATCGTGCGGCATCTGTCGTTCACGGGTTCGACGCCGGTGGGCCGCATCCTGATGGAGCAGTGCTCGCCGACGGTGAAGAAGGTCGCGCTGGAGCTGGGCGGCCATGCGCCGTTCATCGTGTTTGACGACGCCGACATCGATGCCGCCGTGGAAGGCGCGGTGCAATCGAAGTACCGCAACGCGGGCCAGACCTGCGTGTGTACGAACCGCTTCTACGTGCATGCCTCGGTGTACGACGCGTTTGTCGAGAAGCTCTCGGCCAAGGTGCGCGGCATCAAGGTCGGCAACGGTTTCGAGTCGGGTGTGGTGCAAGGACCGCTGATCGACGACCAGGCCGTGGAGAAGGTGCAGCGCCACATCAACGACGCGACGCAAAAGGGCGCGCGCCTGACTGCCGGCGGCAAGCTGATGCAGGGCTTCGGCTCGCAGCGCTTCGTGGAGCCGACCGTGCTGGCCGACGCCACGCCCGAGATGCTGATCGCGCGCGAGGAGACCTTCGGCCCCGTCTCCGCCATCTTCAAGTTCCAGGACGAAGCCGAAGTCGTGCGCTTGGCCAACGACACCGAATTCGGCCTCGCCTCGTACTTCTTCAGCCGCGACATCGGCCGCATCTGGCGCGTGGCCGAGCAGCTCGAATACGGCATGGTCGGCATCAACACGGGGCTGATCTCGAACGAGGTCGCGCCGTTTGGCGGCATCAAACAATCGGGCCTGGGCCGCGAGGGTTCGGTCTATGGCATCGACGAGTATCTGGAATTGAAGTACCTCTGCATGGGCGGCATCTAAACCGCGCCGTACCCCATCGGCCGACCCGCCACATTGATAGAGCGGGCGGCCTTCCCCCTTGCCCAATTAGGCGGAGGAGACACATGAACACCATCCAGGAAGGCGCCTTGCTGTGGGCGCCATCGGCTGACTTCATCGCGCGTTCGCGCCTGACGCACTATCTCGACTGGCTTTCGCGCGAGCGCGGCCTGCGCTTCTCGGCCACCACGCCCGAGGGCTACGCCCAGCTCTGGGACTGGTCCACCACCGAACTCGAAGCGTTCTGGACTTCGGTCTGGGATTACCTCGACCTGCGCGCCTCAACACCCTTCACGCACATGCTGGGGGACCGCGCCATGCCCGGTGCGCAATGGCTCGTGGGCGCCAAGCTGAACTACGTCGATCAGGTGATGCGCCACGCGGAGGAAGGCGGCAGCCCCAACCGCACCGCCATCCGCTACGCCAGCGAGACCAAACCCCTGGCCGATCTTTCATGGCGCGAGCTGCGCCAGCGCGTCGCTTCGCTGGCCGATGCGCTGCGCAAGATGGGCGTGGTGCCGGGCGACCGCGTGGCCGCCTATCTGTCGAACACGCCAGACGCCATCGTCGCGTTTCTCGCCACGGCCAGCGTCGGGGCGATCTGGTCGGTCTGCGCGCCAGACATGGGCCAGGTAGCAGTGACCGATCGCTTCCGTCAGATCGAACCCAAGGTGCTGATCGCGGTGGATGGCTATCACTACGGTGGCCGCGCGTTCGACCGCACCAGCGTCGTCGCAGAGATGATCGCCGCGCTGCCGACGGTCGAGCACATCGTGCTGGTACCGCAGTTGTTTGGCGACATCAACCGTGCGCGCTTCCCGCAAGCCCAGGATTGGCGAGACCTGACGGCCAACGACGTGCCGCTCGTCGTCACGCCCGTGGCGGCTGACCACCCGCTGTGGATTCTCTATTCGTCCGGCACCACCGGCATGCCCAAGCCCATCGTGCACGGCCACGGCGGCCTGCTGCTGGTGCAGACGATGATGGGCGCGCTGCACCTCGACCTCGGCCCCGACGACGTCTACCACTGGTACAGCAGCACCGGCTGGGTCATGTGGAACTCGCAGGCGAGCGGCCTGCTCGGCGGCGTGACACTCGCCATCTACGACGGCAACCCCGGCACGCCCGATCTCAACACGCTATGGCGCTTCGCGCAGGACGCGGGGGTGACCTTCTTCGGCGCAGGTGCTGCGTTCTTCGCGAACTGTCTGAAGGCCGGCATCGAACCTGGGCGGGATTTCGACCTGTCGAAGCTGCGCGCTGTCGGGTCCACCGGCTCGCCGCTCTCGGCCGAGGCGTACGACTGGATCTACCGCCACGTCAAAGCCGACGTCTGGCTCAACCCGATCTCGGGCGGCACCGACTTTGCCGGCTGCTTCGTGGGCGGCGTCGCTACCCTGCCCGTCTATGCCGGCGAGATGCAATGCCGCAACCTGGGCTCGCGCGTGGAAGCGCTGGATGAAGCCGGACAACCGCTCATCGACGCCGTGGGCGAGTTGGTCTGCACCGCGCCCATCCCGTCGATGCCGCTCTTCTTCTGGGGCGACACCGACGGCAGCCGCTACCGCGACAGCTACTTCGACATGTACCCCGGCCAGTGGCGCCACGGCGACTGGATCAAGATCACCTCGCGCGGCGGTGCCATCATCTATGGCCGGTCGGATGCCACCATCAACCGCCACGGCATCCGCATGGGCACGGCCGAGTTGTATCGCGTGGTGGAAGACCTGCCGGAAGTGCTCGACAGCCTGGTCGTCGACCTAGAATTTCTCGGCCGCGAATCGTTCATGCCGCTGTTCGTGGTGTTGCGCGATGGCGCGGTGCTCGACGACGCGCTGCGCAATATGATCAATGTCCGCATCAAAGCGGGGCTATCGGCGCGGCATGTGCCCAACGTGATCGTGCAGGCGCCGGGCGTGCCGCGCACGCTGTCGGGCAAGAAAATGGAGGTGCCGATCAAAAAACTGCTGCTGGGCGCGCCGCCTGAGCGCATCGCCAACCCCGATGCGATGGCCAATCCGGACGTGCTGGCGTGGTATGCAAGCTACGCCCGTACGCTGACTCAACAAAGCAGTGCCGCCGGCGAAGCCGCGCCAGCACTGGAATCGTGGCGGAGCTAGACCGATCGTTGGCCCCGGGTTTCACACTCTCCGCCAATCGTACGATGGCATGGCACAGACAGGCTGATTAACGTACAGCGTCCACCGGTGCAACAAGACACCGGGCTCGCTGCTTTAACGGGGAGTCACCATGCTTGCAACGACAAGCGTTCTGATCAAAACGGAGGGCGGCCGCGAAGCCTTGGCCGAGCGCCGTCAGGACATGCAGATGCGGCAGCGCCATCTGCTCATCCTCATCGACGGCGCCCGCACGGTCGGGCAACTGCATCAACTGCTGAGTGACTGGCCTGATCTGGACGAACTGCTCGCCGGGCTGCAAGAGGCGGGAATGGTCGACGTGCTGCCCAGTGTCTCGCGCGAAAACGCGCCGGCTGCCGAGACCTTCGACCCCGTCACGCACTTCAACCGCCCATTGCTCGACGATGAAGCCGACGGCGAACGCGCCGCCCTACCCGCTATCCATGACGAGCTGCCAACGCTGACCGGCGAGACGCTCGGCCTGCAGGCGGTGGCTGCGCCCGCCGGCGCGCCCGCTGCAAATGCGCCACAACCGGCGCCGACCCGACCACTCTCGGTACCACAGCCCCCCGTCTCGCCGGAGTTGGCCGACGTCCTGCCCAACGTGGTCAAGGTGGAGTTGATGCGCCTGGCGGTGCAGCACTTCGGTTCGGCCGCAGGCGCTGCCATGCCGCTGCTTCGCGCGTGCCGCGAGGATACGGAATCGTTATGCGACGTCATCGCCGCGTGCGCCAAGGCCGCCACACCCACCGCCGGCGAACAGGCGGTCGCAAGGTTTGTGGATGCGGCAATGCAGGCGATGGGGCGGCGGCGGTAGAAACGCCTGGGTTTCCTCCACGTTTTCCCTTGCTATGCTGTTAGATGACCCGCATCGATCATCGACAACCCAAGCAGAGGAAGCGCCATGCCAAAGATTCACGAATCGCCCATCCGCGATCTGCGCCCCACGCAACTCACCGTGGGCATGATCGAAGTCCAGGACAAGAAGAAGCACCTCATCTCGCTTGCGCCGAAAGATCAGCAAGCGTTCATGCAAGCGCATCTGATTCCCGCCGTACTTGGGCCAGGCGGCAAGCTGTACATCACCGATCACCACCATCTCGGCCGCGCGGCGCTGGAAGCCGGTGTCACCGTCGGCTATTTCGAGGTCGAGGCAGATCTGTCCGATCACGCCATCGATGCTTTCTGGAAAGCGATGGACAAGAGTTGCTGGGTCCATCCTCTCGACGAGCATGGCGTGCGGCACTACTACGCGTCCGTTCCCGACAGTCTGGAGAAGCTGGTCGACGACCCCTACCGCTCGCTCGCCGGCTACGTGCGCAATGCGGGCGGCTATGACAAGACGCCCACCGCTTTCGCTGAATTCGTGTGGGCAGATTTCTTCCGCCGTGCCATTCCGGTGGAAGACCTGCAGGCAGACTTCCTGACCGCCGTGCAAAACGCGCTGCCGCTGGCGCATGGCAAGCTGGCAACCGGGTTGCCGGGGTTCAAGGCAAAGTAATGCATGCGCCACTTTTCGCGCCTGTACTCTGCGGCATCGCTTGCCGAACCACCGAAACCCCGCATAAAATGGTGGGCTACGCGGGCGTCGTATAATGGTAATACCCTAGCTTCCCAAGCTAGAGCCGTGGGTTCGATTCCCATCGCCCGCTCCACCGAACAGCCTGAAGCCGCCCTCGGCGGCTTTTTTGTTGCCTGCTCGCCCTTCATTCCATCGAGGGGCATACGGCACGGGATCTTCATGCAGCCCATCGAACAGCCGGGCACCGGCCCCGCCGACACCACGCCGGAATCGCAAGACACCAACGCCACCGAAGGCACTGACGAGAGCGGCCACCCGCGCCGCATCCGCTCATTCGTGCGCCGCGCCGGCCGCACGTCCACCGGCCAGCAGCGCGCCATTGACGAACTGGGCCCGCGCTTCCAGTTGCCCTACGCCGCCGAGCCGCTCGATTGGGACGCCACCTTCGGCCGCCCCGCTGCCCGCCGCATCTTCGAGATCGGCTTCGGCATGGGCGAGACCACCGCGCATATCGCGCAACTACGTCCGGACGACGATTTCCTGGGTGTGGAAGTGCACGAGCCTGGCGTGGGCGCGCTGCTCAAGCTGATCGGCGAGCGCGAAATCGGCAACATCCGCATCGTTTCCCACGATGCGGTGGAAGTGCTGGCGCAGATGATTCCGGAGGGCACGCTGGATGGCATCCACGTGTTCTTCCCCGACCCATGGCACAAAAAGCGCCACAACAAGCGGCGCCTGATCCAGGGCCCGTTTGTGGCGCGTCTGGCGGCGCATCTGAAGCCCGGCGGCTACCTGCACTGCGCGACGGATTGGGAGGAATACGCCCACCAGATGCTGGAGGTGCTCTCTGCCGAGCCGACGTTGGAGAACACCGCTGACGGCTTCGCGCCGCGCCCTGACTATCGCCCCGTCACCAAGTTCGAGAAGCGCGGCCTGCGCCTTGGGCACGGCGTATGGGACGTGGTTTTCCGCAAGCGCGGCTAACCACATCCCATATCCACGCACTGCCGCGAGTCAGCGCGCGCCGAAATGCGTCTCGCCGAAGAGGTTCTTGGCGTGACGCGGGAACGCGCGCCAGTATTGCGGCGGCGCCTGGACGGTCGCGCCAAGCTCCGCGGCCGCAGCCCATGCCCAGTGCGGGTTGTAGAGAAACGCCCGGCCGACAGCGACCAAATCTGCACGCCCCTGCGCAACAATGGCCTCTGCTTCATGCGCCTCGTTGATGAGGCCGACGGCGATGGTTGGAATGTCCGCTTCGTTGCGGATCTTCTCGGCAAACGGCACTTGGTAGCCAGTCGACAGCGGAATCTGCTGCAGCGGCGACACCCCGCCTGACGACGCATCGATCCAATCGCAGCCGCGCGCACGCAGCGCCTGCGCAAACACCACCGAATCTTCCGGCGTCCAGCCGCCTTCCACCCAATCGGTGGCCGACACGCGCACGCCCACCGGAATGTTGTCCGGCACCACGGCGCGCACAGCGTCGAAAATCTCCAGCGGATAACGCATGCGGTTCTCACGCGAGCCGCCGTACGCGTCGGTGCGCTGGTTGGCGATTGGCGAGAGGAATTCGTGCAGCAAATAGCCATGCGCGCAGTGCAGCTCGATGGCCGCCATGCCCAGACGCGCGGCACGGCGCGCAGTGGCGACAAACTGATCGCGCACGCGGGCGAGGTCCACGTCGCTCATCTCGCGCGGGGCGCGCTCTTCAGGACGTTGCGATAGCGCGGACGGGCCCATCGTTTCCCAACCACCCGCCTCGAGCGGCAGCAGCGCGCCGCCTTCCCACGGGCGGGCGCTCGAAGCCTTGCGGCCGGCGTGCGCGATCTGCATGCCGATCGGCACCAGCGCGTTCTGGCGAATAGCGTAGAGCGTACGCTCCAGCGCCGCTTCGGTCGCGTCATCCCACAAACCCAGGCAACCGTTGGTGATGCGCCCTTCCGGCGATACCGCAGTCGCCTCGATCATCAACAAGCCCGCCCCCGAAAGCGACAGGCCACCCAGATGCGTGTGATGCCACGCGGTGGCCTGGCCATTGTCGGCCGAGTACTGGCACATCGGCGAGATGACGATGCGGTTCTCAAGCGTGAGACCGCGCAGGGAAAAAGGCTGGAACAGTGCACTCATGATCGGTGGATTCGGCTGGTAGCGGCTGGCGAAATAAACCGCCAGTGTGTCCGAATCCGCCCGATCGTGCAGACGGCGCGAAAGCCCGCGCCGAGGGAGGGAAATTGCGTGCGCTGGCTGGCTTAAGCCTGCCAGGCGATGAGGTGCGTATACGCCGTCACTAGGACGATGATGCCGAAGATGATCCGGTACCACGCAAAGCCGCGGAAATCGTGCGTGGCAATGAACTTCAGCAGCCAGCGCACACAAAAGAACGCCGAGATGAACGCCACCACAAAGCCCACGGCGATGAACGACAGATCATCGGTCGTCAGCGCCGCTCGCTCCTTGTAAAGCTCGTACACCGTCACACCAAAGATGACGGGGATCGCCAGGAAGAATGAGAACTCCGTCGCCACCTTGCGCGACAGGCCGAACAGCAGACCGCCGATGATGGTGGCGCCCGAACGCGACGTCCCCGGAATCATCGCAAAGCACTGCGCGATGCCCACCTTGATGGCGTCCAAGATGCGCAGATCATCCAATGTCTCGATGCGCGGTGCGCCCGCCTTGGCGGCTTCCAACAGCGCATTGGCGCGCGGGTCGTGTGTCTGACCGCGACGACGCTCACGCCACTCTGCCCACAGGATGACCAGGCCGCCAATGATGAACGCGGACGCCACCACAATCGGATTGAACAGATGCGCCTTGATGGCCTTGCCGAAGATCAGCCCGAGCACGACAGCCGGAATGGTCGCCACGATCACGTTGATCGCAAAGCGTTGCTGGCGGCGATCACTGGGCAAGCCCTTCAGCACCTCGATGATCTTGTGACGGAACTCCCAGCACACCGCCAGGATGGCGCCGAACTGGATCACGATATTGAAGATCTTCGTCCGTTCATCCGTGAGCCCAAGCAATTGGCTTGTCAGAATCAGGTGGCCGGTGCTGGAAATGGGAAGGAACTCGGTCAGGCCTTCGACGATGCCGAGAATCAGCGCTTTGATGGCGAGTGCGATGTCCATGCAGTAAGCAAAGAGAGAAAAGAAAAACGAAGCACTGGGCGTGCAGCGAAGTTCAAGGCCGCTTGGCCTGAATGTGTACGCCTTCGGGCAAAACCGTGATTGTACCGGGCTCTACGGCAATGCCAGCCACTTTCAGCTGTTCGGGCTTGAACGTGTAGACGGCGTAGTCGTTGAGCAACTGCCCCGCGACCAACGAGCCGATCGCGCTGATCTGCGGGCCGATGCCGCCGGGCACGTTCTGCAGATCAAAGCGATCCACGCTGGGCTGATTGAGGCGGATGGAGCGCGTGGGTGCGTCGTAATGCAAGCCGCTGGAGACCGCGAGCGGCCCCGTCAGCGGCTGGCGGAACAAGCCGCTTTCCACCACGGCATCGGCCTGGATGGCGATGCGATTGCGCGCCGGGTCGAGCGACACCTGCGGGTTGGACAGCGTCACGTCAAAGAAGCCGAGAAAGCGCCGCTGAAACGGAAACTTGCGCGCCAGTGCGTCTTGCATCTGGCTGCGCGAGAAGGTGTAGCCGTCGCCCGTCCAGCCGGTCGGCATGCAGGCCACGAGCGTGACGGCAATGGCGACCGCAACGGCGGCCGCGCCCGCCCACCAGCGAACGCGGCGGGAACGGGCAGAAGACGTGATGGAAGAATCAGTCATGGCAAATCAGGTTGCTGCGGTAGCGATTTCAAGTCGGGTCAGGAACTGCATGGCGTGCGTGGCCGAGCCACCACACATGTCAGGCTCGGGCTGCAGGCTGCCGCACACCGCCGGGCGTTCCGGGCGGCCAAAGAGTCGACAGCCGTTGGCGTCGTCCAGTTGCGCGCAGCGCACGCCCGCTGGCTTGCCATTCGGCATGCCAGGGATGGGGCTGGAGATGGAAGGCGCGATGCAGCACGCGCCACAACGGGGTCGGCAGTCCATGCTGTCCGAATCAACAAAATCAGAGGGGCGGAAACCGCTATTGTGCACCAGCACAATCGAGGCCCAGTCCGATTGACAATGCCGATGCCGCTTGACCCATTCTTGCGGCATGCGTACATTAATGACCGGAAAGTAAGTTATCTGTGAGTCAGTGACATTGCTCGCTGGCTGACACCCTACCGCACTACCGCAGTTGCTCCCGCCGTGACCGATCGAGATTCCGACGCTTCCTCCAAACGCTGGACCCGCCGTAAAGAGGCCCGCCCGCAAGAACTGGTCGCCGCCGCGCTGAACCTGTTCGTGGCGCGTGGCTATGCGGCCACGCGCCTGGAAGACGTGGCTTCGGCCGCCGGCGTGTCCAAGGGCACGGTCTACCTGTACTTCGCCAACAAGGAAGAGCTGTTCAAGGCCGTGGTGCAGGAAAACCTGGTGCCCGCGCTGGCCGAGGGCGAAGCCCTGATCGACAGCTTTGAAGGCACGAGCGAAGCGCTGTTGCACGAAATACTGATGGGCTGGTGGGAGCTGATCGGCGAATCGCCGGCATCGGGCCTGACCAAGCTTCTGATGGCCGAATCAGGCAATTTTCCCGACTTGGCGCAGTACTACCACGAAGAAGTCATCGAGCGCTGCGATCGCCTGTTCGCACGCATCCTCGAGCGCGGTATGGCCCGCGGCGAATTCCGCAACGTCAGTATCGATCTGACCACGCTGGCCATGGTCGCGCCGATGATCTTTCTGATGATGTGGAAGCACTCGTTCGGCCCGTGCTCGCATCGGGAACTGGAGCCGAAAGCGTTTATCGCCCACGTGGTCTCACTGCTGCTGCACGGCGTGCTGTGCAATCCGGTAACCGGCCCAGTGATTCCGCCGCCACCCGCACTCACCGCGCAACCGTGGCGCACGCTGCCCGAGGGTGCCGGCAACCCCGATGAAGGCGCATCGTCATGACAACGTCTGCCGGAATGTCCTCCGGACTTGCTAAAATGCCGGGTTTGTCGTCAAACCCTCATTCGCATCACTCGCTCCGCGTGGAAGGCATGCCCATGGACATCGAAAAATCCCGGTTCAACATGATCGAGCAGCAAATCCGTCCTTGGGACGTGCTCGATACCGACGTGCTCGACCTGCTGACGGTCGTCAAGCGCGAGCATTACCTGCCCGCGGCCTACCGCGCGCTGGCTTTCGTCGACATGGAGATTCCACTGCCCGGCGGCCAGAACATGCTGGCCCCGCGTGTGGAAGCCCGTGTGCTGCAAGAGCTGGCTGTGCGCAAGCACGAAGACGTGCTGGAAATCGGCGCGGGCTCGGGCTACATGGCTGCCCTGCTGGCGCATCGCGGCCGCCAGGTCACCACGCTGGACATCGTGCCGGAACTCGTCGCCTTCGCCCGCGACAACCTCTCGCGCAACGGCGTGACCAACGTCGATGTGGTTGAGGCCAGCGGCGCCCAAGGCTGGGGCGATGGCCTGTACGACGTGATCTGCGTGTCGGGCTCGGTGCCGGCGGTGCCGGAAGCGCTGCTCAAGCAGCTCAAGGTGGGTGGTCGCCTGTCGATCTTCGTGGGCAGCGCGCCGGTCATGGAGGCGCAGCTCATCACGCGCATCTCCAGCACCGAATATCAGACGCGCAACCTGTTCGAGACCTATGTGACGCCGCTGGTGGGCGTTCCCGCACCGTCGCCCTTCCGCTTCTGATCCACCTCGGCTCCCCAATCATCATGCAACAGCTCGCTCCCACCGCCCTCGCCCAATGGCTCGCCGACGCATCGCGCGCGAAGCCCGTCCTGCTCGACGTGCGCTGGACGGAGGAGGTGGAAATCTGTGCCATTCCTGGCATCACGCACATCCCGATGGATCAAATCCCGGCGCGTGCCAGCGAGCTGAATGCTGACCAAGACATCGTCTGCATCTGCCACCACGGCGGACGCAGCGCGCAGGTTGCGCAGTATTTGATCATGCACAGCGGCTTTGATGCCGCGCGTATCTACAACCTGCAAGGCGGCGTCCATGCCTGGGCCAACCAGGTGGACCCGCAGATGGCGACGTACTGATTGGGGAAGCCGCCGCCGGGCGAAAACCGATTCCCGATCCTACTGCGCGGCCCCGGGTTGGCCCTGCGACGCTCACCGCACACCTGTGTGGCTGCGCTTCTCGAACCAACCCGGAACCGCTCGCTACGGATCGGGAACAGCTTTTAGCGTGCCCGCGCTGCCTTCCGAACGCGAATGTTTTCCTCCTCGCTCGGGGGCTTTATGACTGTTGCTCGCAGTAGCCGCACGCGGATGGCCGCGCGCGGCTCGCTTGTTGTGCTGTGCTGGTCGATGATGCCGATGTTCGCGTGGGCGCAGTCCCAACCGAACGTGCCGGCTGCGACCGACCTTCTTTCTGCCTACCGCGCCGCGCTGGCCAACGATCCGCAATTCGCATCGGCCCGTGCGCAGTCGCTCGCGCAACGAGAAAAGCTTACGCAGGGCCGCGCTGGTCTGCTGCCGCAGATTGGCGGCGCCTGGAGTTCAACGCGCGTCATCTTCGATGAAACCGCGCCGGTCAACTTCAACAAGACCTTCTCATCGACGGGCTGGACGCTGTCGCTGTCGCAGCCGCTCTTCCGCTGGGACCGCTGGGAAACCTACAAACAGGGCGAGATTGCCTCGCAAGCTGCCGAGGCCTCGCTCGCGCAAGCACAACTCGACCTCATCACGCGGACAGCGCAGGCCTACTTTGACGTGCTCAACGCGCAAGACTCGCTGCAGCTTGCCACCGCGCAGCGTGATGCGATCCAGCAGCAGTACGAGCAGGCGCGCCGCAACTTTGATGTCGGCAACGCCAACATCACCGACGCGAACGACGCGCAGGCGCGCCGCGATGCGATCGACGCCAGCGTCATCGCCGCGCGCAGCGACTTTGAGATCAAGCAATCGGCGCTCAAGCAGATCATCGGCGAGCCCGTTGCCACGCTGGCCGGCGTGCGCAACGGCGTGACGATTCCGCAGCCCGAACCGGCTTCGGCAGAACCCTGGGTGGACCAGGCGCGCAGCAGCAACCTGCAAGTGGCGCTGGCGCAATACAACCTGCAAAGCGCCGAACGTGATGTGAAGAAGGCGACCGCGGGCCACCTGCCCTCGGTGGATCTGGTGGCGCAGACCGGCCACACGAATGCCAGCGGTAACCAATATCTGCCGTCGCTGCCGGGGGGCGCGCGCTTTGACAGCTCACAGATCGGCGTGCAGGTGTCGATTCCGATCTTCGCGGGCGGCGCGATCCAGTCGCGCGTGCGCGAAAACATTGCGTTGGAAACGAAAGCCGCGAACGACCTCGAATACGCCCGCCGCTCTGCCGAGCAAGGCGCGCGGCAAGCCTATATAGGCGTGATCTCGGGACTGGCGCAGGTGAAGGCGCTGGAAGCGGCTGAGCTGTCAGCGCGCACGGCGTATGACTCCAACCAGCTTGCCTATGGTGTGGGGGTGCGCATCGGCACCGATGTGCTCAATGCGCAAGCGCAGCTCTTTCAGGCGCGGCGCGATCTGGCACGCGCGCGTTACGACACCATCGTCAACGGGCTGCGGCTGAAGTCTGCTGCCGGCTCGTTGAGTGAGGCAGACGTGATCCAGGTGAACACGCTGCTCACGGCCAACGGTTCAAGCGATATCACCGCGTTGCCGCCGGCAAGCGCCAAACCCGCATCGACGACGCCCGCCGGCAAATCGGCCAAACGCTGATCAGTGTGTCTGGCCGCGTGGCGGCAGGGGGCGCTCGGCAAACTGCAGCAGCGCGCCGCTGGTGGTCTTCCAGATGACCTGGCGGCCCTGCTTGCCATCGGCCGAGGGCTGCATGCCCACGGTCGCCAGCGGCGACTTGAGCGCCTCCAGGAGTGCGGTCTCCAGCTCCATGCGCGCCGGGTCGCACGCCATGCGTGTCGATACGAGATTGCCGAAGCGCATGCCCGAGGCGAGCTTCTCGTACGGCCCCGAAAAACGATTGCAACCCGAATACCCCGATACCACGCCGTTGGCCGCTTCCAGGCCCGCGCTGAACTCGATCGAGATCGGTTGCGTGGCCGGATCAGCGTCGCCCCCCTCGGCGGAAGGCAATTCCTTGGGTGCAGCGCCCGACTCTTGCCAGCGCACCAGCACAAAGCGCGAACGGCCTTCGCCTTGTGCCTGGGTGAGCGTCGCCTGCCCAGGATTGGGGGCTGCGTTGGCGGGTGTCTGTTTGGTTTGGGCAGCAGGCGCCGACGCGGCCGTGGGGGCTGCCGTAGCGGGCGCGGACGAAGGCGTTGGCGTCATGCAGCCAGCACCGATGATGGTGGCGGCCGTTACTGCGGCCAGCGCGGCGGCTGTCAGCACCACGCGGCGCGGCGTTTGCAGCAGGCTCGGCTTGGGACGATTCGGTTGGGACATGAACGGGTCGTGAACGGTGACGGAATGCAAACTACATGAAGAGCCGTTAGTCTGCCCGGCTCGCCATGAGTTCGCACTTTTCGTGCCGGACGTGCACTGCGTTACAGCGTCGGCAACACCAGGGACGCGACCGCCTCCACCGTGCGCGCCGTTGCGCCGCCATGCGTGGCGGCAAAGGCCAGCGCGGCGCGCGATGCAGTCTCGCGCGCATCGGCGTCGGAGAGCCACGTGTCAATCACACGCATGACCCCAGCAGCGCCATCCACCTGTTTGCAAGCACCTGCAGCTACCGCATCGCGCGTAGCCTGCGCAAAGTTGAATGTGTGCGGGCCGATAACCACCGGCGTGCCAACCGCGCAGGCCTCGATCAGGTTCTGCCCACCCAGCGGAAGCAGGCTACCGCCGATGAACGCCGCTTCGGCCGCCGCGTAGTACAGCACCATCTCGCCCATCGAGTCCCCGAGCAGGACGTCCGCATCAGCAAGATCAGCCGCGTCCGCCACGCCTGCTGCAGACACCGACAACGCACTGCGACGCACGACACGCAAGCCGGCACGCTCGGCGGCCTGGGCCACTTCATCAAAACGCTGCGGATGGCGCGGCACAAGAATCAGCAACGCATGCCGACGCCCGACATGCTGCGCGCGATGTGCCTGCCATGCGTCGAGCAGCAGCGCCTCTTCGCCCTCACGCGTGCTTGCGGCCACCCATGCCGATCGCCCGCGCAACGCATCGTGAAGCACACGGCCGGCCATGATCTGGTCTACATGCGGCGTGATGTCGAACTTCAGGTTGCCGGTCACGCGCACGCGCGGTACACCGAGCGAGCGGTAGCGGTCAGCATCGTCGGGCGTCTGGGCAAGCACGGCGGCCAGTTGAGCGTACGTCTGGCGCGCGGCATCACCCAGGCGTGCGGTACGCCGGTGGCTGCGCGCAGACAGGCGCCCGTTGACAAGCACCATCGGCACACCAGCCGCGTAGGCGCGTTCGATCAGCACCGGCCAGATCTCGGTTTCCATCAGCAAGCCCAGGCGCGGCTGGAAATGCCGCAGAAACCGATCGACGGCACTGGGTAAGTCGTACGGCAAATACGCCTGGATGACACGGCCGTTGCGCTGCGCCGCGAATTCAGCACCCGTGCGGCGGCCCGTCGGCGTCATGTGCGTGAGCAGCACAGCGTGATGCGGAAAGCGCGCAAGCAGCGCATCAATGAGTGGCTGCGCGGCGCGCGTCTCACCCACTGACACGGCATGCACCCACAGCAACGGACGATCTGGATTCGGGCGTGGGCGGTAAAAGCCAAGCCGCTCACCGACGTGCTGGCGATAACCAGGTTCCCTGCGGCCACGCCACCAAAGGCGCAGCAATGCGAATGGCAGCGCAATGCGCCACAACCAGCGATACAGAATACGCAGCATCAGAGGACACCCAGCGCACGCAGCGCATCGAGCGCCTGCGCGCTGGTGGGATGGGCCTCGGCGCTGCCGAGGTCGTGCACATTAGGCGTCCAATAACCGCCCGTGCGCCACGACGTGGTGAAGTTGTAGAGCGCCACGGTTGGCTTGCACAGCGCAGCGGCAATGTGTACGAGACCGGTATCCACCCCCACCACCGCCGTCGCCTGATCAAGGAAGGCAGTCACATCCGGCAGCGACATGCGCGGCGGAATCACCACGCGCCCCACCGTGCCCGGCACTGCAGCAACGATAGCTTCGCCGATCGATTCACTGGTACGCCGCTCAGCCTCGCTGCCCCACGGCAGCGCAATGGCGTAGTCGCGCGCCAGCAATTCACGCGCAACCTCAACCCAAGCAGCCAGCGGCCAGCCTTTGTCAGCACGCGACGTCGCATGCACCAGCGCCACATACGGACGCGGCAGCGAGAACGGCAGCACTGCCGGCGGCTGCAGACCAAAATCGATGGTATCGGGCAGCGTGTAACCCAGTGCCTGCGCCACCATGCGGCGCGAACGCTCGACCACGTGCACACGCGGCTCCATGTCAACCTTGCGCTGATAGAACAGCTTGGCGAGCGGCTCATAGCCGGCCCCATCCGTGCGATTGCCAAGACCCGCGACGAACCCGCTCGGCGTCAGCCTGGCCTGGGCGGCGACGAGCGCGGTCTTGATCAGCCCCTGCGTATCGAGCACTGCGTCGTACGACTTGGCACGCAATGCGCGACGGAACGCCGCCATTTCGCTCCACGTCTTGCCAGAGCCCAGCGACTTGCGCCAGCGCCGCAGTGCAAACGGAATCACCCCCTGCACGCCGCGCACAATGCGCACAATGCCGGCGAAACCTTCCTCGACCACCCAGTCGATCTCGGCATCCGGATAGGCGCACAGGATGTCCGCCACGACCGGCGTGCAATGCACCACATCGCCAAGCGACGATACCTTGACGATCAGCACACGCACGTCGTCACCCTTTCCCCCAACTTCATGAGTGCAGACCGCGCGATCAGAACGGCAGTTGCGCGTCCGGCTTCTCGGCCAGGATCACGCGGCGGAATTCGCCCTGGATGCGCGCCATGGCGGCATCGTTGTCGGCCTCGAAACGCATCACCACCACCGGCGTGGTGTTGGACGGACGCGCCAGGCCAAAGCCATCTTCGTATTCCACGCGCACGCCATCAATGCGATTGATTTCCTTGGCACCCGCAAACGTAGCGTTGGCCTTGATCTTGTCGAGCAATTCGAAGGATTCGCCCTCGGCACACTTCAGTTGCAGCTCGGGCGTGCAGTGCGAGTTCGGCAGCGCGTTGAGCGTGGCGCTCGGGTCCGCCAGGCGCGAGACGATCTCCAGCAGGCGCGCGCCCGTGTATAGGCCATCATCAAAGCCGTACCAGCGGTCTTTGAAGAAGATATGGCCGCTCATCTCGCCGGCTAGCGGGGCACCCGTTTCCTTGAGCTTGGCCTTGACCAGCGAATGGCCGGTCTTCCACATCGTCGCGCGGCCGCCGTGCTCGTGAATGAACGGCGCCAGCTTGCCTGTGCACTTCACGTCGAAGATGATCTCCCCGCCGGGGTTGCGCGACAGCACTTCCTGCGCGAACAACATCAGTTGGCGATCGGGGAAGATCACCTGACCGTCCTTGGTGACCACGCCCAGGCGGTCGCCATCGCCATCAAAGGCGAGGCCAAGTTCACAGTCGGTGGTCTGCAGCGTGCGGACGAGGTCCTGCAGGTTCTCAACATGGGCCGGGTCCGGATGATGGTTCGGGAAGTGGCCGTCCACCTCGCAGAACAGCTCAGTCACCTCGCAACCCATCGCGCGGAAAAGCTCAGGCGCGAAGGCACCCGCCACGCCGTTGCCGCAGTCCACGGCAATCTTCATCGGGCGGCTCAGCTTAACGTCCGAGACGATACGGTCGATGTACTGTTGGCGGATATCCACCTGGACGTAGCTGCCGGTACCTTCGGTGAAGTCACCCTGCTCGATGCGCGTGCGCAACGCCTGGATTTGCTCGCCGTAAATAGCCTGGCCAGCCAGCACCATCTTGAAGCCGTTGTAGTCGGGCGGGTTGTGACTGCCGGTAACCATCACGCCCGACGTGGCGCGACGGCCGGCCAGCTCGATGTTGGTACCGAAGTAGACCATCGGCGTGGCGACCAGGCCCAGGTCAATCACATCGACGCCGCTGGCGCGCAGGCCATCTGCCAGCGCTGCCAGCAGTTCCGGACCTGACAGGCGTCCGTCGCGGCCGATCACAACGGCGGATTCGCCCTTGGCGCGTGCGGCGGAGCCGAAGGCACGGCCGATCAGGCGGGCGGTTTCAGCGTCAACGGTTTTCCCGACGATGCCGCGGATGTCGTAGGCTTTGAAGATGGTGGGGTTGATGCTGCGCATGGGGTGATCCGTTACAAGAAGGATGGCGTCATTGTAAATGGTGGAGACATCTCCCCAAGAGATATGCGCACCATCGCAAGCCTGCACCAACGCCCACACAAGCCCGTTGGCAAATCAACGCCCCGAGTCCGTCGGCGCAGTACCCAGCGAAAGAGAGGAATCCGTTGCAAGGCACGCTACAATTGAGACGAAATTATTTGAAGTGTTCCCTATGGCCACAACAGTCACGGATAGTCAGTTCCCGTATTCAGATTTCCTTCACCTGTTGGCGAAGTCCTTCAAGGCGATTCTCATCGTAGGTGTTATCGGTGCTGTGATGGGATTCCTAGCATCCCAAGTTGTCCACCCTCGCTGGGTCGCCAACATGGCAATCCAAGTCGGTCAGGTGTCCATTCCTGCTCCTGGAGGCGGCGCCTTGGTAGCCCAACCGATCGAGAATCAGTTGACGGCAACAGAACGGTACAACTTGCCGAGCTTCCGTCTCCAAGTGCTTGACGAACTGGGACTGCCTGTCCCGGACTCCGGCAGTAGGGATGCCAACCTGATCTTTGACTCATTGAAGGCGACTGCGGGTCGCAGCTCGAGCGTGATCAACGTTCAGGTTTCGGCGTATTCGCGGGAGAGTGCCGCAGCGGCCCTGAATGCAGCACTGAAAGCCTTTTCGGCTGCGCATAGCAAGCTGTTCGAGCAAGCGACGAGTGAGATGCAAAGTAATCTGGCGAATGCGCGGACAAAGCTCGCTGCTGAGCAGCGGGACCAAGCACGTACCGACCAAGCATTAAAGGCCGCAAGCGCTGCCCCCGACTTACGGAACAGTGGCACACGCGGCGTTTTGATGTCCAATACTGCCGCGCTACTTAACACACAGATTCTTGCGTTGCAGCAGCAAGTGATCGCCTATCAAGATGGGTTGAGTCCGCTGCGCAGCTATCCGACCAAGGCAATGGGGCCTACGTACGTTCCTGTGCGATCAAGCACGCCGGGACCGATGGTCTTTACTGTCGCCGGAGCTGTATTGGGTCTCGTGGCGAGCGTTGGCCTGATATTGATGAAAAATTCGCTCCGCGCCTCATAGAACGTCACTTAGCTGTGGCACCATGCCCCCTCTCCAGAGGCTCGCCGAAAAAAGCAATATGACGCTTCGCCTCTCAGGGCCCAGTCTACAACTCGTTTACGTGGTAGAAGCTGGCGACCCGGAGCAGCCGGAGCGTGTGGCCTCTGACCACGGATTGTAAGGGACAAGAAAAGTAATCGCGGGCACAAGTAATCGCGGGCACGCTCTGTGGACGTCGCACCCACTGCCCTCCCCGCAAAATCTCTATCAAACAATTTATGCAGATCATCCCGGTCATCATCTCAGGCGGTGCAGGCACGCGGTTATGGCCCGTATCTCGCGAAGCATTTCCCAAGCCGCTACTCAAGCTGTCTGACGGCCAAAGCCTGCTTCAAAAAACCTTTATCCGAGCCACTGTCTTTGCGGACACGCCGGAAGCTGTCGTGGTTACCAACCGAGAGACTTACTTCTTGACCCGAGACGAGTGCCAGGAAGTCAATCCGCACGGCATCCCTCTGACGTTCCTGCTGGAGCCTTTCGGTCGCAATACAGCGGCAGCCGTTGCAGTTGCAGCCCAGTGGGTACTTGATGAGCACGGCTCCGATGCCGTCATGCTAGTCCTTCCCGCCGACCACCTGATCGAGGACCTCGACCATTTCCAAACTGTCGTGGAAACTGCGGCAGAGGGTGCGCGCCAAGGTCATATCGTTACCTTCGGCATCCGCCCCACCGCCCCGGAAACAGGTTACGGATACATTGAATTCGATGCCGCCGCCGGTAACGGCGGCTTGCATCCCGTCATCCGCTTCGTGGAAAAACCAGAACTCGATATAGCTGAACGCTTCGTGGAGGACGGAATCCACCTTTGGAACTCCGGCATGTTCTGCTTCACTGCGGGCACGATCCTGCAGGAATTCGCAAGCCTCGCCCCCGACGTTTTGGCGGGATGCCAACAAAGCTTGATTGACGGCACTGCATCCTCAACCATGGGATGTCGCTCCGTGGAACTGAATGCTACGCAATTCAAGAAGGTTACGGACATCTCCATTGACTATGCAATCATGGAGAAGACCAAACGCGTGTCTGTGGTGCCAACCAACATCAACTGGAGCGACATCGGTTCCTGGCACTCGATCAGCGAATTGACACCGCCCGATGCCCAAGGTAACCGCATATACGGCGATGCCCTGCTTCATGGTGTCAGCAACTGCTATATCAAAAGCGACGATCGGGTCGTCGGTGCAGTCGGCGTGGATAACCTGATCATCGTTGATACGCGGGATGCGCTATTGGTCGCCAACCGAGATTGCACGCAGGATGTCAAACATATCGTCGGACAACTTAAAAAGGCGGGGCACGAGAGCTACAAGCTCCACAAAACTGCGCACCGGCCGTGGGGCACGTACACGGTGTTGGAAGAAGGCGATCGATTCAAGATAAAGCGCATCGTCGTTAAGCCCGGAGCGCAACTCTCCTTGCAGCTGCATCATCATCGTAGCGAACACTGGATTGTGGTCAGCGGTACCGCAACGGTCGTCAATGGCGAACAAACGATATTGCTGCTGCCGAACCAGTCCACCTACATTCCGGCAGGTCACAAACATCGGCTGATCAACCCGGGGGTCGTAGACCTGATTCTGATCGAGGTGCAGTGTGGCGAGTATCTGGGTGAGGATGACATCGTCCGATTCGAAGATTCTTACGGTCGGCATCTCTAGCACTACGCCCGCAAATTGAGTGCATGTGCGCCACTGGGATATCGGTAGACGCTGAACTGGCGCCCCAACCAGTGTGGGGCTTGGCCGCCTCGTACATCGTATAGAATGGCGGCCGCCGCGCATCCCGCTGTGTGACCGTAACGCCCACCGACGATGCGACCACGCCGCCACGAAAACTGCAAGCTGCTCTCCACTGCGTGTGGTGGACATCCCACCCGGTGATCGCCATTGGATCAACTGAAATGAAAGTATTGGTAGTCTTTGGAACACGACCGGAAGCCATCAAGATGGGACCGGTTGTGGAAGCATTGAAAGATGACGCCCGATTTGATGCCCGTGTCTGCGTCACGGCACAGCACCGGGAAATGCTCGATCAAGTACTGGCTCTGTTTGCCATCCAGCCCGAATACGATTTGGATCTGATGCAGCCGGGCCAGGATCTGACCGACGTCACCAGTCGCGTCCTGGCAGGCATGCGCGACGTCCTGAATCAATGGCGGCCAGATATCGTACTCGTGCATGGAGACACAACGACGACCATGGCTGCTTCGCTGGCTGCGTTTTACCAGCGCATCCCGGTCGGCCACGTGGAAGCCGGTCTACGTACGGGCAACATCTATTCGCCGTGGCCGGAGGAAATGAACCGAAAAATCGCTGGCTCGATCGCGGTGATGCATTTTGCTCCGACCGAGACTGCGCAGCGCAATCTTGCGCGTGAAGGTGTTGCCGCCAACACCATCTACGTCACCGGCAATACCGTCATCGACGCGCTGCTGGAAATTCACCAGCGCATTCAGCAGAACCCCTTGCTGCAGGCCACGTTGGCAGCACGTTTTCCTTATCTGGATCCGACCAAGCGGCTCATCCTTGTGACGGGCCACCGCCGCGAGAACTTCGGTAGCGGATTCGAGAACATGTGCGCTGCGCTGGCGGATCTTGCCGGTCGCCCAGATGTGCAGATTGTCTATCCGGTGCATCTGAATCCGAATGTGCGCGAGCCAGTCAATCGCGTGCTGGGGGGGCGATCGAATATCCACCTGATCGAACCACTCGACTATCTTCCCTTTGTCTACCTGATGGGGCGCACGCACGTCATCCTGACCGACAGTGGCGGCATTCAAGAAGAAGCGCCTTCTTTGGGCAAGCCCGTCTTGGTCATGCGCGACACGACCGAACGCCCGGAAGCCGTGGAAGCCGGCACGGTTCGCTTGGTGGGGGCTGATCGAGAAAAAATCGTCCAGGAAACCTCGCGGTTGCTCGATGACCCGGCCTCCTATGAAGTAATGGCCCGTGCGCACAACCCCTATGGGGACGGTGCCGCCGCAAAAAAAATCCTTGAAATACTACTCGGGAGTTTGACTCATGGCTAATTTCCGTTCGGTCTCGATGATCGGATTGGGCTATATCGGTCTGCCGACGGCAACGGCGATTGCCAGCCGCGGCATCAAAGTGTTCGGTGTGGACGTGCGCCCCGAGGTCGTTGAAATCATCAACCGCGGCCAAATCCACATCATTGAACCGGATCTCGATCAGTTGGTGCATCGAGTCGTCAACGATGGGTTCCTGATCGCGAGTACGAAACCGCTACCCGCCGACGTGTATATGATCGCGGTGCCAACCCCGTTCAAGGGCGATCACGAGCCCGATCTGGGCTATGTCGAAGCCGCGGCGAAATCGATCGCGCCGGTGCTCGCGAAGGGCAACCTCATCATTCTCGAATCCACGTCTCCCGTCGGCACCACTGAGAAACTGGCAGCATGGCTAGCCGACGCCCGCCCAGACTTGACCTTCCCGCAGCAGGCAGGCAATGCGGCAGACGTTCAACTGGCTTATTGCCCGGAACGCGTATTGCCGGGGCATATCCTGCGCGAACTGGTCGAGAACGACCGGATCATTGGCGGCATGACACCACGTGCCGCCGAAATGGCAGCGGCGCTTTATCAAACCTTTGTCAAGGGCGAATGCCTGCGTACGGATGCCCGTACGGCCGAAATGGCCAAGTTGACGGAAAACGCTTTCCGCGACGTGAACATCGCGTTCGCCAATGAGCTCTCACTCATCTGCGATCACCTGAAGATCAATGTGTGGGAACTGATCCGTCTGGCCAACCATCATCCGCGGGTCAATATCCTGCAACCTGGCCCGGGCGTGGGGGGGCACTGCATTGCAGTCGATCCCTGGTTCATCGTGGACTCGGCGCCCAACCACTCGCGCATCATCCGCACCGCGCGCGAGGTCAACGACGGCAAGCCCAAATATGTCGTCGAAAAAGTTGTCGAAGCCGCGAAGCAGTTTGAGAACCCGATCATTGCTTGCCTGGGACTCGCCTTCAAGGCCAATATCGACGACCTGCGGGAGAGCCCTTCGCTCGAAATCGTGCACCACCTTGCCAAGCTCAAGCTCGGTCGTGTGTTCGCGGTGGAACCGCATGTGGACGCCCTGCCCCAAGAACTTCAAGGTGAGGTCGAATTCACCGACACCGCAAGCGCCATTACGCAAGCCGACGTGATCGTCTTGCTAGTGGACCACAACCAGTTCAAGACCATCGACTGGCGCAGCCTTGCCGGCAAGGCCATCATCGACACACGAGGCATCGTCAAGTGAAAAAAGCACTGGTAACAGGCATCACCGGCCAAGACGGCGCCTATCTGGCACAGCGTCTGCTCGAGCTCGGCTACCACGTCTACGGAACGTACCGTCGAGCGAGTTCCGTCAATTTCTGGCGCATCGAGGAACTCGGCATCCAGAACCATCCGCACCTGGAATTGGTGGAGTTCGACCTCAGTGACCCGACGGGTGTGATTCGGTTGCTCGATCGGACTCAGCCTGACGAAGTCTACAACCTTGCGGCGCAAAGTTTCGTTGGCGTCTCGTTCGACCAACCTGTCACCACAGCCGGCATTACAGGCTTGGGAGCGGTGCACCTTTTGGAAGGCATCCGAATCGTCAATCCGAAGATCCGTTTCTACCAAGCATCCACATCGGAGATGTTCGGCAAGGTACAGGCGGTACCGCAGATTGAGTCGACGCCGTTCTACCCGCGCAGCCCTTATGGGGTCGCTAAGCTGTATGCGCACTGGATGACGATTAACTATCGCGAGTCCTACGGCATCTTTGCGTCGAGCGGCATTCTGTTCAACCACGAGTCGCCATTGCGGGGCCGCGAATTCGTGACGCGCAAAATCACGGATTCCGTTGCCAAGATCGTGCTCGGCAAACTGGACTGCCTCGAGCTCGGCAACATGGATGCCAAGCGCGATTGGGGCTATGCCAAGGAATATGTCGAAGGCATGCGGCTTATGTTGCAGGTAGAGCGGCCGGATACCTACGTACTCGCCACCAATCGCACCGAGACCGTGCGTGATTTCGTGACGATGGCATTTAAGGCGGCGAATATCCAGCTCGACTGGAAGGGCAACGGTGTTGACGAAACTGCTGTCGACCGCGCGACGGGCGTCACGCGGGTTCGCGTGAATCCGAAGTTTTTCCGCCCGGCTGAAGTCGATCTGCTGATCGGCAATCCGGAGAAAGCCCAGCGCGAACTCGGTTGGCGTGCCGAGACCACGCTTGAAACGCTTTGCCAGCTGATGTACGACGCTGATCTACGCAGAAATCGCGATGGCATCTCCTGCTAACGAACGCAAGCGCGCCTTCGTCACCGGCCTCTCGGGCTTCACCGGGTGCTATCTGCGCGCTAGGTTGCTCGAAGCCGGTTGCGAAGTGATGGGCATTTCCCAAGCTGCGTCTCCGGAGCTTGGAACAGTACAGTGCGACTTGAGCGACCAGTCCGCGCTTACCGATATCCTACGCGGCTTCCAGCCGCACTATGTCGTCCATCTCGCGGCGATCGCATATGTGGCCCATGACTCCCCGCTGGAGTTTTACAGGGTTAACGTACTCGGCAGCGAAACACTCCTGCGCGCAATCGAAGAGGCGAACCTCGCCCCGGAAAAAGTGCTGATCGCAAGCAGCGCAAACGTCTATGGCAATGCAGTTTCCTTGCCGATCGACGAGAACGCAATCCCAGCGCCGACCAATCATTACGCCAATAGCAAGCTGGCGATGGAGATGATCACGCGCAACTGGTTTGACCGGTTGCCCATCGTGATTACACGCCCATTCAATTACACGGGCTTTGGTCAGGCAGAGAACTTTCTGGTGCCCAAGATCGTCAAGCACTTCGCCCAAGGCGCGGAGACCATCAGGCTTGGCAACCTCGACGTATCCCGTGACATCTCGGACGTTTCGTTTCTGGTTGAAGCCTATTATCGGTTGCTGCAAACACCCGCTCGCAGCGTCGTGGTCAACGTGTGTGGCGGAAAATGCCACTCCATCGCCGATATTCTGCAGACGATGGAAAAATTGTCTGGCCGCGCATTACGCGTAGAAGTGGACCCGCAGCTCGTACGTGGCGCAGAGGTGGTGAGGTTGTTCGGTGATCGATCGCGGCTGAACACGCTGATTGGCGACCTTCCCTCGCCGGAACTGACTGACACTCTTGAAACGATGTACCGGAAGTACCAGGCGCAGTACCGGCAATAGCAGGCTCGCCTTCATCGCTTTATCTCGGCAGCACGCGGTGGCTGCCGAGCCACGCGGGCCGTGATCTGTAGACGGAATCTCCCAATTTTCGACGACTAACCGAGCATGCGAAAGTGGTGTGCCGAGGCGGTCCTACTGCAATGCGAATCTGTTTCTTTGCCAACATGAAGAATCACGCCAACTGGCGTGAAATGTTCGACACCGTCGAGTTCTACAAGGTGGATATCGACATCCTTCGCAGCCTCGGACACGAAGTTGTACTCGCAGGCGACCTTAAGAGTCTCGACCAGGACGCGGATCTCTACTATTGCTGGTGGTGGACCTACGCGTTCTATCCACTGTTTCGCAATATGCTGCGCCGGCGTCCGGTCATCGTCACCGGGGCCTTCGATTACGATACCTGCCGCGGCGTGATCCCAGGCTTGAGCTATCTCGACAAGCCGTTCTGGCAGAGGACGTTGATGCGTTTCGCCCTCAAGCACGCGACAACGAACCTGTTCATTTCCGAATGTGAGTACAAGCTGGTGACGGACCATCTCCCGGTGCATCAGCCACAGTTGTGCCCGTTGGCGATCAATACGGCCTTTTACCATCCGCAGCCGCAGCCGCAGGAGAATTTTTTCTTTACGGTGTCCTGGTCCAGCAAGACAAACGCGATCCGTAAATGCCTGGACTCCATCGTGATGGCGTTCGGCCAAGCGAGCAAGGTTCGTCCCGATTTGCGCCTAAAAATCGCTGGAAAGAAGGGAGACCACCATGATCAGCTCGTCAAGCTGGCCAGCGAGGCGGGCGTTCTGGACCGTGTCGATTTTCTCGGCATGATCTCGGACGAACAGAAGCGCGATTTGTACCGCCAGTGCGTTGCTTACGTGCAGCCCACACTGTTTGAAGGCTTCGGTCACGCGATCGGGGAGGCCATTGCCTGCGGGGCGCAAGTCATCACCAGCCGGTCTGGCGCGGTTCCCGAGGTTGCGGGGACACACGCACGCTTCGTCACGCCAAACGATGTGCCGGCACTCGCTGAGGCGATGAGCGCGGCGGCGGCAGCGCCCATGACGGCTGAAGCACAGGCACGGCAGCTTGAGTTCATCGAGGCGCACTATTCGATCGAGAAACGCAAGGCCCATCTGGCGTCGATCATCGAATCGGCAATGCAGACACGATAGCGTGACGACCGCCCCCACCACCCCGCGCGTCACCAAAGTCTCCGGTCATCACAGGCCTGCGCGCCTCAACTCGGCCGTCGCCGCAAGTACGCAAGCGCTGGCGCATGGCTGAAATCGCCGCATTCGCGTAATAGGAAAACCAATATGTGTGGAATCGTCGGCTACTCTGGCTTTGATCACAATACGGTAGACATACGATCGCTCGCAGACATCCAACGCCACCGCGGCCCGGATGATCGCGGCAGCATCCTGTTCGAAGAGCATCGCATCGCGCTTGGGCACCTGCGGCTGGCCATTCAGGATCTGTCGCCGGCCGGACATCAGCCGATGCAGACGCAAAGCGGCTCGACGGTGATCGTCTACAACGGGGAGATCTACAATACACCGGAGTTGATGGCCGAACTGCGCGCCGATGGCGTGACGTTCCGCGGCCATTCGGACACGGAGATGCTGCTCTATCTGTACGAGAAGTATGGTGAGCGCATGCTATCGAAACTGAACGGCATCTTCGCTTTCGCAATCTGGGACAAGAAGACCACGGAATTGTTTGTCGCCCGGGACCAGTTGGGCGTCAAGCCGCTCTACTATGTTGCAGACGGCAACCGTTTCGCCTTTGCGAGCGAGATGAAAGCGCTTCTGCGCGGCAACTTGGTCGCCAAGACCTTGGACCCGCATGCCGTGCTGTCGCACCTCGGCCTGCTCTGGTCGCCTGGGGCACGTACGCTGGTTTCGGCGATCAAGAAGCTCGAGCCCGGCCACGCCATGCGTATCAAGGACGGACGCATTACGCGACTTTGGCGATACTACGATTTGCCGTTCAACCAGCCGGCGCTGGCCATCTCCGAGCAACAAGCAGCAGATATGGTTGCCGGTGCAGTGGAAACGGCGGTGAAGCGGCAATTGCTGTCTGACGTACCGGTAGGCGCCTTCCTTTCGGGCGGGCTGGACTCCAGCTCAGTGGTTGCCTACGCCCGGCAAGCAATGCCCGACACACGCATCCAGTGTTTCACGATCGACGTGCGCGATGGGTCGGTCGCAGAGGAAGGGTTCGCCTCAGATCTTCCCTACGCCAAACGGGTCGCCGACCACCTCGGAGTCGACCTGCACACAGTGGAAGTCGGTCCCGAAATGGCGGACCGCCTGCAGGAAATGATCTACTTTCTGGACGAGCCCACGGCAGATCCAGCTGCGCTCAACGCGCTCTTCATCTCCGAACTCGCACGGCAGCACAACATCACTGTTCTTCTGTCGGGTTCGGGTGGTGACGACATCTTCACCGGATATCGGCGACACTACGCCTTGCAGCAGGAACGATACTGGTCTTGGCTGCCGGCCCCAGCCCGTTCCGCGTTAGCGTCGGTCGCCGGAGCGCTACCGGCGTCATCACCGACATTGCGTCGCATTAGCAAGGCACTACAGTATGCCGACAAGGATGCTGCGGAGCGGCTGACCAGCTATTTTCTGTGGCTTGCTCCATCCGGGGCGCTCGGGTTGCTTAACCGCGATTTTGCTGCGGGGCTGGACGTCGGCTCGCTAACAGCGCCTCTGCTGTCCACGTTGTCGAATCTGCCTGCCGATACTTCCGCGCTCAACCAGATGCTGTATCTGGAATGCAAGCACTTCCTGGCGGACCACAACCTCAATTACACCGACAAGATGGGAATGGCCGCCGGCATCGAGGTCCGCGTGCCATTGCTCGACCTAGAGTTGGTGGACCTGGCCGCACGCTTGCCGCTCGACTACAAGCAACGCGGCCGCGAAGGCAAGTGGATTTTCAAGAAGGCCATGGAACGCATGCTGCCGCATGACGTCATTTATCGGCCCAAGACAGGTTTCGGTGTACCGCTGCGGGCGTGGCTTCGTGGACGCCTGCGCCCCCTTGTCGACGACGCCCTTTCCGCTGCGTCCATTTCGAAGCGCGGCATCTTCGACGCGAAGGCTGTGGCAGCCCTTCGCCGCGCAGACGAGGACAAGCGTGTCGACGGCACTTATGCGCTGTTCGCGGTGGTATGCCTTGAACTCTGGTGCCGTCAGTACCTCGATGGACAGTATCCCGTTTGAATCCACGCAGTGAGCCACTATGAAACAGATTCTCCAGAATATGGGTAACGGCGAGACCTCTTTGGTCGAAGCGCCCGCACCCAAGGTCCAACCCGGCACGCTGCTGATCCGCACAACGCACAGCCTGATCTCGGCAGGCACCGAGCGCATGCTGGTCGATTTTGGCAAGGCGTCCATGATCGACAAAGCTCGGCAGCAACCCGAGAAAGTCAAGATGGTGCTCGACAAGGTGAAGACCGAAGGTCTTTTGACTACCTTGGATGCCGTCAAGAGCAAGCTCGACCAACCTCTGCCTCTTGGCTATTGCAACGTTGGCGTTGTGCTCGAAGTTGGCGCGGGGGTAGAGGGGTTTTCCGTTGGCGACCGTGTGGCATCCAATGGGCCACATGCTGACCTCGTCCGCGTACCCAAGAATCTGTGTGCCAGGATTCCGGACGGCGTTGACAGCGAGGCTGCAGCGTTCACGGTGCTCGGCGCCATCGGCCTGCAGGGCATCCGGTTGATTCAGCCCACGCTCGGCGAGTACGTCGTCGTCACCGGTCTGGGTCTGATCGGTCTCGCGACCGTCCAACTGCTGCAAGCTCATGGCTGTCATGTGCTCGGCATCGATTTTGACGAAACGAAGCTTGCTCTGGCACGCCAGTTTGGCGCCCAGACATGCAATCCGGCACGCGGTGAAGATCCCGTGGCAGTGGCCATGGCCTTCTCGAAGGGCCTCGGAGTGGATGCCGTGCTCATCACGGCGTCGACCAAATCAAGCGAGCCTGTCAGCCAAGCTGCACAAATGAGCCGCAAGCGTGGTCGCATCGTTCTAGTTGGCGTCACGGGCCTGGAATTGAATCGATCGGAGTTCTATGAGAAGGAACTGACCTTCCAGGTCTCCTGTTCGTATGGCCCTGGTCGCTATGACGCAGGCTATGAACAAGGCGGCCAGGACTATCCTTTTGGTTTTGTCCGATGGACGGAGCAGCGGAACTTCGAAGCCGTGCTGTCGATGCTCGCTACCGGGCGCCTCGACGTGCGCCCATTGGTTTCGCATCGATATCCACTAGAACGCGCGATCGACGCCTACCAGACGCTGACGGACGACCGAAATGCGTTAGGCATCGTCCTGCAATATCCGGACGTTCCCGCACAAGCGCTCAAGGTCAGCCAAGTCACGCTCAAGGCTGACGATTCCGTGCCCGCCCAACCGGGCGCTCCCGTGCTCGGCGTCATTGGCGCCGGAAACTATGCATCACGCGTACTATTGCCGGCCTTCGCGGCCGCAGGCGCCGTTTTTGACTCCATCGTCACAAGCGCCGGTATCAGTGGCGTCCACCACGGAAAGAAGCTGGGATTTCGCGTCGCCGCCACCGAACGCAGCGATGTCCTGGAATCTGGGAAGATCAACACAGTGATCATCGCGACACGCCACGACACCCATGCCAGATTCACGATTGAAGCTCTGCGCGCCGGCAAGCACGTGTTTGTGGAAAAGCCGCTCGCGCTCACACATGCGGAAATCGATGACATCGCGCAGACTTATCGTGATACCCGCTCCACGAGTGCGCCCTTGCTAATGGTCGGATTCAACCGCCGGTTTTCGCCGCTGGTGGTTCGGATGAAACAATTGCTGGCTGCCGTCCGCGTGCCGAAGGTTCTGGTCTACACCGTCAATGCTGGAGCCATTCCGGCCGACCACTGGACGCAGGACATGGCCATCGGCGGTGGCCGCATCATCGGGGAAGCCTGCCACTTTGTCGACCTGATCCGCCATCTGGTAGGCGTGCCAATCGTGGATGCGTCCATTCGCCATATCGGCGGCGGTGGAGAGGCAGGTATCAAGAGCGACAAGGCAACCATTACGCTGACATTTGAAGACGGCTCGCTGGGCACGGTTCACTATCTGGCCAACGGTGGCAAGGCGTTCCCCAAGGAGCGATTGGAAGTCTTCGCAAACGACGGCGTGCTTCAGTTGGACAACTACCGGATCCTGCAAGGGTATGACTGGCCGATGCGCCGCATCAAGCTGTGGAAGCAGGACAAGGGACAAAACGCTTGCTCGCAAGCGTTCCTCAGCGCGATCCGAGAAGGCGGTGCCGCGCCCATCCCGTTCGACGAACTGATGGAGGTCGCTCGGGTATCGGTTGACCTTGCTCAGCAGTCAACCTAAGCCCCGATCAGGTCAGGCACCATGTCGGCAAAGCTTTTATTTCATACAGTGCGTCATCTGCGCTGGGAGCAATTCGTCTTCCGCATGCTGAGCCGCATACGAAAGACCCGCGTCGGCTCGCAGACGCCGCTACCCAGCGCTACCTGGCAGCGCGCGTGGAACGCACCCAGCATCAAAGCTGCGTCGCTGGGCACGGACGACGTGTGGACGTTCCTAGGGGAGTCTCACGCCGTTACCCAGCCTGAAGACTGGAATCGACCCGAGTGGTCCAAGCTATGGTTGTACAACCTGCATTACTTCGACGACCTTGACGCCCCCCACGCCGACACGCGAGCACCACTGCATCGTCACTGGATCGATCGCTGGATTGCCGAAAACCCTGCGCCAAACGGCAATGGATGGGAGCCCTACCCCCTCTCCTTGCGCATCGTCAACTGGGTCAAGTGGCTCTCCACCCGGGATGTGGTGGGGAGTGCCTGGACCGACAGCCTGCAGTTGCAGGTTCATGTGCTCAGCCAACGACTCGAATATCACCTGCTGGGCAATCATTTGTTTGCCAACGGCAAGGCGCTGGTGTTCGCGGGTACGTTCTTTTCCGGCCCAGCGGCGACACAATGGCTGAACGTTGGGCTGGGGATTCTGGATCGGGAAATTCCGGAGCAATTTCTGCCCGACGGCGGACATTTTGAGCTCAGCCCGATGTACCACACGACTCTGCTTTGGGACCTGCTTGAGTTGATCGACCTCGCTGGCTGCACGGGTAATGATGCACTCGCCTCGCGTGTCACGGAATGGAGAGCCTTTGCTGAGCGCGGCCTGGCTTGGCTGGCCGGCGTGAGTCATGCCGATGGCGAAATCAGCTTTTTCAATGATGCCGCTTTCGACATAGCACCGGCACCACAGCAGTTGTTTTCCTATGCAGAGACGCTTGACCTTCACGTGAGATCGTTGTCGCAACAGCCGGTTACCCCGCTGCGACTAACGCATTTTGCCGACACCGGCTACGTCCGGCTAAGCTGGGAAAACGCCGACGCCTTGCTGGATGTCGCGCGGGTCGGTCCCGATTACCTACCCGGCCACGCGCATGCGGATACTCTGAGTTTCGAGTGGTCGCTTGGCGCGTGCCGCGTGCTCGTCAACTCCGGAACTTCGCAGTACGGCGACGACATGGAACGCCAGCGGCAACGGGGCACGGCAGCTCACAACACTGTTGTCGTCAATGAAGAGAATTCATCCGAAGTCTGGGCGGGCTTCCGGGTCGCGCGGCGCGCATACCCGTTCGGCCTCCATATTGCCCAAGCTGCCGACAGCATCACCGTATCCTGCGCGCATGATGGTTACCGGCGGTTGCCCGGCAAGCCGGTCCACCGGCGTACGTGGTTGGCGCAGCCACGAAAACTACAGGTTACAGATGTCATCGAAGGCGCGTACCGTACAGCAAGTGCACGCTTTCACCTGCACCCTCACGTAAGCGCGAACGCGCAAGGCAACCGGGTGCAGCTAACGTTACCTGACGGCAGGTCGATCACAGCCGCATTCTCAGGTGGCGCGCCGCGCCTCGTTGCCAGCACATGGCACCCACGTTTCGGCGAATCCGTTCCCTCACACTGCATCGAAGTTGCGCTGACTGGGTCCGTGCTGCAACTCGAGCTGACTTGGTAACCCGGTACCTACCTTGAAGATTCTCGTCCTCAGCTTCTATTACGCGCCGGACCTCTCTGCCGGCTCGTTTCGAACCACCGCGCTGGTCGAACAATTGGTCAAGGCCGCGCCCGTAGGCGCACATATCGACGTGCTGACTACGCAACCGAATCGGTATGCATCGTTCAACCAAACGGTGCCAGCACATGAGACTGACGGTACGGTGAGTATCACGCGCTTCCCGCTACCGTCGCATAAGAGCGGCATGGTCGATCAGGCGAAAGCTTATGTTTCATTTTTCCGCGCCGTGCGCCAAGCCACGCGCGGACGACACTACGACTTGGTATACGCAACCTCCTCGCGCCTGTTCACCGCGTTCCTTGGCGCAATTGTGGCGAAACGAACGCGCAGCCCACTGTATCTCGACATACGGGACATCTTTGTCGACACGATCGCGGATATCCTTCCCGGCCGCATCAGCACCTTCGGCTTGCCGGTGTTCCGCGCAATCGAACACTATGCGATCCGCAGCGCCGCACGTATCAATGTCGTCTCCGAGGGGTTCCTGCCCTATTTTCGCGAACGATTCCCGGCGCAAACCTACGACTGCTACACCAACGGTATCGATGATGCCTTCCTGGCCGCTCCCATCCCAGAGCAGCCGACAGGTGAAGCGCGTAAGCTGGTGCTCTATGCCGGCAACATCGGGGAAGGTCAGGGCCTGCACCGCATCCTGCCTCAGCTTGCCCAAGCTTGTTCGGACTACCAGTTCCTGGTCATCGGCGACGGCGGCCGACGGGAAGCCCTGGAAATCGCCTTGTGGGAAACCAGCGTCAACAACGTCACAATTGCCCCCCCCGTGCGTCGAGCCGAACTCATCGCGCTGTATGCCAAGGCAGACGTCCTTTTTCTACACCTGAACGCCTATCCAGCCTTTGAGAAAGTGCTGCCGTCCAAGCTTTTCGAATATGCAGCCACTGGCAAGCCCATTCTCGCGGGCATTGCGGGATATTCCAGGTCATTCGTGCAATCGGAAATCGACAATGCAAGTGTTTTCGCCCCGTGTGACGCACAGGCGGGGGCTGCTGCGCTGCGGTCGCTTCACCTCGGTACAACGCCACGTGTCGGTTTCATCGAGAAATACAAGCGCGACAATATAATGACGCGTCTTGCACAACGTCTGGTCGAAATGGCGTCGGCGCCTGCGCATCGCTAGCATTTTTTCCAGTTTTTTTTGTCGCTGCTATTTTCGAGACGCAGCCACCTTTAACCGCATGAATAAGATTCTAGTTACCGGCTGCAACGGCTTTGTCGGCACTGCATTCAGGCGCTACCTGGAACAGCGGGACATTCCGTACGTCGGTACGTCGCGCCATGCTGGTTCGGGTTTGGTGCAAGTGCAACGCATCGACGGTGACACCGACTGGAGCCACGCGCTTCTGGGCTGCAATACCGTGATTCACCTGGCCAATCGTGCCCACGTAATGCGGGAAACCGAGCGCGATCCGCTTGCTGCCTTCCGAAAGGTGAACGTGGACGGCACGCTCGGCCTCGCCCGTCAGGCGCATGCCGCCGGCGTCCGCCGCTTCGTCTATATCAGCTCTGTCAAGGTCAACGGCGAAACAACAGGCGTGGAACCATTCCGGGCCACGGATGCGCCTGCGCCCGCTGACCCATACGGGATATCGAAATGGGAGGCCGAGCAAGGTCTGAAGGCGCTTGGCGAAAAGACGGGCCTCGAGATTGTCATCGTCCGACCGCCGTTGGTGTATGGACCAGGCGTCAAGGCGAATTTCGAACGCCTCGTCCACGCAGTTCAGCGCGGACTTCCCATGCCATTCGGTCTGGTGCAAAACAAACGCAGCATGGTTGCAGTGGATAATCTCTGCGATTTCCTGCTGACGAGTGCACAGCACCCCGCTGCATCCGGGCACACATTTCTAGTTTCCGACGGCCATGATCTATCGACGGGGGATCTGATTCGCATGATCGCACAAGCTCTAGGGATGCAGCCCCGTCTTCTCCCCGTACCACCGAGCATCATGCAATGGACGGCCCGCCTCCTTGGTAAAGGCGATATGGCAATGCGCGTGCTGGGCTCGCTTCAGATCGACATCGCCCCAGCGCAGCGTCTGCTGGATTGGCGCCCCCCAGTCACGCCAGAGATCGCAATCGGGCAGACCGTACAACACATGCTCCAAGAACAGCACCATGAAACGAGCCGTTGATCTTCTCTTTACCCTGCCCGCTGCATGCCTGCTGTGCATGCCGTTCTTGATCGTTGCAGTTCTTGTCAAGCTCACATCGAAGGGGCCTGTTCTGTACTGGTCCACGCGTATTGGTCAGCACAACAAGCCTTTCAGCATGCCGAAGTTTCGCTCCATGCTCACGGACACGCCTGCCGTCGCTACGCACCTGCTCAACAACGCAGACAGCTACCTGACACCGATCGGCGGATTCCTGCGTCGGTCAAGCCTGGATGAGTTGCCGCAGTTGTGGAGCATCATCAAAGGTGATATGAGCATCGTCGGGCCGCGTCCCGCGTTGTTCAACCAGAACGACCTTATCGCACTACGCACCGAGGCAGGAGTCGACAAGATCAAACCGGGCCTGACCGGCTGGGCACAGATCAATGGCCGCGACGACTTACCCATTCCGGTCAAAGTCGCTTACGACGTCGAATACCTGAAGCAACAATCCGTAGCGTTCGACTTTCACATCATCATGCTCACTGTGCTGAAAGTTATCCGGCGCGATGGCATTTCACATTGAGCTAGCGAAACCGGCAACCCATAGTGGTCTAGCAACTGCCGGCTGCACCAAACACGACAATGCTCACACAACTGGTTAATCTCAAACGGCCGGCAAAAATCGCGCTGATGGTGGCAACCGATGCCATTGCGCTCCCACTGTGCTTTCTAATTGCATTGGCGCTTCGGCTGGGAACGTTCGATGTCCTGCACATCAAATGGGCCGTCTTCGCGCTGCTCATGACGGTCCTCGCGCTGGTCTTCTACGTACGGGCCGGGCTGTACGGCGCAGTCATTCGATTCATCGAGCTGCGGGTCGTACTGACGATCGGGCTGGGCCTTGGCTTCGTCGTCATGGCGGCCTATCTGGTGATGCTCTTTCTCGGTCAACGTGGCATCCCCCGTACCTCGCTGGCGATTTTCTGGCTCGCCGCCTTTGCCTATTTGACGATTTCACGCTTTGCCGCGCGCTCGCTGTTGCGCCGAATTTCCGGTGGGTCGGGGAGGATCCGGCAGAAAACCCTGATCTATGGTGCAGGAGCGGCCGGCGTCCAATTGGTCCAGGCAATGCAGCACAGCCACGAATATGACGCAATGTGTTTCGCCGACGACGACAAGGCCCTCTGGGGCAAGAGCGTCGCCGGGCTGCCGGTGCTATCGCCGAAGGAAATCGTCGGGGCAATTGACCGGTATCGCATCTCGATGATCATCGTCGCGCTGCCTTCGGCTCCATTGTCTCGACGGAGTCAGGTGATTTCTGCGCTCGAGCACTACAGCATTCCTGTGCGGGTGCTTCCTGGTTTGACCGGCTTAGTCGAAGGCGGCAGCGCAATTTCGGCCATTCGTGATGTCGAATTGGCTGACCTGCTGGGGCGCGATCCAGTCCCTCCCCGCCCCGATCTCTTCTCTCGCTGCATTGCAGACAAGAATGTCATGGTGACGGGGGCGGGCGGCTCCATCGGCAGCGAACTGTGCCGACAGATCCTGAGCCAGCGGCCACGCCGGCTGATCTTACTCGATCATGCCGAGTTCAATCTGTATGCCATCGAAGCAGAGTTGCGTCGTGTATGTGGTGATGTCGAACTGATTCCCGTGGTCGGCTCCATCATGTCTAAATCGCTGATGCAGCACCTGATCAAGCGACACGGTATTGAAACCATTTATCACGCGGCGGCCTACAAGCACGTTCCAATCGTCGAGGCCAACCCTCTGCAGGGTGTGGAGAACAACATCATTGGATCGCTGCAGATCGCCGAAACCGCGGGACTGGCGGGGGTCCAGTCATGCATCCTTGTTTCCACCGACAAGGCTGTTCGGCCCACCAATGTCATGGGCTGTACCAAACGCGTCGCAGAGTTGGTCTTTCAAGCGGCGGCCGATCGTTTTCCGAACACGTGCTTCTCCATGGTCCGCTTCGGCAACGTGTTGGGTTCGTCCGGTTCGGTCGTCCCGCTGTTCAAGAAACAGATTGCCGAAGGAGGACCGCTGACCCTGACGCACTCGGACATCACGCGTTACTTCATGTTGATTCCGGAGGCAGCGCAGCTCGTCATCCAGGCAGGTGCCATGGCAAAAGGAGGTGATGTCTTCGTGCTCGACATGGGTGAACCAGTTCGCATCATCGATCTTGCGAGAAAGATGATCCACCTGTCCGGTTTCACCGAACGTACGCTCGACCATCCGGATGGTGATATCGAAATCCGAATCGTCGGCCTGGGGCCGGGCGAGAAGCTCTATGAAGAGCTGCTCATCGGAGATAACGCGGAAGGCAGTGAACACCCGAAGATCATGTGCGCGCTTGAACGCAAGCTCGAATGGGCACAACTACTCTCGTTGATCAAGGAGCTGCGCGATGCATGCACTGCATTTGATGAAGTGCGCACGCTGACCACCCTGCAGGAACTCGTGCCGGAATACTGCTCACCCGAGCACGCCGAATCCAGTGCTCTCGACATTCTCGTTTAATCGGGCCGCAGGCTACGATTGGCCGACGTGCGAGAAGCGCCGTCAGCTAGCTGTTTAATCCACCGCCTCTCAGATGAGGCATGGCTCTGCGCCGGACGCGCGGACAAGCGCCGTTCCGGCTAAGCATGATTATGGACTGCCCCGATTAATCGCGGCCTCTCGGCGGGCTATAGCGCGCTTCTTCGGCGGGAAAAAAGTCTACGGCGTTGAAGAACCAACGAATCAGCGCCAGCCTGCTGAAAAGCGCCAACCGCCGTTGCCGGCTAACGATGTTGACTGTTTTGTTGCCATAGCGCGGTCCCGCGTGCCTGGAGTCAATGGCGGGTGCCTGCATAGTCAACTGGTCGAGCCGCCCAGGCCCAACATGGAGGTGCCCTGACCACCGAAGTATCGGTTCTGGAGCGGACCCCACACTTACCGCGCTGGACGTCACGGGCTTGCCGACCTCCTGACGCCGAGGTCAACACTCCTGTCCCTGGCATCCCTTTTCAGTCGCCACGAAACAACCCCGCACAGCGCCCAAAATACGTTGGACGAATAATTATAATCAAAAATATTTGTCCCCACGCCCACAACCATAAAGCCTGCCAGCATTCCAAAGGCACATACATAAAAATCGTCAACCCTTATTCTTCGGAAGCAAGCAATGGCAAAGGATGCAAGCAAGCCAAAAAATATTAACCCGCCAAGCCAGCCAAGCTCCGCGAAGATTCTATGATAATTGGCATCTGTAATCCTTTCTTCATTCGGCAGAACACTTTTATGCCCGAAGGCACCTAACCCGCCCCCAAAAGGATGTTGGGCAATATAATTATTAGCAAAATCATACTGCAGCAAGCGCTCATCGAATGCGATCTGCGCACCACCTTCAAATTTCGATCGGATAATTTCAAAATAGATATTATCACCAACCAAATTTGGCACTAAGAATATCAACAGAGGCACAAGCACCAGCAATAGCACCAATTGCCCATACCGCTTGAACAGTATGACGCAAATAATATATTCGAATAAAAAAACAACCCAACTAACACGAGCAAGACTCAGAGCACAACCCACAGCCAATACTGCAAGCCCAACATGCAACGGCACTCGTCGATCGATCGAATGCATATAAAACAAGGCAGGCACTCCCAATGCGGATATTGCGCCCACTACCGACGAGTTAAAATACGAGTACATTCTCGGGATCGCGCTACCCTCGGCAAGATAACCTTCCCCGTTTATTTCAACAATAAATCTCACATACGCATCATCGGGGAACACCTGAAAATAAAATCCGAAGACAATGGAGAACAGAAGCCAAAAAACGAAAGGCAGAAAAAACCCCCGCTCCAAATCTCGCCCCTCAGGCGCCAATGAGCAGTAATAATAGAGAAATATCGGGAAAACTATATATGGAACACTTTTCAAAAAAGAGCTCGCATCGAGCCCCCCAAAAAACACGCCGAGGCCAGATATTAGATTGAGAGCAACGAAGATCAACACCACGCAATCCAGCCAACCAACCCTGGTTGATTTATCTTTTGAGGCAAAGCGCAGTATGCAAAGCAAAAAAACGGGCAGGTACAGCGTAACCCCAATGTACAAATTAAGCCCGAAATAAACGAAACAGAAAAAGGACAGCAACAGTGCCAAGTTCAACACTGATAAATAATCTCCTCCCCACTGGAAAAGAAAGCGCAATCTACGGAACATCCCACCCCCTTACCGACAACAGTAGATTCCCTGCAAACAAACGCCCGCTCCCTTTTTAACGAAAAAATATTGCAAGCGCCCAATGCCCTGTCAGCTGATGAGGGAGAAACCAATTCCTGTTCATCACCAGCTTCCACTCCGCCTTACCTTCCTGCAATATGAGATATCGTGTTCCTGAAACGATCCCAATCCCGGGTCAAAACCGATTTGACGATGTGTCTCGCGTATATCACCGCAATCGCGAAAGAACTGAATCGATGATGTTTTTTGACAAACCTGATCAGCGATGTCAAATGCCAATCAAATCGCTTGCTCTTAAAGTTATCGGAGCTGGTTCCCGCCGTGTGATAAACAATCGCCTTATCGGCAACTTTCAGGTCGCATCCAGATGCCCGCATCCTCATACAGAGGTCAGCATCCTCCCAATACATGAAGTAGCCCTCATCGAAACAGCCATTCTTCCGAACAGCCTCAACTGGGAGCAACATACATGCACCAGTTATCCAAGAGAAATTCATCGAACGCAGTTCTTCCTCCGATAGCGTACTTTTGCAATTCAGAGAAAAAGTGCCCATGACTGTTCCCGTATGATCTGCGGCCTCTCCAGTATCATCAACAATCCTGCCACCAACCACGGCCATGCCACGCGACGCCTGCGCAACGCTCACCAGATTCGCCAAACAATTTTCATCGGGGACTGCGTCATTATTGATCAGCCAGATATAGTCGAAACCATTTTCCAATATCTTCTTGATTGCAGTATTACAACCCTTTCCAAATCCGACGTTTTCATGGTTGACAAGCATCCTGACGTCGGACGGTAGCCGAGCTTTCAATATATCCACCGAATTGTCGCCGGATCCGTTCTCGACGACGAAGATGTCTGGCACAAGGGTTTGGCGGCGCAAATACTCCACAGCTCTCATGGTCAGCTCTGGTTGGCGCCAATTCACTAATATTGCGGCCACTTGAACGGTCATTGCATGCCCTTCCTTTCTTTCGCGTGCCAGCCAACAAATGGAAAGATCAGATCTCCCGCCGCTAACGGTATTACCTTTCTCGTTATCCTAAAATCATAAAAGATCGTCATCATTAATCTTATGATCGACGCAAGCAGTAATCCGTATGGGACCCCAACTCCGCCGAATTTTGAAGCGAATACAAAACTGAATACAATACAGGTCACAGCTTCAACAAATGGAGAGAGCCATACTCTATGCTGAATACCAAACCCCAGTAACGCGCTCGTGTAAGGTGCGGTCATTTGTCGTGCCAAATGAGCAAGAACGATTGGCGGGATAAAAACCTTTATATCCGCCGCCAGGCTCTTACCAACCCAGATTTCCAGGATACTCAACGGCATCAGCAGAATCACCGCTGAAGACATAAACAAAAAAATCAGGAAGTATCTTTGGAATCTGATATAGAGCTCCCGAACGACCTCTCCACCATCTTGAGATTTCTGCGCGATCTTCACAGAGAATGGCCCCGACAACGCGGAAGAAACCCCGGCAATCGCGACCATCAAGGCATTAGCCATACTTAGCGGAGCAACAGCCTCAGTCGAGTACTTCGACACGATAAATCCACTCAGTCCTACGGTGAGCAGTGCACACAGTTGCATCCACATCACGCCGCTGGCATGTATGACGAGCCCACGAGCTCTATTTCCTATTCCGGAAAACGTTGCTCGCCTCCCCTTCTGAAGCAGCGCAGTGACTCTATAGCCGACAAAAACGGCACCCGCGATGATCGCTGCAGCATTCAGAAGAAGAATAATGTCCAGAGACACTGCTCTTTTATAAAAACACGAAACAGCCAGCGTGATCGCCGACAATAATAACATCAAATATGGACCCAAGCATTTAGCCACATTCTCCCAGATAAAATTTCCATTACCCGAAAATAATGACGTCACGGAATACATTGGAAAAGTAAGAGCAGTTGAAACACCCAGAACCGCTATGGATCGCGTTGCCAATTCTGTAAAAGATGCATTCCACCCCAACAGGAATGGCAATATCAAGACCAAGAGAAGGACCAGCGAAATTGCCAACAAAGCCGCCAAAACAAAAACCAGCAATGACGCCTTCAATAACTCCTGGACTTCTGCAGAATCGACGCCTGTCCCTGCCAACATTGCATGACGTGGGGTCAGCGACGCTTGTACTGGCGTCATCAGCAAAAGCAGGAATGGTACAGTTTGGACTCCTAATATGTAGGCGGAAAAAATCTCTTTTCCAATCAAGCGTGAAAGTACGAACGGCAAGAGCAAACCATATGCCGTCATCAATCCGCCACCAATCAAATTAATGATGGAATTTCTTAAAAATCCGCGGTATCGGACATTTTTTATAGACATTTCTTACGGAAGACAGCAACAAACGAGGCTCAAGGTTTGGGCACCTGCGCAGCACTGGCTTGATCTGCGCAATCCGGCGTATCGACTCTTCTATTCCAAGCGATCAATTTAAACCTCTCTTGCTTGGTTTGACCAACCGGATCTAACCACGACCCTCCAATCGGCCCGACTCTACTTCAGAGCATCCTGCAAGCTCACACCCGCGTTGTCCTTATCAGAAAGGACAGGAGCCTCTATGTTGTATTCTGCAAAAGGCCAATCAATCCGGAGATCTGGGTCATCCCACGCAATACAGCGTTCAAAATCTGGATTGTAATAGTCGGTTGTTTTATATAAAAAATCAGCGCTCTCGCTCAAAACCAAAAATCCATGGGCGAAACCTGGGGGGATCCAAAGCTGCTTGTGATTGCTTTCCGTAAGTATCACCCCTACCCACTTCCCAAACGTGGGGGCGTCCTTCCGTATATCCACGGCAACATCGAATACGGCACCGCTAACTACGCGTACGAGCTTTCCTTGCGGCTGCTGCGTCTGGTAGTGCAACCCTCTTAGAACGCCTTTGCGACTGTGACTATGATTATCTTGCGCGAAGTTCAACCCAATTCCAGTGAGCTCCGAAAAAGCCCGCTGGTTGAAACTCTCGAAAAAGAAGCCACGTGCATCACTGAAGACCCTCGGCTCGAGGATCAGCACCCCAGGAATTGCAGTCTCGATAATATTCATGCCTTCTTCTCGTCCTTTAGCAAACGCAGCAAGTACTGTCCATAACCGTTCTTCGCCAGGGGGCGCGCAAGCATTTCGACTTGCGCGCTGTCAATGAAACCCTGTCGCCACGCAATTTCCTCCGGACAGGCCAGTTTAAGTCCTTGTCGGTGCTCCAGCGTCGCAATAAACTGGCCCGCCTGAAGCAAGCTGTCGTGGGTTCCGGTATCCAGCCATGCATAGCCACGCTGCATGATTTGAACGCTGAGCTGGCCATGATCGAGGTAGGCCTGATTCACTGATGTGATTTCTAATTCACCTCGCTTGCTGGGGCGAACCGCCTTGGCAATATCGACAACCTGATTGTCGTAAAAGTAGAGTCCAGTTACGGCGAAGCTGCTTTTCGGCACTTCGGGTTTTTCTTCAATGCTAATCGCCTTACCCGTGCCATCGAATTCAACGACCCCATAACGCTCGGGGTCTTGCACGTGATACGCGAATACAGTGGCGCCCTGTTGCTGGCAATCAGCCTGCTCAAGCAGGCCCTGGAAATCGTGACCGTAGAAGATGTTGTCACCCAGCACCAGAGCACTGGGCGAATCCCCCACGAAATACTCCCCAATAATGAAGGCCTGCGCCAGACCCTCAGGGGATGGCTGCACCGCATACTGCAGATTAATGCCCCATTTGCTTCCATCACCAAGCATGTCGGTAAAACGCGGGGTGTCTTCAGGCGTGGAAATGATCAGAATGTCGCGAATCCCCGCCAACATCAGCGTGGAGAGCGGGTAATAGATCATCGGTTTGTCATAAACCGGCAGCAGCTGCTTGGATATTGCACGGGTGATCGGGTATAGCCGCGTGCCGGAACCACCGGCCAGAATGATGCCTTTGCGCATGATCGAGAAATCTCAGAGGATCTGGTCGAGCAGGAACTGGACGCCCTGGCGCCAGTCTGGAAGGTGAATGTCGAATGTCTCGCGCAGCTTGCGAGTGTTGAGACGCGAGTTGGCCGGCCGTGGCGCTGGCAATGGATAGTCTGTCGCCAGAATGGCGGCGATCGCATCTGGATCGGTTTTAAGCTCCACGCCGCGCGCCGCCGCATAGCGTAGTACCTCAGTCGCATAGCCGTGCCAGGTCGTCTCGCCTGCGGCAGCCAAGTGATAGATACCGCTGGGAAAGATGGAGCGGTCGGCTGCCAGCCAGGAGCGCGCAACAATCTGCGCGGTCACGTCGGCAATCAGCGCTGCTGTAGTGGGCGCACCGAACTGATCGGCAATCACGCGCAGGCTTTCCCGCTCGCGGCCAAGTTTCAGCATGGTCTTGGCGAAATTGCCACCGTGCGCACCAGCCACCCAGCAGGTGCGCAGCACCAGCGCGGCCGCGCCAGATGCGGCAATTGCCTGCTCGCCAGCAAGCTTGCTCTTGCCGTAGACAGACTGCGGGTTGGTCGCGTCAGTCTCGACGTACGCTTCGGCCTTGGCACCATCGAAGACATAGTCGGTGCTGTAGTGCACCAGCAGGCTATCCAATGCGCGCGCTTCTTCAGCCAGCACGCCCACCGCCGCACCATTGACAGAAAAAGCGGTATCCACATCGCTCTCGGCCTTGTCCACTGCGGTGTAGGCAGCCGGATTGACGATCACGTCGGGACGGTGTTCGCGCACCAACTGCCGCAGTGCGTCTGGCTGGGTCAGATCACAAGCAGCCCGGTCGATCGCAATCACATTGCCCAACGGAGCGAGACTGCGGCGGAGCTCGAAACCGACCTGGCCATTTGCCCCCGTGACGAGAAGCTTCGGAGCGGTGCACGACTTACGCAGCATATTGCTTCGCCACCCAGTTCCGGTACTCGCCAGACATCACATCCTGCACCCAGGCCTGGTTATCCAGGTACCACTGTACCGTTTTGCGCAAACCGGTCTCGAATGTCTCGGCGGGCTTCCAGCCCAGTTCGCGCTCCAGCTTGCGGGCATCAATCGCGTAGCGACGATCATGGCCGGGGCGGTCCTTCACGAACGTGATCTGTTCCCGATACGAACCGTTTGTCTTCGGCCTGAGCTGATCCAGCAGGTCGCACAACGTGTGTACAACCTCAAGATTGGTCATCTCATTCCAGCCGCCCACGTTATAGGTTTCGCCCAGTTGGCCGCGTGCGAGCACTTCGCGAATAGCGGCGCAATGGTCGCCCACGTACAGCCAATCCCGCACGTTCTGCCCGTCACCGTAGACGGGGAGCGGCTTCCCGCCGAGCGCGTTCGCGATCATTAGCGGAATCAATTTTTCCGGGAAATGATACGGACCGTAGTTGTTTGAGCAATTGGTCGTCAGGACAGGCAGACCATACGTATGGTGGTAGGCACGTACGAGATGATCCGATGCGGCCTTCGACGCCGAGTACGGGCTGTTCGGCGCATACGGTGTGGTTTCCGAGAACTGAGCATCATTGGGGCCCAGCGAGCCGAACACCTCGTCGGTCGAAACGTGCAGGAACCGGAATGCCGCCTTGGCGTCGGCATTGAGCCCGCCCCAATAAGCGCGAGCCGCCTCCAGCAGAGTGAACGTGCCGACGATGTTCGTCTGAACAAATTCGCCCGGCCCGTGGATTGACCGATCAACGTGGCTTTCTGCAGCAAAGTGCACCACGGCGCGCGGCTTGTATTTGGCGAACAGGCCATCCAAAGCTACGCGGTCACAAATGTCCGTCAGGGAAAAAGTGTGGCGCGAATCGCCCTCAACCGCCGCCAGCGTCTTGCGATTGCCGGCATAGGTCAGCTTATCGACGTTGACAACGCCATCCGCCTCAGGATTGGCAAGCCAGTTCAGAACAAAATTGCCACCGATGAAACCGGCACCGCCGGTTACGAGGATGTGAGACAAAACTCAATGCTCCTTGCTGCGGGCCCGGCCTCGCGCATTAGTGTCCGCGCGATACCCCACGTGGGAGGGCGCGGGATAGTACGTAGAATCAGAAGTGTCGTATTCTATCCGACCCCAAGATAGGCTCCGCTAACCGGTGTCATCTTTTTGTAGCGCGTTGTAACACAACTGAAACATAAAGCTTCAGCAGTTTGTCGAGCGCGACTCGCCTCACATGACCACCGTGTCGATCTCTCCCCACGCCATCGGCGACCTCCAAGGCTGCTGCGCCCCCCTCCAGTCCCTCTTGGCCGCCCTACCCGCCAACGCCCCCCTGCGCTTCGTCGGCGACCTCGTCAACCGCGGCCCCGACTCCCTCGCCACGCTGCGCCAGGTGATCGCCCTGTGCGAATCCGGCCGCGCCCGCACAGTACTCGGCAATCACGACATTCACCTGCTCGCCGTGGCTGCCGGGGTACGCAATCCAGGCAAGCGCGACACCATCGCGGGCATCCTGTCCGCACCCGATAGCGATCAACTCATCACATGGCTACGCCACCAGCCGCTGGCCATCTTTGAGAACAGCTTCCTGATGGTGCATGCCGGCGTCCTGCCGCAATGGACGACCGGCGACGTGCTCGAGCTCGCCGGCGCGGTGGAACGCGAACTGCGTAGTCCGCACTGGAAGATCTTCCTGGCTGACGCGTTTGGCGACCACCCGAACAAGTGGAGCAACGATCTCACTGGCATGGAGCGCCTGCGCCTGACCATCAATGCGCTCACCCGGCTGCGCTTCTGCACGCCCGACGGCGCAATGGAATTCGAGACGAGCGACGCCGATGGCGCACCTGACGGCCACATGCCCTGGTTCGACGTACCGGGCCGACGCACGCGCGGCACACCGATCGTCTTCGGGCACTGGTCTACGCGCGGCTTGGTCATGCGCGACGACGTCATGGGCCTGGATACGGGATGCGTATGGGGCGGCAAGCTAACCGCCGCGCGTATGACCGCCGCACCAGCGGGACGCCAGGTCGTACAGATCCCTTGCAAGCAAGCGCTCGACCCACTCGCACACAAGCACCAACCCGCGTCCGGTTAACGCGCATCGCAAATCAATCGAAATTAGTTTGATCAGGCCGGGTTCTGACTGGCGACCGCGTTCACGAAGAGTTTGCGCGCGCAAGTGCGCTGGCCCATTCGCGCACAACGCTAGCTATGCGATGCGCGCCGCATTGCCACAAAATTCGTTACCAGTTATGGCATGATCCCAAGTTAATTTCTGTGAACCTACGACGTCCCGACTATTCCCTATGAGTCCTTTCTCCATATGGCCCGCCTTCTTGGTGATCGCGGCGTGCCTGGTACTGGTCACGCCCGCTCGCCCATGGGCCTTCCTCGATGCTCCGCCAAGCCAGTCCAGCGCTCGCTATGGCTCGCTGGACGGAATCCGAGGATTTCTCGCCCTCGCAGTGGTCATGCACCACACCTCCATCACTTACGGATACATTCAGACGGGGATCTGGCAACTTCCGCCCTCATCCTTCTACGCCCTGCTGGGACAGGTCGGTGTTGCGGTTTTTTTCATGATCACGGCCTTTCTATTTTGGGGCCGCATTCTTGACCAAGGGTCGCAGATCAATTGGACCGCACTATATTGCAATCGCTTTTTCCGGATTGTCCCGCTGTACCTGGTTGCAGTCACGTTCATGTTTGCCGTCGTAGCGCACCGGACGGGCTTTCAGCTGAATGTTCCCATTACGCAGTTGGCCCGAGAACTGTTTCAATGGATCCTGCCCTCCATCATAAAGGTCCCTCCCGGTATAAACGGTTATGCGAGCCCGGGACTTGTCCTGGCTGGCGTGACTTGGACCATTTATTATGAATGGCTATTCTACCTGTCCCTGCCACTCCTAGCCGTCGCCGCCAAAAGCCGGTCGCCGGCTGCTTTTTTACCCATTATTGCTTTCCTCCTGATTTACTCCCAGAACATATTCGGATTAACCGATCGATATTTTATTGCCTTGTTTGCTTGCGGCATGTTTTCCGCAAGCATGGTCCGGTGTCATCCCAAAATCCTTGGGGACGGCAACATAAAATCCGTCGCTTGTGGGCTCCTGTTGTTTGCAGTATTTCTCCGCTACAACACCGCTTATGCATGGGGTCCTGTTTTGCTTCTGGGGGCATTTTTCCTGTTGATATCCAGCGGAGCTACGCTATTTGGCCTCCTAAAAAGCAGGAGTGCTCAACGACTGGGAAATATTAGCTACAGCATCTACCTGCTCCAAGGCCCGGTGCTGGTGGTACTTTTTTCTCAAAAGACGCTGGGCAAATACGCGCTGCAGAGCCCGGAACACTACTGGCTTGTTGCACTGCTGGTCTCCCTGATACTTGTCTGCATCAGTACGGTCACTTATCGATTCATTGAAAAGCCAGGTATTGCTTTGGGTAGGCAACTGATACGGCAACGTACCCAAACAGCAGCCCACCGTGATCCCCTGGACGCAGGGGCGCTGCCGTTACCCACAAATAAATAATCGGGAACAGATTCACGGATTTATCGTGCAGCCACACCCATAGCACTACGCGGCGCAGGCTAGGGCATGTCATCAAATCCGTGCTGTAGGGCATGACTCGCAGATATGCCATGACAAAGGCATAGTGGGAGCGCATCAAAAACCTGTTACCAAGCAGGGCTGGTCGGGTGGGTACGCCGGCCGAGGACAACAGCCTGCTCGTCGAAGCCGTGCTCTATCGCAATCGAGCCGATAACCCCTGGCGCGATCTTCCCGAGCGCTTTAGCGACTTTCGAGATGTGCACCTGCGCCACATGCGCTGGAGTCGGCGTGGAGGAGGGCAGCAGGTCTTTGAGACGCTGGCCCTGCGCGCGGACACTAAGTACGCCATGGCTGACTCCACCATTGTGCAAGCCTACCAACATAGTGGGAGCGATAAAGGGGGCTGCGGCACAAACCTTCTGGACGCTGCCGAGGGGGCCTAAGTATCAAGATTCACGCCCCAGTGGATGCGCTGGGCAATCCCTCGAGCTCTCATCTGACGCCAGGGCAAGCCTCCGATCTAAAGGAAGCCAATGTCTTGCTTGAGGACATTGGGGCGCAAATCATCATCGCCGGCAAGGGCGATGACGCGCAGCAACGCGTCATCGAGCCACTGCTTGCGGCAGGCAAGGCGGTGGTCATCCCCCGCATTCGAACGCGCTCTGTTCAGCGCGAGTATGACCAACACCTATACAACCTGATTGACGACTTCTTCGGCCACCTCAAGCGGTACCGCGCCATCTCGACTCGCTGCGACAAAACAGCTACGGCCTTTCCCGGTGTCATACGCTTGGCTATGGCCATTGTTTGGCTCGTTTGATGACACGCCCTAGGCGCGACGCAATATAGGCGCCATGAAGCGTGCAAGCAATGCAGGAGCGACTTGCACACCAGAGAAATGGCCTGGGTTAGCCGGCGCCGTCGATCAGCGCGGCAACGGCTTCCTGACTATGCGCGGCCAACGCGCGACGATCCATCTCCGGCGCCAGAGCCGACCCCACAAGGACTTCCACCACCAAAGGCGGCCCGTTCAGGATGGCGTTGATCGTATCCATCATCGACAGATCACCGATATACGCGGGAATCGTCGTCAGCTCACCCGTAGCGGCAACGCGATAGCGCAGCGCCAGTGGACGGATCGGCGCTCCAGCACTGACCGGGGCTTGAAACAGGTTGGCGTGAAACGGCAGCAGTTGGAGCCCGTCCGACGTCGTCCCCTCAGGAAACACGCAGATCGCGTCGCCCGAGCGCATGGCATCGGCGATGACGTGCATGATGCGATGCGCATCGCGCTTGCGGGCGCGCTCGACGAACAGCACGCCGGTCTGCGCGCACAGCCAGCCGATCACCGGCCAACTGCGAATCTCTGATTTGGCAACGAAGCGCGGCGGATGCCAGCTGTTGATCGCGTAGATGTCGATCCACGACACGTGGTTGGACACCAGCATCGACCCAGCCAGCTCCTTGCTCCCGACCTGCTCACCATGCACGACGAGCGAGACGCGAAACAGCGCGAGCAACTTGCGCGACCAGCGTTGAATCAATGCCTGCTTGGTTTCGGGCTTGATCCACCAGAACAGCAACGCACACGTGGTCAGGCCCTCGGCCAAATGCACGAGCAACCGCAGCTTGCGCAACACCTGCTTGCGCTGCGGTGTGCTCACCTCGGCGGCGGCGCTTTCCACGCGCTGGTCAATGCCCGTCATAGGCAAGGTGACCGGCAACCATCGTGGCGCGCACGCGGCCGGCCAGTTCGAAGCCCAGGTACGGCGAGTTCTTGCCCTGGCTGCGCAGGGTGCGCGGCTCCAGCTTCCAGGTTGCGTCCGGATCGAACACGCACACATCGGCCATCGCGCCCACTTCCAGCGAGCCCGCCTGCAGGCCCAGCACGCGTGCCGGCTCGCTGGTGATGCGCGCCAGCGCCTTCGACAACTCGACCTTGTGCTCAGTGGCCCAGCGCAGCGTCAGCGGCAGCAGCGTTTCCAGGCCTGTTGCGCCGGGCGAGGCTTCCGCAAACGGCAGCAGCTTCTCGTCGTCGTCCACCGGCGTGTGATCAGAGCAGATCGCGTCGATGGTGCCGTCGGACAGCGCGCGCACGATGCCGTCACGGTCACGGCCCGAACGCAGCGGCGGCACGAAGCGCATCTGCGAGTTGAAGTAGCCGATGTCGACGTCGGTCAGCGAGATATGGTGGACATTCACGTCGCACGTGACCGGCAGGCCTTCAGCCTTGGCGCGGCGCACGAGCTCAATGCCGGCAGCCGACGACAGGCGGCACAGGTGCACGCGCGCGCCGGTGCTGCGAATCAGTTCGAAAATGGTGTGCAGGCGCACGGTTTCCGCAATGACGGGCACGCCCGACAGGCCCATGCGCGAGGCCAGCGGGCCACTTGCTGCCACCCCGCCCTTGCCCAGGTACGGATCTTCCGGGCGAAGCCAGACGGTAAAGCCGAAGGTCTGCGCGTACTGCAGCGCACGTATCAGCACTTGCGTGTCGGCCATTGGCGCATCGGCTTGTGAGAAGCCAACGCAGCCCGACTCGGTCAGCTCGGCCATCTCGGTCAGTACCGAACCCTTCAGACCGACGGTCAGCGCGCCCAGCGGATACACGTGCGCCTGGTTCAGGTTGCGCGCGCGGAACTTGAGCATCTCGACCAGACCGGGCTCGTCCAGCACCGGGTCAGTGTCCGGCGGGCACACCAGCGATGTCACGCCGCCGGCCATCGCCGCCGCCATTTCCGATTCGAGCGTGGCCTTGTATTCGTAGCCCGGCTCGCGCAGGCGGGCCGACAAGTCGATCAGGCCGGGGCTGACGATCAAACCCGTCGCGTCGATCGTCTTGTTGGCGTGGAAATCCGCCGGCGCATGGCCAACACCCACGACCTTGCCCGCTGCGATGTACAGATCCTGGTGCGCGTCGATGCCGTTGGCCGGGTCGATCAGGCGGCCGCCTTTGATATGCAGTTTCATCGGTCTTCTTACTCGTTATTGCCCGCGACAATGCCCATCACCGCCATGCGCACTGCGATGCCGAAGGTCACCTGGTTCAGGATCACCGATTGCACGCCGTCAGCCACGGCGGAGTCGATCTCCACGCCGCGGTTCATCGGGCCGGGGTGCATGACGATGGCGTCCGGCTTGGCCAGCGCCAGGCGTTCCTGCGTGAGGCCGTAGGCCTTGAAGTATTCCTGCGCAGACGGCAGCAGCGCGCCGCTCATGCGCTCGTTCTGCAGGCGCAGCATGATGACCACGTCCACGCCCTTGAGGCCCTGTTCCATGTTGTGGAAGACACGCACGCCCATGTGCTCCAGGCCGCCCGGCAGCAGCGTGCGCGGGCCGATGGCGCGCACTTCCGCGCAGCCCAGCGTCGTCAACGCATGGATGTCGGAACGTGCCACACGCGAGTGCAGGATGTCGCCGACGATCGCCACCGTCAGGTTGGAGAAATCCTTCTTGTAGTGGCGGATGGTGTACATGTCGAGCAGCCCCTGCGTGGGGTGCGCATGGCGGCCATCGCCCGCGTTGATGACGTGCACATGCGGCGCGACGTGCTCGGCAATCAGGTACGGTGCGCCCGAGCTTGCATGGCGCACGACAAACATGTCCGCCTGCATGGCCGACAGGTTGTTGATGGTGTCGAGCAGCGATTCACCCTTGCTGGTGGACGACGCATTGATGTTCAGGTTGATCACGTCCGCCGACAGCCGCTTGGCCGCAATCTCGAACGTGGTGCGCGTGCGCGTGGAGTTCTCGAAGAACAGGTTGAACACGCTTTTGCCGCGCAGCAGCGGCACCTTCTTCACCTCGCGGTCGGAATCCGATACGGAGACAAACTGCTGGGCGGTATCCAGCACGTGCGTGAGGATGTCGCGCGACAGCCCCTCGATCGACAGCAGGTGCTTGAGCTCGCCGTTTTTCGTGAGCTGCGGGTTGGCGAAAGTCTTGGGCATGGAGAGACGAAAGGCGACGAGGTCAGGTCAAAGCGAAAGCAATGCAGCGCGCGAGCTCAGACACCCTTGGGCTCGCGCGTGAAGGTAAAGCGTGCGGAGGCGCCTTCGCCAGATTCGCTCAGCACGAGCGACTCATTGGCGGGCAGCGTGATGCACTCGCCGATGTAATCCGGAGCCACCGGCAACTGGCGCTCGCCGCGGTCAACCAGCACAGCCAGTTCCACTGCAGCCGGGCGGCCGTAGTCGAACAGCTCGTTGATGGCCGCACGGATCGTGCGGCCGCTGGCCAGCACGTCGTCCACCAGCAGGATGCGGCGCTCGTTCACATCGAACAGCAGTGTGGTCGGCTGTGCCTTGGCATGCAGGCCTTTCTTGGCATAGTCGTCGCGGTGCATGGCGACGTTGACGACGCCGTATTCCGGCAGGCCCAGGTCATGCGCCAGGCGCTTGGCGATCCACGCGCCGCCGCTGACAATACCGGCCACCGACCAGGCATGGCCATCAGCCATCCGCGTGCGCAGTTGTGCAACGAGGCTCTGATACAGCGCCTCGGCATCGATCTGTTGCGATGTCATGCGTGTGATTCGTCGAAGAACTGTTGGAGGATGATGCACGCGGCCTCTGCGTCGAGCGCATCGTCGGAAGCACCGGCATCCTGTGCGGCGATCGACGAATAGCGCTCGTCCACCCAGGTGACCGGCAGGCCATAACGGCCGTGCAATTGATTGCCGAAGCGTTTGGCCAGCTTGATCATCGGCTGCTCTTCCCCATCGGGGTGGACAGGCATGCCGACCACGAAGCCGACCGGCTGCCATTCGTTGACCAAGCGTGTGATCTGCTCGAAGCGGAAGTCGACCGAGCGGTTGGGAATGGTCTCAAGCGCACGTGCCGAGCACGAAACCGTATTACCCAAGGCCACGCCGATGCGTTTTTCGCCGTAATCGAATGCCAGCAAGGTGCCTTCAGCGGGCACGGAAGCGGTGGCCGGACCCGTCGACGATGCGGGCTCAGGCATGCCCTGCCTCGCCCGACAGCATGGCGGGACTGATGCCGAGCAGGTTCAGCGCAGCAGCAAAGCGCTCTTCGGCGGGCACATTGAAGATGATCTCGGGATCAGCCTGGACGGTCAGCCAGCCGTTGCGGCTGAGTTCGTCTTCCAACTGACCGGCGCTCCAGCCGGCATACCCGAGGGTCAGGATGAACCGATACGGGCCGCCACCTTGGGCGACGGCTTCCAGCACATCCTTCGAGGTGGTCATTTCCAGCCCGCCCGGCACCGCCAGCGACGACGAATACGCGCCCGTGGCGTCATGCAGCACAAAGCCGCGCTCGGTCTGCACCGGGCCGCCGTAGTACACGGATTGTTCTGCGAGGGGGTGGATTTCGAGCTTGAGGTCGATCTTTTCGAACAGCGTCGCCAAGTCGATGTCGATGGGTCGGTTGATGACGAGGCCGAGCGCGCCGCGCTCGTTGTGCTCGCACATGTACACGACCGTGCCCGAAAACGTGGAGTCCGCCATGCCGGGCATAGCGATCAGGAACTGATTCGTGAGATTGATAGGTGCGTCCGGCGAGGCCATGGAGGCTAGTTTACCAAAAGCCCCCGGCCGCTGCCCCTTTCATTTGGGGGAGTCGGCCTTTGGCACAAGGTTTTTTGGGGTGGCGCATTGTGGCGCCTTAGGCACTCACTCCGGCAGCGTGCGGCGGTGTGGTGTTCAGCGCCTCCAGATCAGCGGCTTCCAGCCAGCGCCATTCGCCCGGCGCCAGATCCTCGAGCGACAACCCGCCGATGGCGCTGCGGTGCAGTCCGACCACGTGGTTGCCAGCGGCGGCCACCATGCGTTTCACCTGGTGGTATTTGCCCTGCGTGAGCGCCATGCGCAGGTGGTGCGTGTCCACGCGCTGGCCCCAGGCGGCGGCAACGTTTTCATTCTCGTCGGCCAGCAGCACGCCGGCACACAGTTGGGCGATCTGCGCGTCGGTGACGGGTTCGGCGGTGGTGATTTCGTACACCTTGGGCACCTGGTGACGCGGGCTGGTGATGGTGTGAACGAACTGGCCGTCGTCGGTGAGCAGCAGGAGGCCGGTGGTGTCCTGGTCGAGCCGACCGACACATTGCACGGCACGCTCGCGCAGCGGCACCGGCAGCAGCGTGTACACGCTCGGGTGATGCTTCGGTTTTTGCGAGCACTCCACGCCGGCCGGCTTATTGAGCATCAGATAGGCGCGTGCGTGATACACCCAGCGTTCGCCATCAACGTCGAGCACCAATCCGGCGGTATCGACCAGCGCATCGGGGCTTTCCATCTCCACGCCGTTGATGAACACCAGCCCCGCGAGCACAAGGTCTTTGCAATAGCGGCGCGTGCCGAAGCCCTGGGATTGCAGGATGCGATACAGCGGAAGACGAGCAGAGGAATCAGCCATGACAACAACGTGAAAAAGAAAATGCGGCGCGGTTTTTGCGGGATTTTTGCCAGATTTTTGTTATACGCTCGGCCAATCTCAAGATCAGCCAACAACACCCGATGCCGCCCACCACCGGAAACCGCCAGCCCTACTCCGTCGGAGCACATTTCCAGCGCGGGCTGGTATGGTTCCGGCGCGATCTGCGGCACGTTGACCACGCGGCGCTGCATTATGCCCTGCGCCACTGCCGCCAGGTCTATTGCGTGTTCGTATTCGACCGCGACATCCTCGACGCGCTGCTGGCGCGCGGGCTCAAGGCCGACCGCCGCATCGAGTTCATCCGCGCGTCCATCGAGGAATTGCGCACCGCCCTGCGCGAGGCCGGCGGCGATCTGATCGTCATGCACGATCACCCGCGGCATGCGATTCCCGAACTCGCACGCCAGCTCAACGTCGAAGCCGTCTTCGCCAATCACGACGAGGAGCCCAGCGCGCAGGCCCGCGATGAAGCAGTGCGCAAGACGCTCGCGCAGCAGCCATGCGCGTGGTTCGACTTCAAGGATCAGGTGATCTTCGAGCGCGACGAAATTCTCAATGGCCAGGGCAAACCGTATGGCGTCTTCACGCCTTACAAGAACGCATGGCTGGCCGCGCTCACGCCGTTCGACCTGCGTGCGTATCCGACAGAGTCCTACTTCGGCGCGCTGGCCAAGCCGCCGCAAGCGCTTGCGCGCGCCACGCCAACGCTGGAAGCGATGGGCTTCGCTCGCTCAAACCTCGCGGAAATCGCCCTGCCGACTGGGATGTCGGGCGGCGAAGCGCTGCTCGACGAGTTTGAAGCGCGCATGGATGATTACCACGCACGCCGCGACTTTCCCGCCGTGCGTGGGCCGAGCTATCTGTCGACACATCTGCGCTTCGGTACGGTGTCGATCCGCACCTTGGCCGCACGTGCACATGCGGCCATGCTGCGCGGCAGCCGGGGCGCGGCGACGTGGCTGTCAGAGCTGGTCTGGCGCGACTTCTATTTCATGATCCTGCATCACCGTCCGGACCTGGCGGATGGTGCGTCGTTCCATCCGGAATTCGACCGCATCCGCTGGGTGGACGGCGAGACCGGCGACGCGCGCTTCGAGGCCTGGAAAGCCGCGCGCACCGGCTACCCCCTCGTCGATGCGGCCATGCTGCAGATCTTCCAGAGCGGCTACATGCACAACCGCCTGCGCATGGTCGCTGCCTGCTTCCTCATCAAGGACTTGGGCATCGACTGGCGGCGCGGCGAGCAGTACTTTGCCGACCTGCTCAACGATTTTGATGTCTCCGCCAACAACGGCGGCTGGCAGTGGGCGGCCTCCAGCGGGTGCGATGCGCAGCCGTGGTTCCGCATCTTCAACCCGGTCACCCAATCAGAGAAGTTCGATTCGCAGGGCCGCTTCATCCGCAGGTATCTGCCGCAATTGGCGAAGCTGCCCGACAAGTACATCCATGCGCCGTGGACGGCCCCGGCCGAGGTGTTGAAGGAAGCGGGCATCGTGCTGGGCGAGACTTACCCCCTACCCATCGTCGATCATGCCGGCGCACGCGCGGCGACGCTCGACCGCTATGCCGTCACCAAGGCGCATCGCACATCGGGGGCCGAGGCAGCAGCGCTCAGCAAGGCCAGTCACGACGATTAAAGATCGCTACGCACCAAAGACAACGGGCCGGTAGAACACCGGCCCGTTGTTGTTTCTATGCAGCGCGTCGTCAGCCTGCGTTGGCCGCCGCCGGCGCACGGTCGCCGATGAGATTGCGCAGATGCTTCAGCAGTTCCTCTTCGTTGTACGGCTTGCCCAGGTAGACGTTCACGCCGATCTCCGCAGCGTAGCGGCGGTGCTTATCCGCCGTACGCGAGGTGATCATGATGATCGGCGTGGCGCCAATGCGCTCGTCCGCACGCACGTTGCGCGTGAGATCGAAACCGTCCATGTGCGGCATTTCGATGTCAACGAGCATCGCGTCGGGCGTAACGTCCTGCAATTGACGCAGCGCATCCACACCGTCGCGCGCGAGCACAGCCTGATAGCCGGAGCGCGTAAGCAGACGCTGCGTGACCTTGCGCACCGTGAGCGAATCGTCGACCACCATGACGATCGGCTGCGTGGCCAGGCCCGGCACGGCGTCGGTGCTGCCGTCGCGCTGCAACTCAGCCACGGCGCCGGTCGCTTCCTGATCGGACAGACCGCGCGCGGCGGCTTCCCGCTCGAAGCGCTGCGTGAGCACCACGGGGTTGTAGATCAGCACGATTTCGCCGTCGCCCAGCGTGGTCGCCCCGGCAATACCTTCCAGGCGCGCAAGGTGCGGGCCGATGTGCTTGACCACCACTTCGCGGTTGCCGATCACTTCATCCACATGCACGGCGGCGCGGTCTGCACCGTTGCGCACCACCACGGCCGGCGAGTACTTGCGCCCGCCTGTCACGGGTGCCGCTTCTTCAAGCAGCGCGCCAAAGTAGTGGAACGGCACGGGGCCGGTCGGTAGTTGCAGCGCTGCGGCGTTGTACGCCTCGGCCAGCGCCTGCGGACGCAGTTGCTGCACGTGGTCGATCATGCCCGACGGAATCGCATACACGCGCTCGCCCACACGCACCAGCAGCACCTGCGTAATGGCGGTGGTCAGCGGCAGATGGATGGTGAAACGCGTGCCGACTTCCGGCGTGGTCTGCAGTGAGATCCGGCCGCCCAGGGCCACGGTCTCGGCACGCACCACGTCCATGCCCACGCCACGGCCGGCCAGCTCCGACACCTGGTCGGCGGTGGAGAAGCCCGGCGTGAAGATCATCTCGGTGAGGCGCGCATCGCTGGCGTCTTCGTCGGCGGCCAGCAACTGGCGCTCGAGTGCGCGGGCGCGGATGCGGTCGAGGTTCAGGCCCGCGCCGTCGTCCACGAAGTGCAGCACGACTTCGTTGCCTTCCTGCTGCACTTCCAGCGTCAGTTCGCCAGCGGCGGTCTTGCCCTTGGCGCGGCGCTCATCGGCGGATTCAATGCCGTGCGCGACGGCGTTACGGATCATGTGTTCCAGCGGGCCGCCCATGCGGTCCAGCACGCTGCGGTCCAGTTCTACCGTACCGCCCTTGATGAACAGTCGGACTTCCTTGCCGGTTTCCGACGCGGCCTGACGGGCCACGCGGTACAAGCGATCAGCCACGGTATCGAACTGCACCATGCGCGCACGCATCAGGCTGCGCTGCAGGCCGCGCGTGAGGCGTGCCTGCGTTTCCAGATCGAGCGACGCCTGATCGAAACCGCGGAACAAGTTCTGCTGCACCGTGGCAACGTCATTGACGGACTCGGCCATCATCCGCGTGAGTTCCTGCAGGCGCGTGAAGCGGTCGAACTCCAGTGGGTCGAACGACTCGTCGTGCGCGGCCGCATCGGCAATGCGCGACTCCATCTGCGTTTCGGCCTGGATTTCGATCTCGCGCACCTGCGAGCGCAGACGCGCCACGTTGTCGTTCAGTTCCGACAGGTAGGTCTTGAGCGCATCGACTTCCGATTCGAGACGCGCACGCGCGGCACCCACTTCACCCGCGTCATTGATGAGCGAATCGAGCGCGCGCGCCTGCACGCGCACCATGGCGCGCTGGCGTTCGGCCACTTCCAGCGCTTCGGCTTCGGAGCTGCGCGTGCCGGTCAGGTCAACGCTCGTCGATGCCGCCACGGCCGGCAGCATTGATGCGCCGGACGCTGTCTGCACGTCGGTGGCCGCTTGCTGCGCGTCGGCAGCATCGGCAAGGCCAGCATCCAGCGGCAGCAGGTTGCCCGCGCCTAGCGCATCGACGTGTGCCTGAATACGGTCGAACCAGACGTAGAGCTTGCGGAACAACGCGTCGTCCACGCGGTTCTGCCGCAGGCCGCCTTCAATGGCGCTTTCCATTTCATGCGCAGCCTGGCCCAGCGTCATGGCGCCAGCCATGCGAGCGCTGCCCTTGACGGTGTGCAGGTTACGCAGCAGCAGGCCAGCGGCATTGCGGTCTTGCGGCGCGGCTTCCCACGCGCGCAGGTGCTGGCCAAGTTCTGGCAGCGCAACGTGCGCTTCTTCCAGGAAGATTTCCAGCAGCGCCGGGTCGAGTGCGTCGGCAGGTGCCTGGCGAACCAGTTCACCCACCGCCGGCTCGGCGACCGGCGACTCATGCACTGGCACCAGTGCCGGCACGAACGTCGGCGTGATTGCGGCGGGCTCAAACTCAGGCTCGCCAGCCAGGCCGGCGGTTTCGTTCTCAGCCTGCTCGGCGTCAGTAAAGGCGGCAGGCGCAGGCTCCAGCGGCAGGCGCGGACGCACCAGCAGGCGCTCGCACAGTTCGTCCAGGCTGCGGCGCAGCGGCTCGTCGGTTTCCGGCCAGAGGCCGGCGGCAAACTGATGCAGCATGCCGCGCATGCGCTCGATGGCTTGGTCCAGCAGGCGGAAGTCACCCGGATGCATCGCCACCGGGCGGCTGTTCAGATTCAGCAGCACTTGCTCCAGCGCGGCGGCCAACTGACGCACCGGCTCCAGTTCAACCACGGCGGAGCTGCCTTGCAGCGTGTGCGCGGCGCGCAGGGCCCGCTCGCTCGGCGGCGTGCGGCCTTCGTGGCGCCACTCCGAAAAATCCAGGCCCAGACGGCGGATCAGGTCATCGGCTTCCTGCAGATAGACGTTGTACAGCGCCACGCTGATGCGAACCGGACCGATCTCCTTCACACCGTCGTCGTGCGGTGCTTCCTCGGGCTCGCCAGTCTGGGCGAATGGGAATGGGATCACCTTGGCATCGGCATCGTCACCAACCGGTTCGGCAACCGCTTCCGGAATGGCTTCCTCGATGGGCTCGGCCACCGGTGCGGTGGCCTCGTGCATCGGCGCTTCGACTTCGGGCAGCGCGGCTTCGTCATCCCACGTGAGCGCGACGGACTCATCCGATTCTGCAATCGGTTCGGCCGGCGCAGCAGGCGTTTCCAAGGTTTCCGGCGCGGCCAGATCGTGCGATGCGGTTTCCGCTGCCGGTGCTTCCTGTTCTGCGTGTTCGGCTGGTGCGTGCGCTTCGGGCATGGCCTCCGGCCACACGAACGGACCACCATGGCGCACGCGCTCGGCGGCGGCAACCAGCGGTTCGATGGCGTGATCGGCCTGGGGCGATTGCGCAATGGCAGCGGCCCACGTCGACAGTTCGGATTCGGCGCGCGCCAGCAACGCAGCCAAGTCGTGCGTCGGCACACGGCTCTCGGCCAACCACACGTTCATCACCTGCTCGATGGCCCAGGCGGCTTCGCCATAACGCGTGAGGCCGACCATGCGGCCCGAGCCCTTGAGCGTGTGGAACGCGCGGCGCAGTTGGGTGAGCAGGTCCAGGTCAGAGCCGGCGGCCAGCCCGCCCGTGCCCACATCGGCAGCGGCTTGCAGGCCATGCAGATCGGTGCGCACACCGGCCAGTACGTCTTCGGCTTCAGACAGGAAGATGTCGAGCAGCTCGGCATCGATCGATTGGATATCCCGCACGGCAGCCGGTGCCGGTGCGGTGGCAGCGGCAGGCGCGGCAGCCGGTGCCGCCAATGCGGCCTGCATGCGCTCAAGCGCGCCGGGGCTGCCAACCTGCCATGCGTCGAACTGGGCCAGCGCCTCTTCCAAACGGCGGCGGCGGGCCGGATCGTCGTCAATGGCGGCGGCATCGCGCGCTTCTTGCAGCGTGGTGCGCAGCTCGGCAGCCAGCGGATCAGCCGGGTCAACCGGTTGCTTGGCCAGCAGGCGGTCCAGCAGCGATTGCAGCGGCGACGCGGCATCGGCATCGGCGATGTCTGCGCCAGCTTGCGCTTCAGATTGCGGCTCGCGGCGGGCCAGCATGCCGGATTCAGCATCGAAGGCGAACTCGCGCCACGCGGTTTCGCGCTCGGTCGGCGTCAGTTGGGTTTCGATGACGATCTCGTCGACCTGGCCGCCGGTCAGCTCGGTGCCGGCAGACAGCGCGTCGAGCAGGGCCTGCAGGCCGCTGACGTTGGCGGCCAGCGCGGCCAGGTAGCGCTCACGATCAGCCCCCACTGGCTCAACCTTGCCCACGCCCGCGGCTTGCAGCGCGGTGATGGTGGATTGCGCGGCTTCGGTGGCGTGCACGGCCTCGTCAGCGTCAATCGCGGCAAAGGCGCTCTGCATCTCGCCAAACAGGCGGGCGGCTTCTTGCAGGCCACCGCTCTCCTCACCTTCGCGCTCGAAGGCATCGAGGTGCGTTTCGGCGGAGGCCAGCAGCGTTTGCAACGCGCGGACCTGCTCGGCGCGCGTGCGGCGTTGTGCGGTTTCCTCGGCCAGCAGCGTGAGCCATGCGGGCGCGGGCACGGCGTGGCCGTCTTGCGTGGCGCGGGCGTGTTCGGCCAGCTCACTGCAGCGGGCGGCAAACCACGCGCTGCGCAGGTCGCCGGATTCGCCATGCAGCGCCCACGGGCGGGCCAGCATGCGCGAGAGGAACTGCAGCGTGGGCGCAACGTCCTGCACGCCAGCTTCCGTCAGTCGGTTCGACAGATCGGACAAGGCCGGCTGGCCCAGCGCATCGGCGTGCAGCGCAAGCGTCTGCAGCGCGGCGTCGAGTTCGTCTGCGGCCGGTGCAGGTTGTTGGCTGAGTGCTTCGAGCGAGCGGCCAACACGCTGCAGCGTGTCGCTGGCATCCATCGGCAGCAGCGCGTAGTACTGGCGCGTGTGCAATGCGCTGGCCGGTGCGTGCGTAGGCGGAATCGCAAAGGCCTGCACGCAGGCAACGATGTCCGGGCCCAGCGTGTCGTCGCCCACAGGCGCTGTGGGCACATTGCTGTAGGCCATGCCGGCCAGCAGATACAGCGCGTCGGTCAGCAGGCCTTGCGGCAAGTGGACGTTGTTGTGCGAGTACTGGCGCAGCAACAGGTTGACACGTGCGGCCAGGCGCTTGGCGGTCATGTCGGCCGGCACCAGGCCAGCGCGCAGTGCGCCGAAAGTCAGTGCCAGCACGAGCCACAGATCACGCTGCAGATCGTCGCCGGTGCGGCGCGGTTCGCGCTCGAGCGCACGAATGCCGTGCAGCAGGTCTTCCAGCGGCGCGTAGGCAGCGGCAGCGGCGGACGGATCAACCTGCGCACCGTCGGCATTGGATGCCGATGCACTGGATGGCGCACTGGATGGCGCACGTAAGGCGGTCAGCAGCGCGAGTTCGAACTTGCGGCGCAGGCGTGCCAGCCCCGGCAAGTCGCGCGAGGGCAGCAGCAGCGCCGGCAGGTGGCGCAGCTCATCGGCCCACAAGTCAGCCGGGTGAATACGCTCTTCGCCCAGGCGGGCGAGCACGGTTTGATACGGTTGGAACAGGCGCAGCGGCTCTTCGGCCATGCCGGCCATCAGGTCGGTCACGTATTCCTGCAGCGCCTGCACGGCGCGCGAGAACACGTCCAGCGTCTGCACATCAGCGGCCACGGTGCCCGCATCAACCGCTTCGAGCAGGCGTTTGGCAGCTTGGCAATACACGTCGACACCACGCAGGCCAACGATCAGCAGCGCGCCCGCCGCCTGGTGCAGATACTGGCCAGCCAGGCGCAGCGACGTCGTATCACGCGCACCAATGACTTCCGGGTTGGCGATGACATCGGCCGCGTATTCGCTGAACTCGCGCACGGCATCGTCCAGCGCAGCGCGCATATTGGGCGCCACCCACGCCAGCGCGGAAAGATCACGCGCGGGCACGGCAGACTTCGGGCGCACCGGATGAACCACAGGGGCTCCATCCGCTTCTAGAGAAGCGGATTCGGGCTGGGCGGAAGATTGATGACGCATGTGTGCTTCCAAAAAGCAGGTGGCGGTTGCCCCGGGTTGCCCCCTTCGGCGTTCCCGCCCGAAATCCAGTGGTGACGTCGGTGTAAGGATTACGCGATGCGGAACCGTGCAACCGAATCACGCAGCTCTTCAGCAAGCTGCGTGAGCTGGCGCACCGACTGCGCGGTCTGGCGCGTACCCGTCGACGTCTGTTCCGTGATGTGCAGGATCTGTTCGATGTTCTGCGCCACGTCAGACGCCAGCGTGGCTTCGTGCGACGTCGTCTGCGAAATGCTTTCAATCAGTTCGGCAAGCTGGCGCGACACACGGCCGATCTCCACCAGTGCGGCACCGGCGTTATCCGACAGCTTCGCCCCTTCCACCACACCCGCCGTGCTGCGCTCCATAGCGTGCACCGCGTCTTGCGTATCGGTCTGAATCGTGCGGATCAGCGCACCAATCTGCTTGGCTGCCTCGGCGGAACGTTCTGCCAGGCGCTGCACTTCTTCCGCCACCACCGAGAAGCCGCGGCCGGCTTCACCGGCGGATGCCGCCTGAATGGCAGCGTTCAGTGCCAGCACGTTGGTCTGCTCGGTAATGTCCGAGATCAGCTCCACGATTTCACCGATCTCCTGCGACGATTCGCCCAGGCGCTTGATCCGCTTCGAGGTTTCCTGAATCTGGTCACGGATGTCGTTCATGCCCGTGATGGCGTTCTGCACGGCCTGCTGACCTTGCTCGGCAGCCGCCAGCGAAGCGCGTGCCACGTTGGCCGATTCAGCAGCGCCGCGCGAAACCTGCGTAATGCGGTCGGCCATCTCCACCACCGACTGGCCGGTCTGGCGAATCTGGCGCGACTGTTCTTCCGATGCGGCCACCAGGCCTTCGGACGTCACCGCCACCGCCGACGATGCCTGCGTCACCTGCTCGGCCGTCTGCTGCACCCGGCCGACCAGCTCGCGCAGTTCTTCCACGGTGTAGTTCACCGAGTCGGCAATGGCGCCGGTAATGTCTTCCGACACGGTGGCCTGCTTGGTCAAGTCACCGTCTGCGATGTCCTGCAGTTCGTTCATCAGCCGCAGAATTGCCGCCTGGGTGTTGTCGTTGTTGCGCTTTTCCACCATCCGGCGTTCTTCAGCTTCACGCTGACGCGCTTCTGCTTCCATCGTACGCACGCGCGAATCGCGCAGGTACAGGGCGGCCAGGCCAGCCAGGCAGACCACGGTCAGGATGGCCGACAGCACCACCGCGCCCAAGGTCAGCGGGCGGTTACGCACGCTGCCCGCATAGGCGGACTGCAGGTCCGACAGCTCACCACGCAGCTTCTCGTTGTCATTGAAGATCTGCTGTTGCGCGCGCTTGGCAGCGATCAGGCCCGGCAGGTTTTCCAGAATGATCTGCGTGGTCTTCTGCACGTTGTCGAAACGGGTCGACAACTCTTGCAGGTAGCCCTTGGTCTCGGCATCGGTGGCGGCCGACAGGCGCAGCGCTTCGGAGCCGTTGAGCAGGCCGTTCAGGGTTTCGCGGAAGGTGTTGGTGTCCTTACCGAGCAGGAACGCCGTTTCCGGGTTCACGCCTTCGCCGGCCAGGAACTCGTTCATGTTCTTACCCAGACGCTGCGTCAACATCACCAGCTGCGAGGATGCCGCAACTTCACGGGCCGGTGCGTTGGTTTGCAGCTTCATCGACGAAATCTGCTCGGCTTCTTCCAGCAGTTCGGGGTTGGACGCATTGAACACGTTCAGCGTCTTACCCACGGCCACCAGCGTTTTTTCCTGCGCCAGAATGGCCTGGGCGCTCTTGTCGCTGCGCTTCCACTCTTCGATCGACTTGTCGAGCAGCGCTTCGGCCTCGCCGCTGGAGGCACGCACGCCACGCTCGGAGTTGCCGTTCTTCAGCGCTTCGAGGTTTTCCTGCAGGCGCACGCGGCTCTCCTTGAGCTGCGCGAATGCGTTGGCGTTACCCAGCAACGCCACGGGCACCGCCTTGGCCAAACGCTGCGAGTGCATCAGCGTGTCACCGGCAATTTCAATCTGCACTGAACCGTTGTTGGCCTGGCGGTTATCCAGGTACACCGAGATCAGCAGAGCCAGCAGACCGACCAGCAGGCCGATCGTGAACACGCGCTGCTGCGCGGCAAACGGCACGCGCTCCATCCAGCCGACCACGGCATCGATGGGCGTGCGGCCCAGTTGCGTGGGCGTGCCAGCAGGATTGTCGTCATCCGTATGAGGCGCATCGTTCAACTGCGCCAACTGCACGGAAGCAGCCGATGCGCTGCCCTCCGCTGCAACCTCCGGCGCCCCTGCCTCACCGGCACGGCGACCTGCGTTGAACCACTTGAACCCCATAGGACCCTCTTATTGTGTCGATGCTGCCGTCTCGTTCTGTCGAGACCGGCGACATGATTTCCCGTCCGCGTCCACGCGTTGTTCTACCCGGCGTGGTACGCACCTTCGGCGGTGCCTGTCGATACACCTGACGCACACTGCTGCGCGCGCCACGCACCGCCTCTTGCCCCTGCGCACGCCGCTCCCGTTGCGGCGTGCCCAATCTTTATGTTTGCTTTACGGCCCTACGGCTTGGCTGCTTGATCGCGCCGCGCCGCTTTATGCGCGGCTGCGGCCCACCTGCAGGAACGCCGGATCGGCCAGCAACTGCCGCACGTCCAGTTCGCGCCACTGCGTGCCCTGCGCGTCGCACCAGGCGCGGCCCAACCACGGACGCCCCTCTTCCGCGGTGGCTTCCGCGGGTTGCAGATCGCTCAGGCTGCGCAGGCCCGCCACACGCGGCACCACAATCGCGCACGCCCGCTGCGGGTCCTTGGACAACACCACGATCTTGGCGCCGGCGCCACTACCCGTGGGCGCCTCACCGCAGAACATGCCGAAATCGATCACGCCGAGCAGGTTGCCGCGTGCATTCACAAGACCGAGGTACCAGGGCTGCGTGAGCGGCACGCGTGCGGGCGGCTGGTAGTCCAGCACCTCGCCGGTTTCGGTCAGCGACAGCAGCCAGTGGTGGCCACCGATCTGCACGCCCAGAAAGCCTTCCGTCGACGACTTGGCGCGCGCCTCTTGCAGGCGGCGGGCCAGCATCGCCTGGTATTCGTGCAGGCGCTGGCGGGAGGTCAGGTTGGTGCGCGGTTCGTTCACGTCTGGCTCATGTCCGGTGCTGCATCTGTGCTGCGCGCCATGTCAGGCAGCGGGCGCGGTTGGATAACGATTGGGCGAACTGCCGCAGGGTTACTGCGTCAGCTTGGCGATCTTCTCGAGCAGCTCTTCAGCCTTGACCGGCTTGACGATGTAGTCCGATGCGCCCTGGCGCATGCCCCACACGCGATCGGTCTCCAGGCCCTTGGTCGTGCACATGATCACGGGGATGGCCTGGAAGCGCTCATCCTTCTTGATGGCCCGGGTGGCCTGGTAGCCGTTCTGGCCGGGCATCACCACGTCCATCAGGATCAGGTCGAAGGTTTCGGCTTCGAGCTTGGCCATGGCTTGCTCGCTATCGGCAGCGACCGTCACTTTGAAACCGTTCTTGCCGAGGATCTCCGACAGGTGCAGCGCTTCAGTCGGAGAATCATCGACCACCAACACTTTCTTGATTGCCATACAAACAGTCCTTCGTTAAGAGAGATGCCGTCACTGCCGAATTGCCCCAACCTGGGCTTGCGGCACCGGCAAATGCGTCCGGACCGCCTCCAGCAGCGCCTCCTTCGAGAACGGCTTGGCGAGGTGGTCCACCGCCCCGACCGACTTGCCCCGCGCGCGGTCGAAAATTCCGTCGCGCGAAGACAGCATGATCACGGGCGTGGCATGAAACTTTGGGCTTTTCTTGATGAGCGAGCAGGTCTGGTAGCCGTCGAGATTCGGCATCAGGATGTCGCAGAACACGAGATCGGGCTTCAGGTCACCCACCTTGGCCAGTGCGTCGAAGCCGTCTTCGGCCAGCACGACCTCGCACCCGGCCTGGGTGAGGAAAATCTGTGCGGTGCGGCGGATGGTGCTGGAATCGTCAATCACCAGCACTTTGCAGCCTGTCAGGGAATGCGCCAGCGGAGAGTTCGCCAGCGGTTGGGAGTCAGCCAGTTGTTCCACCCGCGCGGATTGCATCATGTTCTCGCAGTGCGCGACCACGGGTCGCCACGACATTCTGACCGGATGGATCGCGGCAAATCACCGCGCAGCGTGTCCTTTAACGAAAGGGCCCACGCTGGCGACGACTTCAAAACTACGCCCCCCGGCCCGCTTATGAAGTGTGAAGCTCAGAATTTGACGAAGTGTGACAAGTCACCCCTCCGTCGTCAATGATGCCGTCAATGGCGCCGGTCGTCCGCCGGCTGCCTGTGGCATGGAAGCGACGAGCCCGCTTGAATTGATTCGATCGAACCGTCACTTCCTGATACTTGGCTGTCGGCAAGAGGGCAACCGCTCACTTGGCCGACGGGAGACAGGTCAGATCCGGATCAGATCTGCACCATTTCGAAGTCTTCCTTGCGCGCGCCGCACTCGGGGCACGTCCAGTTGATGGGCACGTCTTCCCACTTCGTACCGGCCGCAATGCCGTCATCCGGGGCGCCTTGTTCTTCGTCGTAGATCCAGCCGCAAATCAGGCACATCCACGTCTTGTATTCAATCTGTTGTTCCATAGGGCAAAGCTTCGGTGGGTTCCGTCTATTAAAATGGCAGGCCAGATGGTACCGAATCACGCCCGGGTGCGCCAGAACAGGCGCCGGGCAGACGCGGTGTTTGATCGCATCCAACCTGGATCTGCGGCAAACCACCGCATAATCGCCCCAAACAGCCTTTAAACCGTGCCGCAGCATCGTTCTGCGCGGCGCCACCTCTTCCAACCGCATCCATGTCGACTTCCTCCCGTAGCGCCGCCCTGTTTGAACGTGCCCAGAAGACTATTCCCGGCGGTGTGAACTCGCCGGTACGCGCCTTCCGCTCGGTGGGCGGCACGCCGCGCTTTATTGCCAAGGCAGCCGGCCCGTACCTGTGGGACGCCGACGGCACCCGCTATATCGACTATGTAGGCTCGTGGGGCCCGATGATCGTTGGCCACGCGCACCCCGATGTCGTGCGGGCCGTGCAGGAAGTGGCGGCCGACAGCTTCTCGTTCGGCGCTCCGACCGAGGCCGAAGTCGTCATGGCCGAGGAAATCTGCAAGCTCGTGCCGTCAATCGAGCAGGTGCGGCTGGTGTCGTCGGGCACCGAGGCGACCATGAGCGCCCTGCGTCTGGCGCGCGGTTTCACCGGGCGCGACCTCATTGTGAAGTTTGAGGGCTGCTACCACGGCCATGCCGACAGCCTGCTGGTCAAGGCCGGCTCGGGCCTGCTGACGTTTGCTGACACCACGCAGAACGCGCCCTCTTCCGCCGGCGTGCCGGAAGACGTGGTCAAGCACACGATGGTGCTGCCGTACAACGACGTTGCCGCACTGCGCGAGGCGTTTGCCCGCCATGGCCACGAGATCGCCGCCGTGATCGTCGAGCCGGTGGCGGGCAACATGAACCTGGTGCGAGGCAGCACCGAGTTCCACCAGGCCATGCGTTCGCTGTGCACCGAGAACGGCGCCGTGCTGATCTTCGACGAGGTGATGACGGGCTTCCGTGTGGCGCTGGGCTGTGCGCAGGCGCTGTACGGTATCAAGCCGGATCTGACGTGTCTGGGCAAGGTGATCGGCGGCGGCATGCCGGCGGCGGCGTTTGGCGGCCGCCGCGACATCATGGGCTTCCTGGCGCCGCTGGGCAGCGTGTATCAGGCAGGGACGCTGTCGGGCAATCCGCTGGCGGTTGCCGCTGGCCTCACCACGCTGCGCCTGATTGCTGCTGATGGCTTTCATGACCGTCTTGCCGCGCAGACGCGCAAGCTGGTTGAGGGGCTGGCCGATATTGCCCGCGAAGTTGGCGTGCCGTTTGCTGCTGACAGCGTCGGCGGCATGTTCGGGCTCTACTTCCGCGAGGGCGTACCGACGAGCTTTGCCGAAGTGACCAAGAGCGATGTGGGGCGCTTCAATGCGTTCTTCCACGCGATGCTGGCTGAAGGCGTGTATTTGGCGCCGTCTGCTTTTGAGGCTGGCTTTGTTTCGTCTATGCACGACGACGCCATTCTGGATGCGACTTTTGCTGCGGCTCGGAAGGCGTTTAAGGTGGTTTGATTTTTGGTTTTAGTTTTGTTTTTTGTTGGTGGTCCATCCCTGTTTCATCCCCTGCCGGGGCTGACTCACTTTCTTTGTCTT
>CAUPMS010000003.1:0-217922 GCA_963512445.1 uncultured Ralstonia sp.
AATAGCGAATAGCGAATAGCGAATAGCGAATAGCGAATAGCGAATAGCGAATAGCATCAGGCAGGTTTGAGCGCGGCATCGGCGTCGTCCGCGTTCGGCTGACGCGCGAGCCGCACCGCAGGCGATTGCAGGATGCACAGCAACTGCAACGCAAAGCCCGCCACCGCCGTCAGCAGGCATGCCCCCACACCGGCCTGTGCTGCAAGCCACGCCGCCAGCGCGGCGCCCACGGGCCGTGCGCCATACGACATCACATTCACCGCCGACACGCGTGCAAGCAGCGCGGGCGGCGTCACGGTCTGTCGCAGCGTTGTCGTGCTGACCACCCACAGGATCGGCCCGCAGCCGAGCAGAAAGAACCCCGCATGGGCAAGCGCCGGCCACGGCTGCCAGAGCGTGGCCGCAAGCAACACGCCGCCCGCCAGCCCGCACACGGGCCCTGTCGCCACCACATGGCCAAAGCGCCAGCGCGCCAGAATGCGCGCGGCCAGCAACGCGCCAATTACCATGCCCGCGCCGTACATCCCGAGCGTCAGCCCGATCGCCTGCGCAGACAGCCCCAGCCGGTGCGCCGCATATGGCACGAAGACGGCGAGCACTATGAAGAAAGACATCGTGAAGAGGCACTGCGTGATAAACACCGGCCGCAGCAGCGGATGTTGAAACACGAAGCGCGCGCCTTCTGCGATATCCCGTAGCGGATGCGCTGCGCGCCGCGCGGCTGGCGCGGGTGCCGCCACGCCAGCGAGCAGTGCGGCAGCCACAGCAGACAACGCCGCCGCCAGTACAAACGCGGCCATCGCACCCGTCCAGCCGATCAATGCACCGCCGATGGCCGGTCCGCACGCAAAGGCCACCGTGCGTGCCAGTTCAATGCGGCCGTTGGCCCGCGAGAGCATCGCTGCCGGCACAAGCGACGGCACCAGCGCGGGCGCCGCAACGCTGAACACCGCCGTGCCGCATACCGCCACAAAGCCCAGTACGCCCAATGCAGTCAGGTTCAAATGCCCGGCCACCAGCAGCCCCGCCACAATAAACAGTGCCACCGCACGCACGGCCTCCGCCCCCGCCATCAGCGTGCGCTTGGGCCAACGGTCGGCCAGCATGCCAATGGGAATGGCAAACAGCACGAACGGCAGCGTGAGCGCCACCTGCAGCCAGCTCGCCGTGCTGGCGTCGGCATGCAGCGTTAGCACTGCAACCATGGGCATGGCGGCCAGCGCAATCTGGTCGGCGGACTGCGCGGCCAGGTTGGAGCCTGCCAGCCGGTTGAAGCCGGGCGGCAGGCGATCGAGGGGGGAATCAAGGGGATCGGACATCGCACACTCCTGAGAACGTTCGCTGCAGGGTAGAGGTGGCGATGCGTTGTAGCGCTCCGCTTCTTGCGGGCGAATTCGAAGCGTGATTACAAGATGGGCGCGAACAGCTTGGCCACATGCATGATGACGCGGCGCAGCGGGTGCGCGTGTTCGTATTCATCGCGGCCAACGCGGGCAGCTTCGGCAAAGTCGGCTTCGAGCATCTGCGCGACGTCGTTGGCGAAGCGCGCGTCGGCGGTCATGATCATCAGCTCGAAGTTCAGGCGGAACGAGCGGTTGTCGAGGTTGGCGCTGCCCACGGCGGCGGCCTCGTCGTCGATCAGCACAACCTTCTGGTGCAGGAAGCCGGGCAGGTAGCGGTAGATTTTCACGCCCGCCCGAATCGCCTGATACGCATACAGCGTCGACGCCAGGAACACCATGCGATGGTCCGGCCGCGAGGGGATCAGGATGCGCACGTCCACGCCGCGCAGCACGGCTAGGCGCAGCGCGGCAAACACGGCTTCGTCAGGAATGAAGTACGGCGACGTGATCCACAGCCGCTTGCGTGCCGACTGAATGGCCTCCATGAAGAACAGCGAGCAGGTTTCCTGTTTGTCAGCCGGGCCGCTGGCAACCACCTGGCAGACCATGTCTTCTTCGGGCCGCAGCTCGGGCACGATCAGCTGCGGCACTTCGCGCGCGGCCCAGTACCAGTCTTCGGCAAAGGTGAGCTGCAGGTCCATCACCGCTGCACCAACAATTTCGATATGCGTGTCGCGCCACGGTGCAAGCGGCGGCTTTTCACCCATGTATTCGTTGCCGACGTTGTGGCCGCCCACGTAGGCGCGGTCGCCGTCCACCACCACGAGCTTGCGATGGTTGCGGAAGTTGAGTTGGAAGCGGTTGACGAAACCGGCATGCGTGGAAAACGCCTTGGCCTGCACGCCGCCTTCAATCAGGCGCTGCACGTAGTGGCGCGGCAGGGCGTGGCAACCGATGCTGTCGAAGAGAAAGTACACGCGCACCCCGGCACGCGCGCGGTCCAGCAGCAGTTCGGCCAGACGGCGGCCGAGCGTGTCGTCATGCACGATGAAGAACTGCACGATCAACACGCGCCGCGCCTGCGCAATGGCCGCAAAGATGGCGTCAAAGGTTTCCGCGCCGTTGACGAGCAGTCTCACGCGGTTGCGTGCCAGGCACGGCGTACCGGTCAGGCGCGGCAGGGCCTGCATGCAGGTGTGTTGCGGCGCAATCACGCTCGATTCATGGTCGCGCAGGCGGCGCCAGTCGTCAGAGAGGGTGATCTCACGCAGGCGGGCGTTGTGAAAGCGTCGCGCATCGACGTAGCCGGCAAAGGTGCTGCGCCCGAAGATCAGATAGGGGATCAGCGTGAACTCGGGCAGCGTAACCAGCGAAATGGCCCACGCAATGGCACCCTGCGATGTGCGTACGGTCAGCACGGCATGCATGGCCGCGAGCACGCCCACGCAGTGCACAACAAAGATGAACGCGGCAAACGCCGTGGTGTTGGTCAGCATCGGAAGCAGCAGAAGAGAGCACGCCTTTGGGCATTCTGACACGCCCCGGGTGGCGTCGGACAAACACGGATACTGCCCAGGCTGACGCTTGACGTAGTCTGGCCACAGCGTCGGCCCGGGCACGCCGCATGCTGATGTGCTGTTGTCGTCCTGTCGTCCCACGTACCAAACCACGACATTGAACATGCAAGGGCATCCGAGGAACCCTCCGATCGTGCAACTGTGCGCTTGGTTCGCCTGCCTGGCAGCAGTGCTGCTGGCCGCATGCGCCAGCCTGCCCGCACACGTGGACCGGCCGGCCACGACGGCGCTGCCCAACTCAGAATCGGCCACCGCGCTGGGGCGGTTGGCACAATCAAATGCGCCGTCGGCGGATGTTTCTGGCTTCCGGCTGATCCCGTCGGGCGAAGAAGCCTATGCCACCTTGCTCACGCTGGCCGACCGCGCCGAGCGCACGCTGGACTTGCAGTACTTCATCATCGAAAGCGACAACAGCGTGCGCGAGTTGATGCGCCACGTGCGCGCCGCGGCCGACCGTGGCGTGCGCGTGCGCGTGCGCGTGCGCGTGCTGGTCGATGATCTGCACAGCGACGGGCGTGATCTGGCGTTCCTCAAGTTTTCGTCGCATAAGAACATCGACGTACGGCTGTTCAACCCGTTTCCGGGCGGACGCATGTCGAACGTCACCCGCTACCTGAGCGGCGCGGCTGAGTTCCGGCGCGTCAATCGGCGCATGCACAACAAGGCCTTCATTGCAGACAACGCGCTTGCCGTGACGGGCGGGCGCAACTTGGGTGCCGAATATTTCACGCAGAACCAGACCACCAACTTCGTTGACCTGGATGTGCTTGCGGCGGGGCCGGCGGTGCGGCAGTTATCGCTGGCGTTCGATGCGTACTGGAACAGCGAATTCGCCTACCCGGTGCAGGCGCTGGCGCCCGAGCCCAGCACGGCGCATCCGCCCGAGCAGAAAGACGGCAACTATCCGCCGCCTGTGGCAGTGCCGCACCGGCCGGCGGGGCCGCCGCAGCATATCGACGTGCCCACCCAGCCCGTCGACATGGGCTCCGGTTCAGGCAAACCGGCATCGGACGAGAACACCTCCGACCTTGAGCAGCCCCGCAACCAGACGGATCTGGCAGGCCCGGCGCCGGCGCCGGAGCCGCCGCTGCCGCTCAAGCCCGCACCACGCGACTGGTTCCTGGCCGACCAGGTCGCCCGCAGCCGCCTGCGCCTCGAGTGGGCGCCCGCGCAGGTCATCGTCGATCGTCCGGCCAAGGTGTCGGGCGATAACGTAGAACCGGGCGGCGAGCGTCTCGCCCAGACGCTGCTGCATCTGATTGACGAGGCCAGGCGCGAGGTGGTGCTGATCTCGCCGTATTTCGTGCCGGGCAAGCGCGGCGTTGAGGTGGCCAAGCGTCTGGAGGATCGTAGCGTGCGCCTGCGCGTGCTGACTAACTCGCTGGCGGCGACCGACGCGCCCATCGTGCACGTGGGCTATGCCAAGTACCGCGGTGCGCTCATCGACGATGGCGTCGAGCTGTATGAGCTGCGCCCCACGCTGGGCGATCGCCCCAAGATGATCGGCACGTTCCGTTCGTCGCAGGCGAGCCTGCATGTGAAATCGGTGGTGGTGGACCGCAGCACGCTGTTCGTCGGCTCGATGAACATCGACCCGCGCTCCATCGGGCTGAATACCGAGACGGGGCTGATCATCCGTAGCCCGGTGCTGTCGCAGGCGGTGGCCAAGCTGTTTGACGATTCGGTGCGCGACAGTGCGTACCGGGTGACCAAGGAGGACGGCCGCCTGCGCTGGACCGCGCATCAGGATGGCAAGGCGGTTGTCGTCGATCACGAGCCGGAGGTGGGCCTGGGCCGCCGGACGTGGATCCAGATGCTGGCGCCGTTTACGCCCGAAGAGCTACTGTAAGCGGCCCCAAAAGAAAAAACGCCGCGGGCTGCGGCGTTTTGCAACTCAGGCAAGGGGGTTCCCCGCCCTTTGTTTCATTACATTTTCTGCTTGGTGTTGTCGGCAGCGTTTTCCAGCTTCTGGCCACCCGTCTGGATGTCCTTACCCATGCCTGCCATCGTGTTGCAGCCAGCCAGAAAAACGCAGCCCAGAGCCAGCAGTGCGATCAGTTTCTTCATCTTGATCCCCTTTGTGAGCCGTGCGGTATCCCGCACGATGTTCGCGTGATTGCCACCAGGGCGGCGGCGCAACCCGCATTTTAGTGCGACCCTGCGCACGTGGGGTGCGCGGGGCGCATCTTTTTACCTTCTTGCATATCACTTGCGGCGCATCCCTGACATTCGTGGGGGAGCCCTCTATTTCCGCCTGCCCTTGCCGTTAGCACCTTTGAGGAGTGAATCGGGTGCCGGAAGGCGGCGCGCTGCAAGCAGCACCGCGCCACCCACGGCCGAACCATGCAGGGGAAAACACATGTGGAAGTGGATGGATACGAGCATTCGCACGCGGCTGACCTTCCTGGTCGCAGCGTTTGCAGTGATGATTGCGGTGGTGGGCGTGGCGGGCATCAGCACCGGACGGGCCACCAACGCCGATCTGCGCGCGGTGTATCTGGAAGACGCCAAGGGCTTGGACCTGTTGGCGAAAGACACCATCAATCTGTTGTGGGCGCGCATTCATTTGACCAATTTTGATTCGGTCTCGTCGCCCGAAGAACTCAAGAAGCTGCTGTCTGATGCGCACACCATGGTCAACTCGGCCAACGACGCGTGGGCGCAGTTCATGAAGCTGCCCGTTCCGGAGGCCGACCGCGCCCAGCTGCAGGCTGCTGACGCGGCGCGCACCAAGTTCGTCAAGATGGCTCTGGAGCCGGCCATTGCGGCGCTGGAGCGCAGTGACCTCACGACCTACCGCGACCTGAACACGACGCAGGTGCCGAAACTGTTTGTCGACTACGACACGGCGCTTGGCCCGCTGGTTGGGGCACGCTTCAAGTACGGTCAGCAACGCTTTGAGCATTCCCAATCGCGCTATGCCATGAGTATCTGGATTTCGGGCGGCTTGCTGGCTGCCGCACTGGTGCTGTCGGTACTGGCGCGCGGCGTGCTCGGCCGCACGGTGGTGCGTCCGCTGGAGCGCGCAATTCAGGTGTTCGAGCGCATGGCCTCGGGTGACCTCGCTACGCGCATGGAAGGGCAGACCGCCGCCGGCCGTCGCGACGAAACCGCACGCCTCATGCACGCGGTGTCGTCCATGCAGACGAGCCTGCAGCAGATCATCGGTCAAGTGCGCACGGGCTCGGATTCGATCGCCAGCGCCACCAAGCAGATTGCCGCCGGCAATGCCGACTTGTCGCAGCGTACGGAGCAGCAGGCCTCGTCGTTGGAGGAAACGGCGTCGAGCATGGAAGAACTGACCAGTATCGTGAAGCAGAACGCCGACAACGCGCGTCAGGCGAGCACGCTGGCCGTCAACGCATCGGACATCGCCGCCAAGGGCGGGGAAGTCGTGGGCCGCGTGATCGAGACCATGACGGGCATCAACGACAGCAGCAAGAAAATCGCCGACATCATCGGCGTGATCGAAGGCATTGCCTTCCAGACCAACATCCTCGCGTTGAACGCCGCGGTGGAAGCCGCCCGCGCGGGCGAGCAGGGCCGTGGCTTTGCGGTGGTGGCCGGCGAGGTGCGCAGCCTCGCGCAGCGCAGCGCCACCGCGGCCAAGGAGATCAAGGAGCTGATTGGGGATTCGGTGGGCCGCGTGCAGAACGGTTCGACCCTGGTGGCCGAAGCCGGTACGGTGATCGAAGAGGTGGTGGTGGCCGTGCGTCGCGTGACCGACATCATGGGCGAGATCAGCGCCGCGTCGGAAGAGCAGAGCAGCGGTATTGAGCAAGTCAACCAGGCCGTTACGCAGATGGACCAGGTGACGCAGCAGAATGCTGCGCTGGTTGAGCAGGCTGCGGCGGCTGCGGAATCCCTGGAGGAACAGGCGGAGGCACTGCGCAGCGCGGTGGCGGTCTTCCGCGTCGAGCACGCATAAGCAGCACCCGCACAAACAACAACGCCCTTCCGTATGGCTGCGCAAGGGCGTTTTCTTGTTGTCTTTTACGGCATCAGATCGCGCGCGCGCTCGGCAATCACGTCTTGTGTGTCGTCGATCCAGCGCGCAGGAAAGGGCTGCGACAGGAGGTAGCCCTGGATCACGTCGCACCGGCAGGCGCGCAATGCGTGAAGCTGTGCGGCGGTCTCCACGCGCGTGGCCGTGACGGGCACACCGGCGCCATGCGCGGCAGTCACCAGGCGCTGCAGCACTGCGTGATCGCTCGCATTCGTCACAGCATTGACGACGGCCTGATCGAGCTTGACCTGATCCGGGTGGAAGGTTGCCAGGCAATCGAGGCTGCGCTCGGTGGCGCCAAAGTCCTCCACCGCCACGCGTGCGCCGCAGGCGTGCAGGGCCGCGACGGCTTTCTGTGCCGCGCCGTTGGCACGGTGCAGCGTGTGCTCCGATATCTCGAAGACAAGGCGAGCGGTTGGCACTGCGTGGCGCGCGGCAATGTCGCGCACGAAGTCACTCAGTTGCGGATCGAGCAACTGCGCAACCGACAAATTGACGGCGGCATGCACGCCCGGCTGATGCCGGCTGTTGCGCCCCGCACGCTGGGATTCTTCGCGCAGCAGCCCGGCCAGCATCTGCGCGGCGTTGTCGAGCACCCAGTGGCCCACCTCGCGAATATCGCCCGTCTGCTCCAGGATCGGCAGGAAATCGGCCGGCGCCACGCCGCCCAGTTCGGGTGAACTCCAGCGCAGCAGGAATTCGTAGCCGACGATGCTGCCGTCGGCGAGGCTCAGTTGTGGTTGCAGGTTCAGGCTGAACTGGTGGCGCGCGAGCGCATGACGCAGTTGCGCGGCCAAGCGCGGGTGCTGGGCTACGGCGTCTTCATCGTCGGCGGGTGCAGTGTCGCCGCCGGCGTGCGGCGGCATGGCGGCGGGGGCGTACAGCGCGGGGCTTTGTTCTGCGCCGTGCTGTACGCCGTAGAGCGCGCGGTCGGCCTGTTCGATCAACCGTGCTGCATCGGAAGGCGTGCTCTCGAAGAGCGTCATGCCGATACTGCACGAGCAGACCAGCTCGTAGCCGTGCGTGATGAAAGGTCGCGTAAGCACGGCAGAAATCCGCCGCGCGAGATCGTGAACATCCTGTGCCGAGGCGAAGTCTGCGCAGGCAACGGCAAAGGTCTCGGGGCCGATGCGCCCGACGATGGGTGCGGCGCTGTTCGCAGCCGGCACGCATAACGCTTCGAGCCGCGACGCACATTCGACGATGACCTCACGCGCGGCCAGCGGCCCGAGCGTGTTGGTGGCCTCGGCAAAATGATCAAAGCCAATCAGCAGCAGTGCGCCGATTGCGCCCTGGCGTGCGGGTTGCGGCATGGCAGCCAGCAGTTGGACAAATCGTTCGCGGTCCGGCAATCCGGAGATGGGATCCAGACTCGATGGCGCGACAGACCTTGCGCTGCTCATAAATGGGGATCGTCCTGCAAATGCCTTTAAAACAAGAAAGCGTACGCTCGATGCGCTGTCAATTGTATTGCTTCGTCACCAGCAAGCCTGCGGCATCATAAGCTGAAAGTCGGCCATGGTGGCCGCTTCACAGCATGTTTCGCGTGAAAGGGGCAGGCGTTTTTAATATTTAGTAGTAATTAATTCTGATACAAGTGATGCGAATATCAGTTCTGTCTACACGTTACACCATACGCTGGCCGCCCCAAAGCAACTGTTCATAGATAAAGCATTGCAGCAGCATTTTTTGGGCTGCGACCAATTCGATGAATTCCACGCCGTACTGATAGACGTTGGGCAGGTCAGCCGGCTTTTCACTGCGCACGAGTGCAGCGGCCACCAGCTCGGAGTGGTAGTCGCGCGTTTTCACCCGGAAGCGCAGACGCGCCGGCGCGCCGCTGACTGCCAACCGATGTGCGGAGCGGAACGACGCGCCCGTCGTGCTGATGTCCGAGATATGGATCATGCGCGGAGGGTCGCCACTCACCAGCATCTTGCCGACCACGTTGGCGCGCACGCGCAGCGATTTGCGCAACGTGCGGTTCTTGATCCGTCGCGGTGGCGACAGCACGACGTATTCGAACGGGATGCGGCAGACGGCCATCACCGTGCATTCGAAGCTGGCGATGCCCTCGCCCGAGAATGCGTGGACTTCCATCAGCTCGTCCTTGACCGGCATGACCGTGCGGCCGCTGTCGGTGGGCATGGTGATGAGCAGATGGCGCTGCGGGCTGTAGCCAATCACGCGGGCAGCGCCCTTCGTCTGGCCGGCGCCAGCGGTCAGGCGCACCGTCAGCATGCCGCCTGGGCGCAGGCCCAGCAGTTCCATGGCAATCGTGCGTTCGCCGTCAGGGTCGTCGCCCATGTCGGGGAACATCGTGTTCGGGAACTGCGTACTTGCAAACGCGGGCGCAGGCGTGCCGTCCACCCGACGGTGCGGGCGGTGCAGCGTGAACAGCAGGTCGATCTCCTCTGGCGAGTGGATGACGTCGCCCTTGGGGACGAGCAACTGCCCATCGGCGTCAAGCATCGGCCATGGCAGAGGGATCGCAAGCGGAATGTCGAGAGGTTGAAGTTCGAGCATGGCAATGGGGAGCCCACAGCCGCGTGGGGCTCCACGTTTCTATACGGCCAAATGTTGCACAACTTTAAGCGCACTTATTGTGCAGGGGCGGTGGCACGCGGGTTGCGGCCCGGCAACCATGATCGAGCACAATGCCAGTTCCAAAGCGGATGAGGTGGGCGCGACCATGGCGTCTCGGCGGCATTTCTGGCTAGCGGTGGAGCAGTTTGCGCGCTATGTCGTGATCGGCGGCGGTGCAACGCTGGCGCACTATGTCGTGCTGTTCGGGCTGGTGCAGGTGGGGGTCTCGCCGTGGCGGGCGTCGGTGGCAGGCAGCGTGATTGGTGCCACGCTCAACTACTTCATTAGCCGGCAGGCGGTGTTCAACAGCACACGTGGGCACATCGGGGCGATGGTGCGCTTTGGCCTGGTGGCCTTTCTGGCGCTGGGGTGCAACGCCACCATCATGGCCATCGGGCTGGGGCTTGGGCTGTACTACCTGATCGCGCAGGTATTCGCCTCAGCACTCACGGCAATCTTCAACTTCCTGGTGCACCGGTACTGGACGTTTCGTGACGCTGCAGCCGTAGGCGCACCCACTGAGCCACAATCGGCCATCGTGCCAAAGCGTCCCGTACGCGACGGGCCTGAGCGGCCTGAGCGGCTTTAGCGTGCTTAATGCCGACCGGCCGCACTCCGCAGGCCAACGGTGGTTTCGGTTACGAACGTAACGTCGCCGATGCCGTCGGAGGGCGGGGTGGGGCCGTCGCCGTGCAGGCGCTCAACGACCAGATGCACGTCGATCACATCAGTCACGCCGGAGGCTTCCAGCGAGACAAGTGCGGCCAACTGTGCAATCGCAAACGTATCCGCGAGCAGCGGCGTGTCGTCGTGGAGATCGCCGGCAACACGGGCGGGTGGGTTATTGTCGGCACCGCGCACGCGATGCTGCACTGCATCACGTGCGCGATAGGCGAAATAGGCATCGGCAAAGTGCACGCGGTGCGCATCGAACACACGCACGGCGGCGGTTAGGGCATCGTCAACCCAGGTCGGGTCGATCAATTGAGCGCCGGGCTCGGTACCTTCTGGCAGGCCCGCAAGCCTCAGGGCATAGCGGTGCGTTTGCGTGCCGGGGGCGACAAAACTCAATTCCATACAACCTCCCACAACCGCGTGCGCATGTGCCGCGGCTCGCCGTGTTTGATCTCGCCCCCCCGAAAGCGATATTCAAGAATAGTAACGGAGCTGGCCGCCCGCGCGTTTCGTCCTTCCGGATGAGGGACGAGGCTTTGTCTTCACCTCAAGACAATCCACATTGTGGAAATTGCCGCGCACCCATACAGCAAACGATTGCGTGGGCAGCAGCGGCTGCAACACCTAACCGAACGGCTAGCTGTTCCGCACGTTGCGTCGGTGTAGAGTTATTGGATGTCTAGCGACGCTGGGCAGGTGTCGACAATCGATGTCGACAAACGCAGACGGGAATGACGCGGGGCGCGTTTCCTTCGCGTCATCTTGCGTACGAGGGGACCCAAAGCGCGTACGCGGTCCATGTCCCCTCGCGGGAAGGGATTGCCCCGTTAACTCGCGGCTTCTATAGTCCGCCTCGATTCGTGCGCTTGCAACGCACCAAGGTCTGTCATCGTCGGCTGCCAACCGGGCCACACAGACCACGAGACCGGTTACGGGGATCACGCCAGCCGCCACCGCACGCGCCCAACGCAAATCATTGCGTTACGGAGCACCCTGCGGCGCGATGGCCATCACATCAGCCCCCCCGGGACTGCCGCATTCGCGAAACAGCATCGCCATGCTTGAGGACCACCACTTGTACAAGGCTGCGATCGAACATTCGCCGATAGGAATCGGCCTGTGCGCGCCGGAGGGTCGCTTCCTCGACGTGAACCGTGCGCTGTGCGCGCTGACCGGGCACGAGGCACAGGTGTTGCGCACGCGCGATCTGTTCGACCTGTGCCACCCCGATCACACGGAACGTACGCGACATGGTGTCGAGTCGCTGCTCACCGGTCAGCGCGATTCGCTGTCAATGGAAACGCGCCTGGTGCGCCAGGACGGCACCACCGTGTGGGTGCAGACTGATGTGGCGGTGGCGCGCGACGACGGCAATGCACACCTCGTCGTGCAGATGCAGGACGTGACCGCACGGCGCCTGGCGCTGGAATCGCTGCGCGCGTCGGAGCAGCGGTTGGCCTATGTGCTCGACGGCGCGGGACTGGGTACGTTCGATTGGTCCACGCGTGCGCGGCATGTGTCGTTCAACCGCCGGACGGCCGACATGCTCGGCTACGAACCGATGGATCTGTCCAACGATCCGGGTGCGTGGTTTGCCATGGTGCATCCGCAAGACGCTGCGTTGAGCGCGCGACGCATCTATCGCCATATGCGCGGCGATGTTGACAGCTTTGAAATCGAGCAGCGCATGCGCGCGCGCCATGGTCAATGGATCTGGGTGGCTGCGCGCGGCAGTGTGACCGAGCGCGATGCACGCGGCTCGGCCACGCGCGTGAGCGGCACGCTGCTCGACGTGACACAGCAGAGAACCGCGCTGGATCAGGCACACCATCTCGCGCTGCACGATCCGCTGACGGACTTGCCCAATGCGCGCTTGCTGCGCGATCGCCTGTTCGTTGCCATCCAGGCCGCACGTCGCGCGCGCGGTCAGGTTGCCGTCGTGTTCATCGATCTCGATCGCTTCAAGCCCGTCAATGATGAGTATGGCCATGCCGTGGGCGACTTGGTCCTGAAGGCTACGGCCACGCGCTTGCGCAGCGGGCTGCGTGCATCGGACACGGTGGCGCGTCTTGGTGGCGATGAATTCGTTGCCGTCCTGACGCACTGCGCTACGCGCGACGATGTGACGCAAACCGTGGAACGCCTGATCGAGCAGCTGCAGACGCCGTTCCGCGTGGAAGACCACGTGCTGTCGATGGGCGTGAGCGCCGGCGTGGCGCTGTACCCGACCGACGGGCGCGACGCCCAGACGCTCATCCGCAATGCCGACGCTGCGATGTATGAAGTCAAGCGTGCTGGCGGCAACGGCTTCGGTTTCCATGCCTCGCTCAACTACGAGCGGTTGATGGGCATGCGATCGCGCGATCGCGATCTCGACGGCGAAGCCGACGCGCGTTAATCAACCATCGCGCGCAAAGCAAAACGGCCCGCCGCAAGGGCAGGCCGTCTTTCCGAAGCAAAAACGCTCGGAACTTAGAACGTGTAGCGCAGGTACAGCTCGTTCAGATCCGTGCCCGGGTTCGGGCGCTTGATCGATGCGTTTGACAGGTGCTCGAAGCGATAGCCCATCTGGAACTGTTGCTTGCTGCCGAAGGCCACACCCACGCCGATCATGTCGGAGAACTGGAAGGCCGTGCTGAAGTTGTGCTCATCCGACGTGCGGGTGTGCGACAGCAGGCGCGGGCCAACGCCGGCTTCAATGAACGGCACCCACGAGCCGCCGCGCTTTTCGATGCGGAACAGCGGCGTCACGCCAAACTCTGTCAGGTTCTGGCGATTGGTGCCCTTGGTCGAGCGCCATTGGCCCAGAGCGACCTCCCAATCCAGGTTCACGAACCAGCCTTCCGGGTTGCCCCAGTGGAAGCCCGAATCGAAATCCAGATCGACGCCGTACTTCTCGATGCCATGGCGGTTGTCCTTGCCGTAGATGACGCGCACGGACGGGTCAGCCTGCGCAGGCAGGGCGGCGAACAGCGTGGCGGCACTCAGGGCGGTGGCCAGCAGCCTGGCGGAGCGGGGAAGCGCGGATCGGATCATCAGAGAGAGGCGGGATCAGTTGAGCGGCGCGCGTGAATCGGGGCAACAGCGTCGGCAACCACGCGCGCGGCGGACATGGCGGCAGGCAAACAGACGGTCGAGATGGCACCGGGGCGGGTTTGCAAGGCATCAGGCGACGCAATTTACGCGCCTGTTGCCGCACCAGCCCGCCCGGATGATCGGGGCAGCCTGAAACAAATTCTGACGATTATAGGGCGAACAATCCGACTGCGTGCGTGCTTAGGCACAAGGGAGTATTGCCGATGGCGAAACGTCGCCGGCCACCGGCAACAAGGGGAGGGTTATTGCGCGGCGGGAGCCGATGCCGGCTGCAGCGCTGCCTGGCCGACCACCGGCACTTCGCCATGCCAGCCGCCACCCAGCGCCTTGACCAGCAGCACAGCTGCCGAGTACTGCTTGCCCTGCAGCGTGAGCAGCGTGCGCTCGGCACTGTAGGCCGTGGCTTGTGCGGTGATCACTTCCAGGAAGCTCACGGTGCCCGCGCGGTAACGGTTCAGGTTGAGTTGCGCGGCTTCCTGCGCGGCCTTGACGGCATCGGCTTGCACGGCAAATTCCTGGGTCTGCCAGCGCAGCGCGGCGAGGTTGTCTTCAACGTCCTGGAAGGCGCCGAGCACGGTCTGGCGGTACGTTGCGACCGACGCATCGTAGGCAGCGCCAGCCTTGTCGACGGCAGCCGAGCGAGCACCACCATCAAACAGCGTCGCGGCCAGCGTCGGGCCGATCGACCAGACGCGGCTGGGCAGCGTTGCCAGGTGCGTAAGCGTATTGGCCGCCAACCCGGCCGATGCCCCCAACGTGAGCGTTGGGAAGTACGCAGCCTTGGCCACGCCGATCTGCGCGTTGGCGGCGGCCATGCGGCGTTCAGCGGCGGCAATGTCGGGGCGGCGCTCCAGCACGGCCGACGGCACTTGCAGCGGAATGGCGGGCAGGGCCGGCAAGTCAGCCGCGCTGGCGGCAGTGGCCGGCGCCAGCGAGAATTCCGTTGGCGGCTTGCCGATCAGCACCGCAACGGCGTGCTCCAGCTGCGCACGCGTGACTTCGGTATCCAGCAGCAGCGCTTGCGACTGCTTGAGCTGCGTCTGCGCGGTCAGCACATCCGAGCGCTGCGCCACGCCCACCGCGTACTGGTTCTGCGTGAGCTTCAGGAAGCGCTCGTAGTCGGCCACGGTGCGCTGCAGGACGGCTTTCTGGGTATCGGTGACACGCAATTGAAAATAATTCTGCGCAAGCGTCGCCTGTGCCGAGAGCAATGCGGACGACAAATCGCCGGCGCTGGCTTGCGCGCTGGCCTTGTTCGACTCCACCGATCGGCGGATACGGCCCCACAAGTCCAGCTCCCAGCTTGCGTTGAGCGACAGGCTCTGCGAGTTGAGCAGGCTCGGGTTGCCGGTCGACAGGCTGCCATCGGAGTTGACCGAGGTACGCACCGAACGGCTGCGCGTGGCCGACGCACTGGCACCCAGCGTTGGGAAGAACGAAGCCTGTGCCGATTGCACAAGCGCTTGCGCCTGGCGGTACTGCGCCTCGGCCACCAGGATGTTCTGGTTGGCGGCGGCCACCTGTTCTTCCAGCGCGTTCAGTTGCGCATCGTTGAAGATCTCCCACCACTTGCCGCGGGCGATGGCGTCGCTCGGATCAGCAACCTTCCAGTCGCCAGCTTCCTTGTATTGCTGCGGCACCTCCGCATCGGGCCGCTTGTAATCCGGGCCGACCGCGCAAGCGCAGACGAGCGCGCACGCGGCCAGCGCGAGCAGTGAGGTACGGAGGGCCTGAGTGCCTCTTGTCATGTTCAGCTTCCTTGCGAATCCAATGCGGGCAGCGGTGTGTCTTTTGTACGGCCGGCGCGGCGCAGGCGCAGCCGGTCCAGTGCCAGGTAGACCACCGGCGTGGTGTAGAGCGTGAGAATCTGGCTGACCAGCAGACCGCCGACGATGGAGATGCCCAGCGGCGTGCGCAACTCCGCGCCGTCGCCATGGCCCAGCGCCAGGGGCAGAGCGCCCAACAGCGCGGCCATCGTCGTCATCAAGATGGGCCGGAAGCGCAGCACGCAGGCGTGGAAGATGGCATCTGCCGGGCTCATGCCCTGGCTGCGCTCGGCTTCCAGCGCGAAGTCGATCATCATGATCGCGTTCTTCTTGACGATGCCGATCAGCAGAATCACGCCGATCAGCGCGATGATCGAAAAATCCGTGTCCGTGACGATCAGCGCCAGCAGCGCACCCACGCCGGCCGAGGGCAGCGTCGAGAGAATCGTGATCGGGTGCACATAGCTCTCATACAGCACGCCCAGCACGATGTAGATGGTGATGAGCGCAAACAGGATCAGCACCGGCTGGCTGGAGAGCGAATCCTGGAACGCCTTGGCGGTGCCCTGGAAACTGCCGTGCACGGAGGACGGCACGCCAATGCGGTTCATCGCGTCCTGTATGTCCTGGGTGGCACCTGACAGCGACGCCCCCGGTGCCAGATTGAACGAGATCGTGCTGGCCGCGAACTGCCCCTGGTGGTTGACCGCCAGCGCCGTGTTGGTCGGCTCGTAGTGTGAGAAGGTCGACAGCGGTACCTGCGCGCCCTTCGAGGTGATCAGGTAGATGTCGCGCAGGCCTTCCGGGTTCTGCCAGTACTGCGGGGCAGCTTCCATTACCACGCGGTACTGGTTGAGCGGGTTGTAGATGGTCGACACCTGACGCTGCCCAAAAGCATTGTTCAGCGCGTTGTCGATATCGCTCGGGTTGATGCCGAGCGACTTCGCCTTGTCGCGGTCGATCACGAGCGAGGTCTGCAGGCCCTTGTCCTGCGTATCGGTGTTGACGTCTGCGAGCGACTTGACCTGCGTGAGCGCCTGCTTGATCTTCGGATCCCACGCGCGCAGCTCGTTCAGGTCGTCCGCCTGCAACGTGTATTGGTACTGCGCATTGCTGGCCCGGCCGCCCACACGAATGTCCTGCACCGATTGCAGGAACAGGCTCGCGCCCGGTTCTCGCGCAAGCTTGCCGCGCAGGCGGTTGATGACCTGGTCAGCGGACATCTTGCGCTCGGCCAGCGGTTTGAGCTGGATGAACATCTGCCCGGTATTGCGCTGGCTGCCACCCGTGAAGCCCACCACGTTCTCCACCGCAGGGTCTTGCCGGACGGTGGTGATGAAGTCGGTCAGCTTGGTGCGCATCGCCTGGAACGAGATCGACTGGTCCGCCTGGATGAAGCCGATCACGCGGCCCGTGTCCTGCTGCGGGAAGAACCCCTTGGGCACGATGATGTACAGATAGACGTTCAGGCACACCGTCGCAAACAGGATCAGCAGCGTGAGCCAGCTATGGCGTAGCGCCCACGCCAGCGAGTTGCGGTAGATGTCGAGCAGGAAGGTGAAGAAGCCTTCGGTCTTGCGGTGGAACCAGCCGTGTTCTTCCTCGGCGGCGGGCTTGAGCAAGCGCGCGCACATCATCGGCGTGGTGGTGAGCGACACGACCAGCGACACCAGAATGGCCACGGACAACGTCACCGCAAACTCGCGGAACAGCCGGCCCACGATGCCGCCCATCATCAGCAGCGGGATGAATACGGCAATCAGCGAGAGGCTCATCGACACCACGGTAAAGCCCACTTCACGTGCGCCCTTGAGCGCCGCCTGCATGGGCCGCATGCCGTTCTCGATGTGGCGCGAGACGTTCTCCAGCACCACGATCGCATCGTCCACCACAAAACCTGTCGCCACCGTCAACGCCATCAGCGAGAGGTTGTCGAGGCTGTAGCCGCACAGGTACATCACCCCGAACGTGCCGATGAGCGAGACCGGCACCGCCACGCTGGGAATGAGCGTTGCCCGCACATTGCGCAGGAACAGGAACACCACCATGATCACCAGCGCGATCGACAGCACCAGCGTGCGCTCCACATCCTTGAGCGAGGCGCGGATGGTGGGGGTGCGGTCCATCATCACATCGAGGTTGATCTGCGCGGGAATGGTATTGCGCAGGTACGGCAGGATGTCGTTGATGCGGTCGACTGTGTCGATGATGTTGGCGCCCGGCTGCCGGCTGATGATGAGCAGCACCGAGGGCTTGCCGTTGGCCGAACCGTAGTTGCGGATGTCCTGCACGCTGTCGCTGACGTCCGCCACGTCAGCCAGCCGCACCGGCGACCCATTGCGCCAGGCAATGATGAGCGACTGGTATTCGACGGCCTTCTTGGCCTGGTCGTTGGCGTAGATGGTCCAGACGCGCTCGCCGGATTCCATCATGCCCTTGGGCTTGTTCGCGTTGGTGCTGGTGATGACGGTGCGCACGGTCTCCATCGAGATGCCGTACTTGTTCAGCGCCATCGGGTTCAGCTCCACCCGCACCGCGGGCAGTGACGCGCCGCCAATGCTCACCTGGCCCACGCCGTTGATCTGTGACAGCTTTTGCGCAAGGATGGTCGACGCCGCGTCATACAGTTCGCCGCGCGACTTGGTGTCGGACGTGAGCCCCAGGATCATGATCGGCGCATCGGCCGGATTGACTTTGCGATACGTCGGGTTGCTGGGCAAGCCCGAAGGCAGCAGGCTGCGCGAAGCGTTGATGGCGGCCTGCACGTCGCGTGCCGCGCCATCGATGTCGCGCGACAGATCAAACTGCAGCGTGATCCGCGACGAGCCGAGCGAGCTGGACGATGTCATCTCACTAATGCCCGCGATGCGGCCGAGCGAGCGCTCCAGCGGCGTTGCCACGGTGGCCGCCATGGTCTCGGGGCTCGCGCCCGGCAGCGACGCGCTGACCGAGATGGTCGGAAAATCCACTTGCGGCAGCGGCGACACCGGCAGCAGCCGGAACGCCGCGATACCGGCCAACGCCACACCGATGGTCAGCAGCGCCGTGGCGACCGGCCGCGCGATAAAGGTGGCGGACAGGTTCATCGCGGGCCGCCGGATTGGTTGGCGCCGGGGGTGCCGTGACGTCGCGCGGCGCGGCGCGCACGCCAATCACGCAGGCGTTCGCCCAGGGTGTCGAAGGCCAGGTAGATGACCGGCGTGGTGAACAGCGTCAGCACCTGGCTGACCAGCAGGCCGCCCACCATCGTGATCCCCAGCGGCTGGCGCAACTCGGAGCCCACACCGTTACCGAGCATCAGCGGCAGCGCACCCAGCAGGGCCGCCATCGTCGTCATCAGAATCGGGCGAAAGCGCAGCAGACACGCCTGGTAGATGGCGTCACGCGGCGTCATGCCTTGCTCGCGCTCGGCCTCCAGCGCGAAGTCGATCATCATGATCGCGTTCTTCTTGACGATACCGATCAGCAGGATGATCCCGATGATGGCGATGATGCCCATGTCCTTGCCCGACACCAGCAGCGACAGCAGCGCACCCACGCCGGCCGACGGCAGCGTCGAGAGGATCGTCACCGGATGGATCGTGCTTTCGTACAGCACGCCCAGCACGATGTACATCGTGATGATGGCCGCCAGGATCAGCCACAACTGGTTCGACAGCGATGCGCGGAACGCCAGCGCTGCACCCTGGAAGCTGGTCTGCATGCTGGCTGGCAGGCCGATTTCCTGTTCAACAGCGTTGATCGTATCGACCGCCGCGCCCAGCGAAGCGCGCGGCGCCAGGTTGAACGAAATCGTGGCTGCCGGGAATTGGCCCTGATGGTTCACCACCAGCGAGCCAGGCTGTTCCACCACCGTGGCAAACGCGCCCAGCGGAATCTGCTGGCCGCTGCTCGACGCCACGTGCAGGTCGTACAGCGATTGCGGCCCGAGCTGCATCTTCGGGTCGGTTTCGAGCACCACGCGGTATTGGTTTGACTGCGTAAAGATGGTCGAGATCAGGCGCTGGCCGTAGGCGCTGTACAGCACGCTGTCGACTGCCGCCATTGTGATGCCGTACACCGCCGCCTTGTCGCGGTCGACCTGTACATAGGCGCGCAGGCCGTTGTCCTGCAAGTCACTCGCCACGTCGCGCAGTTCGTGGGTCTGCTGCAGGCGTTCAACCAGCTTGGGCACCCATTTCGACAGGTTGTTCGGGTCCGGGTCTTCCACTGTGAACTGGTACTGCGTGCGGCTGACGCGGTCTTCAATCGTCAGATCCTGGACCGGCTGCATGTACAGCGAGATGCCCGCCACCTTGGCAAGCTCCGGCTGCAGGCGCTGGATGATCTCGGTGGCGTCGGCATCGCGCTCATTCTTCGGTTTGAGGTTGATGAGCATCCGGCCGCTGTTGAGCGTGGTGTTCACGCCATCCACGCCGATGAACGACGACAGGCTCTCCACCGCCGGGTCTTTGAGCACCACCTCGGCCAGCTTCTGCTGCCGCTCGGCCATGGCCGAGAACGAGATTGACTGCGAGGCATCCGAAATGCCCTGGATCACACCCGTGTCCTGCACCGGGAAGAAGCCCTTGGGCACCACCACATATAGCAAGCCTGTCAGCACCAGCGTGCCGATGGCCACCAGCAGCGTGGTCTTCTGGCGATCGAGCACCCATTGCAGCATGCGGCCATAGCGCGCGATGACGTTGTCGAAGAACGCACCGGCAGCGTGATAGAAGCGCGATTGCTCCGCTTCGGGAATGTGCTTGAGCAAACGCGCGCACATCATCGGCGTGAGCGTGAGCGACACCACGGCCGAGATCAGGATCGATACCGCCAGCGTGATCGCAAACTCGCGGAACAGCCGCCCCACCACATCGCCCATGAACAGCAGCGGAATCAGCACCGCAATCAGCGAGAACGTGAGCGAGATGATGGTGAAACCGATCTGCTTGGCGCCCTTGAGTGCGGCCTCCATGGGCGGATCGCCGTCTTCAATGTAGCGGGCGATGTTTTCGATCATGACGATGGCATCGTCCACCACGAAGCCGGTGGCAATCGTGAGCGCCATCAGCGTCAGGTTGTTGATCGAGAAACCCGCCAGATACATCACGCCGAACGTGCCCACCAGCGACAGCGGCACCGCCACCGCCGGAATGACCGTGGCCGGCACGTTGCGCAGGAACAGGAAGATGACCATCACCACCAGCGCCACGGCCAGCAGCAGCTCAAACTGCACGTCCGATACCGATGCGCGGATGGTGGTGGTGCGGTCGGTCAGCAGCGATACCTCAACGTTGCCGGGCAGCGTGTCCTTCAATTGCGGCAGCAGCGCCTTGGCGCGGTTCACCACCTCGATGACGTTGGCGCCTGGCTGGCGCTGCACGTTCAGGATGATGGCGGGCGTGGTGTTGGACCAGGCAGCGAGCTTGCTGTTTTCGGCACCGTCGACGATCTGTGCCACGTCGGTCAGGCGGATGGGCGCACCGTTCTTGTAGGCGACGATCATCTTGCCGTACTCAGCGGCTGATTTGAGCTGGTCGTTGGCGTCAATGGTGGAGGCGCGCATCGGGCCGTCGAAGCTGCCCTTGGCGCCATTCACGTTGGCCGTGCCGATGGCGGTGCGGATGTCGTCGATCGACAATCCCAGCGCCGCCAGCGCCGACGTGTTGGCCTGGATGCGCACGGCCGGCCGCTGCCCGCCGCTGATGCTCACCAGGCCAATGCCCGGCAGTTGTGAGAGCTTCTGCGCGATACGCGTGTCGACCAGATCTTCCAGCTTGGGCAACGGCATCGTCTTGGACGTGATCGCCAGCGTCAGGATCGGCGCATCGGCCGGGTTGACCTTGCTGTAGATCGGCGGCATCGGCAGGTCGGTCGGCAGCAGGTTGCCGGCCGCATTGATGGCCGCCTGCACTTCCTGCTCGGCAATGTCGAGCGAGAGCGACAGATCAAACTGCAGCGTGATGACCGAGGCGCCGCCGGAGCTTGCCGACGTCATCTGCTTCAGGCCCGGCATCTGGCCGAACTGCCGCTCCAGCGGCGCGGTGATGGACGACGTCATCACGTCGGGGCTCGCGCCCGGGTACAACGTCGTCACCTGGATGGTCGGGTAATCGACCTCGGGCAACGCAGAGAGTGGCAGCATCCGGTACGCCACCAGGCCCGAGAGCAGGATGGCGACCATCAACAGCGTGGTCGCCACGGGCCGGAGGATGAAGATTCGGGAGGGATTCATGCCATCTCGGAACAGAAGACTTCGTCAGGCGCGTGCACGCGATGCACGACTCAGGGCTTACGGCTTGGCGGCCGGGGCACTTGCGGCGGGTGCTGAAGCACCGCCCTGGCCACGGCGATGACGCCCGCCTTGTTGGGCTTGGCCGGCAGCAGGTGCGCTGGCAGGTGCATTGGCAGGTGCGGCACCAGGCTGGATCACCTCCACCGGCGAGCCGTCGCGCAGCTTGTCGGCGCCGTCGATCACCACGCGCTCGCCCGGCTGCAGACCTTGCGCCACGGATACACGTTCACCTTCGGTCACGCCCAGCTTGACCACGCGCAGCGCCACCTTGTTGTCTTCGCCCACCACGTAGACGAAGGTGCCTTGCGTGCCGCGCTGGATGGCGGCGCCCGGCACGATCACCACGTCGCGCAGCGTATCCACGCGCATGCGCACGTTCACGAACTGGTTGGGGAACAGCATGGCGTTCTGGTTCGGGAACTGCGCACGCAGCTTGACCGTGCCGGTCGTGTTGTCGATGGTGTTGTCTACCGTCATGAGCACGCCGCGCGCAAGCTGCGTGGTCTGGCCGCGGTCCCAGGCTTCCACGGGCAGCTTGTCGCCGGATTTCAGGCCGGACTGCAGGCGCGGCATGACCTTGGGCAGGTTGTCTTCGGGGATGGAATAGATAACGGTGATCGGATCGATCTGGGTGATCACCACAATGCCGTTGGTGTCCGACGCATGCACGATGTTGCCCGGGTCCACCTGGCGCAGGCCAACCCGGCCCGCTACCGGCGCGGTGATGCGCGTATAGGAAAGCTGCACGCGCGCGTTATCGACGTTGCCCTGGTCGAGCTTGACCGTGCCGTCGTACTGGCGCACCAGCGCAGCCTGCGTATCCACCTGCTGCTTGGAGATCGAATCCTGCGAGAGCAGCGTCTGGTAGCGCTGCAGGTCCAGCTTTGCGTTTTGCAGCAGCGCCTGATCGCGCGCAAGTTGACCTTCTGCCTGGGCGAGCTGCGCCTGATAGGTGCGCGGGTCGATCTCGGCCAGCAGGTCGCCAGCCTTGACGGTCTGGCCCTCCGTGAACGCCAGGCGCACGAGTTGGCCGTCCACGCGTGTCTTGACTGTCACGTTGTTGACCGGGGTGACATTGCCCAGCGCCGACAGCACCACGTTGATGTCGCCCTTGGCGGCCGTGCCGATCATCACCGGCATCGGCTTGTTGGCCATGGCCGCGCCTCGGCCACCGCCTGCACCGCCTGCACCACCGGGGCCGCTGTTGCGGTGCGATGCGTGGTAGACCGCATAGCCGATCAAGACGAGGATAACGATCACCAGCCAGATGCCCCAGCGGCGGCGCTTGCCACCCTCACGCGGAGGCGGCAGCAGCGTCGGAGACACCTCGTGCGGCGTCTCTTTCCCGTCGTCTGCACGGCGACCGGCGCCGAATTGGCCGGGTTTCTGGTCCTTGGGATCGGACATATTGGCGTTCCTGTTCTTAACGATATGGGGACGAGCGCACATGATACCGAGCGCCCGTGCCAGTCAGATCGCAGCTTAAGGGCAACGTCTTTGCGCAGAATTAGTCGCGCCGCGGGTTCTATTACGTGAGATTACAAACCCATTGCGGTGTTACCGAGAGAAACAATATGGCGAAAATGCGCCGGATTCGTGGTGGCCACAATCGCTATCATGAGCACACCTTCCTGCGTCTACCAGACACCCCACCAGACAGATGAGCGTCACCAAGATCCTGGTCGTCGATGACGACGTCGAACTGCGCGACCTTCTGCGCGAATACCTGACCCAGCAGGGCTTTGCTGTTTCCGTGCTGCACGACGGCGATGGGCTGGGCGCCCGGCTCGAGCGCGAGCGCCCGGCGCTCGTGGTGCTCGACCTGATGATGCCCAAGGTGGACGGTCTGTCGGCCCTGCGCGACCTGCGCGCCCGCAACGACGACGTGCCCGTCATCCTGCTCACCGCCCGCAGCGACGAGATCGACCGCATCATCGGCCTGGAAATCGGCGCCGACGACTACCTCGGCAAGCCGTTCTCGCCGCGCGAGCTGCTTGCCCGCATCAATGCCGTACTGCGCCGCCGCCTGACGGTGCCGGCCTCTGCGCCGGAAGACCGGGACAGTTTCAGCTTCGGCCCGTTCAAGCTCAACTTCCGCATGCGCACGCTGTTTCGCGGCGACCGCGCGCTGTCCATCAGCGACACTGAATTCGCGCTGCTCAAGCTGCTGATCGCGCATGCGATGCAGGTGCTCACGCGCGAGCACATCGTCGAGCTGATGTACGGGCCGGGCAGCGGCGTGTCCGACCGCGGTATCGATGTGCAGATCTGGCGCCTGCGCCGCCTGCTGGAAGAAGACGCCCAGCGCCCGCGCTATATCCAGACCGTACGCGGTCGCGGCTACACCTTCGTGCCGGACGAGCGGGAAGAAGTCAATGAAGTTCAAGACTAGATTCGACACGCTCTTTGGCCGTCTGGCCGTACTGATCGTGGTGGTGCTCGTGCTGAGCCATTTCTCGTGGCTGGGTGTGCTGCGCACGGAGCGGCGCGAGCGGCAGTTCCAGGCCTCGGTAGATCAGATGGCGTTCCAGCTGCAGGCATTTCAGGCGGCGATGGATGGTCATCTGCACGTGAAGTTGCCTGACCTCGTGACCGAAACCGATGAGCCGCCCCCGGGTGACGCGTTGTCGGCATCGGATAAGTCTGCGGAACTGGTGCGGCAGCTTGCGCGCCGTTTGCCATCTGACACGCAACTGCGGCTGGAAGCGGGCCCCACGCCGCGCGTATTCGTGCGCTTTCCGCAGCGCAGCAAGTGGATCGCCATGCCGCTGGTGTGGGTGCACGCGCCGCCCACCATCTCGGCCGTGGTGCCGGGGGTCATGGTGGTGCTGGCGATTGCCATTGCGTTCTCCTTGTTTGCCGCGTGGCAGATTCAGCGCCCGGTGCGTGCGCTGGCTGATGCTGCCGGCGCGCTGGCCCGGCGCCGTTACGTGGCGCCGCTCAAAGAGCGTGGCCCGTACGAACTCCGCCAATTGACCGATCAGTTCAACCATATGGCTGCCGACCTGTCGGCCACCGATGAGGAGCGCAACACCATGCTGGCCGGCATTGCGCACGACCTGAAAACGCCGCTGTCGCGCCTGCGCCTGCGCGCCGAAATGCTGGCCGACCCGAAAGCCGGCGCCGGTATCGAGCGCGACGTCGAATCCATGTCGGCCATCGTCGAACAGTTTCTCGCCTATGCGCAAAGCGGCGACAGCGAGGCGCGCGAGGTATCGGTCGATCGCCATCTCCGTGGCCTGGTGCAGCCGTTTGCCGAGCAAGGCAAGCACGTCGTGCTCGATCTGCATGCGGGAGACCGCTTCCGCCTCAAGCCGACGCATCTGGAGCGTATCGTCGTCAACCTGCTCGACAACGCGTTTGCGTATGGCGCCGAGCCCGTTAACGTTCGTACCGCCGTGGATGAGACCGGCTACACATTGACGGTGGAAGACCATGGCGCGGGCATCCCCGCTGCCGACTTTGACCGTGTCATGCGGCCCTTTGTGCGCCTGGACCCGGCGCGTGGCGGCAACGCGCACTGCGGGCTCGGCCTGGCGATTGTCGACCGGCTGGTGCGCCACCTGGGGGGCGATCTCGCGGTTGGGCCGTCGGCTGCGGACGCCTCATCGCCGGGTTTTCGCGTCACCATGCGGTTTCCGCTGCCGGCTGCGGCGGCTTGATCGCCCGAGAGCCTGACTGACATTCGGGCAAGCGATTGCGTAAGCTATCCTAAGCGAGGCAAGCACGCGTGTTGCGTGCGCTCACCAGAACTCCCGGGAGGAAAACGCATGAATCGCGCTGTCTGTCTCGTCAAGGACGCTGGCCAGGCCCGCAGGGCCGCCGCCGTTGCCGCGTGCGCGCTGGCGATGGGCCTGGCGGCTTGCTCGTCGCCGATGCCTCCGTGGCAGCCGCCGCGCACGACCATTCAGCCCGCACCGGCACACGCACCCGCACCCGTTACCACGCTTCCACCCGCACCGGCCATGCAACCGATGCCGGCGCGGCCGCCGGCATACGCGGCGCCGCCGGCCGCAGGCACCGAACCCCCGCATGCGGCGCCGGGCATGGCAAACCCCGCATCGACTTACTGCCTGCAGCGTGGCGGTCAGCTTGAGTTTTCCACCCGCGCCAACGGCGGTGATGTGGGAACCTGCGTGAGCCCCGGCGGAGATGAATGCGAAGAATGGGCGTTCCTGCGCGGCAGTTGCACGTGGTAAGTGCCGGCAGTCGCTACAGGTAAAAAAAGGGCCGCAGATATTGCGGCCCTTTTGTTGGGGGATGCGATCAGCGCGTGATGCTTATCGCCGCGCCACGACCACCTTGTCGGCGGATTCGGCCACCAGCCGCATCGGCACGCCGGCCGTCTGCAGCTTCTGCCATGTCGTACGGCGCATGAACGCGTAGGCCTGTTGTGACCCGTCCTGGCCATCGGTCCAGCGTTTGATCCATTCTTCGGTGGTCGCCACCACTTTGCCCGGCTCCAGCCCTGCGCCCATTTCCAGCTCGTCAAAACCAGAGACCAATGTCATTGGGCGACCAAGGTAGTAGATGGCGGTCTGGTCCAGCCACTCAACGGAGTAGAACGGTGTCTTGGCGGGAATCGGGCCTGTGGCATTCAGCGTCTTTTCGATGACGCTGCGGGCGGAGAGCGCATCACGGAAGATCTCGGTGGCGTTGAGCACGCGATCCCAGCAGAACAGGGCGGAGAGCGACAGCACGATCACCGCCAGCGTGTGCCGCTGCCAGCGCAGGGCCAGCAACGCTGCCAGCGTGCCGACGGCCAGCATGGCCATCACGCTGCGCAGCACCGGCATGGCTTGCGCCACCTGTTCGGCTGGCATCTTGGCCCCGGCCTTCGCGCCGATCAGGGGCAGCGCAAACCACAGCCCGATGGCAATCAGCAGGTTGACGCCAAGCGCCCATGCCACGGCGCGGGTTGGCATCTTCTCCAGCGCCAGGGCCAGGATGATCGCCAACGCCGGGAAGGCCGGCACGATGTAGCCTGGCAGCTTGGAGCTTGAGACTGAGAAGAACAGGAAGATCATCGCCGTCCACGCGATCGACCAGCGCATCAGGTCGAACTCCCGCGTACCGACAAACAGATCGGCCACGCGTCCGATACGTCTGCCAATGGCCGTGAAGAGCAGGGGCGTCCACGGGAGCAGCCCCGCCGCGCCCACCGCAATGAAGTACCACCACTTGCCGCTGCGATGGTGCTCGTTGGTCAGGAAGCGCTGGAAATGCTCGTGGATGAAGAAAAAATTGAAGAACTCGGGGTTGCGCTGCTGCACGATCACGAACCACGGCACCGTGGCGATCAGATACAGCGCCAGACCCGGCAGCCAGTACATGCGGCGGATCAGCGCCCAGTCGCGCGTCATCAGCAGATAGGCCACGCCGATGAGGCCCGGCACCACCAATCCGATCAACCCCTTGGTGAGGGTGGCACCGGCTAGCGCCAGCCAGACCACGAGCATCCACGCGAGCCGGCTGCCGCGCGATGCGCCTGGTCGTTGGGCCAGCGCAAAGCCGCACGCGCCCGCCGTCAGAAAGAAGCCCACGCCCATGTCGAGCGTGATGACCTGCCCGAACAGCAGATACAGCAGCGACGAAGCGAGAATCGCTGCGCCCGTGGCCGCCGCGCGCCCACCGCGATACACCGCCAGCGTCCACGCCGTCATCAGGATGCCGCCCAGGCCGAACAAGACGGGCCACAGGCGTGCGCCCCAGGCGCTGACGCCAAATGCCTGGAAGGTGGCAGCCGTCGTCCAGTACTGCAGGGGCGGTTTTTCGAAGTACTTGAGATCGTTCAGGCGCGGGGTCACCCAATCGCCGGAGACCACCATCTCGCGCGGGATCTCTGCATAGCGGCCTTCATCAGGGCGGAACAGGGTGGAGCGCTGGAACAGGTCGTCCGTCCACAGCGCGAGAAACACGGCGATGAGCGCGACGACAATCAGCGCCATCCAAGGCGAACGGCTGCGGGGGGAAATAATGCGGGATTCCATGCTGGGGTGAACTTCGCGGGCACGGTCGGAAAGGGTAGGATTCTAGTCGATGCCGGATTAGCAGATGGTTAGCCTGGCCGAATCGCTTCAATCCTCACTTCTGCGCCCCGCATGAGCAAGGCCAAGCTCGACACCTACCTCAACGACCGCCTCGACTGGAACCTGCTGCGCACCTTTCTCGCCATTGCGCGTGAACGCAGCATCAGCCGCGCCGCCACGCGCCTGCACCTGACGCAGCCCGCCGTGAGCCAGGCGCTCAAGCGGCTTGAAGACCAGCTCGGCCTGCAACTGATTGACCGCCAGGCCAACCCGATCGAGATCACCCGCGCAGGCGAAGAAGTCCGCCAGATTGCCGAGGAGGTCTACGGCACCATCTCACGCATCTCGCAGGCCAACGGCGATGGCGGGCACGAGATTGCCGGCATGGTGCGCGTAGCCATCGTCAGTGGGCTGGATTTTCCGGAGTACGACGCGTTCCTCGGGCGCTTTCACCGCGATTACCCGCGCATCGAACTCGAATGCCAGGAGATGCGCAGCGCCGACGTGGTGCGCAGCCTGGAGTTGCGCACGGCCACGCTGGGCTTGTCACCCAAGCGGGCGCTGCCGAAGAAGATCGAGCACCGGCTGTTCCTGCGTCAACGCTACGCCTTGTTTTGTGGGCAGTACCACGCGCTGTTTGGCAAAGCGGATGTGCAGATCGCCGATCTGGCGGGTGAGAAGTTCGTCTCGTTCACCGGCGACAAGATCGGCGACCCGCTCTCGATGCTCACGTTTTTTCGCGACGAGATGGGGTTGACCGGCCAAGTGGTCGGCTCGTCGTCGAGCATGTGGGAGGTGCGGCGGTTGATCGTGGCGGGCTTCGGCATCGGTTGCCTGCCTGAGCACGTCGCGCAGGACGATGTGGAGCAGGGGAAGCTGCAACGCCTGCCGCCCGAAGGTGGCGTGGCCGATGTCGACATGCACCTGTTGTGGATGGCCGACCGCAAGTTCAGTGCGGCGGAAGCGTCGTTCCTGGAAGCGCTGCACCGCTTTATCGATGCGCGCTATCCCGAGACCGCTTTGGGGGCGATGGGCGGTCAATAACCGCGCGTGACGTCGACGACGTTGGCGAGCGTCTCGCCCTTGAGCAGGCGCCGCACGTTCTGCGCGACTTGAAGGCCGATGGTGTCTGCGCTGGCGACCGACGCCATGTGCGGCGTGACGATCAGGTTGGGTGCGCGCCAGAGTGGGTCGTCGGCCGGCAGCGGCTCGTTGGGGAACACGTCGACGATGGCGCCGCCGAGTTGGCCGCGTTGCAGCGCTTCCAGCAGATCGGCCGCAACAAGGTGCTCGCCACGTCCCACATGAATCAGTTTGGCGCCGGGCTTGAGCCGCGCAAACGTGTCGGCGTTCAGCAAGCCGCGCGTGGCGTCGGTTAGTGGCAACAGGCAGATCAGGATGTCGGTCCCTTCCAGGAACATCGGCAGGCCCGCCTCACCGCAATACACGCCGATGCCCGGCAGGTCACGCGATTGCCGCGCCCAGCCGCGCGCATTGAAGCCGAGGCGATGCAGTTCACCGGCAACGTGCGAGCCGATTTCTCCCAAACCCATTACGCCGACAGTGCATGTCGACGGATGTTGCTGCGCGGGCCGAAACCACGTTGCGCCGCGTTGGTTGGCGAGCACGCGGTCCAACTGCCGGTGGAAATGCAGCACGCCCCAGGTGATGAACTCGGCCATGCCGCGCGCATGCTGCGGATCGACGACGCGGCACAGCGGGACAGCCGGCAGCGTCGGATCAACGAGGATGTTGTCTACGCCAGCGGCGATGCCGTGCACGAGCCGCACGCGCGGCATTGCTGCGACGGCGCCTTGCGGCGGGTTCCAGCACACGGCAATTTCCGCATGTTGTGCAGCGGGTTCGCCGTACATGTGCACGGTCAACTCGGGCGCGGCGCGCAGGATGGATGGCACCAGATGCGACATGTCGTAGTCGCGGCTGATGAGGGCGAGGGTGGTCATGCGTGTCAGCTCCGGCGCATCAACTCCGATAATCGGAGTGGGACGTATCGATCAACCGCAGCGCCGCCAGCCATGCACGGCGCGCGATGACGGGAGACTCTTCCCGATTGAACTGCGCTGCCGTGCGTTGACGCACCTCTTCAGGCGGAAAGCGCAATGCCGTGCCGCCGGCCAGTGCCTGAATCTGCGCCTGGCAAGCACGCTCAAGAAAGTAGATTTCGTGGAACGCATCGGCTGCCGTGTTACCGCCAGCCAGCAAGCCATGGTTGCGCAGGATCATCGCCCTGTGCTGGCCGAAGTCGCGCACGAGGCGTTCACGTTCACCCAGGTCCAGCGCGATGCCCTCGTAGTCGTGATAGGCGAGCTTGCCGTAGAACTTGAGCGCATGCTGGCTGATCGGCAGCAGGCCATGTTCTTGCGCAGACACTGCAATGCCCGCCGCCGTATGCGTGTGCACCACGAAGTGCAGGTCCTCACGCGCGGCGTGGATGGCCGAGTGGATCGTGAAGCCCGCCGCGTTGACGGCGTAGTGCTCCGGGTCGCCGGAGGTGGCTCGGGCGCGTTCGTCGATGACGTTGCCGTCCAGGTCGATTTTCACCAGATCCGACGCGCGCATCTCGCCAAACAGCACGCCGTAGCGGTTGATGAGGAACGTGGGCTTGCCGTTCTCATCTGGCAGGCGCGCGGTGATGTGCGTGTCGATCATGTCCGTCATGCGGAAGTGATCGATCAACCGGTACAGCGCGGCCAAATCGGTGCGGACCTGCCATTCAACTTCAGAGAACGCCGCCGGGCGGCGCGTGTGCAGCGAAAGGTGTTGGGCTTCCATGGGAATGCGAGTAAGCAAAGGCGTCAATTCGTGGCGAGCGCGGCCGCTTCTTCGGGCTGTTTGCCGTCGCGATACCGGCCCAGGCCGATGATGCCAACGAGCGAGATGGCGGAGAGCACCGTAAAGAACAGCGCCAGCGGCAGCCATTCGCCCTTGTAGCGTTCAGCCAGCATCGTGCCGATCAGCGGCGTGGTGCCGCCCGCGATCATGGTGCAGACCTGATAGGCGATTGAGATGCCGGAGTAGCGCACGCGGGTTGGGAAAGCGGGCGTCATGAAACCTGCGATGACCGCATAGACCGCCGACAGCGTGATCACTGCCAGCGTGATGCCCGCCACCATCGCCACCGGGTTTTGCGTGCTCACCAGCAGGAACATCGGATACGGCGTGAGCATCGAGATGAACGCCGCCCACGTCAGGAAGCGCGTGTCGCCATAGCGTTGCGCCAGCAGCGCCGACACCGGCTGCGACAGCAACTGCAGGATCGTCACCACAAACAGGCAATCGAGAATCAGCGCCTTCGACATGCCCAGATACGTGGTGACGTACGAAATCATGAATGTGTTGGTGAAGAAGAAACCGGCCGAGCCGATGGTGGTGGCCATGGCCGCCAGCACGATGGGGCGCCACGCCGTGCGCAGCACTTCGCCCACGGGGTTTTCCAGCACTTCGTTGTTCTTCTTCATGCGCTCGAACTCGGGCGACTCCTTCACGCCCATGCGGATCGCCACGCCCACGAGCAGCAGCACGAAGCTCGCCAGGAACGGCAGGCGCCAGCCCCAGGTGATGAAGCTCTCATGATCGAGCGAAGACACCAGCCGGAACGACAGCAGCGAGAGAATCAACCCCACTGGGCTGCCCATCTGCGGGAACGAGGCGAAGAACACGCGCTTGGCCTTGGGCGCATGCTCGCTCGCCATCAGCACCGCGCCGCCCCATTCGCCGCCTACCGCAATGCCTTGCAGCACGCGCAGCAGCACCAGCAGGATCGGCGCCCAGATGCCGATGGTCGCGTAGCCAGGCAACAGGCCGATGCCGGTGGTGGCAATGCCCATCAGGAGCATCGTTACGAGCAGCATCTTCTTGCGGCCGATACGGTCACCCAGATGGCCGAACACCGCGCCGGACAACGGTCGCGCGATGAAGCCGACAAAGAACGTGGCGAACGACGCCATCGTGCTCAGGAAGTGGTTGGTGCTTGGGAAGAACACCTCGCCCAGTACGAGCGCGGCAGCGGTGGCGTAGGTGTAGTAATCGTAGAACTCGACGGCGGTGCCGATGAATGCGGCGGTGGCCGCGCGCACCGGCTGATGCGTCACGGTGGTGGGTTGTGACTGTGACATGGGGCGTCCTCCTTTACTGGGCGTGACCCGTCGCCGCGCCGCCGATGTTCGAGCATCGGTCTGTGCCGTGGAAGCGGGGTGTCGGTTGTCAGCCGACGCCGCCATTTATGCGTATCAAAGCAGGTGTCGGCAAATTCGCATTTTTGATTCCCCGTATTAGCCGGGCTTATGTCCTCGGATTGGGCGCTGGGTGCAGTTATCGCGTCATCACGGTGCGCGCGAGCAACTTGGGCAATGGCTTGATGCACGCTTCGCGCCAACGGTATTTGCCTGATTTATAGGCCGAATAAACATTCGCAATTTGACGCGCATTTTGCGATTGCCAGATAAAGACGGCTGGATGCGCCGAGCCGGTCGGCGTGCATGCAGAGGATTGGAGACATGTTGAAGGTCAATGGGGCGCGGCTGTGGTCGAGCCTGATGGAGATGGCGGCGGTCGGCGGCACGCCCAAGGGCGGCGTGCGGCGCCTGGCCCTGACAGAAGAAGACGCCGCAGGCCGTGCATTGTTCGCGCGCTGGTGCGAAGACGCGGGCATGACGCTCAGCACGGATCGCGTTGGCAATCTGTTCGCGCGTCGTGCGGGCAAATCTGCAGATGCACGGCCAGTGGCCAGCGGCAGCCATCTCGATACGCAGCCCGAAGGCGGGCGCTTTGATGGTGTCTACGGCGTGCTGGCTGTGCTGGAAGTTGTGCGCACGCTTAACGACGCGGGCGTCGAGACCGACAAGCCCATTGAGATCGTGGTGTGGACCAACGAAGAGGGCGCGCGCTTTACGCCGGCCATGTTGGGATCTGCGGCGTTTGCTGGCGTGATGCCGCTGGAGCAGGCGCTGGCTTCGCGCGATGCGCAGGGCATCTCTGTGGCCGATGCGCTGACCGCCACCGGTTACGCAGGCGAGCGTGCCATCCCCGGCGAGCCGTTCGACGCGTACTTCGAGGCGCATATCGAGCAAGGCCCGATCCTGGAGGAGAACGGCGTACCCATTGGTGTCGTCACGGGCGGGCAGGCGATCCGTTGGCTTGACGTGCGTTTGCAGGGGCAGGCCGCGCACGCGGGCACCACGCCGATGCGTTTCCGCCGCGATGCGATGTTTGCGGCGGCTGAGATGGCAACTTCGCTTGAAACCTTGGTCGATGCCTTCGCCCCACACGGTCTGGTGACCATCGGTGAGATCGGCATCTGCAATGCCTCGCGCAACACCATCGCCGCTGATCTGAGCTTCACGGTGGACCTGCGCCACCATGAAGACACCCGCATTGCCGAGATGGAGGCGGCCCTGCGCGAACGCTTTGCCGGGATCGCCGCGCGTCGCGGCCTGACCGTGCAGATCGACCAGCATTGGGTGAGCCCTGCCACGCCGTTCGATGCTGACTGCGTGCAGGCGGTGGCCGATGCAGTGGCCGCGCTCGACTACCCGCACCAGCGCATCGTGAGCGGCGCTGGGCATGACGCCATCCACATCGCCAAGCGCTGCCCGACGGCGATGATCTTCATCCCGTGCGTGAACGGCCTGAGCCACAACGAAGCCGAAGATGCGCTGCCCGACGACGTCACGCGCGGCGCCGATGTGCTGCTGCACGCCATGCTGGCGCGGGCGAAGTAGAGGTCTTGCCGCTTCCACCGGCTTTGCCCGACCCGTCAGTAGGGTCGATACGTTGCAACTTGTTGCGGTAGCATTGCGCTTGCCGGCAATCCTGCCGGTTCAGTGCGTCTTCAGGGCGGGGTGGAATTCCCCACCGGCGGTATGCGGACCATGTGTTCGTGAGCCCGCGAGCGCCTCGCATGCGCCTGCACGCGAGGGTCAGCAGATCCGGTGAAATGCCGGGGCCGACGGTCAGAGTCCGGATGGAAGAAGATGTGCGGAACAACACGCTCCCGCAGCAGGGGCGCGCTCGGGCTTTGTGCTGGGCTGCGCCGCTGCATGGCTTGGGCGTGTTTGTCTGCTTGCCCTGGAACGTCTTGTCGCCAATCTCGCGAGGAGCGTTTCCATGTTGTCCACTCAGCAATCCCCTGTAGTTCATCCACCCGCATTGCCTACCGGCAATGTCGTCCATGACGCCATCGAAGCGCGTTTCGATCCGGCAGACATGCCTGCGCGCATGGCCGCCGCGCTTGATGCGGTGCGGCTTGGCGTGCCCGTTGTCGTGCTCGACGATGCCGACCGTGAGAACGAGGCCGACCTCATCGTCGCCGCTGACAAGCTCACACAAGCCAGCATGGCCATGCTGATCCGCGAGTGCAGCGGCATCGTCTGCCTGTGCCTGACGGCGGAGAAGAGCGCATCGCTCGGCCTGCGCCCGATGGTGGAAAACAATCGCAGCCAGTACGGCACGGCGTTCACCGTATCGATCGAGGCGCGTACGGGCGTGAGCACCGGCGTGTCGGCAGCCGACCGCATCACGACGATCCGCGCGGCGATTGCGGCGGATGCCGATATGCAATCGGTCGTCAGCCCGGGGCACGTGTTTCCGTTGGTGGCGAAGGAGGGTGGCGTGCTTGCGCGACGCGGCCATACCGAAGGCTCGGTCGACCTGGCGCGTCTGGCGGGCCTGCCGCCGGCTGCCGTGCTATGCGAACTGATGCTGCCCGACGGCACCATGGCGCGCCGTGACGACGCAGTGCGCTTTGCCGATCAACACAATCTGCCGGTGCTGACCATTGAAGACATCGTCCGGTATCGGGAGCAGATGGAACGCGCGGTCAGCTTCGTTTGACGCAAAGCCGGCCGCGCGAGAGAGGAGAAGTTGCTTACCGCTTGAGCGCGGCCGCTTCCTTGGCAAGCGCCGTGATGCCCGCCCAGTCGCCGGCGGCGACCTTGTCCTTGGGCACCATCCACGAGCCGCCCACGCACACCACGTTGGGCAGCGCGAGATAGTCGGGCGCGCTCTTGAGCGTGATGCCGCCGGTCGGGCAGAAGCGCACGTCACTGAACGGGCCGTGGATCGACTTGAGCATCGGGATGCCACCTGCGGCTTCGGCCGGGAAGAACTTCAGCGTGGTCAGGCCAAACTCAAGCGCCATGATCAACTCTGACGGCGTGATGATGCCCGGCAGCCAGTCGAGCCCGGCATCGGCCTGCGCCAGTGCCAGCGCGGGCGTGATGCCCGGTGACACGGCAAACACGGCGCCAGCGTCTTTCGCCTGCATGAAGTGTTCCGGCAGCGTGAGCGTGCCGGCACCGACGATGGCATCTTTCCCCAAGTCTTTCACCACCGCGCGGATCACATCCAGCGCCACCGGCGTGCGCATGGTGATCTCGAACGTGCGGATACCGCCCTCGTACAGCGCGCGGCATACCTTGACGCCTTCATCGACAGATTGGAACTGCAGCACCGGGATGACCGGGCCGGCCTTGACGACGGAATCGATACCCACAACGTTCTCCTAAGTCAACTTCAACAAAACAGGCTTAAACGACGGTCGACAGCGCCAGCGTGAGCAGCAGCGCCACGATCGAGATGATGGTTTCCAGCACCGTCCATGTCTTGAAGGTTTGCGGCACGGTCAGGTTGAAGTACTCCTTCACCAGCCAGAAGCCGCCGTCATTCACGTGCGACAGGATCAGCGAACCGGCGCCGGTGGCCAGCACCATCAGCTCCGGCTTGATGGCCGCGCCCGAGGCGGCAGCGATGGGGGCGACGATGCCGCAGGCGGTGGTCATGGCCACGGTGGCCGAACCCGTAGCGATACGGATCAGCACGGCGACCACCCAGCCCAGCAGCAGCGGCGACAGATGCGCATCGGTGGCGACGGCCACGATGGCCTTCGACACGCCCGAGTCGCGCAGGATCTGGCCGAAGCCGCCGCCTGCGCCCACCACCAGCGTGATCGTGGCGATCGGCGCCAGGCACTCGTTGGTGAACTTGAGGATGGTTTCGCGGTTGAAGCCGCGCGCCTTGCCGAAGGTGTAGAAGCTCACGATGGCGGCAATCAGCAGCGCCATGACCGAGTTGCCGGCCAGCTTGAGGATGTCGTTCGCCAGCGTCTTGGGTGCGGCGATCAGGTCGGCCCAACTGCCGATCAGCATCAGCACCACCGGCAGCAGGATCGTGAACAGCGTCACGCCAAAACCCGGCAGCTCGCGCTTCTGGTCGGCTTCAACAAACTGCGCGGCCAGCGGGTTGTTCTCGTCCGGTTTGACGTAGCGCGAAACCAGCATCGCCCACAGCGGACCGGCCAGGATGGCGGTCGGCAGGCCGACGATCAGCGCATACATGATGGTCTTGCCGATATCCGCCTGATAGGCCGTCACGGCCAGCAATGCGGCCGGGTGCGGCGGGATCAGACCGTGCACCACCGACAGGCCCGCCACCATCGGCAGGCCGACCATCAGGATCGGCGTGCCCGTGCGCTTGGCCACGTTGAAGGCAATCGGGATCAGCAGCACGAAACCGACTTCAAAGAACACCGGCAAGCCGATGATGAACGCCACCACCATCATGGCCCAGTGCGCGTTCTTCTCGCCAAAGGCACTGATGAGCGTTTTGGCGATGCGCTCGGCACCCCCGGATTCCGCCATCATCTTGCCGAGCATCGTTCCTAAGCCCACCACCAGCGCAATGTGGCCGAGCGTGCCGCCCACACCAGTTTCGAACGCCTTGACGATGTTGCCCATCGGCATGCCGACCACCACGCCCAGCACAAGCGAGACGACGATCAGCGTGACGAACGGGTTCAGTTTCTGGACTGCAATCAGGTAAATAAGCGCGACTACCGCTAGCGCGGCGGTCAGCAATAACGAGTTGCCTTGCATCGGGACCATCGGGTTTCCTCCTCAGGGATATTCACGGCTCTTGTTGTCGTAGGCGCTCCGTCGTGCGGGGCACCCGTTTTGAACTGCGCTTTTGTATTGCGAGTTACGGCTTCTTGTACGCAACGCAATCGACTTCAACCTTGCAGTCGATCACCATGCTCGACACCACGCACGCACGTGCAGGCGGGTTGGCACCGAAGTACTCCTTGAACACCTTGTTGAATGACTGGAAGTCGCGCGGATCATCCAGCCACACGCCGCAGCGCACGACGTGCTCGGGGCCGTAGCCGGCCTCGGCCAGGATGGCGAGCACGTTCTTGATGGTCTGGTGCGATTGCTCGACGATGCCGTTGCCGACCACCTCGCCGTTCACCATGGGCGTCTGGCCGGAAACAAACAGCCAGCCATCCGCGCCAGCCGCGCGGGCAAAGGGCAGATGCTGGCCGCCGGTGCCGGTGCCGCCTTCAACGCCAATTCGGGTAATCGTCATCGCTACGTTCCTTCTTTCAAACTTTCAAACAAAACTCGGATTCAGTGGACTTCAGCCGCCGCAGCCGTCTGGGCACGCGGCCCGCGCTTGAGGAAGCGCCCGGCACGATGCTGCTGCACGGCGCCGGCCCGATACGACAGTTGGCCGTTGACCCACACCGCCGCAATGCCAGCCGCCGGCTGCTGCGGGTCGGTAAACGTGGCGACATCGCGCACCGTTTCGGGGTCGAAGAGCACGAGATCGGCCCAATAACCTTCGCGCACCAGGCCGCGTTCGGTCAGGCCGAAGCGCTCGGCGGACTGACCCGTCATCTTGCGAATGGCGGCTGAGAGCGAGAGCAGCTTGCGCTCGCGGCTGTAGTACCCGAGCACGCGCGGGAAAGCGCCCCACAGGCGCGGATGCGGTTTCGGATCGTTCGGCAGGCCGTCGGAGCCGATGACCGTGGCCGGGTGCGTGATGATGCGGTCCAGATCCTGCGCAGACATGTTGTGGTACACCGCGCCGGCCGGTTGCAGGCGACGTGCGGCTCCCATCAGATCCGTGCCCCAGGCGGCGGCAATCTCCTTGAGCGTCTGCCCGGCCATGCCCGGTTCTGGCTCCGACCACGTAATGAAGATGTCGAACTCGTCCGTCACTTGCTTCAAGTCCAGCGTGGACGAACTGGCGGTGTACGGATAACAGTCGCAGCCAACCGGCTGATAGCGTTGCGCATCCTCGATGGATTCCAGCACTTCGCCCGCGCGGCCCCAGTTGGCGGCGCCCGCGCACTTCAAATGCGAGATCACGATGGGCACGCGCGCATGTTTGCCGACGCGGTAAGCCTCGTCCATCGCATCGAGGATCGCCGCAAATTCGGTGCGCAGATGCGTGGTGTAGATGGCGCCGGCCTCGGCCAACGGCTCGGCCAGGCCCATCACCTCTTCCGTGGTCGAGGCAAATGCGTTGGCATAGGCCAGCCCCGTAGACAGGCCCAGTGCTCCGTTGTCGAGCGCCTCGCGCAGTTGCTTGCGCATGCCTTCAACCTCATCGGCGGTGGCGGGGCGGTCGAGACGGTCCAGATGGTTGTTGCGCAGCGCGGTGTGGCCGATCAGCGCGGCCACGTTCACGGCCGGCTGCGCGCGCTCCACGGCGTCTACATACGATGCGAAGGTCGGATACACAAACGCACTGGCGGGGCCAAGCAGATTCATCGGGTCTGGCGGTTCACCCTTGAGCGTGGCCGGCGATGCGCTGATCCCGCAATTGCCCACGATGACCGTGGTGATGCCTTGCGACACCTTGCACAGCATGTCAGGCGTGCGGATCACGTTGGTGTCGTCGTGCGTATGCACATCGATAAAGCCGGGGGCCAGCACGCAGCCCTCCCCGGCAATTTCCTCGTCGCCGAGCCATGCGGTGGAGTCCGACGTGGCGACGGCGGCGATGCGGCCGTCGGTGATGGCCACGTCGAACAGCGTGGCCTCCGGTTCGTGGCCGCTGCCGTCCACAATGCGAACCTGGCGGATGACGGTGTCGTACTGCTGCATGTTCAATCCCCAAGCGGCTGGCGATTACCGCCGCCGCGATGTGCATCGAGCACGTACTTGATGCGCCGTAAGAGCTCCTTGCTGCGATCGGCCTGCTGCAGCGCGACCTCGGTGGCGAGCAGGTCGATCATCATCATCATGGCGTAGCGCGATGACGACGGCTTGAAGATGAAATCGGTTTCCATGGCCTGGATCGGCAGCAAGACATCGGCCAGCGCCGCCAGCGGTGAGCCGATCGCCGTGATGGCGACGATCCTGGCGCCGTACTCGCGCGCGATGGTCACGCTGTCGATCACCTCCGGCACGTGGCCGGTCACGGAGAACACGACCACTACATCGTCGGGGCTGAGCGTGGCTGCAACCATCCGCTGCAGCATCGAATCATGATAGGTGGTGACCGGCCGTCCGAGACGCGCAAGCCGGTAGCGCATTTCGTCGGCCATGGTGGTCGAGCCGCCGCCCATGCCAAACACGGTAACCATGCGCGCTGTGGCCAGGGCGATTGCAGCATTGCGGAACGCCTCGGGCCGCACCAGTGCGCGGTTGGCCTCCAGCACGTTGCTGATGTCGGCCAGGATGCCGTCGGCACTGGAGGGCGGGCGGTCGGCGCCGCCGTCCAGAAAGCGCTGGCCGACTGCCGCTGCCTGCGCTAGCTTGAGTTTGAGCTCGCGTACGTCGCGGCAGCCCATTGCTTTGGCGAATCGGGTGACGCTGGCTTCGCTTACGCCCGCGCGTTCGGCCAGTGTCTGGATGCTGCCGGCGGCGGCTTCGGCAATGTCACTCAGCACCGTCTGCGCGACCTTCTGCTCAGCGGGGCGCAACTCGGCGGCACGCTGAGAGATACGGGTGACGATGTCCATCGGTTCACGCATGGGGGTAGACGTAAGTTCGCGCATTCTGGGCTCCCGGTAGTTCTCCGGATAGCAGTTCGCAGAGGGCTTTGGTACTTTGTAACAGGCTGGCCCGGAGAATAGTTTCGCCGCTATCATCGTGTCAACCCGATGTTTACCCCCAAAGGAACACGAGTCGATTCCCATGAGTGATACAAAGTACCAAGGAGACGCCAACGCCGTCGTCAACCCGCTCGACAAGGGCCTGGGTGCGTTGGAAACCGCTTGCCAGCCGGAGCACATTGCTGCTCAGCACTGGAATGTATTGAACGAAGATCTGAACCTGCCGGCGGCGGTGCTTTCGCAGTCGCGCATCGAGCACAACCTCGCCTGGATGCAGCGCTTCGTGGGCGAATATGGCGCCAAGCTCGCGCCGCATGGCAAGACGACGATGGCGCCGCGCCTGTTCCAGCGCCAACTCGCCGGCGGTGCATGGGGCATCACGCTGGCGACCGCGCATCAGACGCGCATCGCTTATGAGCACGGCGTGCGCCGGGTGTTGATGGCCAACCAGTTGGTCGGCAAGCGCAACATGGCCATGCTGGCCGAGCTGCTGGCCGATCCATCGTTCGAATTCTTCTGCCTGGTGGATGCCGCGGATCAGGTGGATCAGCTCGCTGCCTTCTTCGGCAAGGCCGGCCGCCCGATCCAGGTGCTGATTGAACTGGGTGTGCAGGGCGGCCGCACCGGCGTGCGCGATGACGCGCAACTGCAATCGGTGCTCGATGCGCTCACGCGTGCCAATGGCGCGGTCAAGCTGGCGGGCGTGGAAGTGTATGAAGGCGTGATTAAGGAAGAGGCTGACATCCGTGCCTTCCTGCAGCGCGCCGTGAAGGTGATTGGCGATCTGGCCAAGGCCGGTCGCTTGCAACGCACGCCTGCCGTGCTGACCGGTGCCGGTTCGGCCTGGTACGACGTGGTGGCCGAGGAATTTGCCAAGACCGACATCGGCCAGCCGTTGGATGTGGTGCTGCGCCCCGGCTGTTATCTGACGCACGACGTTGGTATCTACAAGGCCGCGCAGGCCCGCATCGACGCCAACAACCCGATCGCGCACAAGATGCGCTCCAGCCTGCTGCCCGCGCTGCAACTGTGGGCCTACGTGCAGTCTGTGCCCGAAGCCGAGCGCGCCATCATTGCGCTGGGCAAGCGCGATGCCGCGTTCGACGCCGGTTTGCCGCTGCCGGTGCTGCATTTCCGCCCGGGCAGTGGTGACGCACCACGAACACCCTCCGCCACGCCGGCGCACTGGGAGGTGACCGGCATGATGGATCAGCACGCCTACCTGAAGATCGCTCCCGGCGACGACATCAAGGTCGGCGACATGATCGCCTTCGATATCTCGCACCCGTGCCTGACGTTCGACAAGTGGCGCCAGATCTCCGTGGTTGACGATGCGTACAACGTCGTCGACGTAGTGCAGACGTATTTCTGAGCGAGGCCCCATGGCAGACATCCTCGCCTACGGCGAAGCGCTGATCGAGTTCAACCAGGCGGATTCCGGCAGCACGTCGTGGAATTTCGGTTTCGGCGGCGATACGTCCAACTTCTGTATTGCCGCGGCACGGCAGGGCGCGCGCACCGGCTACATCAGTGCGGTGGGCGCGGACCGCTTCGGTCAGGCGCTGCGTGCGCTGTGGCAGGACGAAGGTGTCGATCACACCTACGTGCATACCGATACGCAGGCGCCCACGGGCCTGTACTTCGTGTCGCACGATGCGCGCGGCCATCATTTCGATTACCTGCGCGCGGGCTCGGCGGCCAGCCGTTTCCAGACGATGCAATTGCCGTTGCAGGCGATTGCGGCCGCCAAGGCTTTCCACCTGTCGGGTATCAGTCTGGCCATCAGCGATACGGCGTGCGATGCCGGTTTGGCGGCGATGGCACATGCGCGGGCGTCGGGCGTTTTGGTGTCGTTCGATACCAACCTGCGCTTGCGCTTGTGGCCGCTGGCGCGTGCCCGTGCCGTCATGCAGGAGGCGATGCGTACGTGCGATCTCTGCCTGCCGAGTTGGGATGATGTGACGGTGCTGCTCGATTGCCATGATCGGGATGGCATTGTCGATACGCTGCTTGGCTGGGGCGTGAAGCTTGTGGCGCTGAAGATGGGCGCGGAAGGCTGCTACGTGGCCACGCCGGAAGCACGCACGCTGGTGCCGCGTCATACGGTCAATGCCATTGATGCGACCGGGGCTGGGGATTGCTTTGGTGGCGCGTTTGTTGCGCGCATTGTGGCGGGGGATTCGCCGGTGGAAGCGGCGCGTTATGCCAATGTGGCTGCGGCGATTTCCACTACGGGCTACAGCGCTGTTGCGCCGATTCCGCGTGCTGACGTAGTGCGGGCGGTGCTGGGGCCGTCAGCCTGAAGGCCGATTCCCTATTTTGATCGGCAAATGCAAAGCGCCACCGTAATACAACGCGGTGGCGTTTTGCTTTCAGGTGAGTTGCGTTGTCTGACTTGGTTGGCTCAGATCGCTGCCGTTCCTGGCACTTCACGTAGAACGTTTGTGGCCAGCAAATCATCAGCCTTTATCGTTCTTCCCCACGCTCCGTTGCGTCGGCCTCCGATGCGCTCCCGAACGCAATGACGACCCCTTGTGGGGTCAAGTGCAAGTCGACTTTGTGGCCGGAAATTTCATAGCCACTGCCATTGCGAGCATGCATGTAAGACAGCGTGCCGCCGCCCACGAAATGCAGCGTATGGGAGGTGGTGTCGTATACATGGGCAATATCGTGCCGCGTGACCTTGGAGATATCCGCCACGGTCGTCATGCGGATCAATTTCAATTGACCTTCGATGTTGCCGTCGGGCAGGTGGCGTATCGTGGCGCCACTCTTGGCCCGGACGGTGTAGCCGCCATCTGGGTCGTTCGTGCGCAAGCCGCCCTGGATGTGCACGGCATCCTGTGGAGAGGAGGGCGTGGGTTTGGACGCAGCGGCCATGCGTTAGGCGCTCACCTGAGTATGCGGATTGCCGGCGATCAGCACAGCGCCACAGGCGGTTTTCATGCCGCGCAGGGCGACTGCGATGCCATTGATGGTGTAGTGCTCGGCGCCTTCGACGATCGGAAACGGCCCACCGCACTTGGGGCACATCACGAGGTTGCCCACGCCGGCCATCGGGCGGCCGTCTAGGTCGGTGCCGGGAATGCCGTCCAACACCACACCGTCATGGTCAGTGGCGTCGCCGACGCAGATGATCTCAGCGCTCATGTGTCTTCCTCGATTTTGTCGTCATGTCCGGATGCCATGCTTTGATGGCGCGTGGTCAACCTCGGTTCTTTCTGGTGTGTCGGCCTAACCAGCTGAATACGATTGCTGAGCCAGCCGTAGGCAGGAAGAAAGCTACATAAACAAGGGGCCACAGAAAGGAAAAATCCAAGAACGTTCTCGCGTTAGCAGAATAGAACCAGATGGCAGGTACGGCCGCACCACAGAACGGCCACATGACTGATGCGATGTAGGGGTTGTCAGAGTTGGACACGGCGGCGGCGATGGCTTTGCCTATCGCTATGAGAATCGCCAGAAATGGCGTGACGTACAAGAGGTCCATCATGCGTTGCTCTCCCCCATCCACGTCCACACCACCAGCGCTTCATCAGCGGGCGAGCCGAGCCCGTAGCGCACCATGGGTTCTCCACGTTGACGGAAGACACTGTTGCCATTGGCCACCCACGCTGCCTCCGGGTGCCCGGCTGGCATTGATGCTCTCCACAGACCGGTCAAGGGCGTGGGCTCGCCCGAGCGCACCGTGACCGGCGCGCCGGTCTGCGTGGGCGGCGCATTCACGCGAAAGCGCACGCTATCGATCAAGCGGCTCCACAAGGCCAGCGCTTCTTCGTCCGTGAGCGAAGAAGCTTGGCCGAGCGTCCGGTTGGCCTTGACACCGGTGTTGAGTTGGATATTGACCGAGGCGGGGTTGAGGGCACTGCCACTCTTGCCGATGGAGGCCCACAGGAACTCATGTGCATACACGCCCTTGTCGATGCCATTGCGCCGCAGCAGGACTTGCTCGCCTTTCCAGCCGTTGACCTCGCGCTTGCCCAAGGCTAGGCGGGCCGTCTCGGGGCCAAGCGTTTTACCCATCGCGCTGTAGTGGCGCTCGATCAGCCCTGGGTCACCCTCGGTGCTGGCGTCTTTGTTGGACATCAGGGAGAAACTGACGTCCGGGAAGCTCGGCAGGTCGATGCCAGCGCTGAAGATTTCCTGAAAGTCGCCCGACGCATCCGCCACGAAGCCGTGGTCGATGCACACGCCGGGGGACGTGGGGATGGTGGCGTTGTCGCGGGCGCGCAGCGCTCGAATTAAGGCGGGGTTTTTGCGGCCGCCTGACCACTCGAAAAGATGCGGGCCTGCTGTGACGAAGGTGTAGGTGTCCTCATCGCCATACGCCTTGGCGTTCTTATTCTCGAACGACCGAATCTGCAAACTGTTATCGGCCGGACCAGGTCCGAAATACGTGATCTCAGCGGTCTTGCTCTTGGCCAGTTCGCTCGCACGATAGGCTTCCGCCATCTTCTTCAGTTGGCTCGCCTCGCCAACATGGGTAATGATTTTCCCGGGGAATTCCTGGAAGCCCCACAGCAACTCAGCTTCCGCAGGCACCTCCATCACATAGCGCCCAAAGCAGACCTGTTTGGTCTTGGCAAACAGCTTCTGCAAGCGCGGCGACATGGCAACCGGTTCCGACATTTTTTTCTCCGCAAAGGCTGTCGATATGTAGCCTGTCAGCAGCAGACTACCGAGGATGATTGAGAAACGGCGACGCTTCATTTGTCTTTGTCCCACCAAGTGGCCGTGTTGGCGATCTTGACGATCGAATACAGAGTGCTGGCCAGCACATGATCGTTCTTGTAGCTGCCCTGATGCTCGTACCCGGTCTGGCGGAACAGCGTGCCACGCACTGCCTCGGCCGAGGCCTTGGCGGGCACGGTTTGATCGCCCGCGTCTTCCGGCGGGGCCAGGTTCAGGGTCAGCAGCTTGTTGTTTTGCGTGCGCACCACCAAGCGGCCTTCAGCGTTTTCGCTCTCCAGCGTCCACGCGAGCGGGTTGCCGTAGGGTGTCAAATCATCGGTATCCGCCCGCCATGTCACGCTGCCGTAAGCGCGTTGATCGTGGTCCTGGCCGTAGCTGGCGTAGGTGACGGGGTGATAGACGTCCTTGATGTTCTTGTGGAAGTCCTGGGCATCGGCAATTCGGCGTTTGCTCTTTGTGTAGGGATCAGAGTCTTTGTATGGCCTGTTCGCTGGATTAATCCACGCCGGATTGAACAACCGCCACCAATTCCTGGGACTACGCCCATAGATGTCATGCATCGGCTGACCAATCACGGGCGGTGCCGTTGGCTTGCTCAGGCCCATCGTTTCTGCAAATCGCAACGCCTCGTAATACGCCTTGACCGGCGCGTCCGACACGGCAGGCAAGGCCAGCGCCTGTCGATCGCCGTGGGCGGCCTTCAAGCGCAGCCAGCCACGCGGGTAGGCGTCGTTGGGCAGCAACTCCAACGGCCCCGGCGCGTTGGCAAAGACCGGGGTGACCTCCCGGCCGGTTCTGCCCATGATGTTGCGGGCAATGCGTCCCTTCACATGCCCCCAGAATGGTTTGTCATTGCCCGCGCGTACGCGCTTGTAGGCCGCCGCCGCCCCCAGTGCGGGCTGCACGCTGTGGTAGATGCCGAGAATCTTGTCGCGGGCGTTACCGTAATCCGGGTGCAGCAGCGCGCGTGCCACCAGCCCGCCCATCGAGTGCGTGACGATGATGACCTTCTCGCATTGCCGCCCATTGGCCTTGTACATATTGATGATGTCGTCGATGCGCTTGGCGAGTTTCTGGGCGGAGGTGCCATTGCTTTGCAGCCAGTTGTAGCCCATGGCGTAGACCGGGTACCAGCAGTTGGCCACGCGCTTGATGTCCGCCTCGGTCAGCGCATCACCCGAGCCGCCCCACTTCGTGGGGTTGACGCCCAGTACCCGCGCGCTGGTGTTTTCATTGCTCCAGAGCGGGCTGATTCTTACCCCACCGCCAAACATCGGCAGCACCATACTGTTCAGGCGTTCCTCCATCAGTTTGATGACCTCGCCGTAGGACGAACGGAACAGCACCTCGCTCCAGCCGCGCCAGCGGGCTTTCTGCGCGGCGGTGGATTCGTGCTTGCCGCGTTTGGCTTTCCATTGCTCGGCTGCGGGCGGCAACGGTGCGCTCATCAGCAAGCCAATATTGGGCTGTTTGTCTGGTACGTCCTGATGACGCGCGTCGGAGTTTTGCGTCGCCTCGCCGGTCAGATCAAATTTGCCCGCGTCTCCCGTGATCTCGTAACGGTCGACTTCGGTCTCGTCCGGGTCGAACATGAGCTGCCGTTGACTCGGCGTGAGTTCTTGTGCCTGCTTGCCTTCGCCGAACACGTTGGACAGGTCCAGGTCATCCGGTCGCCAGGCCTTGTTGTTGCGCTGGTTCACCAACGTCTGCCGCTGGCGGCTCATGCGCAGGTTGGTTCCCATGATGCCGGGCAAGAAGATGACAGGAATCACCTTGTCTGGCGGCACCGGCAGGCTGACGCGGCGTTTGTCCGCCGAAGGCGTGAGCGCAATGGTTGCGCCGGCATGCCCGCCGATTTCCTCTCCGGCGGGCAGGTGGATGCGATCAATTTCCATGTAGCAGGTCCAGAATTTGAATTTGGAGGTTTTCCGAGCCGGGGCTTTGGCGCAGCTTGGTGAGCCCATCGGGGCCGGTCACGCCTTCGAGCACGCTGCCGTCGGCTTGCGTGAGGCGGAATTTCCGGTTGGCGGCCGGCGACCCGTCAGGCAGGTGCAGATACACCGCCTGGTCGAAATCGCTGTGTGGCAAAGACAAGGCGTCAAGGCTCATGCCGTCCGGCTTGTCGACACGGTAAGCGCCGGCATGAATCTGCTTCGGCCCGCTCATGCCTTCAATGATTTGCTGGGGCGTCCAGCGCTGATAGGTTTGCCCGACCTTGAACACGATGCCCTGGTCGGCCTCGAACACAATGTCGCCCAGCGCGCGGAAGTGGATGTTGCGGCGAGCAGTGCCCTTGATGTCGCCATCCTGCGCTTCGAGCGCGATGTGGTCCGTGGCGGCAACAAGCTTGATGCCCAGGCTGTGCGCGAAGAGCGCAATGCGGCGTGTTGCGCTGGCAAAGAACCCGCCATGGCTGACGAAAGATGCGTGCTTGCCGGTGGTGACGGCCAGATGTTCGCCGCTGTGCAATTGCGTGGATTGGGCGGTGGTCGCGGCCATGCCTGCTGGAGATGCCAACACGAGGTGCGGCGCGGTCAATTCACCATGGGCCTCGCCCGAGCCGCGGATTTCATCGTGCTGTGCCTTGAGCGCTTGAGCGACGTCTTGTTGTTCGGCATCTTGCGCGTTGTGATGCTGTGCAAGCTGGCCGGTGGTGTTGTGGGCATGTTGAGCGCGATCCAGCCGGGCAACCGTTTCGCCCATGTCCTTATGATGCGCGCGGGCATCGGGCTGGGCCTCGGTGCTGATCAGCAGGCCATCGCCGCCGCGCACGGCGCCATGCCCGTCGGTACGCAGCTCGAACCCTTCGCCGCGCTTGTCCTTGCGGCCCACGCCGCGAATGATGCGGGTGATAAAGCCCAGGCTCAGCCAGGAGGTCTGGTGGTCGCTCTGGAGTTGGGTCTGGATTTGCCCTTCGGTGTCGTCCTGGACGAAGGTGTTGGTGCGGCTGCCGTGGAGTTCCTTGCTGACCTGCCCGGACAGTGCATGGTGCTGGGGTAGCGGCCACTGGGGCATGGTGTCCCGATTGGGTACGCGGCCGGTGATGATGGGGCAGTCAGGGTCGCCGTTCAGGAAGTCGACGATGACTTCCTGTCCGATGCGCGGAATCTGGATGGCGCCAAAGCGCTCGCCCTGCCAGGGGGAGGATGCGCGAACCCAGCAGGAACTGCTGGCGTCGCGCTGGCCGATGCGGTCCCAGTGGAATTGCAGCTTGACGCGCCCAAACTCGTCGGTCCAGGTTTCTTGATTCGGTGGGCCGACGACGGTGGCGGTCTGCGGGCCGGTGGTGCGCGGCTTGGGTTGGGTGCGCTCGGGGCGGTAAAGCTCATTGGTCGGCTGGGCGGTGAAGCTGACTTCGCAGCGCCAAGTCTGGCCACCTCCAGATGCCTCGGGCACGTCTTCGATCAGCAGGTGCGTGCCGAGGATGAGGTATTCACGGTTGGCGTCGTTCTGCAGGAAGTGGGTGAGCTTGAAGGTGCAGCCTGGAACCATGGCACGCACGTTGCCCGCGCCGCTGGCTCGCCTGCCATGCTGGCGCAGCGCTTCCATGCGCAGGCGGGCGATCTGGTCGCCTTCGCGCCAGGGGTCGTTGCCGGTGGCGGGCTGGGCGTGATCGCCGGGCCATTCGCGGACTTCAGCATCGGCGTGCGCGGTCTCCAATGGATCACTGGAGCGAACAGTCAGATCGGCTTTAGGCTTAACGAAGTCGTAATCGTTGCTGGTCCATTGGCCGGAGACCACGCGATCGTGCCACTCGAAGGCGTGCAGGTGCTCTTCGTCAATGCGGTCGGCCGAGGGTTGCCAGCGGATGCTGTGATAGGCCTCGCTCGCAAATTGGGTAAAGCAGCCGTTGCCGTCGGTAAGCACGAGGCGGTGTTTGCCGTCGCTGTGCTCGATGTGCCAGGAGATGCCCCATTCTTGGGTGAGGCGCTGGAAGAACGCGAAGTCGCTCTCGCCGTATTGGACTTGAAACTCGCGCTTGGGGTAGCGGGCGACGTCCAGGCGGCGTTCGACGGGGAAGGTGTAGTCGGAGAGCAGCGTATCGAGAATCTCAACGACGCTCTGCTGCTGGAAGATGCGGTAGGCCCGGTTGAGGGTGGTGAGCCAGAGCCACGGGCGCAGGGTCAGTCGATAGGCAATTTGCTGACCATCGCCTTCAACAATGGGGCCACGGATGTCGGTGACGAGGCCCGTGATTTCGCGTTTGCCGGCGCCGAGTCCACCATCCAATCCTGTGCCACTGCCGTCAAGGGCAATCGTGACGGTCAGTTCTTGCCCGCGCAGGGCGCTGGTGTCGAGATTGGGGCCGGGGCCGTAGAGGGCGTTGCGCTCGTCGGGGGTGCGTAGCTCCAGTTTGTACTCGAACAGCTCGCATAGCGCTTCTTTGCCCGTGAGCTTGGAGAACTGCAGGGCCGGTTGGCCCATCACTTCGGGTAACCCCAATCCGGAGACCGTGACGGTCCTGGCGGCAAACGGCAACTCTCGATGGCCCATGGCGGTGCTCCAATACGCAAGAAGCTTTGGAGATTAGCCAGTGGGGCGCCCGCCTACGCACTACGTCACGAAATAACGCAATTGATAATTGGCCGTTTGACGCGTCTTCGCTTACTTGGCAGGCACTAGATGGACACGTGATTCCGTGGCAGCTTCCACTGCCTTCCGCGAGTACAGCAGCGGGAAGTACTGGCCCTTGAGCCACAGCGGCGCGAGGTCGCGGTAGTGCGGGCTGTCCGGGTCGCCGGATTGGCCGGGCAGGTTGACGGCGCGTGAGTTGTCCCAGTTGCCGACATCCACCACCGTGCGGAACGACGGGCCGTTGGTCTGCAGGAAATCGCTCGCGCGATACGTCGATTGGTTGGGCGTGTAGGGGCTGCCGCCTTCGGGTGTGGGGCCGACGTTGAGCTTGGCGCGTGTGGCTTCGTCAACGATGGCTGCGAACGGATGGGCGTTCAGGTTGTGGTGCAGCGCGCCCCAGTTCCACGCCTGCGGGTTCTGGCCTTGGCGCTTGACCATGTCGGCCCAGGCGTCCTTCAGGCTGGCGAGCAGTATGGCATCGCGCTTGGCGGCGGCCTGTTGCGGGTCTTCGCCAAATTTGCGATCGCTGCCTTGCGGATGTTCCAGCGTGTCGAGCATCACGGCGGTATCCGGCGCGCCCATCGCATCCGCGCTGGCCTTGGATAGCACCGCGTTCTTGAACGCACGGCCCAGGTGGTGCATGAACCAGACCTCGTGCAGTGCAGCCTGCGGAGAATCTGCCAGCATGGCCGCGTTCCAACCCTTGAACAGGTTGAGTGCGGCTTGCGTGTCGGCATCGTTGGACGACAGCGGCGTCAGCAGCATCATCAGCCGTCGCGCCGGGATCGACACCATGTCGTTCTGCAAGCGCATCGAATCTTCGAGCGATACCTTGTCGAGCTTGGCAAGCACCTCGTCAATGCGTGCGTGGCGCGAGCCGTTGGTCCACTCGAAGCCGAGCTTGCGCTCGCGGTAGGGGTAATTGGCGGGCAGGTTCATCTCGTTGGACGAGGTGAAGTAGCCCGACTTCGGGTTGTAGGTGCTTGGCAACTGAGCGCCGCGCCAGAAGCCGGCCTATTCGTAGCGGCCATCACCGGGCACGGGCAGCAGGCCGTCCCAATTGGGGCGGATGGGGGGCGAGGCCGCCCGGCACCCAGCCGATGTTGCCCTTCGTATCCGCATAGACCTGGTTTTCGGTGGGTGCGCCCCAGTTCATCATCGATTGCTTGAACTGCGCGAAGGTGCGCGCGCATGTAGCCGACCGAACCGAAGTACGGTGACATGCCTGGCGACAGCCATGCTGACCGCACGGCATACGCGCGGTGCTTTTCGGCATCGATGTAGATGACGGGGCCGTGCCGCGTGAAGGTCAGGTCGACCGGGCGGGAGGGTGCGTCGCCCGTACCGCCGCGCACCTTCACGGTTTCGTGCAGCACCTTGAATGGCTCCCAGCCGTCCTTGTAGCGGTATTCGCTGTTGTTGGCCGGGTTCAGCTCGTAGACGTAGAGGTCTTCCTGGTCGATGTTGAAGATGGTCAGGCAACCGCGAGCGCGGCTGATGGGAAGGGCAAGCTGGCCGATCGGGTGAGCAGGTGCTGGCGACTGCTAGGGGAGAGATGCCCACCGATCGGCACAGACTGACAAGTATGCGGATGCGCAGCCACTCGCGCCAATGACTTTTGTTTGGTCAGCCATTCCGTCAAGGCATGGTTGACCGGTGCGAGACCGGCATCAGGCCGGCGTTTCCGGCCCCGTCTTGCGGTGCACATTGGCGGCCAGCACGTGGCCCAGCTCACCGGGGAAGATCGGTTTGGTGATGACGGACTGGTAACCGGCTTCTTTTGCTGCCTTCAGGCGGATCGGGTCGGCAAATGCGGTGACGGCAATGGCCGGCAGATCGGTCAAGCCACGTTCGCGCACGGCCCGCACGAGCTGCATGCCGTCCATGCCGGGCATGGCCAGGTCACTGACCAGCGCGTCGAACGGCTGCGCATTGGTGGTCGCGTGTTCCAGCGCATCGAGCGCGGCCGCGCCGCTGGACACGGTGACGACCTCGGCGCCGTAGCGCTCCAGCATCAGCGCAATCACGCCGAGCGATTCGGGGTTGTCATCCACCGCCAGCACGCGGATGCCGTCCAGTGTCGGCATGCCGGTTCCACCGACCAGGCCCGGCGTGCGGCTGGCCTGTTCTCCCGGTTGCGCGGCATGCAGCGGCAACGACACGGCCATGGTGGTGCCGTGGTCTGCGCCGCTGCTGGCCGCGGTGATGCGGCCGCGGTGCAGGTCCACCAGTTGCTTGGCAATCGCCAGCCCCAGCCCCAGCCCGCCGTGGCGGCGCGTGCTCGACAAATCCGCTTGCTGGAAACGATCAAAGATATGCGGCAGGAAGGCCGGTTCGATGCCGATGCCGGTGTCGCGCACGGTGGCCACCACGCCTTCGGGCGCGGCATGCACAGAGAGCCGGATGTGCCCACCCTCGGGTGTGAACTTGACGGCGTTGGCCAGGAGGTTCCAGAACACCTGCTTCAGGCGCCCCGCGTCGCCCTGCAGCATCGGCACTGGCAGGAATTCGGTATCGATGGTGATGTTCTTCTGGCGCGCCATCGGCTCGATGGTTTCGCGCGCGCGTTCCAGTACGTCGGCCAAGTCCACCGGGCCGATTTCCAGCGGTACCTTGCCCGAGAGGATGGCCGACATGTCGAGCAAGTCGTCGATCAGGTGGACCTGCGTGCGGGCACTGCGCTCGATGGCTTCAATGCCGCGCTTGAACAGCGCTTCGTCGTAGGCGCGCATGTTCAGCAATTGCGCCCAGCCCAGCACCGCGTTGAGCGGCGTGCGCAGTTCGTGGCTGACGGTCGCCAGGAAGTCGTCTTTCAGGCGGCTGGCGCGCTCGGCTTCTTCGCGCGCGCGGGATTCGGCTTCAAGCAAGTGCGCGCGGCGCGCCTCGGCCTGGCGGCGTTCACTGATGTCGATGACGGCGTTGGTCAGGCCGATGATCTGGCCGCCGTTTTCACTGCTGTCGCGCAGCGGCATGACCACCACGTCGTAGACCACGCGCTGCGTATGGCGCCGGCGGAAGGCGAACTCCACACGCGTGGGCGTGCCGGAAGCAATGACGCGCTGGCCGGCTTCGGTCAGGCGCAATGCGGCGCGGCGGCCGAACACTTCACGCACCGTTCGTCCCAGCAGTTCATCTGGCTGCAGGCCGAACACGGGGTTGTGGACCCACGTGAAGTGCATCGTGTTGTCGACGTCGTAGACCGAAATAGGCGAAGCCTGCAGTGCGGCCAGCAGGCGTTGCTGCGACAGGCGTTGCTGGGTTTCCGCCAGCGCGCGGCGTTCGGCCCCGGCGCGGGCACGGCGCAATTGCTCGCACAAGCCGCAGATGAGCAGCGCGCCCACCCCAAACACCGTCATCTGGATGGGTGTGAGCGGCACGGCGGCCGGCCAGCTTTGCAGCGCGGCCAGCGCCATGAAAAGCCCTGCATAGGAAACGATGGCCAGCATGCCCGGCCAGAAGCCGCCGTACCACGCGGCAATCGTCACCACCGGAAAGGCCAGATAGAACGGCAGATGGATATCCAGCGCCGATTCGAGCAGCACCCGCCCAATGGTGCCAACGGCGGCCGCGCCGATCGCCACCAGCCATGCCGATGGACGGATGGCCGGTGCAACGTTGAACCCGCTGGCGCTGAATGGCCCAGGGTCCGCCAGCCGGGCCGGGCCGACAGCGCGCGTGCCCGGGGTGCGGGACGAAGGGGGCGGAATGGACATCACAGTCGGGCGCAGCAATACCGGGCGTAAAACAAAACGGGCAAGGGTGACTCAGGATACGAAGCGACCGTCGCCGATGCCATCGGGGTTTCGCTGACACGCTTGCAAGACAGCGCCAGATTCTTGCTCAGGCCAGCAGCGGCGCGGGCCCGCAGGTTTATCCCCCTGACGGGGGGTGCGCGGCGTGCTCCGGATGCGGATCGCGCATGCGGTCGCGGTGCGTCAGGGCGGGGAACAGCCGCATCCAGATTGCCACCACCAATAGCGTGCCGAGGCCACCCACCACCACCGAAGCCACCGGCCCCAGAAGCCCTGCCACCATCCCCGATTCGAATTCGCCCAACTGGTTGGACGCGCCGACAAACACCGAATTGACCGCGCTCACCCGCCCGCGCATGGCATCGGGCGTATCGAGCTGCACCAGCGAAGTCCGAATCACCACGCTGATCATGTCCGACGCGCCCAGCAGCACCAGCGCCAGCATCGACAGCGGCAGCCAGCGTGACACCCCGAACACCAGCGTCGCCAGCCCGAACACTGCCACGGCGGCAAACATCACACGGCCAACATGCCGATCCAGCGGACGGTGCGCCAGCAAGAGCGCCATGCCCAGCGCCCCCACCGCCGGTGCCGAGCGCAGCAGCCCCAGCCCCCATGCGCCCGTGCCAAGGATGTCGCGCGCGTAGATCGGCAGCAGCGCCGTCGCGCCGCCCAGCAGCACGGCAAACAGGTCCAGCGAGATGGCGCCCAGCACCACCGGCCGCCCCTTGATGAACACGATGCCCGCGAACAGCGATTCGAGGCTCACCGGTGTGCTGACCGGCACTGCGCGCTCCATGCGCACCAGCGCCAGCAGTACATGCGCAAACAAAAACAGCCCGGCAGCTGTGGCATACACCACCGGCGCGCCTGCCACATACAGAAATCCGCCCAGCGCCGGCCCCAGGATGACACCGGTCTGCCCCGCCGAACTGGACAGCGCCACTGCGCGCGGCAATGCCTGTGGCGGCACCAGCGATGGCAGCAGTGCCTGCAGCGTCGGCGTCTCGAACGCGCGCATCGCGCCGAGTATCACCACGCACAGAAAGATCGGCTGCACACCGGCGTGCCCATGGGCGGCCATCGCGGCCAGCGCGATAGCCACCAGTGCTTCGATTGCCTGGCAGGCGCGCACCACGTACCGCCGGTCGTAGCGGTCGGCAATGTGGCCGGAGGCCAGCACCAGCACGACCGACGGCAGGAACTGCGCCAGCCCGACCAGCCCGAGCACATAGGCGCTGCGCGTCAGATCGTAGATCTGCCAGCCGACGGCCACCCCGAACATCTGATACGCGAAGGTGGTGGACAGCCTTGCGAACCAGAACAACCGGAAAGCGGTGTAGGAGAACGGCGCATGCGACAGCGTTTGCGTGGATGCGGAAGAGGCGGAGGAAAGACCGACGTCGCCAGGCACGTTGAATGCAGCCGGCGAGCCGGCGGTAAATGAAGGGGGCGGAAAAGCGGGGTGAGGCGCCCGTCATCGTAACGGAAGTCCGCCCGCTGTAGCCGCCCGCACGGGTACGCGGCTTGCGGAATTGCCGATACCTCATTACAGGAGATTTCATCATGGCCACCTCCCACGCCAAGTCGAAGGGCCGTCGCTGGTCGCACCATGTGATGGAGACAAGCGACGCACTGGATATCGAACCCGACATCTTCAAGTCCCGCAGCGCTGCGCGTATTGCGGCCTCGCTCAAGGCATCGGCCGAGCAAAGCCGGCGGCGCAAGGGGACGGCATTCCAGTCGGCCATGTCAATGCTGACGTTCTATATCAATCGGGCGGGGCACAACCTCAGCGCTGGGCGGCGCCAGATCCTGGAACGTGCCAAGGATGCCCTGCGTGCCGAGTTTGGCCGCCCGGCGCACAGCGCGGCGAAAGCCCGACATTGATGGCGAAAGGCGTCGCAGCCGGTCAGATGGTCAGCATGACGCTGAGCAGTTGGCGCGCGACGGCCTTGTAGTCGGCCATGTCGCCCTGCGGCGAATACGTCGACAGCGTTTTGCCCCGGTATTTGACCGTCACGATGCCATTGTGGGTCGAGTAGGTGGCCTCGATGTTCTGGCCGCCCCGCTCGAGATTAAAGGGGATGGTTTCAGCCACCAGGCGAGAGGCTTCCGGCGTGACACGTGGTGCTGGCGGCACCGCTGACAGCGGCGAGTAGGAGGCGGGTGCTTGTTGTTCGGGGTGGCGCATGGCGCCTCCTCTTGGGGGGAACGGGTGAGCGTCCCAACGCAGGTTCCGTACCAGCCTGGTTTGGCGCGGCAGCGCCGTGCATCCGCCCGAAAAGTGGCATATCAACTGCGGCCCGGCGCTTAACGCGTGCATGGGTTTGACGTCGTACGTCGGTTCGTTGACGAGATTTGTCAGATTTATAAACGCAATTAACCGCCAGGCTTTTTAGCCCCGGACAAATTCGGGCTACCAGGGCGCGCAGACAGGTGCCATTCTGGTAAGTGCCATTGGCGCGCGCATCGATGCCAACCACATGTCAAGCGCGCGCCGGGCAGGCACCCTGCCGACGTACCAACCATGCCAACAAGGAGGCGATATGGGTTCCCATACCTACAAGATGATCGAGCTGGTCGGTTCTTCTCCCGACTCCAGTGACGCGGCTATCCGCAACGCCGTCGCGCGGGCGGGCGAGACGCTCAAGCACCTCGACTGGTTTCAAGTGCTGGAAACGCGCGGCCATCTGGTCGACGGCAGGATTGCCCACTGGCAGGTGACGATCAAGGTGGGGATGCGGCTAGAGACGCTGGAGAGCGAAAAGCCCACCGGCAAGAAGAAGGGCAAATAGCGGGCAAAGAAAAAGGCGGCCAGGATTGCTCCGGGCCGCCTTTTTGGGAGGACTGCGCTGCAGCGTTATTGCGCCTGCGAGAAGTCCAGCGCGTTGGTCAGGTCACCCATCGGCTTGTTGCCGTTGTTGACCAGAGCACGGTCGCGCTCTTTCAGGCCCGCCAGTTGCGGCAGGGCAAAGCGGTGCGTGATCAGGCGCAGGATCGAAGCCGTGTCGTACTGCGTATGGTCGACAAAGCCCTTCTTGGCGAACGGCGAGACGATGATCGCCGGGATGCGCGTGCCCGGACCCCAGCGGTCAGCCTTCGGTACCGAAGCGTGATCGTAGAAGCCGCCGTTTTCGTCATACGTCACGACGATCACCATGTTCTTCCACTGCGGGCTCTTCTGCAGTTGGGCGATCACGCTGGCGATATGGGCGTCACCGTCAGCCACGCTGGCGTAACCCGGGTGCTGGTTCAGGTTGCCCTGCGGCTTGTAGAAGGCCACGGGGGGCAGCTTGCCGGCAGCGGCGTCCTGCAGGAACGAGGCGTCGTAGTCCTTCAGGTGAGCGGCACGCTCGGCGGCACCGGTGGTGGTGTTCGGGTCGAAGCGGCTGAAGTAGTTGAACGCCTGGTGGTGCGGCTGGAACTGCGTCGTGCCACCGTAGATGACGGTGCGGTCGGTCTGGGCGGTGTTCCACGCGCCGGCGTACCAGGCCCAGTTGATATGGCGGGCGGTCAGCAGGTCACCGATGGTGGTCTGCGACTGCGTCGGCATGGTCGAAGGCTTGGCCGGATCGGCGTAAGTGGCGTTGCCACCGGTCGCAGCGGGGTTACCGCTGGGCTGGTACGGCGGCTGCATCGTGTTGACTGCGTAGAACATGCCCGAAGCATCCTTCGGGGTGATCGCGCCGTCGTTCAGGTAGGTGGCCGGGCCGGTGAGCGCCGAGGTCGGGCTGGTGGCGGCCGGCGTCAGGCGGACGAAGTTGCCCTTGGCATCGGTGTCGATGGCCGCGATCTTGCCCTTGGCGACCGAGGTGTCGGCGTTCGGGTACTTCGGAACGCAGGCGCAGACCAGGTACTGGTGGTTCAGGAACGAACCGCCGAACGCACCCATGAAGAAGTTGTCAGCCAGCGCGTATTGCTGGGCGATCTTCCACATGCTCATCTTGCTGCCGTCGTAGTAGCCCATCGACAGGCCGCCGGCATCCGAGTAGGCGGGGAACTTGTCGTTCTTGCCGCCGTTGATCTGCATCTGGTTGTTGTAGAAGCGGTGCACCAGATCGGTGGTGACCACCGTCTGCGGCACGATCACGCCGGTGCCGTTGACGCCCTTCGGATCGTCGATCTGGAACGGCTTGTTGGGCCAGTTGGCGGTCTGGCTCTGCGTGACGGTCACGCTCTGGCCGGGGGCGGTCAGGCCACCCCAGGTTTGCGGCAGCACCGGCAGCGTGGAGCCGTCGAAGTCCTTCTGAGCAACGGCGGTGCCGGTGGAAGTCGGGTTCACGCCCGGAACGCCATTGGCGCCCGGATACAGGCCGTACAGGTTGTCGAAGCCGCGGTTTTCCGCGTAGATCACAACGATGTTCTTGACGTTCTTTGCCAGCGCGCTGTGTTTCCGGACGCGCTCACGCAGGCCCTTGTTGAAGTCGGCGTCATTGGCCTTTGCATCGGCGATCAGGCGGATGACGTGGTTGATTTCCGACTTCAGTACTTCCTTGACGGCCGGGTCGGCTTCCTTGTTGTGGTCGGCCAGCAGCTTGTCTTCCGTCACGTCCAGGCGCTGGGCGAGCGCGGTCTTGGCGGCCTTGAGGTCACCGCCGTTGTCGTCCATCAGGGTGGCCAGCTCGGTCGAGATGGCACTGACGACGGCGTTGGCGCTGGCCGGCGCACGGAACACCAGCGGCTCGGTGATGGCGTCGTGTGCGCCCGTGTCCGGATCGTTGCGGAAGGCATCGGTGCCGACTTCCACGATCACGTTGCCTTGGCCGGTCAGCGAATAGTTGCCCTTGGCATCGGTGTACGTGCTGGCTTCACCAGCGTCGCACTTGCCGTTGTTGTTGGCATCGATACAGACCTTGGCATGCTCAAAGTAGCTGCCGGTCACGACACCCGAGGTGGACCCGGTCGAGGCGGAATCGCTGCCACCACCGCAGGCGGACACACTGGCCGCGACCAGCGCAGTCAGCGGCAAAAGACGGAATGCTCGGCTCATGATTTCCCTGGATTGTTGTGTTGGGGACGAAAGCGAGCGGAATTCTGGACAGCTTGTATGACAAAGCCGTGATGAAGCGCTACGCGGCTGCAACTTTGGCGCAATCGCAATGCCTGGTGGCCCGTCATGGCCGGCGCGAGTGACGGTATTTTGATGACATGAAAATGTCACGATTGGCCTGCTATGTTCCAACGCTTCCGTTCTTCCGGGCGTTTCCGATGCGTCGTCGTCTTCTGCAAGCTGCCGCTGTCCGAGTGGTTGCCCTCTTGACGCTTGTGCTTGTCGGAATGGCGGCCCAGGCCACCACACCCGCGCCTGCTGCGGCCACGGCCAAGCCGCAGCCCGGCGCTGCACCGGCCTACGAAAAGGCGTTCTACGCGATGCTGATGACGCGCCGGCCCTCAGTGCCGGCCATGTCGGCGCTCGGCAAGGCGCTGTTTCTCGATCCCGCGTTATCGGCCTCCGGCAAGCTGGCCTGCGCGAACTGCCACAGCCCGACGCATGCTTACGGCCCTGCGAACGATTTGTCTGTGCAGTTGGGTGGCCCCGGGATGAACAAGACCGGCGTGCGCGCCGCGCCGTCGCTGCGCTATCTCCAGAAGGTGCCGCCGTTTACCGAGCACTTCCAGGACAACGACGGCAACGACTCCGAAGACCAGGGCCCGACCGGCGGCTACACGTGGGACGGCCGCGTGTCGTCCACGCACGATCAGGCGCGCATTCCGCTGCTGTCGGGGCACGAGATGGCCAACGGCACGCCCGCCAGCGTGGTCGCCAAGCTGCGGACCTTACATGGGGGCCGCTATGCGCAGACGTTTCGGCAGGTCTTCGGCAACGACATCCTCGACAACGAGGACACCGCCTTTCGCGCCGCGCTGATGGCGCTGGAGGTGTTCCAGCAGACGCCGTCGGAGTTCTATCCGTACGACAGCAAGTACGATGCGTTTTTGCGCAAGCAGGTCAAGCTCTCGCCGCAGGAGATGCGCGGTCTGCAGGCGTTTGCCGATCCGGCCAAGGGCAACTGCGCTTCGTGCCACATCAGCGCCATCAAGCAGGACGGCGCGTTCCCGGCCTTTACCGATTTCGGCCACATTGCCGTGGGTATTCCCCGCAACCGCACGCTGGCGGGCAATGCAGACCCGAAGTTCTTCGATCTGGGCCTGTGCGGCCCCGACCGGACCGATCTGAAAGACCGCGCCGACTACTGCGGCCGCTTCCGCACGCCGTCGCTGCGCAACGTGGCGCTGCGCAAGACGTTCTTCCACAACGGCGCCATCCATTCGCTGGAAGACGCGGTGCGCTTCTACGCCCAGCGCGACACGCAGCCGCAGAAGTGGTATCCGCGCAAGGCGGACGGCACCGTCGACAAGTTCGACGACCTGCCGCCCCAGTACCGCGCCAACGTCAACATGGAGCCTCCGTTTGGCGGCAAGCCCGGCGACAAGCCTGTGCTGTCCGAGGCCGACGTGCGCGACATCGTTGCCTTCCTCAAAACGTTGACCGACGGCTACCGCCCTGTGCGGACAGCGCCGTCCCGCGCTCAAAGCGGCAATCGGGTTGCGCAGCGCTGACCCTGCAGCCGAACCCCGCGGCCCGTTTGTTGCAACACCTTACGCAGGATTCGCGTAAGGCCGTGCGTGTGCTGCGGTTATCATCGGCGGATCGTCGTTCTGCTGTCTTCTACTTCCCGCTATGACCTGGCTTGCTGACCCGTCCGTCTGGATCGGGCTGTTCACCCTGGTGGTGCTCGAGATTGTTCTCGGCATCGACAACCTCGTTTTCATCGCCATCCTGGTCAACAAGCTGCCGCCGGCGCTGCGCGACCGCGCCCGGATGATCGGCCTGGGGCTTGCGCTGGGGATGCGCATGGTGCTGCTGGCGGCCATGTCGTGGCTGATCGGGCTTACCAAGCCGCTGCTCACACTGGGGCCGGTTGATCTGTCAGGCCGCTCGATCATCCTGCTGCTGGGTGGTTTCTTCCTGCTGTTCAAGGCCACGTCCGAACTGCATGAGCGCCTGGACGGCGAGCCGCAGGACGAAAGCCACGGCACCGGCCACGGCAAGTTCTGGAATGTGATCGTGCAGGTGGTGATCCTCGATGCGGTGTTCTCCATCGATTCCGTCATCACCGCAGTGGGCATGGTCAATGATCTGCCGGTGATGATGGCGGCCGTGGTGATTGCCATGGGTGCCATGCTGTTTGCGTCGCGCCCGCTGACGGACTTCGTCAATGCGCATCGCACGGTGGTGGTGCTGTGCCTGAGCTTCCTGCTGATGATTGGCTTCTCGCTCGTTGCCGAGGGGCTGGGCTTTCATATTCCGAAGGGCTATCTGTATGCGGCCATCGGTTTCTCGATCCTGATCGAGTTCTTTAACCAGGTCGCGCAGCGCAACACCGTGCGCTACGAGCGCCGCCGCCCGCTGCGCGAGCGCACTGCCGATGCCGTGCTGAGCCTGCTGGGCGAGCGCCGTGGCGCGCCGGCAGATGCCGAATCGCATGAAGTGGCGTCGCACGAGGCTGGCCAGCCCGTGTCCGAGACCGTGTTCCGCCCGGAAGAGCGCAGCATGGTCAGCGGCGTGCTGGACCTGGCCGAGCGCTCCGTGCGCTCGATCATGACGCCGCGCCACGATATCTCGTGGGTGGATCTGGACGCCGATGCGGCCGTCACGCGCCAACTGCTGCTGGCCGTGCCGCACAACCAGTTTCCGGTGTGCCGCGGCGGGCTGGATGATCTGGTGGGCGTGGCGCGCGCCAAGGACCTGATGGGCGATCTCGACACGCGCGGCGCCATCGACGTAGAGCGCAGCGTGAAGCCCGCGCTCAAGGTGCCTGACAGCATCGGCATCCTGCGCCTGATGGATCAACTCAAGCGTGCGCGTGGGCGCATGCTGGTGGTGACCGATCCGCTGGACGTGATGCAGGGCGTGGTAACGCCCATCGACGTACTCGAAGCTATTGCGGGTGAATTCCCCGATGAAGACGAGCGTCTGGGCGTGGTCGAAGTCAGCGATGGCTGCTGGGAAGTCGCTGGCGAAGCCGATCTGCGCCAGCTCGAAGACGTGCTGCACGTCGACTGGCTGCTCGACGAAGGCGGCGGCGCCACCAGCCTCGGTGGCTACCTCTTCAACCAATGGGATCGCCTGCCCGAAGTGGGCGACACGCTGGTGCGCCACGACCTGCGTTTCGTGATCCTCGAAGCTGCCAGCCGCCGCATCGTGCGGGTGCGCATCGAGCGCATGGAAGAGGTAACGGCGCCCGAGGCGGAAGCCTAAGACGCCGTCGACGCCGGTGCGGGCGTGCGCGCCAAGCCGAGGCTCAACACGGCTGCCAGCACGCACGCAATGCCGCCCACCTGGCGGGCGCTGACCGCCTCACCGAGCAGCGTGGCCGCAAACACGATGGCCGCCACTGGCGCCAGCGCGGTGAAGAGCGATGCCTCTGCGCCGCTTACGCGCGCGGCCCCGGCATACCAGAGCACAAAACCACCGACCGTTGGCACGATCGCGTAGTACGCAACAGCCATCATCGCGTGCGTTGCCTGCGCCGATGTGTGCAGTTGCCATGGCGCTTCCCACAGCGCTGGCGGCAACGCCGTCAGCAGGCCGAATGCACTCATTAGTGCTGACAGTGCCAGTGGCGGCACCGGCGTGCGCAGCCGTTTGTTGAGCAGGATGAACAGGCCTTCGCACAGCACTGCGCCCATCACCAGCAGATTGCCCAGCAGCGGACGCGCTGCATCGCCGCCTGGCTGGAGCGCAATCGCCAGCACGCCCGCCGTGGCCAGCGCAATCGCGCCCAGCACCGCGCGCCCGGGCCGCTCACCCAGCAGCACGATGGCAATGAGCGCCGATACCACCGGCAGCGTGCCGATGATCACGCCCGCATCGGCTGCCGAGGTGTGCCGCAGCCCCGAAATCAGCAGCGTCGTGTAGCCCACGCTGCCGGCCGCCGCTTGCAGGAACAGCAGCCCCCATCCGCCGGGCGAGAGCTTCGGCCAGCGCGCACCCGTCATGCGCATCGCGATGAGGAACAGCGGCAGCGCCATCGCAAAGCGCAGCGCCGTGGCGGTGAAGGGCGGCAGGCCCGCCGCAATGATCTTGCTGGCCGTGACGGTGCTGCCCACCAGCACCATCGCCAGGGCAAGGTAGAGACAACCTTCGAGTCGTTTGGACATATCGCATCCTGCGTGTGTGGAAACTGCAGGATGGGCGCACGCGCGGCGTGCGTCTTGAACGAAATTGCAGGTGAGGGCGCGGACGCTACGTTAGCGTACCGCCGCCACCATGCCTGGCGACACGCCGTACTTGCGTACGAACTGCCGCGTCATGTGGCTTTGATCGGCAAAGCCGCAAGCGGCCGCCACGTCCGCCAACGGCATGCCCTGCGCTATCAGCCGGCGTGCAAGGGCCACGCGCCGTTGCACCTGATAAGCGTGCGGGGTGAGCCCGGTTGCGCGGGCAAAACCGCGCAACACCTGGAAGCGGCTCAAGCCGGTTTCGTGCGCGAGGTCGAGCAGGGAGATGACGGCGGCCGGGTCGTCGTCGATGCGGGTGCGGGCGAGCTGGATGGCATCGGGGGCATCGTCTGCGTGGTGGTTGGCGGCGTGCAGCGCGTCTGCGAGTACGGAGAGCAGGAGTTGCTCGCGCAGCAGCACATCGCTTTGAGCGGCAGGCACCGTCATCTGCACAAACAGCAGACGAACGCTGCGAGCGAGGTTCGCGTGGTGGATGACGGGACGGTCGAATTCGGCGTTGCCGTGGTGGCGCGGGTGCAGATCCCTCGCCAAGTCGGCGACCACACCTGGGTCGAGGTAAAGCATGCGCCACGCGCGGCCGGCATCGCCGATGGGTGTGCCATCGTGCACTTCAAGCGGGTTGACCGTGATGACGTCGCCCGCGCTGGCTTGCACCATGCCCCGTCCGCTGAATGACTTCTGCGCGCCGCGATCCACGATGCCGATGCCGAATTGCCCGTGCGTATGGCGGGGGAACGTGTGGCCGGAATTGGCGGCGACAGCCTCCACGCCACCCATGGCACAGCGGTGCATTGAGAACGCGAGGTTGGCCGGCCGGCTGGGCAAGGGGCGGTTCCTTGTGGGGGCGGAATGCGTGACGGGCGGGTGTGCAGCGTGGCAGCAGCATACGCTTTCTTCGCATTTCGCTCATTTTTTGCGCACAAGCGGTTGGTATGCTGGCGTTTTCTGCGGCCGCGCGCCCGGTAAGATGAGCCGTGCCTGCTGCAGGGCAGTGCGGAAATCGCTCTCGCTGGCGGCGCCAGGCCGTCCTGACTGATCCATGCGCCCGTCTTTCGGTATCACCTCCAAGCTGTTCGTCGCGTTGTTCATGCTAAGCATCGTCGTTGCGCTCGCCATGGGCGCGGCGGTGCGCTGGCGCTTTGACGCCAACTTTCTCGACTATGTGAACGCGCGCGAAGCCGAGCGTATGGCTGCGCTCGCGCAGGGTGTGGAGACGGCCTACGCGCAGCATGGCAACTGGGATTTCCTGCGCGACGATCGCGGGGCGTGGTTCCGCCTGTTGCGCCGCGAGGGTGCGCGTGCCCGCGCCAACGGCATGGGGGGCGACCGCTTCGAGTCGCCAGCGGGCCACCGCTTTGACCCGTTCCCGCCCGGCACGGACCGTGACATGCCAGCGCCGCCCGGCCCACCACCCGCTGGCAACCTGCCGCCGCATCCGCCCGGCGAGCCGCCGATGCCGCATTCGCCGATCTGGCTGCTTGATGCCGGGCGCAACGTCATCATCGGCGAGGGCCCGCCGCTCGGGCCCAACGCGCAGTGGCACGAGCTGCACCACAACGGCCAGACCGTCGGCTGGCTGGCCATGCCGCCGCGCATGCGCGTGCCCGAAGGCGCTGACCAGGCATTCCAGGCGCAGCAATTGCGCGCCACCTGGATCATCGCCGGGCTGTCAGTCCTGCTGGCGGCGTTAGTGGCCGTGCTGCTCGCGCGCGGTCTACTGGCCCCGATGCGCCGGTTGACCGAGGCCGCGCGCCGCATGGCCGACGGCGACTACGCCACCCGCGTCGACGTGCATTCGCGCGACGAACTCGGTGGCCTCGCGGCCGACTTCAACCACCTCGCCACCTCGCTGGAAGCCAACCAGAAGATGCGCCGTCAGCTCACGGCGGACATCTCGCACGAGCTGCGCACGCCCCTGGCCGTGCTGCGCGGCGAACTGGAGGCGCTGGAAGATGGCGTGCGTCCGCTGAGCGCCACCTCACTTGCCTCGTTGCAGGCGGAGGTGTCGACGCTCAGCAAGCTCATCGATGATTTGTACGAACTCTCGCTGGCTGACGTGGGCGCGCTCGCCTTCCACATGGAGCCGCTGGACCTGGCCGATACCGTATGCAGTGCTGTGCAGGGCTTCACACCGCGCCTGATGGAAAAGCGCATCGCGCTGCAGCTTGATTTGCCGGCGGCGCTATCGCATGCAAGGCTGATCAACGGTGATCCACAGCGCCTGCGCCAGGTCATGCAGAACCTGCTGGAGAACACGCTGCGTTATACCGATGCCGGCGGCACGCTGCGCGTGCATGTCCACCAGGACGGTGACTGGCAGCAGATCGACGTGCAGGACAGCGCGCCGGGCGTGCCCGAGGCGATGCTCCCGCGCATCTTCGACCGCCTGTTTCGTGTGGATGCCTCACGCAGCCGTGCGCAGGGCGGGGCTGGCCTGGGCCTGAGCCTGTGCCAGACCATCGTCACTGCCCACGGCGGCACCATTGACGCCAAACCTTCGCCGCTGGGCGGGCTCTGGATTGCAGTCCGGTTTCCCATTCGGCCTGCCTATTCTTGATGTGCTTGACCCGCTAGCCGACCATGATTCTGATCATTGAAGACGAACCCAAGCTGGCCGCATTGATGACCGACTATCTGCGCGCCGCTCACTATGAGACCGAGTGGCTGGCCGATGGCACGCACGCTGCGCAGCGCATTCGCGAGACCACACCCGAACTCGTGCTGCTCGATCTGATGCTGCCCGGCAAGGACGGCCTGGAAATCTGCCGCGAGGTGCGCGCATTCAGCGAGGTGCCCATCGTCATGGTGACTGCACGGGTGGAGGAGATCGACCGCCTGCTCGGCCTTGAGCTTGGCGCCGACGACTACGTTTGCAAGCCCTTCAGCCCGCGCGAACTGGTGGCGCGCATCAAGACCATCCTGCGCCGTGTGCAGCGCGCCGGCGGCTTGCCGGAGAGCGCATTGCACATCGACGGTGCTGCCTATGCTGCCACGCTGCGCGGCCAGCGCCTTGACCTCACGCCGGTGGAGTTTCGCCTGCTGGCCGCGCTGGCGGGTGCGCCGGGGCGGATTCTGTCGCGCTCAAACCTGCTTGAGCAGATCTACGACGACCACCGCATCGTGACCGACCGCACGGTCGATACGCACATCAAGAACCTGCGCCGCAAGATGGAGCAGGTGAGCCCGGGCACCGACTTGATCCACTCTGTCTACGGCGTGGGTTATCGACTCGACGCCTGAGGTTCAAGAAAACTCCTCTGTTTGCCCACCGTTGGTGCGGCGTCGATGGCTACAGTGGGCGTATGGCTGACATGGTTGACATGAGCGGCCGACGATCTCATCAGGAGCCTCATCATGATTGCTGTGACTTCCCGCCGCCTGGCTGGCATTGCTGCCGGGCTTTTGCTTTCGTGCGCCGCACTGGCTCAGACCGCCGCGCCCGGTGCTGTTCCGCTATCGCCCGTGCCGCCCACGTCACCACATGGCCCGGGCATGATGGGGCGTGGCCCCGGCCCCGGTTTTGGCCCCGGCGGCCCAAATGGACCCAGCGGACCCAGCGGTCCGCGTGGCATGGGGCCCCATCATGGCGGCGCGTTCTTCCTGCACGGCCTGAAGCTGAGCGAAGAGCAACGCGACAAAGTGTTCGCCATCGAATATGCGCAGATGCCCGAAGCGCGTGAGCAGCACAAGGCCATCGAGCATGCCCGCCGCGATCTGCATCAGATGGTGGTGTCCGGCCAATATGACGAGGCGCGTGCCCGCACCTTGACTGAATCACTGGGCCACGCCGTGGCCCGTGAAGCGCAACTGCGTGCGCAGGCCAGCGCCAAGATCATGCAGGTGCTCACGCCGGAACAGCGCAAGCAGGTCGGCGAGCGAGAAGCCCAGCGCGTGGCCGAACTTGAGCCCGGCGAAAGCGGGCTCGAACCGGTGCCGATGATGTAAGGAGCGGTCTGCCGTACCTAGCGGTAGACCACCACCGGCACGTGCGCGTAGGTCAGCACCTTGCGCGTCTCGTTGCCGATCAACAATCGCCCCATCAAGCTGCGGTGCCCGTGCGATGCCATGAAAATGACGTCGCATGCGTGCCGCTTCGCCGCATCCAGGATGCCCAGATAGGGCTCGGCAAACTGCGATACATCGCTGTCGAACTGCACGCCTTCTTCCTGGGCACGCTCCGCGATGCGCTCGATACAGTCCTTCGCATAGCCCTGCACCGTTTCCATGTAGTGCGCATGCGGACACTCGCCCACACCGGCCGAATAGGCCAGGTTGGGGAATTCTTCGATGCACGTGTAGGCGGTCAGGCGGCAACCGGTGGCGCGCGCCAGCTTGAGTGCGCCGTCGATGGACTTGCAGCACTGTTCGGAGCCGTCGGTCGGCAAGAGGATATGGGTAAACATGGCAGTCTCCATGGGGAACCCAACTCCACGTTACTGCGCGCGCCAATGCACCTCTATCGTGGAAAACGCTAGTCCGGCGCAGCTTTTCGGCCGATACGGGTGATTGCGCGACGTACGGTCGTTCGTTTACTGCCGTGGCAGATGGCGGCTTACGCGCGTTGCCAAGCCTGCCGGTAGCGAGATGGCGATGCGCCCAGTTGCATACCGAAGCGGCGGCTGAAATGGCTCGCGCTGGCAAAGCCGCAGCGCTCGGCAATCGTCGCCAGCGGCAGGGTGGTTGTGCGCAGCAGCGTTTGCGCACGCGCCATGCGCTGCTGCATCACCCACTCATGCGGCGCCACACCGAACGACGCGCGAAACATCCGCGCGAAATGGAATTCCGACAGGTTCGCTTCGGCCGCCAATTGCCCGAGCGATAGCGGCAGATGCAGCTCGGCATCGATGCGCGCGGCAATGCGTCGGCACACATGCGGCGCGAGCCCGCCGCGCACGGCCAGCGCACGCGTGCGGCCCTGCGTCTGCACGAGATACGACAGCGTGTCGTTGGCCAGCGCGTTGGCGCGCATGCGGTCGTCCAGGTCGCTCCATTCGAGCTGGGCGATGTTCGCGCAGGCCTGTGCGAGGTGTGCGTCTTCGATGAAGGTGCGATCGTGCAGCGTGAACAGGCGCGGCTCTGCATCGAGCAGGCGTACGGCGTGCCCGGCCAGCGCGTCGGGCGCGAAATACAGATGAACGAAGCGCATCGGCTGCTCGATTACCCAGCTCGATTGATGTTCGGCCGGCAGCATGCACACGCGCCCCGGCGCGCCGAACAGGTTTGGCAGATCCTGCCGGTGCGTGGTGTAGCCGCCCTGCAGATAGACCGACAGCGTGTGGTGCCCGGGCTGGGTATAGCGCGCCTCGTCGTGTTCGTTGCGCCAGATGGCGGCGGTTACGCCGTCGCCAAGATTCGCAACGCGCTCGAGCGACGCGCGCGAGCCGCGTGCGAGTGTGCCGAAGACGCTTGCGTCTGCGGTGACGCGAGGGTCGGCAGGTTGGGACGAGGAGGAAGTGGAGGCGCGGCGCACGCGGCGATGTTACCAACGATGGCAGCGCGATGCGCACGCAAAGGGTCGGGCGGAAGCGCTATGCGCGGCAGAGCTGACGTGCGACTTCACTCGCCAAGCCGACACCGTCTACGCGTTGCCAGCCGGCATCGTTGGCGTGCTGCTTTTCGCTGACGGTCAGCGCGCCCTGATACAGCTTGGCTTGCGAGATCGAGAACTGCCGGCTGCTGCAGTCGATGGTGTACAGAAAATCGGCCATGTCGCCGCGAAATACGCCGAACATGCGCTGCAACGAACGCATGCCCGCGCGGTTGGACGCTTCCACGCGCACCCAGGCGCTCACCGGGCCGCTGGGCATGCGCTGGATGCTGCCCACGTCGAGCGAGGCGTAGCTGTCCGGTTGGTCGGGTAGCGCGATCCAGCGTTCCGCGCCCGTGGCCTGAATGGTCGACATGGACAGCACCGCCGCCGCTGCCATCATGCCGGCCATGACACGGCGCGCGAAGATGAAGAACGTCATCGGGGCTTGCCGCTTGGTACGGGGATGGCAATCGAGTCGGAATGGCTGCAAGCCATCATCACGCCTGCCTTGTCGACGTCGATCATCACGGTGCCGGGCTTGTCGGCGGTGCTGGGCGTACCGGCCAGGCTGCCCGAGAGACGCTGCATGATTGCCTGACAGGTCGGGGCGTTGGAGGCAACCGTCGTGGCCTTGGTGTTCTTGGTTGCTGGAATCGGGGCGGGAGCAGCAACAGGCGGTCGGCCAGGGGCAGGCGCGGCGGCGGGCGGCGTGGAAGCCTGCGCGGGCGGCAGCGCAACTAGCGCAACCGGCGCGGCCAAGGCGCTGGCAGCAATCAGCAACCGGGTGGTGCGCCGCGAGAGCGATCGATCGAGGGGAGGCAGAGACGGCATGACAGTCCAGACACGGGCATCCAAATTGCGCCTGCAACGTCACGGGACAGGCGCGCTCTTTCGACCAATAACGGCACGCCACGCCCGAACTTGACGCGGTAATCTGCCTCATTGGTCACCTGCGCGGTCACCTGAGCGTGATTTTGTCGGCGCAAAATGCTTCATGAGATCGACATAATCGGGCAGGCCGGAACATTCTCACCAATGTGGCGACCAACCAATATGCCGGGGAGATTTTTTCCGATGTCATCGGCATCGTGAAACGGGCTGCACACAAGGCTCGTACGTGCAGACGGGACAAGCAGCAGTAGGGTTCGTGCAGTGCTAAAACAAATGGGTCGGCGGAAAATAAAAATGGGGTGGAAATCCCTGTCTTTTCCGCCCTTTGTTTTTTCGAGGGGGCCACTATGATTCACACCATGGAAGCGATGCAACGTAACACCGCATCAATTGCCTCATGGGTCAGTTCTCCTCTCTGGAGCAGATCGACACGGTCCAGAGATTTCAACCCGCGCCTCGTCAACTGAGCGCGGGTTTTTTCTTGGGCCATGCACCCGCCGCCGATATTGCGCAGCGCCCTTCAGTTTTCCGCTGGCGCGCCGTTGTGGTTAGGGTCGAGACGCGTGTAGTCACGCGTCTCGCTTTTCCATTGCAGTCGCTGTTGCCGTTGTCGCTCACGCTATCGCATTGCTCATGACCCAGTTCCTTCCGGCCCAGGCCGGAGCCTCTCCTACAGACGTTGCGCGGGGCCCCGAGGCCGCGCCACGTCCGGCGGCGGCCACGGCCGGGGTGATGACTGGGGCGCGCGGTACCGATTTCGACGCGCTGTCGCGGCTCTCGTCCGACGCTGTCCTGCTGACGGTTGACGGGCGCGTGGTGCGAGCCAACCCCGCTGCCGCGCGCTTGTTGGGCGCCCAGGGTCCGACGCAACTGGCAGGGCTGCAACTCGCCGGCCTGATTCATCCCGATGACGTCACCCAGGTGGTTCCGCGCCTGGCGAGCATGGTGAGCAGTGGCGCCTCCGTCCAGCCGGTCGAACATCGGCTGGTGCGTGCTGACTACACCCACGTGCTGGTGGCCAGCGAAGCTGCCGCGTGCGAGCACGAAGGCCAGCCTGCCGTCATGCTCGTGCTGCGCGAAGCCGTATCGCGCTATTCGCTGGAGCGCCACGCCGTACAGGCCCGCGCCGAAGCCTTGCATGCGCGCCGCCTGCTCGCTTCGGAGAACGCCGTCCTTGCGCAACTCGCCTCCAATGCGACGCTGTCGACCGTGCTGCGCCACCTGTGCCTGTACGTCGAGCAGGTTTATCCGAATGCCATGTCGGCATTGTTGTTGCTGGATGCCGACTCTCAGACCCTGCGTGTGGCCGCCGCGCCCACGCTGCCCGCGGCCTATACCGCCACGCTGGAAAACGCGCCCGTCGGCCCCGATGCCGGCGCATGCGGTTGCGCCCTCTACCTGGGCGACACCGTCTTCATCGACAACATTGCGACCGACCCGCGCTGGCAGCACGAGCGCACGGCTGCACTGGCGGCGGGCTTTGCTTCGGCATGGGCGCTGCCGATCCGCTCGTCGCGCGGGGACAAGCTTGGCGTGCTGGCGCTGTTCTATCGACAGCCGAGCATGCCCGTGGAAGAAGAACAGCATTTCCTCGACGACGTCACGCATCTGGCAGGCGTCGCCATCCAGAAGGATTCCATCGAACGTGGTCTGGCCGAGAGCGAAGAGCGCTACCGGCTGGCCGTTTCGCATTTGCATGAAGGCGTGCTGATCCAGTCGCTGGACGGCATGGTGCTGGCGGCCAATGCCAGCGCCGAGCGCATCCTGCGCGTACGGCCCGGCCAACTGGTCGGCCGCAACCGGCTGGACCCGCTGCAACGCGTGGTCGACGAAAACGGCGACGAGGTGCCACCAAGTGCGCTGCCGTCGTACACCGCGCAGCGCAGCGGCGAGCCGATTCTCGGCCGCATCTACGGCTTGCTGCTCAAGACCGGCGAGTTGGTGTGGGTACGGCTGAACATCATTCCGATCCGTCGGCATACCGATCCGGTGGCGAGCAGCGTGATGCTGTCGTTTGCCGATATCACCGACATCAAACGCGCCGAGCAGCGCCTGCGCCATCTGGCCGCGCACGATGCGCTCACGGGGCTGAACAACCGCAGCTTCTTCATCGAGCACCTGGAAAGCGCCATTGAAAATGCGCGCGACGAGAGCCGCGAACTGGCGCTCTTCTTCCTCGACCTCGATCGCTTCAAGAGCGTGAATGACACCGCCGGTCATGCCTGTGGCGATACGCTGCTGCAAAGCGCCGCCGCGCGCCTGACCGATAGCATTGGCCCCGGTGACGTGATCGCCCGCCTGGGCGGCGACGAATTCGTCATCCTGATCGACCAGCGCGTCGAGGGCAAACGCATTGCGCTGTTGGCCGAACGGTTGCTTCAAGCCATGCGCGAACCGTTCGATACCGTCAACGGCCGCTATTACCTTGGCGTGTCGATTGGCGTGGCGCTGTATCCGCATGACGGCATTTCGGGTTCCGACCTGCTGCGCTCGGCCGACGCCGCCATGTACCGCGCCAAGCAGAACGGCCGCAACCGCGCGCAGTTCTACACGGCTGAGCTGAACGCCCGCCTGCAACGCCGCTACACGCTGGAAAACGCGCTGCGCGATGCGCGTGAGAACAACGAGCTGCAACTTGTCTATCAGCCCAAGTACGACCTGGCCAGCCATCGGATCGTCGGTGCCGAGGCGCTGCTGCGCTGGAACAGCGCGAAGCTCGGCGCGATTTCGCCGGTGGAGTTCATCCCGGTGGCGGAAGAGACCGGGTTGATCGTGCCGATTGGCGCCTGGGTGTTGCGCCGTGCATGTGAACAGGCTGTGACGTGGTACGAAGCGCTTGGCTACGACTTCCGCATGGCAGTCAACCTGTCGGCGCGCCAGTTCCAGGCCGGCGACGTGGTGCCGATGATCGAGCAGACGCTGGCCGACACCGGCCTGCCGCCCACCGCGCTGGAAGTCGAAATTACCGAAAGCCTGCTGATGGGCGGGGCGGATGAAATCCGACCGATGTTCGATGCGCTCACCGCGCACGGCATCCGGATCTCCATCGACGACTTCGGTACGGGGTATTCATCGCTGTCGTATCTGCAGCGCTTCCCGATCAGCAACGTGAAGATCGACCGTTCGTTCATCACCGGCATTCCGGGCGATCCGGATTCTGTGGCGCTGACCGAGGCCATCGTCGCCATGGCGCGCGCCCTGGGCATGACCGTTACCGCAGAAGGTGTGGAAGACGCTGATCAGGTGGAATTCCTGGCCAAGGCGGGTTGCCAGGAAATCCAGGGCTACTACATCGGCAAGCCCGTGACGGCCGAAGGGTTCGACCGTTTGCTGCGGGCGCATCTCTCAGTGGTGGATGCCGGGGTGCGCGCTGCACTCGGCTAACTGCGTGGGCTAACCGCGTCGGCTGACCGAGCCATTCACACCGGCGTTTCTGCTGTTCGTCGCAATCCGCTCCCGCGTGCCGGGGCCGGCACCTAAGCTGGCGTCATTCCAACAGGGAGACCGCCATGCTCGAATCGATTGCCTCCATCGTGTCGCATACGCCCGCCTGGGTATTCGTGGTGTTTGCCGTGCTGATCGCTATCGGCGCGCGCCAGATGCAGCCTCGCATCGTGTCGCGCCGCCGTTTGATCGTGCTGCCGCTGGTGGTGGCCGCGTACTCGCTCTATGGCGTGTCGATGGCAAGCCATGGCAGCCCGTTGGCGCTCACGATGTGGCTGGTTGCCGGTTTGGTGGCGTTTCTGCTGACGTATGTGTCTGCGCCCAGCGGCGCCGTGTCGGAAACGGCCAGCACCGTGCGCGTGCCCGGCAGCTGGGTGCCGATGGTGGTGATCGTGGGCCTGTTCACCGCGCGCTATGCCTACAACGTGATGCTGGCGATGCACCCGGACGTCTCGCACTCCGCCAGCTTCATGACGCTGTTCAGTGCGCTGTTCGGCTTCCTGGGCGGGCTGCTGCTCTCGCGCTCGGTGTTGCTGCATGTGCGTACGCCACGCTTGACGATGGCTTGAGTGCGTATCTGCGCCGATTGCATCCCGATCAGCGTTAACATCCGCATGTTGCAATCTCCATCCAAGACGAGACGACATGCTGGAACTCGACGGCACCATCTGGCTGCGCGCCGGTGAAGACAACTGGGGCGGCCGCGGCCGGATCGAACTGCTGGCCGCCATCGGGCAGACCGGTTCCATCACCGCAGGTGCGAAGGCGGTGAGCCTTTCCTACAAAGCTGCGTGGGACGCCATCGACACCATGAACAACCTCGCCGGCGAGCCCCTGGTGGTGCGCACCACGGGCGGCAAGGGCGGTGGCGGCAGCGTGCTGACGCCGCGAGCGCAACGGCTGATCGAGAGCTTTCGCGTGCTGGAAGCCGAGCATCGCCGCTTTGTCGAACGCCTGGATGCCGCCGCGCAAGCCGCCAGCGAAGACGTTAACCTGCTGCGCCGCATGATGCTGCGCACGAGCGCGCGCAATACGCTGTTCGGCACGGTGGAGTCGGTAACATCTGGCGCCGTCAATGATGTGGTGACGCTGCGCCTGCGCGGCGGCCAAGCCGTCGCGGCCACCATCACGCAGGAAAGCACGCACGTGCTTGGGCTGGCACCTGGCGTGCAGGCCGTCGCGCTCATCAAGGCATCGGCCATATTGCTGATGCGCGGGGCCGGCGAGGGACGCGTCTCCGCAGAAAACCAGTTGCAGTGCGTTGTGACGGAAATCCGTGATGGCGCGGTGCAGGCAGAAGTCCGGCTGCGCTTGCTGGATACCAATGCCACGCCGGCTGCGGAAACCGTGCTGGTGGCCATGCTCTCGCGCACAGCTGTGGAGACGCTGGCGCTGGCTGAAGGCGTGGAAACCGTGGCGGTGTTTGAGGCGTCGAGCGTCATTCTGGGATTGGCCTGAGCCGCCCATGACCGCCAAGACCCTGCTGATCGTCTATCACTCGATGACAGGCGGCACGCGCCAGATGGCCGAAGCCGCGCAGTCGGGCGCGACTGAAGAGGGCGGCGTTGCGGTGCGCTTGCTGCATGCGGCGCAAGCCGGCCCCGACGATGTGCTTGCGGCGGACGGCTACATCTTCGCCACGCCAGAAAACCTCGCCGCCATCAGCGGGCAGCTCAAGGATTTTTTCGACCGCTGCTATTACCCGGCACTCGACCGTATCAATGGCCGCCCATACGCGTGCCTGATCTGCGCGGGCAGCGACGGCCAGAACGCGGTGCGTCAGATTGAACGCATTGCCACTGGCTGGCGGCTCAAGCCTGTGGCCGAGCCGATCATCGTTTGCACGCACGCGCAAACGCCCGAGGCCATTCTGGCCCCCAAGCAGATCAGCGCAGACGATCTGGAGCACTGCCGGACGCTCGGGCAGGCGATGGCGACAGGGCTCGCTTTGGGCGTGTTCTAGCGGTTCGCTACCGCCGTCAGATGCGGATACGGCGATAGCGGCGGCGCATCGGACGAGCGCACTGCATCGGCCACGACACGGCCATCGCGCAACTCAAATACGTGGTCACCGAAGATCTCCACATCGGCCGGGTCGTGCGTGATCATCAGCATGGGCACTTGCAGCCGCGCTTGCAGGGCAGACAGCTCCGAACGCATGCGCGTGCGCAGCGCCGGGTCCAGCGCGGCAAAAGGTTCATCGAGCAGCAGCATCGAGGGCGCTGCGATGAGCGCGCGGGCCAGGGCGACGCGCTGACGCTGACCACCGGAAATCTGTGCCGGGTAGTTGGCGGCCACGGCGCCCAGCTCGAACATGTCGATCCACTGCTGTACGCGCGGGTCATGTGTGCGGCGCGGTGGGTTGAGCCATCCGCGCTTGAGCCCGAACGCGATGTTCTGCGCCACCGTCAGGTGGTTGAAGAGCGCGTAGTCCTGAAAGAGATAGCCGACGCGGCGTTCTTGCACGTTGAGGCTGATGCCGTCGGCGTGGTCGAACAGCGTGCGGCCATTGAGCACGATGCGGCCACGCTCGGGCGTCATCAGGCCGGCGATGGCGCGCAGCGTGAGGCTTTTACCGGCGCCGGACGGCCCGTACAGCACGACGCGACGGCTTTCCGAGCGCACGGCAATGTCCAGCGAGAACACACGCGCTGCGCTGGTGAGCGTTTTCTGGATCGCGAGGTCAACCATCACAGCAGGATTGGCGCTCATGCCGGCTGCTCCTGCAGGCTCGGCGCGCGCCCTTGCAGCAGACGGCTGGCCACCACCAGCACGACGATGCAGGTGAGTGAGGTGATCAGCACAAGCGTATTGGCCGTGGCGTCGTCGCCAGCTTGCACGGCTTCGTAGATGGCGACGGAGAGCGTTTGCGTGCGGCCGGGCAGGTTGCCGGCAATCATGAGCGTGGCACCGAATTCGCCCAGCGCACGCGCAAAGGCGAGGAGCACGCCGGCAGCGATGCCGCGCGCGGCCAGCGGCAGCGTGACGCGAAAGAACACGGCGGCTTCGGCCAGGCCAAGCACACGCGCCGCGTTTTCCAGTTGATGATCCACGCCCTCAAAGGCGGCGCGTGCCGATTTCATGACCAGCGGAAACGCCACCACGGTGGAGGCGATCACTGCCCCTTGCCACGTAAAGACGAGCTGGATGCCGATGCTGTCGAGCCACCCGCCGATCGTGCCGCGCCGGCCCAGCAGCACCAGCAGGTAATAGCCGAGCACCGTGGGCGGCAGCACCAGGGGCAGCGTCAAGACTGAATCGATGACGTCGCGCAGGCGGTTGCGTGCGCGCGCGAGCGCGTAGGCCGCGGCCACGCCCAGGACGAGGTTGAGGGCGGTCGCCCAGCCGGCCACTTTCAGCGAGAGCAGCAGGGGCGTCCAGATGGAATCGGTCATGCGGATGGGGGAACAGGTGCCTTTAACGCAATATAGGGTCGGTTATAACGCGTGGTCAATGCACAGCGCTTGATTCTGCACATGGAATGGGGGGAATACCGCTCGTCGGCGCTGCCGGCGCAGCAAAAAAACGCGGCCGAAGCCGCGCAGATCTCGCTTTCCAGAGAGAGAGGGGGGGAGAAGTCCTTAAACCTACTGCTGCGCCACCGTTGCCGGCTTCGTCTGTTCTGCTACTGGCAGATCACCCCAGCCACCGCCCAGCGCCTTGATGAGCCCCACCGTGGAGTTCACGCGGCTGCTGGCCAGTTGCACGCCGATGCGCTCGGCGGAAAGCATGTTGCGCTCGGCATCGATCACATCCAGGTAGTTGACCGAACCCGCGTTGTAGCGCGTGCGCGAGAGCTGTGCAGCGCGCGTGGAAGCACGCACGGCATCGTCCTGTGCCTTGGATTGATCCGCCAGCAGGCGCAGCTCTGACAGGTTGTCTTCCACCTCGCGGAAGGCGACCAGCACGCTTTCACGGTAGTTGGCGACGTTCTCTTCGTACGCGGCACGGGCTTGCTTCACGCCTGCACTGCGCGCGCCACCGTCAAAGATCGGCAGTGACAGCGCGGTGCCAACCAGCGGCCCGAGAATCCACGTGCGGCTGCCCCACTTGAGCAGATCGCCAATGTCGTGCGACTCAAAGCCGAAGCCGCCGGTGAGCTGCAGTCGCGGGAAGAACGCCGCGCGTGCCACGCCGATGCGCGCGTTGGCCGCAGCCATGGAGCGCTCTGCAGCGGCCACATCCGGGCGGCGCTCCAGCAAAGCGGACGGCAAGCCTGACGGCACGCGCACTTCGGCGGCCTGAAGCGGGTCTGCGCCCATCGTGAAATCAGCCGGTGCCTTGCCCAGCAATGTTGCCAATGCGTGCTCCAGAACGGCGCGACGGCGCTGCACGCCGATGCGGTCGGAGCGCGCCGTGGCCAGTTCAGCGTCAGCACGCGCAACATCCAGCTCGCCAATGTCGCCGGTATTGAAACGGCGCTGCACGAGCTTGAGCGCCTCTTCGCGGCCGACCAGCGTGCGCGACAGCAATGCCTCTTCCGCATCGAGCGTGCGCAGGCTGAAGTACGTCTGTGCCACGTCGGCCTGCAATGACAAGCGGGCGGCACGGTACAGCGCTTCCACGCGCTCGGCATCGGCGCCAGCAGCATCGATGTTGTTGCGCACGCGGCCGAACAGGTCGACTTCATACGCCACGGTGGACTGTGCACGCCAGTACGTCTGCGGCTGCACGGGCGCGCCGACCGGCAAGCCGGCCGATGCCGCAGAACCCCGCTGGCGCGTCGGGCCGAAGCCCGCATCCAGTTCCGGGAACAGCGATGCACGGTTGGCTTGCACAAAGGCGCGCGCCTGGTTCACGCGTGCGGCTGCGGCGGCCAGCGTGGGGCTGGCTTCAGCGGCCTGCGCTTCGAGCTTGTCGAGCGTCGGGTCGTTGAAGATCTTCCACCACGCGCCGTCGGCGGGCAGTGACGGCTCGGCAGTCTTCCACTTGCCTTGTTCGCTGGCAGCCAGCGATGCATTCGCTGGTTGTGCTGCTTCCTTGAAGGCATTGGGTGTGCCGGCATCCGGCTTCTCGTAGGTCGGTGCCAGCGAGCAGGCCGCGAGGAACAGCACGGCGGCCAGCGCCAGCGGTGTCCAGCGGCCGGGCCTGATCGTCTGGCCGGCCGCACCTGTTTGTTGTTTGAACGCGTTCATAGCGATGTCTTGATTAGTGTTGGGCCGACGGCACGGGCAGCGCGCCATCCAGATCCAGATCGCGATCGGGTGCATCTTCCGAGCGCTGGCCGCGGCGTGCCGCCAGCGTGCGCAGCAGCACGTAGAACACCGGCGTGAGGAACAGGCCGAACAGCGTCACACCCAGCATCCCCGCGAACACGGCCACGCCCATGGCATGACGCATTTCCGCACCGGCACCGGTCGACACCACCAGGGGCACCACGCCCATGATGAAAGCGATCGACGTCATCAGGATCGGGCGCAGACGCAGGCGGCAAGCCTCGATGGCGGCTTGCACAATGGAGCGTCCTTGCAGCTCAAGCTCGCGCGCAAATTCCACGATCAGAATCGCGTTCTTGCACGCCAGCCCCACGAGCACCACCAAACCGATCTGCGTGAAGATGTTGTTGTCGCCGTGGGATAGCCACACGCCCAGCATGGCGGCAAACAGGCTCATCGGCACGATCAGGATCACGGCCAGCGGCAGTGTCAGGCTTTCGTACTGCGCGGCCAGCACCAGGAACACCAGCAGCACGCAGATTGGGAAGATCCACACGGCAGAGTTGCCGGCCAGGATTTGCTGATACGTCAAGTCGGTCCACTCGAAGCGCACGCCCTTGGGCAATGTTTCATGCGCAATGCGTTCCACAGCGGCTTGTGCCTGGCCTGATGAGAAGCCCGGCGCCGGACCACCGTTGATGTCCGCCGCGGTGTAGCCGTTGTAGCGCACCACCATGTCCGGCCCAAAGCCTTGCGACACGCGCAGCAGCGACGACAACGGCACCATCTCGCCCGCCGTGTTGCGCGTCTTCAGTTGCAGGATGTCTTCAGCATGGGCGCGGAACGGCGCGTCCGCCTGCACCTTTACCTGATACGTGCGGCCGAAGCGGTTGAAGTCGTTCACGTACAGCGAGCCCAGGTAGACCTGCATGGTGTCGAACACGTCGGTAACCGGCACGCCCAATTGCTTGGCCTTCACGCGGTCCAGGTCGGCATTCAACTGCGGCACGTTGATCTGGTAGCTGGAGAACGACGGGCCCAGCTCAGGCGTCTTGCGCGCCTTCGCCATGAACGCCTGCGTCGCGGCAAAGAGCTGTTCGTAGCCGACCGAACCACGGTCTTCCAACTGCAGCTTGAAGCCACCCACCGTACCCAGGCCCTGCACCGGCGGCGGTGGGAACACGGCGATGAACGCATCCTTGATGGCGCCGTACTGCTGGTTCAGTTGCCCCGCAATCGCACCGCCCGACAGGTTGGCAGTCTTGCGCTGGTCAAACGGCTTGAGCGTGACGAACACAATGCCGGCGCTCGGGCTGTTGGTGAAGCCGTTGATCGACAGGCCCGGGAACGCCACGGCGCTTTCCACGCCGGGGTGCTTCAGGGCGATGTCCGACATGCGGCGGATCACGTCTTCCGTGCGGTCCAGCGAGGCGCCGTCCGGCAGTTGCGCGAAGCTCACCAGGTACTGCTTGTCCTGCATTGGCACAAAGCCGCCCGGCACCTTGTTGAACAGCAGCGCGGTCGCTCCGATCAGTGCCAGATAGATGCCCAGCATGACCGCCTTGCGACCGATCACGCGCGAGGTGCTGCGGCCATACGATTCCGATGCGGCACCAAACACGCGGTTGAACGGGCGGAAGATCCAGCCCAGGCCCTTGTCCATCGCACGCGCCAGCCAATCCTTCGGCGCGTCGTGGCTCTTGAGCAGCAGCGCAGCCAGAGCCGGCGACAGCGTGAGTGAGTTGAAGGCCGAGATGACGGTCGAGATCGAGATCGTCAGCGCGAACTGCTTGTAGAACTGCCCGGTCAGGCCTGTCATGAAGGCCAGCGGCACGAACACGGCAATCAGCGTGAGGGCAATGGCGATGATCGGGCCACTCACCTCGCGCATGGCTTTGTACGTAGCCTCGCGTGGCGATAACCCTTCAGCGATGTTCCGCTCGACGTTCTCCACCACCACGATGGCATCGTCCACCACGATCCCGATCGCCAGCACCAGCCCGAACAATGACAGCGCGTTGATCGAGAAGCCGAACATCAGCATCAGGCCAAACGTACCGATGATGGACACCGGCACCGCCAGCAGCGGAATGATCGACGCACGCCACGTCTGCAGGAACAGGATCACCACGAGCACCACAAGCGCCACCGCTTCCAGCAGCGTGTGCGTGACGGCTTCGATACTCGATCGGACGAACTGCGTCGGGTCATAGACGATGCGGTAGTCGACGCCTTCAGGAAAGTCCTGCTTCAGCTCCTCCATCGTCTTGCGCACGTCATCCGAAATCTGCAGCGCGTTGGAACCCGGCGCCTGGAAGATCGGAATGGCCACGGCCTGCTTGTTGTCCAGCAGCGAGCGCAAGCCGTATTCCGATGCGGCCAGCTCAATGCGGGCTACGTCACGCAGGGTCGTGACTGCGCCGTTGGGCGAGCTCTTGAGGATGATGTCGCCGAATTCCTGCTCGGTCTTCAGGCGGCCCTGTGCGTTGACGGACAGTTGCAGGTCCGTGCCCAGCACCGACGGCGAACCGCCGATCACACCAGCCGCCACCTGCACGTTCTGGTCGCGGATGGCACGTACGACTTCATTGGCGGTCAGGCCGCGTTCAGCAACCTTGTTCGGGTCGAGCCACACGCGCATCGAGTAGTCACCCGAGCCGAACAGCTGCACCTGGCCTACGCCGCCGATACGCGCCAGGCGATCCTTGACGTTGAGCACTGCGTAGTTGCGCAGGTACGTCATGTCGTAGCGGTCGTTGGGCGACAGCAAGTGCACCACCATCGTCAAGTCAGGGCTGCTCTTGACGGTGGTCACGCCCAGGCGCTGCACCACGTCGGGCAGGCGCGGCAGCGCTTGCGAGACACGGTTCTGCACGAGTTGCTGCGCCTTGTCCGGATCGGTGCCCAGCTTGAAGGTGACCGTCGTGGTCATGTTGCCGTCGCTGTTGGCTTGCGACTGCATGTACAGCATGTTCTCGACGCCGTTGATCTGTTCTTCGAGCGGCGAGGCGACGGTCTCGGCAATCACCTTCGGGTTGGCGCCCGGAAACTGCGCGCGCACCACCACCGAAGGCGGCACGACCTCGGGGTATTCCGAGATCGGCAATCGCCAGATCGAGATGATCCCGATCAGCAGGATCAGCGTGGAGAGCACGCCCGCAAAGATCGGGCGGTCCACGAAAAATTTAGAGAAGTTCATGGCGTTGGGCTATGAGGTTCAGGCACGGTCAGCCGGCAAGCGTTGTGCGTTGGCAGCCGTCTTTGCGTTCGCGGGCTTGGATGTCGAGGCTTCGGCAGCGGGTTGGGCTGATCCTGCGGGCGCTTCAGGTTGCGCACCCGGCAACACCACGCGCTTGGTGATCAGGCTGTCCATGGTCACCGTGTTAGGTGCCACGGCGTCCCCCGGGCGCACGCGCTGGATGCCGTTGACGACGATGCGGTCACCGGCCTTCAGGCCCGACTTCACCACGCGCAGGCCGTCGATGGAGGCACCCAGCACAACCGGGCGGTAGCTCGTCTTGTTGCCGGCATCCACCACCAGGACGAACTTCTTGTCCTGGTCCGTACCGATGGCCTTGTCGCTGATGAGGATGGCGTCATGCGGCGCGCCGGTGCTCATCCGCACACGGGCGTAGAGGCCCGGCGTGAGGCGGCCGTCAGCGTTATCCAGCGTGGCGCGCACGCGGATCGTGCCCGAGCGCACGTCGAGCCGGTTGTCGACGGACTGGATCACGCCTTCGCGCGTGTAGCCGTCTTCATTGGCCAGCCCGATGTAGACCGGCGTCTTGGTGCCCTGCGCCGCCTTGGCGGAGTAGCGCAGGTAGCTTTGCTCATCCGCATCGAACGCCACGTACATCGGCGAGACCGACACCAGCGTCGTCAGCACCGGCGCGGCACCACCGGCAGACACCACGTTGCCCACGGTAATTTCTGCGCGCGATACGCGGCCTGCAACCGGCGCCACGATGTGCGTGTACTCCAGGTTCAGCTTGGCAGCATCCAGCGCGGCCGCAGCGCCTTGCAGGTTGGCTTGCGCCTCGCGTGCGGCGTTTTCCTTCTCTTCAAACTCGCGGCGCGCAATGGCGTTGTCGGCCACCAGCTTCTGTGCGCGATCGAGTTCTGACGTGGTGTACGCCACGCGCGATTTGGCGGCCGTCAGCGCAGCTTGCGTGCGGGCCACTTCAGCCGCGTAGGGGCGCGGGTCGATGGTGAACAGCGCGTCGCCCTTCTTGACGATGCTGCCGTCCTTGAAGTGGACGGCGGTCACGGTGCCGCTCACCAGTGGGCGGACTTCAACGCGTTGAACGGCTTCGATGCGGCCGGAAAATTCATCCCATTCCGCCACGTTGCGCGCGACAACGGGCGCCACATCCACCGGCGCGGCAGCGGGCGCGGCAGCCGGCTGCTGCGATGCGCCGGCGCTGGAAACAAGACCGTATGTGCCCACGGCTGCAACACCGAGCACGGCGGCAACCGAAATGGCGATGGTGCGTTTGGACAGGCTCATGATGATTCTCGATTTCTGTTGGGTAAGCAAAGAGAAAAGATTCTGTAAAGCTCGGGAAGAGCACTTGGGCCGCAGCGTAGAAACACGCGCGCGGCCTCGCACTCCGTTTCTTGTGATGTTGGGTATCAGCCGGGCGTCTCTCCGGTCGAATCAGTGGAGGGCGTGCGGTCCTTGCGGTCTGCACGTGCGCGGCGCTTGGCGCGAGCGGTTGCCTGACGCGTCATGCCGAGGTGCCAGCGCAGGAAGCACGTCATCTCGTCTTGTGCGACCGCGCTCATGGCAATCGAGTCATGGCAGGCCTCGTTCACGCGCACGACTTGCGTAACCACGCCCGCTTCAATGAGGCACGCGGCATAGCGCTCGGCTTCGGTGCGCAGCAGGTCTTGTGGTGCGGTAAGCAGCAGGGCGGGCGGCAGGCCTTGCAGGCGGCGCGATTCCACCGGCGCGGCGTACGGATGCACGCGCTCGGTTGGGCGGGGCAGGTACTGGCGGTAGCAATCCGCGCAGACTTCGGCCGCGTTTTTGCCGTTGGCGTCGGCGTTGGCCAGATGATCAGGGCGCATGCGGGCCATGGTCGGGTCGAGCATGGGCGCGATCAGCACCTGCGCACGCAGGTTGGGGCCGCCACGGTCGCGCGCGATCATCGTCAATGCGGCGGACAGGTTGCCGCCCGCATCATGCCCGGCCACTGCGATGCGGCGGCGATCAATGCCCCAGGCGGCAGCATGGTCTGCCATGCAGCACAGTGCGGCGTACACATCTTCGGGCGCGGCAGGAAAGGGCGCGGCGGGCGCCAGCGAATAGCCAACCGTCACCACCACGGCAGGCAGTGTGGCGGCCAGATGGCGTGCGGGCGCATCGGCATCGTCAATCGAGCCGCGCACGAAACCACCGCCATGCAGGTACAGCACAGCGGAGTGGCCGGGGTGACGCGGGGGGGTGGCAGCATCGTCGGCGTGCATTTCGGGGTGGAACACACGCAGGCGGATGCGGCTGGTGTAGCCCTGCGTCCAATAATCCTCGGCAGTCACCTCGCGCGGCAGCGTCGCCGCATCAGCCGTTTCCTCGCACGAATAAACTTGCTCAGGCAGTTTTGATGCTGCACCGCGCAAATTGTTATTCAGTGCAACATTTGTGGCGGCGGGCGTTGCGTACGGTCGCACCGGGCGAACAGCGGCCGATGCCGCATCGTTGGTGAGCGTGCGGTCCGAAACAACCAGGCGCGGCGGAGAAGAACCCATGATGTCAGGCGGGGCTTACCTTTGCGGATAACCCGGATATCGATGGGCTGAATGATGGTGATTAGACGAACGCGGATAAATGCCTATAATCAGACATCACTATTAGTTGCAACCGAACAATCAGAATTTACGGTTGTGCTACAAAGTGTCCTTGCTCGAGGCCGATCTTGTTGCGCTGCGGAAACTCGCTGAGTTTGTCGCTGCGCCGCCTTCCTGATCGCGCCAACCGGGTGCACCCCTTCAGATTTCACTTGTCTTGCGCATTGCCGTTTTGATCTCGGCAGTGCGCATGCTCTGTGGAGTCCGACCCTCAGGAGCCGCAGATGGATCGATTGCAGGCCATGCAGGTTTTCACACGTGTCGTGGAAGCCAGCAGTTTCACCAAGGCTGCCGATAGCCTTCAATTACCCCGCGCCACGGTGACGAACCTGGTGCAAAGCCTTGAGGCACATCTCGGCGTGCGCCTGCTGCACCGGACCACGCGTCGCGTGAATGTCACCGCCGATGGCGCTGCGTATTACGAGCGCTGCGTGCGTTTACTCGGCGATCTGGAAGAAACGGAGGCCGCCTTCTCGCAAAGCGCGTCGGGCGCGCGCGGCACCCTGCGCATTGACGTGCCTGCGTCGATTGGCAAACGGTTGCTTGTGCCGCGCATCCGCGATTTTCACCAGGCGTACCCCGATCTTCAGCTTGAGATCGGCATGAGCGATCGCACCGTCGATCTCGTGCAGGAAGGCGTGGATTGCGCCGTGCGCGTGGGCGAGCTGCAGGATTCCAGCCTTGTTGCGCGCCGCATCGGGCAGTTGTCGATGGTGAACTGCGCCGCCCCTGAGTATCTGGCGCGGCACGGTACGCCCACGTCATTGGAGGATCTGCAGGATCACACGGCGGTGAATTACTTCTCGCCGCGCAATGGTCGGCGCATGGATTGGGATTTCGTCATCGAGGGGCAAAAGCAGATTCACAAGGTGCGCAGCATGGTGTCTGTCAACGATGCGGAATCCGCCGTGGCGTGCGGGCTGCACGGCCTGGGCCTGATGCAGACCTCGCGCTTCCTGGTGTACGAGCATCTGATGGCGGGCACGCTGGTTGAGATCCTGCCGGACTACATCTCCGAGCCGTTGCCCGTGTCGGTCATCTATCCGCACAACCGTCACCTGTCGCCCAAGGTGCGGGTGTTTGTGGATTGGGTGGCGACGCTGTTTGCCGACCATCCGTGCCTGCAGCTCAAGGAAAATCCGCGGCTGCAGATTGTTAGTGTTGCCTGAACAGTTATTTCTTCAAACCTGCATTTATCAGACGGGAGCAACGATCTATTCTGCCTTCCAAGCGCAACAACGAGCGCAATCGAACAAGGAACTGATCATGAACTCCCGTCTCTTCTCCGCTTTCTCCCGCCGTACCGTACTGGCCCTGGTGGCTTTGGTTTCGGCTTCTGCCGCACTGCTGTCGCAGCCCGCGGCCGCGTCCATTCAACCCAACTATGATGCCCCGGCCGCTACGCAGGCTGGCCGTTTTGACCCGTACACGCAAGGCGCGGATCGCCAGGCTGACACCTACGGTTATCAGTCGTGGAAGAACGACCGCTTCTACCCGTACAGCGAAGGTGCCGATCGCCAGGCCGATACGTACGGCTACCTGTCGTGGAACGGCGATGCGAGCTATCCGAGGGGCGGCGCTGCGTCGCGCGGATAAATCGCACACCTGCTGAATTTCTCCTCCTCCCTGTTTGCGGCGTGACTTCACCGGTCACGCCGCTTTTTATTGGCGCGAGAGCTTGAGTTCTGGGCAGGGGGGCCGAGAAAAAAAGGCGCAGAGTTTTGAGGCACGACAACCACGGTATCAGGGCACCCGTGTTGGGTTGGGAGTATCGTGGCGGGCATGCAGACCGTTGTCCTCACGTTCGATTCCAGTCTGACGCCGCTTCTTCCACTGGCGTTGCGCGGGCATCCTGTTGTGCGCGCCTGGGCAGAGGGTGCCACGCTCAAGCACGCCATCGAGGCACTTGGCGTGCCGCACACCGAGGTGGGGCAGGTCTTTGTGAATGACGGGCCAGCCCCGATGGAGGCCATGCTGCCGCCCAGCGGTCACATCGCGGTTTCATGCGTGCAGCCTGGCTTGCCCGTCGCGCCGCTGCACTTTCTGTGCGACTCGCACCTGGGCGCCACGGCGCGCCTGCTGCGCATGGCCGGCTTCAATACCGCCTACGACAACAATTACGCCGACGCGGCCATCGAAGCACTGGCCCACGCGGAAGACTGGATCGTGCTCTCGCGCGATCGCGAACTGCTCAAGCGGCGCGGCATCCGCCGTGGCGCGTTCATCCGTGCGCGTGAGCCGCAGGCGCAGATGCGCGAAATCGTCGCGCGGTTCCGGCTGGCCGATAAGGCCAAGCCGTTCTCACGCTGTCTGGAATGCAACGTGCCGCTACGCATGCTGAGCCCGGAAGAGGCCTCCGCCAGCGTGCCGCCCCGCGTGCGCGAGCGCCAGCGGCTGTTCAGCACCTGCGACGTTTGCCGGCGTATCTACTGGCCCGGCTCGCATTGGGCCCGCATGAATGCCGTGCTGGCCGATATGTTGTCGCCCCGGGCCGACGCGGACGCATTGACAGGCACAGCAGACCCGGCCGAGCGCATCCTGCGCAGTGGCAGCGCAGGTGCCTGACTGCCGCTGACTAGCGCTGACTAGCGCGGCGGCGCATTGCGCAGGTTGGCCACAAACCGCTCGCGCCAGATGGTCAGGTTGGCCGCGCGCAGCCGATCCATCATGTGGGCGTAGCGCGCCTTGCGTTCTTCCAGGGGCATCGTCAATGCGCGGTTCAGTGCCTCGGCCATGCCGCGCGTGTCATATGGGTTGACGATGAGCGCGGCATCCAGCTCGCGCGCTGCGCCGGCAAAGCGCGAGAGCACCAGCACGCCTGGGTCTTCCGGGTCTTGCGCGGCCACGTATTCCTTGGCGACGAGGTTCATCCCATCGCGCAACGGCGTGACGTAACCGATCTGCGAGCTGCGGAACAGCGCCATCAGCACGCGCCGTTCGTACTGCTTGTTGATGTAGCGGATGGGCGTCCAGTCCAACTCCGAATGCTTGCCGTTGATGCGGCCCGACTCCGCTTCGAGCCGCTGGCGGATTTGCTGGTAACTCTGCACGTCTTGGCGCGATGTCGGCGCAATCTGGATGAAGGTCACGTGCCGGCGGTGGTCCGGAAAATCGTCCAGCAATTGCTCGAACGCACGGAAGCGTTCGGGCAGGCCTTTGGAATAGTCGAGCCGGTCCACGCTCATGATGAGCCGCGTCGGCTGCTGGCCTTGCCCCTGATCGTGGCCGATGGCGCGCTCGCCACGCGGGTTCGCATGCCGCGTGAACGGATTGCGGCGCGCCAGCGACGACTTTGCCTGCTGCGCGATCTCGTCCGGATGCACGCCGATCGGGTAGACCTCCGCGCGCAGCGTGTGGCCATAAGCGTGTACGGGGCCGTTCTGTTCTTTCTGTTCGATGTAGCCGCGTGCCTCACGTTCGATGTAATCGTAGAAGGCCACGCGGTCGGTCTCGGTCTGGAAACCGACCAGGTCATACGCACACAGCGCGCGCATCAAATCTTCATGCGGCGGAATCGTCGTCAGGATTTCCGGTGACGGAAACGGAATGTGCAGGAAGAACCCGATGCGGTTGGTCAGCCCCAGCGCACGGCACTCCGCAGCAAACGGGATCAGGTGATAGTCATGTACCCACAGGATGTCGTCCGGCTGCACCAGCGCCTTGAGTTGATGCGCAAACTGCGCATTGACGCGCCGGTAGCCGTGGTACTCCTGACGCTCGTAGCGCGAGAGATCCACGCGGTAGTGGAAGATCGGCCACAACGTCGCGTTGGCAAAGCCGCGGTAGTACTGATCGTAGTCTTTGCGGTTCAGGCCGACGGTGGCGTACGTGATGTTGCCCTTGGTGACGATGTTGGGCTCGTGCGCGACGGTGGCCGCGCTCTCGCCGCTCCAGCCGAACCAGATGCCGCCGGTTTCACGCAGGGCATCGAACACACCCACGGCCAGGCCACCCGCCGTCCCCTGGCCTTCGGCAACGGGCGCAACGCGGTTGGAGACAACGATGAGCCGGCTCATGCGGCACCTCGCTTGCCACTGGCCGTGAGCGCCGCCAGCCATGCGCGCAGTGCCGCCGGGTCTTGCACGCGCCAGCGCGCCTGGCTCGGGCCCGCGCCCACCTTGATCGACCAGCCATCGAACGCGTTGACGGCATCGAACGCGCTTTCATCGGTCAAATCATCGCCCGCAAACAGTACGGTGCGACCCATGAAGGGCGGCTCGGTCATCAGCGTGTGCACCATGTCACCCTTGCTTGCGCCGCGCGGCTTGAGCTCGACAACCATCTTGCCGGCCTGCAGCCGCACGTGGTCGGCATAGCGGCGCGCGAGGCGGTCGGCCGCGTTCAGCACCGCGTTTTCGGCTTCAGGTGCATGGCGGTAATGCAGCGCGAACGCGATGCCTTTGCTCTCCAGCACCACGCCGGAAAACTGCGTCGACAACTGCGTGAGTTCAGCGCGCAACTCGCGCTCCAGCCGCGCGAGTGCACCGGTGTCGGTATTCAGGCGGACGAAGCCACCGTCTGCATTGCGGCGCTCGGCGCCATGCACGCCGGCGATGACGAGCCCTGGCAGGGACAGGCGCGATTCCACGTCATGCACCGTGCGGCCGCTGATGATGGCCAATGCGCCACCGCTTGCTGCGTGCAGCGCGGCCAGCGTTTCGCGCAGCGGTGCACAGACATGCACGGCATCGGGTTGCGGCGCGATATCGACGAGCGTGCCGTCAAAGTCGAGCAGGAAGGCCGTTCGACCAAGGTCGAGCGAGGGCAGGGGCGCCGCGTTGGCAGAAGACTGAGGAGAAACGTTTTTGGACAAACCGGTTCTTGTGAATGTGCTTGATACGCCTGTTCACGCAAGAACCGGGCCGACCGCGCCAGCCGTTGTCATTTCGGCATTCGTGGCGGATCGGAGGTTGGGATGGGCTTGTAAAAACGGGCGCGTGGTGCAAAACCTTCACATCACGCGTGCCCGAGGCATAACAGCAACCTCAGAGCGATGCGGCCAGACGCGTGCCCTGATCGATGGCGCGCTTGGCGTCGAGTTCAAGCGCTTCATCGGCGCCGCCAATGATGTGCACCTTGGCGCCGCCCGCCTGCAGCGGCCCGACCAGCTCGCGCAGCGGTTCCTGGCCGGCACACAACACGATGGAGTCGACCGGCAGCCATTCGGCGGCTTCGCGTTTTTCTCCGTAGCTCACGAGCAGGCCCTCATCGCCGATGCGCTCGTAGTTGACGCCGCCCACCATGCGCACGCCAAGGTTCTTCAGGCTCGTGCGATGAATCCAGCCCGTGGTCTTGCCCAGGCCGCCGCCGAGTTTGCCGGCACGCCGCTGCAGCAAGATGATCTCGCGCGCGGCGGCTTGCGGCTCGGGGCGGATGCCATCCACACCGCCGCGCACTTGCGTCGGATCGCCCACACCCCACTCGGCGCGCCATGTCTGCAGATCCAACGTGGGTGAATGGCCGTCGAGCGCGAGAAACTCCGCCACATCAAAGCCGATGCCGCCCGCGCCGACAATCGCCACGCGCTTGCCCACCGGCTTGCGGTGGCGCAGCACGTCGATGTACGACAGCACGCTTGGATGCTCCTGCCCCGGAATCTTCGGATTGCGCGGCGACACGCCCGTCGCGATGATGATCTCGTCGTACTTGGCCGCAAGCAGTTGCTGCGCATCCACGCGCGTGCCCAAGCGCAGCGTTACGCCCGTCGCTTCCACGCGGTGCGTGAAGTAGCGCAGCATCTCGTGAAACTCTTCCTTGCCCGGAATCGTCTTGGCCATGTTCAACTGGCCGCCCAGTTCCGGTGCCGCGTCGTACAGGTCCACCGCATGCCCGCGCTCTGCCAGCGTGATCGACGCCGACAAACCCGCCGGCCCCGCACCCACCACCGCAAAGCGCCGGCGGGCAGCCGTCTGGCGGATGACGAGTTCAGTCTCGTGGCACGCACGCGGGTTGACGAGGCAACTCGCAATCTTGGCCTTGAACGCGTGGTCCAGACAGGCCTGGTTGCAGGCAATGCAGGTGTTGATCTCCTGCGCGCGATTCGTGGCCGCCTTGCGTACGAAATCGGCATCGGCCAGCAGCGGGCGCGCCATCGACACCATATCGGCGCAGCCATCGGCCAGCACGGCCTCCGCCACCTCCGGCGTGTTGATGCGGTTGGACGTGACCAGGGGAATGCCCACCTCGCCCTTCATCTTCTTCGTCACCCACGCAAAGGCTGCACGCGGCACGCTGGTCGCAATGGTCGGGATGCGCGCCTCGTGCCAGCCGATACCGGTGTTGATGATGGTGGCGCCGGCGCGCTCCACGGCGCGGGCAAGCTGCACGACTTCTTCCCATGAGCTGCCGTCCGGGATCAGGTCGATCATCGACAGGCGGTAGATGATGATGAAGTCGCGGCCGACCGCCTCGCGCGTGCGCTGGACGATTTCCACGGGCAGGCGCATGCGGTTGGCATAGCTGCCGCCCCAGTCGTCCGTACGCTTGTTGGTGTGCGTGACGAGGAACTGATTGATGAAGTAGCCCTCGGAACCCATGATCTCGACGCCGTCGTAGCCGGCCTCGCGGGCCAGTTGGGCGCAGCGCACGAAGGCGCGAATTTGCCGCTCGATGCCGCGCACGGACAATTCACGCGGCGTGAATGGGCTGATGGGCGAGCGCAATGCCGTGGGTGCCACCGCAAACGGGTGATAACCGTAGCGGCCCGTATGCAGAATCTGCAGCGCGATCTTGCCGCCTTCCTCGTGCACGGCGCTGGTGACCGCGCGGTGGCGGCGCGCCGCTCCATGGGTGGCGAGGCGCCCGGCAAACGGCTTGGTCCAACCCGCAATGTTGGGCGCGAATCCGCCCGTGACCATCAGGCCGACATCGCCGCGTGCACGCTCGGCAAAGTACGCGGCCAGTCGATCGAAGTGGTTGCCGTCTTCCAGCCCGGTGTGCATCGAGCCCATCAGCACGCGGTTCTTGAGCGTGGTGAAGCCAAGGTCGAGGGGCTGGAGCAGGTGGGGGTACGGTGTGGAGAGAGCGGAGGGCGTGGAGGAGGGCATGTCCGGCGCGTCACATGATGTGGAAACGCGCTGGACGGTAGCACCCAAGCGCCCGTTGGAACAACAGGGCGGGGCTCTAGATGTGTGGGGCGCGCGTCAGGACTTTCCCGACTTCTTCGGGGCGTCTTCTGCGGGCTTGCCGAGCAGTGCCTTCAGCAGTTTGTTCTGGGGGATCGCCTTGCCGCTGCCCTGGCCGGGCTTGCCGGTGCGTTGGCTGTCGCGCTTGAGGTTGTTGGCGATCTTGAGGCCCTTGAGTTTTTCGAGGTCGGTTTTCTTCACGATGGGGTCCGCAATGGGATACATGAGCTGCGTGTTACGCTCGGCAGGATACGCGAAACGTTCGCCCACCCCCGTTTTTCTGCACTTTCGCTGCCGCATTGACCGTGCATTGACCTCGCATTGACCTCATTCACGCCGCCCGCCACGCCTGTTCCTGACCTGTTTCAGCCCAGCCTGCAAGACTGGGCGGAGCAGCCTGCGCAAGCCTTCGAGCACTGGCTGGCCGCACGCGGCTATCGTGAATCGTCGGCGACGGTGTATCGCGCGATGTGGCGCAAATGGTTGCGCTGGGCCGAATCGCACCAGCGCGCATTGGCCGATTGGAGCGCCGGTGACATTGCCGCCTTTCTTGACGAATCGGGCCTGACCAAGCTGCACCGCTACCGCTATGCGCGCCTGATCGAGCGCGTCTTCCATCAGATCGATCAACAACGTATCGGCACGCACAACCCCGCAAGCTCGGCTGTACAGCAGAAGCTGGCCGAAGGCGAGAACGACCCGACCACGTTTCTTTCATTGGCGGAGCGCGCGGCGATCGAAGCTTCGTTGGAGGTGGGCGCGCAGGCCAGCGAGGCTGCGGCCAATGCCAGCGCGTTCAAGCTCGCGCGCGACCGCGCACTCGTGGCGGTCTGCCATGGCGCCGGGCTGAAGGTCGCGCAGGTGCAATCGCTGCTGCTGCGCCAGGTGGATGAGGCTCTGCAGGCCATTACCGTCGAGCGGTCGCGCGGCCCGTCGTATCGGGCGCCCGTGCTTGAAGCCGCACGCCCCGCGCTGGCCGCCTGGCTTGCGGTACGCGCCCACGCCGAGGTGCCCGGCGAGCGCGTGTTCGTGGCGGATGCTGGCGGACGTGTCATGCATGCTGCCTCGGTGTACCGCCGCGTGGAGGCTTGGCTCGCCGCGCTACCGGCATTGCTGCACCGCAGCGAACGATTGTCGCCGCAGACACTGCGCAACGGATATACCGCCGCGCTGTTCGACGCAGGCGCAGACCCAGCTGAAGTGGGGCGCGCGCTGGGCCTGCGCGATGCGACCTCGGCATGGCGGCTGCGTGCGGCCTATGCTCAGTGGCAGGCCGCCGCCCATCCCGACGGCCAGCCATAGTGCTGTTTTTTGGCACCACACGACGTGAAAACGCCCGCAAGCCGCTGAAGGGCTTTGCTATGATCGCGCTGTTTTACGCGTTGCCGAGCAGGCCGACGCAGCGCAGAACGACGATGCCGCGTTCAAACCGGCACGCTGACTCTCTCCTTCCTCGATACCTCGCACCCAATGACAGAAACCATTCTGCTGACCGGCGCTACCGGCTACATCGCCTCGCACACCTGGGTTGAACTGCTGGATGCGGGCTATCAGGTGATCGGTCTGGACAACCTCTGCAACAGCAGCTCGACGGTGCTCTCGCGCATCGAGCAGATCACCGCCAAGACACCCAAGTTCGTGCAGGGCGATGTGCGTGACCGCCGCCTGCTCGACGACCTCTTTGCCAGCTCGCGTATCTCGGCCGTCATCCACTTCGCGGCGCTCAAGTCGGTGGGCGAATCGGTGCAGAAGCCGCTGGCCTATTACGACAACAACATGGGCGGGCTGGTGACGCTGTGCGCGGCCATGGCGCATGCGAATGTGCGCCAGCTCGTGTTCAGCTCGTCAGCAACGGTGTATGGCAATCCGCATACGGTGCCGATTACCGAATCGTTTCCGCTGTCGTCCACCAACCCGTATGGTCAGACCAAGCTGATGGGCGAGCAGGTACTGCGCGATCTGGAGATTTCCAACGCCGCCTGGCAGATCGCCTACCTGCGCTACTTCAACCCGGTGGGCGCGCACCACAGCGGCCTGATCGGCGAAGATCCGCGCGGCATTCCCAACAACTTGATGCCGTACGTGGCGCAGGTGGCAGTAGGCAAGCGCGAGAAGCTCTCGGTGTATGGCGGTGACTGGCCTACGCCCGACGGCACCGGCGTGCGCGATTACATCCACGTGGTGGATCTGGCGCGCGGGCATCTGTCAGCGCTCGACACGCTTCGCCGCGATAGCCGCGGCTTTACGGTCAACCTTGGCACGGGCCGTGGATACTCGGTGCTGGAAGTTGTTGAGGCCTACAAGCGCGCCAGCGGCAGGCCGGTGCCGTATCAGATTGTGGACCGCCGCCCCGGCGACATTGCTGCGTGCTATGCCGATCCGGCACTCGCTGCGTCGCTGTTGGGCTGGCGCGCGCAATACGGTATCGAGCGCATGTGCGAAGACTCGTGGCGTTGGCAGAGCATGAATCCGGATGGCTTCCAGACGCGGGGCTGATTCGCCAGATATTGCCGGACTTTCATTGAACAGCGCGAACCAACAGGAGACGCCCGGTCGTGGATGACGCGTTCATCGCTCACCTGATCAGCACGCTTGCGCGTGCGTTATTGCCCGCGTTGCTGCCCTTTGTTGTGGCATGCGGCGCGGGCAGTTTGCTGCTGCGTTTGCTCGATGACTTGCGCAGCGCCACAGCTTCGCGCACGCGTCTACCGCTCGTCATGACAGCACTGTTCTCGGCAATGGGATTGTGGACGGTGCCGCTGCTGCCGTTGCTTGTGCATTGGCCGCTGCATGAAGGCACGGCAGTGCTTGTGATGACGCTGGCTTCGTTCTGCTGGAGCCTTGCGGTGGCTGCGCTGTGGTGCGTGCTGGGCGGGCGTGCGGGTGTGCTGCGCGCCATCTTGCTCGGCGTGTTGTTGAGCGTGAGTGGCCCGGTGGCGGTATTGCTGCTGGCGGGTGTCACGAGCTTTAGCACCACCGCCTGGGAAGACGCCGGGCTGCTCGGCATCGTCATGGTGCTGTCGGCGGTGGGGTGTGCGGCTGCGCTGCAGTTTGCGCTCTCGGCGCGGTCGGGTGCCACTGGTGTGGCGGTCCGTCGTCCGGGCGTGAGCTTGTTTGTGAGCGTGCTGTTCGGCACTGCCTTGACGGCGGATGCGGTGTATACGGCATCGTTGGCAGGTTCGTTTTCAACGCTTTCCACCGTGTCCGGCAATGCGCCGGCAGGGCTACGGTTGTTGCTGTGGATGGGCGCGGTCGCGACGGTGCTCGCCGCTTTTCTGCTGGGCTATCGGGATCGCGCTGCGGGCGACACCGCCGCCGCCGTTGCCGGCCGCGAAATTCGTCTGCGCAAGGAAACCGTGCAGGCGCTCAACGACCTGGAGCAGAGTTACCGCCGCCGCGAGGCCGAACTGGTTACGCGCCATCAACTGCTGCTCGACGGCGCGGATGTCGGCTTGTGGGAGTTCGATCTGATCACGCGCTCTGCGCAGTTTTCCACGCGCTTTGCCGCCATGCTCGGTTACACGCTCAAGGAGATCGGCCCGAGCACCAGCGAGTATCTGCGCCTGGTGTATCCGGATGATTTACCGATGGTGCTCAATCGTATCCAGGCGCATGTTGACGGCAACACGCCGGCCTACGTAGCGGAGTTCCGCATGCGGCACAAGGACGGCGGCTATCGGCAGATTGCTGCGCACGGCGTGGCAGTGCGCGATGCCGGCGGTCATGCCGTGCGCATGGCGGGGTCACATATCGAGATGGTCGCAAAGATGGCCCAGGCAGAGATCGCCGTGTTGGACACGTCAATCGCCGCTGAGACACCCGAAACACTGCGCCGCCATGGCTTGTGGGAGTCCTGGACGCCCACCGATCATCCGGCGGCAGAAGCCGCCGCACCTCAACCCGCACCGGCAACCGCACCCCCCGCGCCCGCGGGCGACGGCACGCTTCCCAGCATCAATCCCGACGCGTTGCGTTGAGGTCTTCCTTCTTCTTTCCGCCGACGGGCAGGTACTTGAGTACTTGCCCTACTCAAGTTTTCCCCGCGTGTGTTCGATAGCTCAGACAGAGCGCGTGTAATCGCGCCGAGGGGAGCGCCGCATACAGCACCTGTGCCATGTACGCGGACAAAAAAGAAACGCTTGGAGGGAAGGAAAGATGAACCGACTCACGCTTCGTCAGAAGCTGTGGCTGCCGCTCGTCCTGAGTTGGCTGTGTCTGCTGTTGATCACGCTGTGGAGCACCTGGGAGACTCGCACCCTGCGCCTGGAAGAGCGCCAGCGCGACTTGCGGAACATCACTGAATCCGTATTCAGCGTTATCAAGGATTACGGGCAGATGGCGCAAGACGGCAAGCTTACCGCCGACGAGGCACGTGCCCAGGCGCTAGCACGCATCAAGACGGTCCGCTACGGCAAGGACGGCTACTTCAGCATCAACCAGACCAACTCGGTCATGGTGATGCATCCGATCAAACCCGAAATGAACGGTAAAGACATGTCGGGCTTTACGGATCCGGCGGGCAATCACCTGTTCGAGGAAATCTCTCGCACGGGCAAGAGTGGCGGCGGCTTTGTCGATTATCTGTGGCCCAAACCCGGCGCCGACGCGCCGCAGCCCAAGAAGAGCTATGTGTTGTATTACCAGCCGTGGGATTGGTGCCTGGTCACGGGCACGTATATGGATGACATCGAGACCGCATTCCATGCGTCCCTTATCAAGGCGCTGGGGCTGTTGTTCGCCGTCGGTTTGTTGATGACGGTCGTGGTCGTGGCTGTCACGCGCAGCCTGCAGCGCCAGTTGGGCGGCGAGCCGGCCTATGCCGCCAGCATTGCCGGGCGTATCGCCGCCGGTGACTTGGCCGTGCAGGTTGAAACCCGCTCGGGCGACCGCGACAGCATGCTCTACGCCATGGCGCAAATGCAGCGCGAGCTGACGGGCACGATCGGCAACATCAAGAACTCGGCCGACTCCATCGCCAGTGCCACCAAGCAGATTGCCGCCGGCAATGCCGATCTGTCGCAGCGTACGGAGCAGCAAGCGTCGTCGCTGGAAGAGACGGCGTCGAGCATGGAAGAGCTGACGTCGATCGTGAAGCAGAACGCCGACAACGCGCGTCAGGCCAGCACCTTGGCCGTTAACGCCTCGGATATCGCGGTCAAGGGCGGCGAGGTGGTCGGACGTGTGGTCCAGACCATGTCGGGCATCAACGACAGCAGCAAGAAGATTGCCGACATCATTGGCGTGATCGAGGGCATTGCTTTCCAGACGAACATCCTGGCGCTGAATGCTGCCGTAGAAGCCGCCCGTGCAGGCGAGCAGGGCCGCGGCTTTGCCGTGGTGGCTGGCGAGGTGCGCAGCCTTGCACAGCGCTCAGCCAGCGCGGCCAAGGAGATCAAGGAGCTGATCGGTGATTCGGTGGGGCGCGTGCAGAACGGCTCGGCGCTGGTGGAAGAGGCCGGTGTGGTGATCCAGGACGTGGTGACCGCCGTGAAGCGCGTGACGGACATCATGGGTGAGATTTCTGCGGCATCCGACGAGCAGAGTTCCGGCATCGAGCAGGTGAATCAGGCCGTCAACCAGATGGATGAAGTGACGCAGCAGAATGCCGCGCTGGTGGAGCAGGCGGCTGCTGCAGCGCTGTCGCTGGAAGAGCAGGCGCAACTACTGCGGACGGCGGTGGGGCGCTTCCAGGTGTAGCTGCCCCCAATATTTCCGGGCAGGAATGCAAAAGGCCGGCAAATTCGCCGGCCTTTCTTCTTTTGTGGTTTCCGGCACGCCTCTTTGTGCGGGCTCGGAATGCTGCGCAGGTCAGGCGACCAGAAAATCCTCCATCTTCCGGCCCGACGACAACTCCTTGACCAGCCAGCCCGGACGTTTGCCACGGCCCGTCCAGGTATTGCCGTCGTTGTCGCGGTAACGCACCGGAACCTTGCGGCCGGCCTTCTTCGAGGCCACGGCACCCTTGGCGCCAAAACCGAGGTCATCGGCGGTCAGGCCGTATTCCACGATCTTGTGCTTGATTTCAGCGATCACCGTCGCTTGTTCATTTGCCCGGAGTTCATCGGCTTGGCGCTGCAGCTCAGAGATCTTCTGAACGATTTCTTTGTAAGTCGGCATTATGGATTCCTCAACTTTGCAATTGAAACATGGGCACGCTCCCCGTAGCCCAGCGCATTATAACGACTTTGCAGGTGAGAAATGAATTTCGTTAAGACATCGTGTCAAGGGCGTGGATTTTCTGCCGCACTGCTCTTTGGGAAAACCTGCATGGGAAGGGCGTTTGCACGATGTCTCGAAATCGTAAACATATGAACCATTACAGAGCCGTTGGGCTGTATTGGAATCCGTGGAGTGAACGGACTCCGCAATTCGTACACAATTCTTTTCTTATGTGACCGCTTCATTGCTTCGGCAATGGTATCGAATTTTCGTCAAATATTCCGAATATGAAGATGAAAGGCCTTTGAAAGGTTGTGTTGAATGCATGCAAATGGCGCATTCTCTGTGCCGCATTATTCAATATCACGCCGTTCAGGCGTACTGGATTCCAAGGAGCCCCTGAAAATCCTTGGCTGGGAGTGGACGTGCCAGCAGATAGCCCTGCACCTGATCGCATTGCAGATTCACCAGGGCCTGCATTTGCGCTTCAGTTTCCACGCCTTCGGCCACCACGGTCATGTCCAGCGAGTGCGCCATCGCGCAGATGGCGCGAATGATGGCGGCCGCCTCGGGTGGATTGTCGTCGAGCGCAGAGACGAATGCGCGATCGATCTTGATCTGCTGGACGCGAAAGCGCTGCAGATAACTCAGGCTGGAATAGCCGGTGCCGAAATCGTCGATGGCCACCTCAAAACCGAGCGACTGAATCTGGCGGATAACCGCGATGCTCTGGCCGGCATCGCGCATGGCCGCCGTCTCGGTAATCTCAAACATCAGCCGATGCGCGGCCACCTGATAGCGATGCAGTATCTGCGACAGGCGCTGCACGAGATCGGGTTGTTGGAATTGCCGCGGCGAGAGGTTAACGGCGATGCGTTGCGGCGGCATGCCCATGGCATCCCAATGCATGATCTGGCGACAGACTTCTTCGACCACCCAATCGCCCAGTTCGACGATGGTGCCGGTGCGCTCGGCCAGCGGGATGAACTCCGCGGGTGATACGGCGCCCAGTTCCGGATGGTTCCAGCGCAGCAGTGCCTCGGCGCCGGTCATGGTCTGCGTGCGTGCGTCGTATTTCGGCTGGTAGTGCACGGAGAGTTGCCCGTTGAGCGCCGCGTGCGAGAGCGCACGTTGAATCTGAAGCACGCGGTGCGCCGTGGTGTTCAGGCGCGGCTCGAAGAAACGGTAGGCGTTGCCGGTGGACTGCTTGCAGTCGAACATCGCCGTGTCGGCATGCTCAAGCAGCGTATCGGCCGTCGCACCATTGTGCGGGTGGACGACCACGCCAATGCTCGCAGTGGCACGCAGGCGCCGGCCTTCCACCTCCACCGATTCGCGCAGACGGAACAACAGCTTGTCGCCGACGGTGGCGGCGGCCTCGGGCAGGGCCAACCCTTCAACCAGGATGCCGAATTCGTCGCCCCCCAGGCGGGCCACGGTGTCTTCACCGCGAATGGTTTGGCGCAGGCGCTCGGCAATGATCTGCAGCACGCGGTCGCCGGTGTTGCGGCCGTATTGGTCGTTGATCTGGCCGAAGTTGTCGAGATCCAAATAGAAGAGCGCGAACGGACGTCCGCGTCGCGTGGACGACAGGATCGCCGCCTCCAGTGCCTCACGCAGATGCAGGCGATTCGGCAGGCCCGTGAGCGTGTCGTGGAACTGGGGAAGGGGCGTTTGGTTTGCCACGCGCGCCAGCGATGCTTCCAGGTGCGCCTGCGCAGAATCGACGCGGGTTTCGAGCATCATTAACACAGCATGCAAGCCCAGCGCGATCAGCACGCCGCCGGCGCTGAGCATGATGACGGGCACGATATGCATCGTCGATTCGTCGGCCGGCCATGGGGCCGAATACGGCCACAACATGAGCGACAGCACTGCGGTTGTTGCCAGCACCGCTGCGGCGCGTGCGCGCAAACCCACGGCCGCGCGCCGCTGTGCCGGCGGCGTATGAAATGCCATGCACATCGCCAGGCACACGCCTGCGCCAAGAACGAGTGTGCCGCCACCCCAGCCGAGCAGGGCGCGGCGCAGCGACAAGGCGTCGTCATGCACCCAGGGGCGCGCCAGATACAGTTCCATCGTCAACAGCCCGATGCCAAGCGCTGCGGCGCCCATTGCGACGCTGCGTCGTTGCGGAGCCTGGGCGCCATTGGCAAGCGAGGTGTCCGGCAGCACGATGGAAAAAGCCGCCAGCGCTGCTGCCAGCGCTGTCATGAGTGTTGCCGCGATGGGCGCGGATATGGGTGTGCCAACCTGCCGATGCAGGCCAAGCTGGCCAAGCCAAAGCCCTGACCAAAGCCCAATGCCAAGAATGGCCGCACAGGCCATGCGCCAGTTGCGGCGTTTTGCGATCGTCGAGCCCCCCGGCAGACGTGTCGCAGCGTCCAGTGCGGCAAACGTGGTCAGCCCAGTGCTGACCCACGCAAACAGCAGCAGCGCAATATGGAAATCGTTATGCATGCGAGCGCATCCGGCGCGGCCCCCCGATCTACGACCAGCGCCAAGTCTGTGTTTTGCGGCGAGGATAGCGCAAAAGCCTGTCGTTTCAGGCCGTGAAAAAGCACGTTTGTTGCGCGCTATTCACAGAATGCGTCGGGATCATTTGCCGCTATTGCACCGTATCAAGCGAGTATGACGGCGCTAGGCGTGTCTTGAAGCATCGGCAGAAACCGCCGAAAAGTGATCCGGGTATACGCGGATGGCTCGACGCCCGCGATTGGGCGTCGCAAATCAAACGAAGTCAGATGAGAGGTCAGGCATTCAAGCGACCGCGCCGACGCGAAGCCGGGGTGGCGGCGCCGGCACGTTCCAGATCGACGCTGGGCAAAAGGTGCAGTAGGCGCACGAGTTCGGACTGGCGATGCGTACCGGTCTTGCGCAGGATGTCGCGGATATGCACCCGCACCGTGTGCAGGGAGAGGAATTCGCGCTCGGCGATCTCCTGCAGCGTTTCGCCGGCAGCCAGCCGCGCGGCGACAATGCATTCCTTGTTGGTCAGCCCGAACAGCGATGCGAGCACGCCGGCATCCATGACCGAGCGGGCCTCGGAGTTGCCGACCAGCACCAGCGCCAGCGGCGAAGCCCAGGTCGAGCGCATCGCATCGGAGGGTGCGAGCGGCGTCGCAATGAAGGGCACGGGACGGCCATCGCGCGCGAGGTACATCCACGAACCGGCCGCGCCTTGCACACCGAGTGAACCGGCGGCGTGTTCGATCAGGTTGCGCAGTGCTGCGTTGTGCGTGTGGTCTGCCGAATGCAGCATGCTGCCATCGAGCGACAGGCGGTCGTCTCCCGCTGTCATCGTGCGGGCCCAGGCGTTGGCGTACTTCACGCGCATGGTGCGCTCGATGACCATCACGCCGAAGTCCAGCGTATCCAGCCCGGCCATGCCGAGCGCAGCGAGTTCGTTCAGTTCCTGATTGCGCTGCTGCATGCGCGCGGCACGCTGCAGGTGCGGCAGCACGCGCTGCAGGCGGGTTTCGCGCTCGGCGGCGCTGACTTCCGATGCATCGTCGTCGCGTGTGCGCAGGCGCATTGTGACGCACATGTCCGGCGTATCGATCAGGGTCATGGCTGCCGAAGGCATCTCGTCGGATGCCTCGGCGCTGAACAATTGCGGGTCTTGGCAGAAGGTGTTGCAGTGGCCCGGCTGCGGGCAGTGCTGGCACCAGCCCGACGAAACGCCATGGCGCGGCGTTTCGGTGTGCTTGTCCCAGACGAAATAGTGTGCGCTTTCGGCGCCGGCGTAGACAGAGAGCAGGGCCAGGGCGATCGGCATCTGCGCAGGCTCAAGTACCGCCTCGTAGATGGTATCGACGAGTCGATGGAACTCTGCGTCATCCGATAGACGTTGCAGCATGATGGCCCCCGGTGCGTATTGCGACGGCTCAGGGTGCAGTCCCTTGCTGTCGGCGTGGTGCGGCGTGATGCCGCCGTCGCTGTGATGATTGTTGTTCTTCTGCGCGACTTCAGTGGTAATCGGCAACTCTTTGGAAAAACTTAACATTCCGCTTCTGATGCTCCCAAATTCCGGCGGTACTGTATCCCCCTCCCAAGAGGGGAGTATGGGCGACTTTCAGCGCTGAAAAAATAAAAAATATAAAAAACTCCTACACATGTTCACGATGCAGGTGTGCGTCAGTTGAACCGGTACGTATACGCTGCGTTGAACCGCAGGCTGCGCGAGCTTGAATTGATCGGTTTGTCGCCCGCAGGGCGTGCAATCGCGAGGTCCAGCGTGTAGTACTTCCGATCAGAGAAGCGCACGCCCAGCGCGATCGAGCCAAGCTGGTCATGCACCAGCGTGCCCGCATTCGAATACACCTTGGCTGTGTCATACAAGATATAGGGCTGCACGGTTTTCAGGTAGTCCATCGACACTTGGAAAGCGCGGTTGAGCTCAACCGACGCGCCCCAGCCGCGGTCGCCCGCCACTTCACCAGCCGGATAGGCGAGGCCGAAGAAGCGTCCGCCAAAGCTGATCTGCTCCGATGAGGGCAGCACGGCACCGCTGTACTGCGCGGCTCCGGACACCACCACGCCGAAGCCCAGCGGCAGGTCGTGCGCTTCGCTGGCGGTGATGCGCGTGCGCAGGAAGCCCAGATCGACGTTGTTGTTGGGCGACTTGCCTGCGCCGAGGCTGTTGATGCCTTGGTACATGCCAAGCGATGCGCGGCGTGTCTCGCCGGGGTTCACTTCGGTGTACAGCGCTTCGGCGCCCGCCACACGCACCTTGGCGTCCAGCTCTGTTTGCGCGAAGGCAGGGTTTTGCGGCGTGTAGCGCTGCGTGTCGTCGTTGCCGTAGAAGGTGCCCGTGACCGTGAGGTTGCGCGTGTTCGAGAGCAGCACCGGGTAGCTCAATGACAACCCGAGCCGCTGCGTATCCGTCAGGTAGCGCGATTGATAGCCCAACTGCTCCAGCGGCAGATTCTCGGGCATGCCGCGATAGTGCGACCACGAGAGCTTGGCAAGCAGCCCATCCGTGCCGATCGGCTGCGCCCACGTGGCGGAGTAAAACGTTTCGTGATCTCGCCCGCGCGGCTGCAGTGTCGACACGCTGATCTGTTCGCCCAGCGGCGTCAGGCTGTTGAGCGTGCCCGTGATGACCGCCCGCGCCCCTGGCGATCGATATTCGACGCCCGCGCCGATCGTGTAGGGCTGGCGCTTGACGTTGAGCACCAGTTCACTCGCGCCATCGGTGGTGGTGGGTGGTTGCACGGTCGCGGTGATCTGCACGCCGGGCTGCTGTGCGAGCACACCGGTTACGCGCTCGAAGGTCTCGCGGCGCAGAGGCTTTTCATTCATCAGGCGTTGCGAGATTTCACGCAGGCGGCCCTCCAGCGGCCCAGGCGTGCCCTCGACGCGCATGCGCGCCACGTAGCCTTCCACCACGGTGACGCGCACCACGCCGCCTTCAAACGTTTGTGCCGGGACAAAAGCAAACGAGAGCGGGAAGCCGCGATCGGCATAGAGCTTGGTCACGTCGTTCGCGGCCTGCAGCAGTTGCGCGACGGTGATGTCGTGCCCCGCCAGCGGCGCGAAGTGCGCAGCGATCTCGGGAAACGGCAGCGTTTTCACGCCTTCGATCTGGAACTTGGTGGGCGTGAGGTGCGTGGCGAGCAGGTTTTCCAGCGCGGGGTTCGGCCGCTGCACTTCCACCTGAATCTTCTGCTGGGGCGGGCGGGAGGTATCGACCTTGGGTAGCGTGTCGATCGGGTTGCCTTGGGTCGGGCTGCTCTGGGCCCAGCTCAGTGCCGGGCCGGTCAGTGCTACGCCTGTGGCCAGGGCCAACCGCATGGTGGTGGTCCGCACGCCTGTCTCCTCCGTGGTTTTCGTTTGTGGTGTCGCGAAGCCGTGCAGCCGCGCGTTGCATCAAACGATAACCGCGAGACATGGTGCTTTACAACAAGACACATAGAGGGAGCGTTCACGCGACGCAACGGCTCAGGTAGATACCGATGGTGCGCAGGCGCGTGCCAGCAAGCCCAATGGCGATGCCGCATTGCGCGGCATCGGTGCGTTTGAAACGCGACAGCGGCGGACGGGCATGATAGCCAGTCCGCCGAGCTGTGGATCGTGGATCAGTGGTGCGCGCCGCCCAGTGCGCCGCCCACCGTGCCCAGCAGACCGCCCACCGCGCCCGTGACCGGCGACAGCGGTGTTGCCGCACCTGCCGAGGTCAGGCCGGTGCCCACCGTGGTGACTACGCCGCCAACCGGAGCCGTGATCGTGCTGACCGGGCCCAGCGGGTTGCTGGCACCGCCGGCTGCAGAGCTCGGGCTACCGAGCGTGCTGGTGATTGGGGTGAGTGGATTGCTGGCGCCCGTTGCGCCACCCAGGCTACCCAGGGCGCCCGTGAGCGCGCCTAGCGGATTGCCGCCCGCGCCGCCGCTCAACCCGCCCAGTGCGCCGGTGATCGGTGCCAGCGGATTGGTGCCGCCTGCCGCGCCGCCCCCGTTGCCGAGTGCGCCAGTAATCGGGGCGAGCGGGTTGCCGCCGCCCGTTGCACCACCCAGGCCGCCGAGCAGGCCCGTGAGCGGCGTCAACGGATTACCCGCCGATGCCGTCGGCGAATACACCACGCCCCCCAGCGCGGCAACCGTGTTGCCTGTGGCCGCCACCACACCGCCCAGACCGCTGACGACCGGAACATTGGCCGCAGTGAGCGTGTTGCCGCCGTTGGCCACGGCACCGCCAATCGTGCCCAGCAGCGTGTTGCCCGGCGAACCCAGGCCCGACGCCGCGCCCAGCGTTTGCGCGCCACTGGTGATTTGCGAAGTCAGCGGCACGATGGCCGTGCTCAGTTGCTGCGTGAGTTGCTCCACCGGACCGGTCGACAGGGCCGAGCCCAACGTGCCGCCGCTGTTGGCAACCGCTTGGCCGACTTGCGTGACCACGCCTGCCAGCGGTGTCGTCACTGGAGCCAGCGGTGCCAGTGGGCCGGTGTCCAGGTTGTTGACCAGCGTGCCGGTGCTCGTGACCGTGTTGCCCGCGCCCGTCACCACGTTACCGAGGCTGGCGACCGTGGTGCCAACCGGATTGGCGTTGCGGCCGATGCTGCCCAACCCGCTCTGCACGCCCGTGCCCAGCGCTGAAACCGTCGCGCCCGCGTTTTCAACCACACCGCCCAGGCCGCTTTGCACGCCGCTCAGTTGCGAGGGCAGCGGCGCGGTAGCGATGGTCTTGCCCATGCCGCTCACTGTCGAACCAGCCGTCGTGACGATGCCGCCCGCTTTGTTCAGAACAGCGCCAGCCGGCGTCAGCGGTGCTGGTGCCGGAGTCGGGCTGGGGGACGGCGAAGGCGAGGGCGAGGGGGACGGCGAAGGCGACGGCGAAGGCGACGGGGAAGACGAAGGCGATGGTGCTGGCGAAGGCGTCGGCGTTGAACCGCTGCCGTTGTTAGTCGAGCCGCCGCTGTTTGAACCGCCCAACGATCTGCCCAGATCGCCGGAGCCGGAGCTGGCGCAACCACCCAATACCAACAGGCTTGCCATGGTGGCGGCCAGGCACTTGATGTTCTTATTCATGATGATCTCCCGTTTTAAAAGTCCGCTTTAGTCAGCTGGAAAATGTCCCACTGTCGATGTGGGGTGACCGGACTCTGCAAACGGTGTGCCATGTCATCATTATTACGCAATGCGTAATGTGATATCTTGGCTTGTTAGGTTTTGCCCCATAAAAATGGAGGGATTGTGAAAATTAACCAGAATAAGGGATTTGCTCACCCCACTGGAGTAGGGGTTGGCATTCGTTTGTTGGGTTATATCGATGATGAATATGTTCCGTGTCACGTTACGTCGTAACGCCCGGAACACGGATTTCGGAGCGGTAACGCGCTGGCTTGGCATTGGGGTAACACCTGACGCGTTGCCCGTACAGCCAATACCCGCGCCGTCACTTGAAAACCGAGCACTGTTTCTAACGCTGTTGGCATGCCATTTGCAGAATGTGGTCCGCAGTCCGCAGTACCGAGCTCAGACATCAAGACACATCATTCCAAGAAGGGGACAGACCATGACTCACATTCGACACTCCATTCGCATTGCACCATTGGCCTGCGCTGTTGCTGCGCTCATGTTGGCAGCCTGCTCTTCGGGAGGTTCGGGCTCGGGAAGCTCGCCGACCGCGAATCCGAACGATGTGAGGGGCGTGACGCCCGTTGGCAAGGTGGCCAATGGCGGTGGCAACACGGTGGTTGCCACGGGGCAGGCCGTCAGCAGCCTGGGTGCGACCCTGCAGAACGCCAATATTCCGGGCTTGTCTGACCAGTCCAAGGCCGGCCTTGGCGGCACGGTTGGCAATGCAGGCAAGGCCGTCAGCGACCTCGGCCTGGGTGTGCAGACTGGTCTTGGCAAGATGGGCCAGAACCCGAACCCGGTCGGTACAACGGTGGCCAGCACCGGCAACGTGGTAACCGATATTGGCCAGGCCACGGTGAGCGCCGGTTCGCTCGTGCAAGGCCTGGGCCAAGGTTCGGGCGCGCCGCTTGCGCCGGTCACCCAGCCGGTAGGCGGTGGCGTGCAGCAGATCGGCCAGGCCGTGATTGGGGGCGGCACGATGCTGGGAAGCGCGCTGTCTTCCGGCGCGGTTCAGCAGGTGACGCAGCAACTCAGCACGGCCATCGTGCCGGTCACGACGCAGCTGACCAATGCCACGCAAACCGGCGGCGACGCAACCGGCCTGGGTGGCCCGTTCAACTCGTTGCTGGGCACCGTTGGCGGTGGCGTGGCTGGCGCCGGCAACACCATTACCGGGACAGGTGTGCCGGTGGTGTCGAACCTGGGCCCCGTGGTCACCTCCGTCGGGACGACCGTGGCGGCGGTCGGTGGTGTTGCAACGGCTGGCGGCGCATCGGGCAGCAATCCCCTCAGTGGCCTGCCTGGCGGCGGTAGCGGCGGCAACCCGCTGGCGCCCCTGACCGGTCTCTTGGGTGGCGCGGCAGGCAGTTCGAATCCGCTGGCCCCCGTCACCAATTTGCTGGGTGGCGCAGCCGGCGGCAGCACCCCACTGGCGCCCGTTACCGGCCTGGTGAGCGGCGCGACCGGCGCGGCCGGCGGCGCATCGGGCAGTAGTCCTCTGGCTCCTGTCACCAATTTGCTGGGCGGCGTTGGCAGCCTGGCGCACTGAGCAGTACCTGTCTGTGCTCTTGAAGGTGCGCGGGCGCGTTCCCGTCGCTCGCGCATCCTTTTTTTGCCTGGACAGAAATGGGGAGCGTTCAGATCAGCCCCGGGGATTAATGGAAAACCCGCTCTTATAATGGGTGCAACCTCTGCGTAATTAAGGGATTTCCATTAGTTTTCAGAGGGTTGGCACGTCTTTAATAAGAATTAATAGAGACTTCACTCTAAATTGGGTCAAGTACCTCAATTTAGTTATTTTTTTTGCGACGCTGCACGCTTATAAAGCTGTTACGGTGTGTTACGTGACATGCGTGACATGCCAAAAAAACAGATGGACGTGGGGGCGTGCAGTGGTCGTTAGGCAATTTTGCGGTGCACAACTATCGGGTGTGCGTCAATTTCGTTTCCCTGGCGAAGCGAAGCAGGCAAAAAAATTTTTTCAGCCTGTGTCATTGCTCTAAATCCCATGCGTTTTATCTTTTATTAAGCAATATGAACTGGCTATGGTTGGAGCGCCAAAAGCTGGTCGAGATCAATACATCCGCGGGCGAGTGCAAACAGGAGAGAATCATGAAAAACGCCGTTCTGAAGTTCCTTCGCGACGAACAAGGTGCCACTGCCGTTGAATACGGCATGATCGCGGGTCTGATCGCGGCCGCGATCACACTCATCGTCGGCAAACTGGGCACCCAGCTCAACACTGTGTTCGTGAACATCTGCCAGGCCGTCAACAAGGGAACTGCGTGCTAGAGCAGCACCTTGTATAGCCATGCAGACACCGCAGGCTGGGCAAGTGTCGTAGTTCTCGCAATTCTTGCAATCACGTGGGACATCCGCTCGCGGCGCGTGCCGAACTGGCTCGTCGCTGCAGGGGTGGTGCTGTCCATCGTGCTGATCAAGCTCGGCGGGGTCGAGGCACTTGCCTATGACTGGCAAGACTTCTGGCTTGGCGGAGTGATCGCATTCGCCTGTTTCCTGCCGCTCTATGCACTGGGCTGGATGGGGGCGGGCGACGTCAAGTTCTTCACAGTGGCGGGGTTGCTGGCTGGCTGGCACGGTCTGGTGGCCGTGTGGCTGATCTCCAGCATGATCGCCGGGCTGCACGCGCTGTTGATCATGGCGCTGCGCCAACTCGACGTTTCGTCGCCCTCAGCTTGGCTGGCAATGCGGTTGTGCCCCGCCATAACACGCTGGAATACCGCGCAAGCCGGACGCCGAGGCATTCCGTACGCGGCCTATATGGCGATTGGCTTGTTGAGCCTGCCCTGGGTGCCTACGGTGATGCGTGTGCCTTGGTTGCCTGGCATGTAGCACAGACGGTTGCAGAAGAGCCGGAAAGCGGCCGCTAATAAAAAGGAGTCGGCCATGCCGACATTGCATCGGGAACGGGAGGGGGTGCGCAAGCGCCCGGGTGTACGCGTGTTCGCGGCTAAACAGCGCCGTAGCCGCGGCGCGACCGCGGTCGAATTTGCTGTTGTCGTGCCTGTGCTGCTGACGTTCATGCTGGGTATCGTGTATTACGGCGTGATTCTGGCCATGCAGCAGGTTCTGACGCTGGCCGCTGAAGAAGGCGCCCGCGCTGCACTGCGCTACCAATCTTCCAACACGCAGCGCGTGGCTGCTGCCTACACGGCCGCCAACGCGGCGCTGCCATCTTTCATCAGTTCGCAGGTTGCGACCAACCAGAGCGCATCGCCGTTGGTGACGTGTCCGACCATCGCGAGCATGCAATGCCTGAGCGTCGTGCTCACGCTGCCGATCACCACGGGCGCGACCCCGCTCCTGCCCGCTATCCCACTGCTACCCGTTCCGTCCACGCTGACGGGCTCCGCCGTCGTGCAGTTGATACCGGGTTCGTGACCTTTCTCAGTTCGCTGATTCAAGCCGCCCAGATGACCAGCAAACATCTCCAGATTTTCGCCGCCGCACTCCTGTTGCTTGCCGCCATTCTTGGCGCCGTGGCGTGGAAGAGCGCGCATCGCCCGCCGATGCCAGTGGCCGTACAGCAAGATGGCAAGACGGTGTATCCGGTTGTTGTCACTGTCAAGCCGCTTGAGGCCGGCAAGGCCATCACCGCAGATCAGGTGGCTGTTGAGCGGTTGCCCATCAACCCGACGGATGCGTTTTCCGACGTGACCAAGGTGGTGGGGCGTGAGCCTGTCCTTCCGATTGGCGTGGGTGTGCCGCTGATTGCGTCGCAACTCTCGTCCGGGTTGGCGCTGCAGGTGCAAGCCGGGCAGCGCGCGGTTGCCATCACGGTTGATGAGGTGATTGGCGTGGGCAACCGCGTTATGCCGGGCGACTACGTGGACGTGTTTCTCGTGATGCGCAAGGACGGCCAGGAGATTGGAGACAGCCAGGCGCGCCTGTTGCTGCCGCACCTGCGCGTGCTGGCGTTCGGCCCGCTGGCCGTCAATGAAGGGCCGCAGAAGCAGCCCGAGAACAACAACGTCACGCGCAAGGTTGACCAAGCCAAGACGGCGGTGCTGGCCGTGCCGGTAGAGGCTGTCAGCCAACTGGCGATGGCACATCAGAGCGGCCGCCTGCTGCTGGCGCTGCGCAACCCGGGGGACGATGCGGAGCCGACCGTCAAGCCGCAGGACGCCGCATTGCTGGCCGCCACCAACCGCAACCCGATGGACGTTGCTCAGGCCGGCGTGTCGATGGCCAGCCTGACTGGTTTGCCGCGCCGCCCGGCGGTTGTGCAGCCATCGCCGCTGCCGGCGCTTGCCGCGGCGCGCACGACGGTGCGCAGCAGCACCGCTAGCACCGCCAGCACTGGCGTCGAGATCATCCGTGCAGGAAAACGTGAGGAGCAACATGACTGATGTCGCCATGGTTCGCGGTTGGATGGGCGCACTCGCGTTGGGCTGTGCTGCCTTTGTGTCGACCGCATTTGCCCAGACGGCGCCGGCTGGCCAGACGCTGCATCTGCTGGCCGGCAGCCAACGCGAAATTCGCCTGGGCAAACCGCTGGAGCGCATTGCCATCGGTAACCCCGAGATTGCCGATGCGCTGTTGCTCAAGGGGCGGGGCGCGGCCACCAGCGTGTTGATCATCGCCAAGAAGCCGGGCGCCGCCAACGTGATGGTCTGGACGCAAGGCGGCGTCGCGACGACCTACAACGTCCAGGTGGATGCCGCCGCGCCTGTGCCGGGTGACCCGAACGTGGTGGCACAAGGCGATACCGCCGTGGTGTCGGGCCAGCCCAAGGATGTCTACGCGCTGACACGTGCACGCCGCTCGGCCGCTGCCGCCAGCGGTGCGGAGAAACCCAAGAGCGGCAACGTGATCGACAACACTTCGCTGAATGTGCCCGGCACCGTGCAGGTGGACGTGCGTGTGGTGGAGTTCAGCAAGACCGTGCTCAAGGAAGCGGGTTTCTCCTTCACGCGCAGAAGGGGGGGCTTTGCTTTTGGCACGTTCTCGCCGGCGTCGCTGACGCAGGCAGCGTTTGATCCATCTTCCGGGCTGAGCACGCAGTCGACCTCGCCGATCAGCTCGGCGTTTAACCTGCTGGTGGGGTCCGTCAGCAAGGGTCTTTTCGCCAACCTGAGCTTGATCGAGTCGAACGGCATGGCGCGCGTGCTGGCCGAGCCCAGTCTGGTTGCGCTTTCTGGCCAGAGCGCCAACTTCCTGGCCGGCGGCGAGATCCCGATTCCCGTGCCGCAAGCGCTGGGGACCACCACCATCGAGTACAAGCCGTTCGGCATCGGCCTGACGGTGTCGCCGACGATCCTGTCGGAAAACCGCATCGCTCTGAAGGTGGCGCCGGAAGCGAGCGACCTGGACTTCAGCCGCGGCATCACGCTCAACGGCGCGACAGTGCCGGCCATCGTCACCCGCCGGGCCGATACCACTGTGGAACTGGGCGATGGCGAGAGCTTTGTCATCGGCGGGCTGGTCAGCCGGTCCACGCTGTCCAACGTCGACAAGGTGCCGTTTCTGGGCGACGTGCCGATCATCGGGACGTTCTTCAAGCGCCTGAACTACAACCAGGAAGAGCGGGAACTGGTGATCATCGTCACGCCGCACCTGGTTAAGCCGATGGCACGCAACGCGCCCATCGACAAGATGCTGCCGGGCCAGAGCGGCGGGCAAGATCGCGATACCGCGAGCGACCCCGTGTGGCGGCCGTTTGCTCTGGGGGTGGCTGATCCGGCCACCATGCCTGGGTTCTCGAAGTAAGGAGCGGGCATGGATTACTTCCTTCTGCACGGCGGCGCGCGTGCTGGCATGCACGGCGATGCCCAGTCGGCAGGTGCGCATCGTTGGCTGGCCGGGGCGATTCGCGAGCTGGGCGTGCTGGTGGCCGAAACCACCGGCCACGATGCCTTTATCGAGCAGATTGGCGCAGTGAACCCCGAGGTGGTGTTCGTGCGCTTTGCGTCGTCCCCCACGCTGATCGATGTGCCTGAACAGGACCAGAAGCTGGGCGAGGGCACCGACGCGATCAACGAAGCCACGCAACTGGTCGCACAACTCGCGCGGCTGTTTCCGGGCCTGCCGCTGGTGGCCGTGGGCTCCGCTGCCGACGGCCGCGCGATGCTGGCCGCGCTGCGGGCGGGGGTCAAGGATTTCGTCGACGTGGATGGCGCACCGGCCGAGGCCGTGCGCGTTGTGCGCCGCCTGCTGGCAGAGCGGGCATCGGCCGAGCCGACCCGCCGCGGTCGCGTGCTGGCCGTTCTGGGTGCACGCCCAGGTGTGGGCGCTACCACGTTGGCCGCCAACCTGGCCACGCTGGTGCGCCGCACGTCTGCCAGCGATGTGATGCTGCTCGACCTTGGCCAGCCGTTGCGCGACGGCGCGTTGTACCTGAACGTGCAGGCCAACTTCCATTTTGTTGAGGCCGTGCGCAACCTGCGCCGCTTCGATCAGGTGTTCGTGCAGACTGCGCTGTCGCGCCACCCGAACGGGCTGGCCGTGCTGCCGCTGCCTATCTCGCTGGCGGAGATGCGTGACATCTCATTCTCCGAGGCGCTTGGCCTGCTCAACCGCCTGCGCACCTTTTTCGACTTGCAGGTCGTAGACCTCGGGGGCTTCGGCAATATTGACTTCATCGCCCAGATCGTCAAGGCCGCTGATGACGTGATGCTGGTGACCGAGCAGAGCGTGGGCGCCATCGTCTCGGCTGCCGAGTTGATGCAGGAACTCAAGAAGCGCGAGATCGACCGCGACCACCTGCACTTGACCATCTCGAAGTTCGACACACGTCTGTCTTTGGATGCGGCGCAGATTGCCGAGCGGCTGGAGATTCCCTCGGTGCTGACCGTGCCGAACCGCCGCGCGCCGCTGGTGATCGCCTCCAACCAGGGCGCCATGCTGGCCGAAACCCACCCCACCGACGCCTACGTGCGCGCGCTGGCCCAGATTGCCCAGACGCTTGGCTATGCCCAGCAGAGCGAACGCGCTGCGAGTGTATCGGGCTGGGTGTCTGGCGTGAGCGCCCGCCTGGGTGGGCGCTTTGGCGGACGCTCGAAACGCAAGTCGGCAGACGCCGCTGAACTGGATATCGGTACCACCGAACGGAACGCGACATGACACAACCCATCGAGTTCTCCAACCAGGCAGACGCCGGCAACGGTGTGTTTGCCGTTTCGCAGGCCTTCCAGGACATCAAGGAAGCGGCGCACGAACACCTGCTGACGCGCATCGAAGAGCTTGGCGCCGAGTTCGGCCGCTGGTCGCGCACGGCCATCCAGCGTTTTGTCGATCTGGAAGTGGAAGGCTTCACGCGCGTGCGCCGCATTCCCGTCAACGAGACGGAGGTCCGCCAGATTGCCGAGGCGCTGACCAAGGAACTGGCCGGCTTCGGCCCGATTGAAGACCTGCTGGCCGATCCGGCGGTGGAAGACATTCTCGTCAACGGTCATTTGGACGTGTACGTGTCGCGCCACGGCATTCTGGAGCGCATTCCGGTGCGCTTTGCCGACAACAACCACCTGTTGCGCATCGTGCGCCGGATCCTTGCACCGATCGGGCGCAGGCTGGATGAATCGAACCCGATGGTAGATGCGCGCCTGCCCGACGGCGGCCGCATCAACGTGGTCATTCCTCCGCTGGCGCTCGAGGGGCCGGTGGTGTCGATCCGCAAGTTCCGCAAAGACCCGCTCAAGCCCGAAGACCTGCTCGGTCTGGGCACGATGAATGAAGAGGTCGGCGCACTGATCGAAGCCGCGGTGCGCGCCCGCTGCAACATCCTCGTAAGCGGGGGCACGAGTTCAGGCAAGACGTCGTTGCTCAATGCGATGGCGTATCACATCCCGGCGACCGAGCGCGTGGTCACCATTGAAGATACGGCGGAACTGTCGCTCAACCACCCGCATGTGGTGCGCCTGGAGAGCCGGCCGGGTGGCTTCGAAGGGACCGGCGTCGTGACGATTCGCGAGCTGCTGCGCAACAGCCTGCGCATGCGGCCCGACCGCATCATCGTGGGTGAAGTGCGCGGCGGCGAAGTGCTGGAAATGCTGCAGGCCATGAGCACCGGCCACGATGGCTCGATGGGCACCATCCACGCCAGCAGCCCGCGCGAATGCCTGTATCGATTGGAAATGCTGGCGGGCTTTGCCGGCTTCCAGGGAAGTGAGGTGAGCCTGCGCCGGCAGATCACCAACGCGATCGACTTCATCGTGCAGATCGGGCGGCTGTCCAACGGCAAGCGCCGCATCCTGTCGATCACGGAGGTCACGGGGCTGGGGGACAACATCGTCTCCACGCAGGAGCTGTATCGCTACGAGCCCTACATCGGCGCGGACGGTGAAGAGGTCGACCGCTGGACGGCGCTCGGCCTGCAGCCGCATTCGCCCAAGTTGGCCCGCATGCGCAACAGCGAAGGTGGCGGAATGGACGGCGGCATGACCGGATTCGGCGGCGGAGGCCGTTTCCATGTCTAGCCTGACGCTCTGGTTCGGTTGCCTCGCGCTGCTGCTGATGGGTGCCTCGCTCATGCTGTGGGCGGAGGCCGTGCGCCGCCGTGAGCGTGAGGCATCGCGCAGCTTCGTGCGCGCACAAACCGACCAGATCAACGCGCGTTACCAGCCCAATGTGGAGGCGGCACCGGCCAGCGTGCCCGCATCGCTCCACCGTGTCTGGATCGATGCACTGCGCCGCGCCGATATCGAACCGAGCCGCCGTTTCTACATGCTGCTGATCGTGCCAGCTGCTGTGATTGCGCTGATGGCCTGGGCGCTGTCGAGCATGGTGTCTGCAATGATGGCGCTGGGGTTGTACGTGTTGATTGCCGTGTTCCTGTTCTGGAACCGCACGCGGAAGGTGAATGAACGCCTGCTCCAGCAGTTGCCGGGTTTTCTGGATGGCGTGGTCCGCCTGATGAGCATCGGCAGTGCCGTGCCCGCAGCGTTCCAGGCCGCGAGCGCCAACACCGAGCAACCGCTGCGTAACTGCCTGATCGCCATCACGCAGATGCAGCGTGCGGGCAAAGACCTCGACGCCGCCGTGCTGACAGTGGGCAAGCAGTACCGCGTGAATGAGCTGATCCTGCTGTCGTCGGTGCTGCGGCTGTCGCTGCGCTACGGCGGTCGGGCAGACATTGTGATGGAGCGCACTGCGGCGTTCATGCGTGATCGGCAGCAGGCGCAGCGGGAGCTGTTCGCGCTGTCGGCTGAGACGCGCATGTCGGCGTGGATCATCGGGTTGCTGCCGATCGTGGTGGGCGGCGTGATCATCATGTTCAACGCCGCATACATCATGTCGATGTGGCACGACCCGTTCGGCAAGACGCTGATCCTGACGGCATTCGGCATGGAAGTCATTGGTGCGGTCATGCTCGCCAGACTGGCGAAATCGGTCTAAGGAGGGTGCATGGACGACACGCTCATCACGCTCAGTCTGACCGCCGCAGCAGCGGGTGTGCTGGTGTTCGGCGGCCTGGCGCTGCGGGCAACGCTCACACGCTATCGCAGCATGCGCAAGCTCGATACGGCATTGTCCGACATGCGGGCGACGGCAGCCAATCCGGCTGCGACCACGGCCGCGCCTGCCGTGCCTCCGGCCGCCAAGGCGCGCCCACATGGCACGCGCGAAGCCCAACAGCTCCAACAGCAGATCGCCAAGGTCGGACAGCGCTGGATCGACACGAGCCTCGGGCAACGCATCGTCACGGAAGAAGATCGCAAGCTGCTGGAAGAGTGTGGCTACTACGGCGAGCACGCACGCACCGTCTTTGGTGGCACGCGTATCGTGCTGCCACCCGTGCTGGCCGTGGTTGGCGCGTTGAATGCCACGTCGATCCCGTTTGTGTTCGTGTGGGGTTTTGTCGGCTTTGCGTTGGGTTACCTGGGCCCCAAGTGGCTGCTCGGCCGGCGCAAGGAGAGCCGCCGCCGCCGCGTGGACGACGAATTGCCCGTCATGGTTGACATGCTGCGTCTGCTGCAAGGGGTGGGATTGTCGATCGATCAAAGTCTGCAGGTGATCGCCAATGAATTCCACAGCATGCTGCCTGTGCTGGCCGGCGAGTTCGGGCGAGCCAATCAGCAGTTCGCATCGGGCCGCCCACGCGAACAGACGCTGTTGCGCATCGCTCGTCTGTTCGACAACGAAGACCTGAAAGGCCTGATCACACTGCTCACGCAGGTCGACCGTTTTGGCGGCGCGGTGCAGGAACCGCTGCGCCAGTTTGGCGGGCGTTTGCAAGAAAACCGTCGCGCTCGCCTGAAAGAGCGCGTGGGAAAACTGACCGTCAAGATGACGATGATCATGGTCGTGACGCTGCTGCCGGCGCTGCTGATCATCACGGCTGGGCCGGGCTTCATGAACGTGATGCGCAGCCTGCAACATACCGGGGGAAATTGAGATGGCACGGTTCCCGAAAACCACACATGCATGGCTGGGGGCGCTGTCGATCCTGCCGGCGCTTTTGTCGGGTTGCGGCGCGATGGCCACGTCTGACATGAGCTTGCGCGCTGATGCCGATATTGAAATGGCACGTCAGCGCCAGAGCCAGGAGACGGCTGAGATCGCCAGTCCGGCGACCTATCTTTCGTTGATTCGCAAGATGCAGGAGCAGGGTCTGTATTACGCGTCGCTTGCGCATATCGATGCTTACCAGCAACGCTATGGCCGCGCACCCGAGATCATGCTGCTGCGCGCGGACGCACTGCGCGAAACCGATCAGCTTACCGCTGCCGATGCTGAATACCGCGCGGCGGTAGGGGCGACCTCAGCCATGGGCGCAAGCACGCAAGGCGGATTGCTCAATGCCGCCGCCTGGCGCGGCCTGGGCATCGTTGCGGGGCGCCAGGGCAACTTTGCTCAAGCGGCTCGCCGGCTGCAGGTAGCCGCCCAAGCCAACCCGACCGATGCCAATACGGCCAGCGATCTTGGCTACGCGCTGATGCGCGCCGGCGAGGTCGAGCAAGCCCGTGTGCCGCTGATGCAGGCGCAGCAGATGGCCGCCGCCAGCCCGAAGATCGCCAGCAATCTGGTGATCTGGCTGACCGTGAACGACCGCAAGGACGATGCGGCATCGCTGGCTTCGCACGCACAACTGACGCCATCCGCCCGCAAGGCCATTGATGAAGACGTAGCACGCGTGCGTGGCGCGTGGCGCGATCGGCGTATCGCTCGCGACGCTGCATCGGTGGCTCCGCGGGTCGTAGCGGCAGCGCCAACCACGGGTAAGGCTGTTGTGGCCGTGGCTGTTACCGCCAATACCAACACCAACACCAATACCCCGCCGCATTCGCTGGCGCTGCAGCGAGGCCGCTTGCTTGACACCTTGGAGACTGCGCAATGATTCACCGCATTCTGATGGCTGCTGGCGTGGTGGCATGGCTGATGTGCAATCCGGCCAGCGCCCAAGACATCTCTGGCGGCAATCCGCAGAGCGCTACGCAAGCCACGCCCAACGTGGGCACGAACGTGAACGATGCCACCCGCGCCTTGCTCAAGGCACAACGCGATGGGACGTATGCCGGCGAGCTCGTCCCGTTGCGCGGCGAGCAGGCGGCGTTGGCGTACCAGCGGTATCTCGATACGTTCAGCCGGCCGATGCCGGGCCTTACCCAGCAGAATTCTGGCGCGCGAGCCTCCTCAGGCAACCTCGGCCAGCAGTCTGGGCGTTGAGGGCTGACAGACCCGCCGTGACACGCGCTGCCCCCCGCCTTCGTCGAGCCGATAAGCTCCAGCGCCGCCTGCGCGGCGCGGTGAGCGTGATGACAGCCACCTTCATCGCTACGGTTGGTTTGGCGGTGCTCGTGTCCATCGACATCGGCAACCTGTTCTATACGCAGCGCGCGCTGCAGCGCTCCGCTGACCTCGCGGCCATGGCGGCGGCGCAGCGGCTGGATCTGCCTACCGCAGCTCAGCAGTCCGTCGTGCAGAACGGGCTGACGGTAGACGGCACCAACATCACGCTGGCGGTCGTGCCGGGCGTGTGGGATGCGAGCGCCGGAACCCCGCCCACGTACTTCACCGCGCAAGCGGCGGTTGACGGCAATACGAACGCCGCGCAGGTGACGGTCACGCAGAGGGTGCCGTACTTCTTCATGGTCGGGAATCGGCAGTTGCAGGCGACGGCGATTGCGAAGAACACGCCGGTCGCGTCGTTTTCGCTGGGGTCTGGTTTGGCATCGGTGAACAGTGGCCTGCTCAATCAGCTTCTGGGCAGCCTGCTTGGCAATACCAACCCCTTGAGCTTGAGTCTCGTTTCCTATCAAGGCCTGGCGAACACCAACATCCGCATCGCTGACTTGATGGCCGCGGTCGGTGTGGGCACCGTGCAGCAATTGCTGTCGACGCAGCTGACGTTGACGCAGTTTTTCAACGCCGTCATTTCGGCGGGTGCACAGAACGGGTTGGCCGGAGTATCGGCCGGTACCGTGGCCGCGCCGAATACATTGGTCCTTGGTCCTCTGCTGAGTGGCACGACCATCAATATGGGCAACAGCGCTGGTGCGCCGGGTGTTCTGCAATTGCTGGCGGCCGTGGGCAATGACCAATCGGCGGCAGACGCCACATTGAATGTTCTGGATCTGTTGATGACGGCAGCTCAGATCGCGAACGCGCAGAACGGCGCGACGATCTCGACCAACCTTGGGTTGCCGGGCGTGGCAGGCTTGCCCGGTTTGGTCAACGTCGGGCTGTCGCTCAAGATCATCCAGCCACCCGTGATTGCGGTGGGGCCGCCTGGTACCGATGCGTCGGGGAACTGGCGTACCGTGGCACGCACCGGACAAGTCAGCCTCGGCCTGAATGTTTCCGCTTCGGTACTTGGTCTGGCCAACTTGAGCGTTCCAATGGGGTTGATTGTGGCCGGTGCGAGCGCGCATTTCGAAGCCGCCCATTGCCCAGTGCCCCGTAGCGGCATGTCGGCAGACTTCGGGGGGCAGATTGCGCCCGTATCGCTGTGCATTGCGAATGGCGCCGCCACTGCGGCAAGCAGTATCAACGGCTATTCGTGCTCTTCTACGCCCGCGGTCGTGCTGCAAGCAGCAGGTGTGGACGCAATATCGTTGCAAGCAAGCGTTGCTCCCGCAGCGAGCGCGGGGTGGACTCCCGATCCCACCACGCTGACGGTTGGGCAGACTGCGCGGGCGTCGGGCACCGGTACTTTTTTTGCCTCGATCCTGAACGATACGAATCAGGTGAAGCTAAAAGTTCTGGGCTTGAATGCATTGAACCTGCTGGGGCTATCCGATGTGATCGTCCGGGCGACGCTCGGCCTTGTGGGCCAGACGCTGGATACCGTGCTGTCGCCCTTGCTCGAAGTCCTCGGCATCCAACTCGGCTACGCCGACCTCAAACTCCTCTCGCTCGACTGCGATGCTGTTGAGCTGGTTTTCTGACATGGAAGCGACGACATGAAAACCGATCGCTGGGCGTACGAAACGCTTGAGATTTTTGTATGGGAAGGCCGCCACGACATCGCTGATCGTGTGGCGCGGTTCATGGCGCCGTTCGGGGCAGAGGTGATCCGTGCGGGCGGTATCGACTTTCAGCCCGCTGAGCCTCGGTTAAAGCCGGCGGTTGCCGTTATCAGCGCATCGGTGGTGGAGAGCGGCGGCTTTACAGTGCTTGACTGGCAGGCCGCGCAAGGCATGCCGGTGATCTGGGTGGCGGCCGATACGCAGCATGATTCGAGCCGTTTCCCGCCCGAATACACGTACGTGCTGGGGCCGGACTTTGGCGCCACCGAGCTGCGCGCGCAGATCACCAAAGTCTTGCCGTCGATGTCGTCTGCGCAAGCTCAAGCGCAGGATCAGAGCGCCCTCGTCGCCGCGTCGCCTGCCATGCATGGGTTGCTGGAGCAGGTTGATACCTTTGCCGATTGCGACAGCAACGTCATGCTCTACGGCGAAACCGGCGCGGGCAAGGAGCGCATCGCCCGTCTGCTGCACGACAAGAACAGCGTCTACGGCAAGGGGCCGTTCGTGGCGGTCAACTGCGGCGCGATTCCCGACGGGCTGTTCGAATCGCAGTTCTTCGGCCACGCCAAGGGCGCGTTCACCGGCGCCATGTATGCGCACCGCGGCTACTTTGAGCAGGCCAACGGCGGCACGCTTTTCCTCGATGAGTTGGGCGACTTGCCGCTCTACCAGCAAGTGAAGCTGCTGCGCGTGCTGGAAGACAGCGAATGCACGCGGTTGGGCTCTACGGTGCCCGTCAAGCTCGATTTCCGCCTGGTGGCCGCCACCAACAAGAACCTGCGTGAGATGGTTGCCACGGGCAAATTCCGCGCCGATTTGTACTTTCGCCTGGCCGTGATCGAGCTGCGCATTCCCAGCCTGGAGCAGCGCGGCGCAGACGACAAGGTCGCGCTGTTGCTGTCCTTCCTGCGGCATTTGCTGGGCGAAAAAACCTACGAAAGCATGCCACCGGTGCCCGAATGGGTGCGGGCGTCGGCCGGTCGGGCCTACTTTGCCGGCAATGTGCGCGAGCTGCGCAACCTGGCCGAGCGCATCGGCATCACCCTGCGGCAGTTTGGCCGCTGGGACGAGGCCCGCATCCTGCCGCTGTTCGCCGGCCTGCAGCGCGATGCCTTTGAGCGCGAAGCCGGCAATGGCGGCAACGGCGGCAACGGCGGCAACGGCGGCTATGGCGAGCGCGGCAACGGCGGCAATGGTGGCGAAGAAGAACGCCGCCGTATCCTGGCCGCGCTCGACGCCAACAACTGGCGCCGTCAGGACACCGCTGCCACGCTGGGCATCAGCCGCAAGGTGCTGTGGGAAAAGATGCGCAAATACCAGATTGCCGACGGCGAAACCGAGCTGCGCGAGCTGGAGTGAGGCCGTACAACACCCTACTGTGCGGCGGGTGCCCGGCGTGCCACTCGGGCGTCGGATCGCGTATAGTTTTCAGCTGCAATACCTGCGCAGAATCCACAGGGTCGAGATGAAAACAAAAAAACAGTCAGGGAAAGCGTCGCACCAGGCGTTTCAGAGGGGGTTGGCCATCGCGGCGGCGGTGGCAACCATGGTTGGCATGGCCGCCTGCACATCGGCCGTGGCACAGAGCCCAGCCGCACCGCCCACCGTCATCGCGCCGATGGCCGCAGCGCCCGTGCCGGCGTTGACGGCCACAGTCGGGCAGCCAGCCACTGCAGCTCCTGCCGCCAGCGCGCCCGCTGCTTCCGCCAGTACGGCCCGCCCGGCCCCAACCAGCACCGTATTCGAACTGCAGCAACGCATGCAGGCGCACGAGTTGTCTGAACTGCGCACCACCTACAACGGGGCCTACGGCGCCAGCCTGCTGTTTGCCCAGAGTGACCTGACGTACTACGTGACGCTGTTCCAGCAAAAGGACCTCTGGCGCGTCATCAAGACCACCAACGAAGGCTTTGCCGAGCGGCTGTATAACGACTTTGCCAAGCAGACTCGCACAATGGCCGATCTGGAGCTGCAGCGCATCCGCCTGGAAGCCCAGAAGGAGCGCTCCGAGCGCCAGATCGCAGCGCAGGAAGAAAAGCTGCGCGGTCTGCAGACCGATCTGAGCATCCAGCGCCAGCAGCAAGCCCAGGCGCAGGAGCGTCAGAAGGTTGCCCGCTCCGAGGCCGATACGCTGGATGCCGAGCGCCGTGCCGCCCGCGCCCGCGTGGACGAGCTGCAGCGCCAGATCCGCGCGCTGGAAGCGCAGGCCAACGCACCGTTCGCGCCATCGCAGCGCAATCGCTGATCCGCACCTTGCATCACCCCAGATCGGGCGGCCCACGGGTCGCCCGGTTCACTTTTAGGGGCCCGCATTCAAACATGGCGACTTTGTTTGATGCCGGGCAAGGCGGCGCGTACATTGGCGGACAACCCATTTTCGCAGTCGACCGCGCATGCGTTCCGCCTCCGAGTTGCCCGCCAATGCCTCATCCGCAGCGGCGGAGCCCATCCCGCAGCCCAAAGGCCTGCCGTGGCTGGGCAACCTGCTTCAACTGCCCAAAGACCGCCTGGCCCAGACGCTGCTGGAAACCAGCCGGCAGTTTCCCCAAGGCCTCTACCAGCTCGACTTTGCCGGCCGGCGCGTGCCGTTTGTCTATTCCGCCGACCTCGTTGCCGAGCTGTGCGACGAAACGCGCTTTCGCAAACTGATCGGGCCGCCGCTGTCGTTCCTGCGGGCGGGGGCGGGCGATGGTCTTTTCACCGCGCATCAGGACGAACCCAACTGGGGCAAGGCCCACCGCATCCTGCTGCCGGCGTTCAGCCAGCGTGCCATGAAGGGCTACTTCGACGTGATGCTCGAAGTGGCCAATGCGCTGGCGGGCAAATGGGTGCGTCAAGGTCCTGATGCCGACATTCCCGTAGCCGACGATATGACGCGGCTCACGCTCGACACCATCTCGCTGGCCGGTTTCGGATACCGTTTCGATTCGTTCAACACGCCTGATCTGCATCCATTTCTGGCGGCCATGGTGGGCGTGTTGTCCGAGGCCATGGGCAAGCTCACGCGCCTGCCGCTCAAAGATCGGTTCATGCGCGAGCACCATCGCCGGTTCGAGCATGACGTGGCCGCCATGCATCAACTGGTAGACGAGGTGATCCGCGCGCGCCGTCAGGCAAAAGATGGCGGCATCGGCGCGAGCGACTTGCTGGGCCTCATGCTCAACGCGCGCGATCCGTTGTCGGACCAGCCCTTGGATGACACCAACATCCGCTTCCAGGTCATCACCTTTCTGATTGCCGGGCACGAAACCACGAGCGGGCTGCTGACCTTCGCGCTCTATATGCTGTTGCGCCATCCGGCTGTGCTCGCGCAAGCCTATGCCGAGGTCGACCGTGTGTTGCCGGGCGATACCGTGCCGCAATACGCGCATCTTGCGCAGCTCGACGTGATCGAACGCGTGCTCAAGGAAACGCTGCGCCTGTGGCCGACTGCCCCCAGCTTTGGTGTGGCGCCGTATGAAGACACGCGTATCGGCGGTCGCTACGCCATCCGGAAGGATCAGCGCGTCGTGACAGTGCTGCTGGCCCTGCACCGCGACCCGGCCGTGTGGGACCGCCCCGAGGTGTTCGACATCGACCGCTTCCTGCCCGAGAACGAGGCCCGCATCCACCCGCACGCCTACAAGCCCTTCGGCAACGGCGAACGCGCCTGCATTGGCCGCCAGTTCGCGCTGACCGAAGCCAAGCTGGCGCTGGCCGTGATCCTGCAGCGCTTTGCGTTCTCCGACCCGTACGACTACGGTTTTCACATCAAGGAAACGCTGACGCTCAAGCCGGACGGTTTCCGCCTGCGCGCGCGACTGCGCAATGCGCGCGAACGGCTGCTGGTGGCAATGCCCTCGCGCACGGATGTGCCCACGCAAGCCTTTGCCGAAGCCGCGCTCGCCGGCGGCGGTGAACCCATGCACGTGCTGTACGGCGGCAGCCTGGGTACCTGCCAGGACATTGCCGAGCAGCTTGCCGCCACTGCATCGCGTGCGGGCTTCGATGCCAGGGTGGCACCGCTCGACACCGTTGCCGATGCGCTGCCGCAGCAGGGCACGCTGGTCGTGGTGGCCGCTACCTATAACGGCCGCGCGCCGGACAGCGCCCGCACGCTGGAGACGCGGCTGGATGCCTCTGACGCACTCTCGCGCCAGGCAACCGGATTACGTTATGCGGTGCTCGGCTGCGGCAACTCGCAATGGCCCGCGTTTCAGGCGTTCCCGAAGCGGGTGGAAGCGATGCTCGCAGCATCCGGCGCACAAGCCATCGTGCCGCGCGGCGAAGCTGACGGTAACGCCGGTTTCGATGCCGCTGTCGATGCCTGGACGCGCAGCCTATGGAGCGCCCTGGGCGCACGCCAGACGCAAGCCGATGGCCCGTCCGTCCAAGTCGACTATCTTGCGCCCGACGCCGTGCGCGCCGCCACGCTGCCGCCCACCGCCCGCGCGATGACGGTGCTGGCCAACCAGGAACTCGTTAGCGACCCAGCCGGCCTATGGGACTTCGCACAAGAGGCGCCGCGCGGGCCCACGCGCCACCTCACCGTCCGGCTGCCAGATGATGTGACCTACGCCACCGGCGACCACCTCGCCGTCTACCCGCGCAATGCCGATGACCGCGTCGACGCTGCCATCGAGCGGCTCGCGCTGGAGGGCGATGCGCTCGTCACGCTTACCGCGCGCCATGCGCACGTGCGGCACTTGCCGCTCAATCAGCCCGTGTCCGTGCGCCAGTTGCTGCGCGATTTCGTCGAGCTGCAGGACACCGCCACCGTGCGCGATATCACCGCGCTGCATACGGTCACGCGCTGTCCGTTCACACGTGGCAAGCTTGCGGTTTGGCTGGAGGGTGACCCAGCCACGCAGCGCTTCGATCAGGACATCCAGGCCGCGCATGTGAGCGTGCTCGATCTGCTGATCCGCTTTCCCGCAATCGAGCTGACGCTGGAGGCGTTCCTCGCGCGGCTTGGGGCGATGCGGCCGCGGTTCTATTCCATCGCATCATCGGCACGTGTGTCGCCGGGCGTGGCCGCGCTGACGGTGGGCACGGTGTCGGGGCCCGCATGGTCGGGGGTGGGCACGTATCGCGGCACGGCGTCGAACTATCTGATGGCGTTGTCGCCCGGTGCGGAGATCGCCGCCGCCGTGCGCACGCCCAACCCGCCGTTCGCACCCGACGCCGATGCCAGCAAACCGATGGTGTTGATTGGTGCTGGAACAGGCATCGCGCCGTTCCGTGGTTTTCTGGAAGAGCGCGCCACGCAGCAGGCTGCAGGGGAGGTGGTTGCAACGTCGTTGCTGTGCTTCGGTTGCCGTCACCCGCAACACGACTTCCTGTACGGCGACACCTTGCGCGCCTGGGAAGATGCAGGCGTGGTGCGCGTCTTCCCGGCGTATTCGTGCGTGAGCGGCCATCCGCACCGCTTTGTGCAGCATGCCCTGTGGGACGCGCGCGAAGCCGTGTGGGCGGCGTTCAATGCGGGCGCCACGTTGTATGTATGTGGAGACGGCCGCGCCATGGCGCCGGCGGTGCGCGACACGCTCATCCGCATGCATCAGGCGCGCTACGGCAGCGATCTGGCCACGGCATCGGACTGGTTGACGGCACAGATGCAATCCGGCCGCTACCGGCAGGACGTCTTCAACTGACGCCGCCGGTACCGTCGTTGGGGTTGCGGCACCGCCGCATCGACGGGCCTGCTTGAGCGGGGCCGTGGGCGCCACATGTTACGATTTGTCCCTTGGAGCACCGCGCTTTTGGCCTGGTGACGCACTGTCTGACGCGTCCGGCGCAGCCGCTCCACGAGGAGAAACGAGAATGTGGCGCCGAATCAAAGCGTCCTGGATGGCGATCTTTCTGGTCACCCTGTTGGGTGTCGGGTACTTGTGGATGTACCGTTTTGAGCCGCTGCTCTCTGGCGAGGCGGGCAGCGATGTGTTCGTGTGGGACCGCTGGACCCACCGCGTCTGCGCGCTGACCGACAACGGCGAAGCCACCGAATGGCGCTGCGATAACGCCATGGAAACCGACGGCTCCAGCAACAACACCAACTCCGATGTTTCGATACGCAAGCGCATGCGCGACGCCGTGCAACGTATCAAGCTGTAAATCGCCACGCCCGCCGTTCGCCGCGGGCGTTTTTCCTTTTTTGGTTTTACCCCTTGCTGGGCTCGGCCGCGTCCACCAATTCCGGTGAGGGCACGGGCGGCAGCTTGCGCACTTGCGCCGTTTCCATGCGGCCTTGATGCTGGAATGGTCCGAGGTTTTGCGGTTGTCCCGATTCCAGCGCGCGTTCAATGGCAGCCAGTACGCGCACGTCGGCCAGGCCTTCTTCGCCGTTGGGTTCGGGCTCACGGTTGTGGAGGATGCAGTCAGAGAAGTACTGCAGCTCGCCACCAAACTGGTCGGTGGCATCAAATGCCCGTTCCTGCGTTTTGCCGTCGAGCGTGAGTTGGTACTTCAAGCCCACCCCAAACATAAAGCCTGGTGACACCTCCAAGTCCCCCTTGGTGCCAAGGATGCGGTACTGGTCGATACTTGCGCCGCTGTAGCAGACCACGAACTGTGCGACGCGGTGATCGGCAAAGCGCAGCGTCACGCTGACGGTGTCATCGAAGTTGAAGGGCAGACCGGGGTCGCGCACGCCGCAGGCCGATACCTCCACTGGTTCTTCGCCAAAGAGATTGCGCACCGCGTTGATGGGGTACACGCCCATGTCCGACACCGGCCCTGCCCAGTAGCCATGATTGGCGCGGTGGTTGGACGGCGCCACCGATTGGCTGAACATGGCCGAGAACGCCCGAATCCGCCCCAGCTTGCCTGCGCGCACGAGTTCGATGGCGGCCAGCGTGGCGGGCTCGAAATGCAGGCGGTACGCGATCATCAGCTTTGCATTGCCGTGGCGGGCCGCTTCGATCATCGCTTCGCAATCGGCTTCGCTGGTCGCCATGGGCTTTTCAAGCAGGACGTGGATACCGCGTTGCAGGGCCGGCAGGGCGTACTGCCGGTGCATGTCGTTGGGCAGCGCGAGGTAGATCGCATCGATGTCGCCAGAGTTGAGCAACTGGTCGTAGTCGGCATAGCCGTGGACGTGCTCGATGCCGTAGCGATCGGCCAGTGCGGTGGCTTTGGCCTCGTCGCCGGTGACCAGCGCGGTGACGACGGAGTTGCCGCTCTGCGCCACTCCCGGCAGAAACGCGGCCTGCGAAATCCAGCCGGCACCGACCACGGCATAACGCACCGGGCTCTGAACGGTGCGGGCTGGAGCGACTTGCGGCTCACGTTCAGCCTCATGAAAAGCGGTAGACATGACAATTCCTTTGCAATCGTTGCGCACGGGGGCATGCCGATGCCGTGGTACGGCGTGCTCGGCCGTGCGGGCTCTGACGGATTAAGCAAAGGTGGTGCCCGGTGCGCGCAAAAAGCGTCACATCGGGCCGAGAGAGGTGCTGTGGGGTGCGCTCAGGCGTGCTCGGCGCGGCTGTCGGCAGGGGCTTCGTCGCGCTCGGTCATGCCGTAGTCGCGCACCACGTGGGCGATGCGCAGGCGGTAATCGGCAAATGCGTGCTCGCGGCCAACGTGCTGGGCGCCGCGGTGCTGCTCCAGGTTGCGCCAGGCCTTGACGGCCTCTTCATCGCGAAAGAACGACAGCGAGAGCATTTTGTCGGGGTTGGTGATGCTCTGGAAGCGTTCCACCGAGATGAAGCCATCGACTTGCTCCAGCAGCGGTTTGAGTCGCGCGGCCAGATTGAGGTAGGTGTCGCGCTGGCCCGGTGCGGGTTCGACTTCAAAGATGACGGCGATCATGGCAAGTCTCCTGTGGTTGTTTTCGCGGTGTTCTGGTTCTTGCAGATTCAGGCGTGAAAGCTGGGAATGCGCGCATTGGGCGACGGACGATACGTGACCTCAGCCACCTCACCAAGGCCGGCGAGCCACCGGTCGACATCCGGCAGGCTCAGCAGATGCTGCACCGTTTCGCGCGCGATGGTGGTTGCCAATGCATCGGCGGGGCAGCGGTGCGCGCCGCCGCCAAATGTCCACAGGCGCGGCGTTGCGCGGTCGATGTCGAAGCGTAGTGGGTCCGGGTTGGTTGCGCCATCCACATTGGCGGCGGCCAGCAGCACGAGAATCTTGTCGCCCGCGCGCAGCGGCTGGCCAAGCAAGGCGACATCGTGTGCGATGAAGCGGCGCGTGTTCTGCACCGGCGCATCGCGGCGCAAGACTTCGCGTATGAAGGGTTCGATGGCTTGCGGTTGTGCGCGCAGCCGGGTGCGCAAGCCGGCGTGCCGCGACAGCGCGACGATGCAGTTGCCGAGCAGCCCGGCGCAGGCGTCGTAGGTTTGTGCGAGCAAGGCGGCTAGGTTGGTGATCTCGGCGGCGTCGTCACCGCTGGCGAACGAGGAACCGGTAAAGCGTTGGCGCAGGCGGTCGACGGCGGCGTCGGCCTGTGCGACGGCTGTCGCGCTGGCACCGGGGCCGAGCGCGGCAAGGTAGGCGGCAATGTCTGTCTGGCAGGCAGGCGTATCGGCACGATCGTCCAACAGCGTTTGCGCGATCGCGGCGAGCGGCACGCGGAAGTGCGCGCCGGTGCGCAGCGCGGCATCCAGGCTCGCTGCGTCGGGCAGCGCAGCGTTGGCTTGCCGATGCGCGCGGCCAGCCAGTGCGGCCACATCCAACTGGCCCAGCGCGGCCATGACCTTGGCTTTGCGCGTGCCGTGATCCGGCCCGTCGATCTGGCGCACGAGGCTGCCGAAGAATGCGCCCGTGGATGATGCGGCCACAGCCGTGGGAACGGGTTCATCGGTGGGGCGTACGCGGCAGGCGGTGCTGCCGAGCACGGTGTCCACCGGCTTCGGCGCTGGCGGCCACCCACCAGCCGAGCGCGGCATCGAAGGCGAATGGGCGCGTGGCGGCAAGTTCTGCGTAATACGGTGCGGGGTCGGCATGCACGACGGCTTGCAGTGCGTCGGCGGGCGGGGCGATGTCCAAGGCAGTCATCAGCGTGGGGTGCGGGAGTAAGATGGCTCCCATTGTCTGGACTGGCCGCCCGCCTGTCACGCGCCAACAGTTTGGTCTCCATCGAACCATGACCGCATCAGAGTCCACCACGCAACCCGCCGCCACCCAACCCGATATCGGTCGCGTGGCCGCCACCATTGGTGACCCGACCCGCATCCGCATGCTGTTGCTGTTGATGGAGGGTCGCTCGCTCACTGCAAAGGAACTCGCGTATGGCGCAGGCGTGGAGCCCGCGACGGCCAGTGCGCATCTACGCCGGCTTGAGGCCGACGCGCTGATCACCTCGCTGTCCAGCGGGCGCTACAAATACTTCGGGCTGCGCTCACCGGCGGTCGCGGAGATGATCGAATCGCTGATGGTGGTCGCGCCGGAAAAACCGGCCGACCCGCGCCGTTCGACCGTGCCCGAGAACCTGCGTGCGGCGCGGCTGTGCTACGACCATCTGGCCGGTCAACTTGGGACGGAGGTGTCAGAGACGCTGCTATCGCGCGGCTGGCTGACGCAGCTCGATGACACGCACGGCGCCTATGACGTCACGCCCGAGGGCGAGCATGCGCTGGCCGCAATCGGCGTCGACGTGAATGCGCTGCAAAAAAGCAGCCGGGGCCGGCGCCGCTTTGCCTACGGTTGCATGGATTGGAGTGAACGGCGCCCGCATTTGGCCGGCGCGCTCGGGGCGGCCGTGGCGGAGCGTTGCATTGCGCTGGGGTGGCTGGCGCGGCAGAAGCATTCACGCGCGCTGGACATGCCCGAAGCAGGGCAGCGCGAATTGCACGCGTGGCTGCACACAGCCTAGGTGCTCGCTGCCGTCAGCCAGCGCTGCATTGGTGGTTGCCGGCGAAGGAGTCATTGCGGATGACCGCGCCGGTGGCGCCAACGCGGCCAGCACCACGCTGGCTGACATCCCGATCAGCCAGCGCAGGCGGAAGAGCCCCCGTCGCAGCATCGCGGCCCTGCCTTTACATCTTGTAGCGCACGCCCAGCAGCGCCATGCGCGGGGCACCCGGCATGTTGTAGTTTTCGGCGCCGCCGTGGGCCGACACGTAGTACACGCGGTTGAACAGGTTCTGCAGGTTTAGCGTGACATCGACGTGCTTGCTGCGATAACCGGCGCCCAGGTCGACAGTCATGTACCCGGGCAGCGTCGTCAGGTTGTACTGCGATGCGTAACGCGCGGCCTCCGCACGCACGCCCCCAGCCACGTAGAAGCCGTTCGGCAGATCGTGCTTGAGCCACACCGAACCGCTATGGCGCGGCGTGAGCGACGGCTGGTTGCCATTGACGGCCACGCCGCCGCTCCTGTCGTTGGGGTTTTCCAGGCGGCCATTCAGATAGGCGTAGCTCGCCATCAAGGACCACGTCTTCACAATCTCGCCCGTGAATGACAGCTCCAGCCCGCGCGTGCGCTGCGTGCCGATGGGCACCCCCAGCAATGTGACCGGATCGGCCGCCGTCAGGTTGGTCTGCTTCATGTCGAACAGCGCGGCCGTCACGCTGGCACCAGCCGACAGGTCGTACTTGGCGCCGATCTCGTAGTTGGTGGTGGATTGCGGAGCCAGCGCGCTGCTGTTCGGGAAGAACGTAAAGCTATCCGCCAGCGGCTGGAACGAGCGGCTGTACGACGCATACAGCGAGAGCGGCTCGATCGGGTGGTACACAACCCCCAGGCGCGGGCTGACCGGCTTGTCGGTGCGCGACAGATCCACATTGCGCGGGGTCAGGTCGTCGCGGCTCTGCTTGAGGATCTCGTAGCGCAGGCCGGCGAGCACCGTCCATTGCGGCGAAAACTTGATCAAGTCCTGCACGTACGCGGCGTACGTCTCGTTGTGCGAGAGGCCGTAGTTGGTCGGTACTGCGTTGCCGGGCACAGTCGGCAGTACTTGCAGCGTCGGATTGAACAGGTTGTAGGTCGTGCTGCCCGGTGCGCCGGCCACGCGGTCGCTCTTGTCCTGATAGCCCAGCTCGATGCCGTACAGCAGCGTGTGCTGGATGCCCCAGGTTTCGGCCTTCTGTGTCAGCTCGTTCTGCCACAGCGTGCCGCGGTCGCTGCGGTTGCGCTGGTTGACGGCGAGCGTGACGGTCGGGATCGGGCCATCGGTGACGCGGCTGACGGTCGTGTAGTTGTTGCGGCCGAGCGAGTATTCGTAGTTGCGCACCACGCTGTGGAACGACCAATTGTCATTGAAGCGGTGGTCCAGCGTGCCGGTCACGCTCTTGACGGTGGATTCGACATTGCCCGCGCCCGCATCGGCCGAGCCATAGCGCGTGTTGATCGGAACATTCACGGGGCGGCCGCGGTACGACGGCACGCCCTGGTCGGCAATGCGCTTGTCGTGCAGGTAGTCGAACTGCACCGTCAGCTTGGTGTCGGGAGACAGGTTGAACAGGAACGACGGCGAGATCGCCTGGCGGCGCAGGAAATAGTCGTTGCGGAAACCGCCCGAGTCTTCCACCGCGCCCGTGATGCGCGCACGGATGGCGTCGTCGTTGATGGAGGTGTTCAGATCGAACTCAGCGCGCTTCTGACGCTCGGTGCCGACCACCACGCCCACTTCGGCCAGCGGCGTGGCCAATGGCTTCTTGGTCACGCGGTTGATGATGCCGCCCGACGAGCCGCGCCCGTACAGCACGGCAGCGGGACCTTTCAGCACTTCAATACGGTCGATGTTCGACAGATCGCGGAAGTACAGCGAGTCATCGCGCAGGCCGTCGACGTACTGATCGTTGATCGACGAGAAACCGCGAATGGTCACCTGATCGCGCTGCGCATCCCCCAGCGATGCCGACACGCCCGGCACGTTGCGCAGCGTATCGTTGATCGACAATGCGCCCTGGTCCTGGATGACAGCACGCGGCACGACGTTCACCGACTGCGGAATCTCGCGCAGCGGCACGGGAATCTTCGTGGCCGTGTTCGCGATGGGCGTGTCGTAGCTCGTGCTACTGCGTGTGCCCTTGACGGTGGCGGTGGGCAGCGTGCCTGCGTCAGCTGCAGCAACGGTGTCGGCGGCAGTGGCCACGTGGGCAAGCGGCAGCGTTCCAAGGACGGCCAGAGACAGGCACAAACCATCTCGTCGAAAATTCGGCGGCATTGCAGTTCCCGTAAAGTAAAAAGTTCGACGCCGTTCCTCCCCCTAGAGGCAGGCGCCCTCAAAATGTGAAGGCGCAGATAATAATGAGAACAATTCCTATTTACAATAGAGTTAAATCGTGTTTTTGACGACAGACAACGTTTGCTGGCCTGATATGTCGCAATTTTACGTAGCCTGCTGCAATATTTATGGCATGAAGTTGCGCATGGGGCGTCACATTCACCTGCTTTCTGCCATTTTTCATACATGTCGCATTCATCACATCGGACGCCGTTGAGGGCCTCTTTGGTGGGCTACGGCTATGCCGGCAAGCTCTTTCACGCCGCTTTGATCGACGCCACGCCGGGGTTGCATCTGCAGGTCATCGGCTCCAACCGGCCCGACGTCGTGCACGCGGATCGGCCAAACACCGTGGTCTGCGCGCCTGAAGCGGCGGCAACGCACGCGGATGTCGACCTCGTCGTCATTGCCGCACCCAATGACCGCCACGCGCCGTTGGCTGAAGCTGCGTTGCGTGCTGGCAAGCACGTTGTCGTCGATAAGCCGTTCACCGTTACGCTGGCGCAGGCGCGGCATCTGGCGCGGGTGGCGCGTGAGACGGGGCGCGTGCTGTCGGTCTTCCAGAACCGCCGCTGGGACAGCGATTTCCTTGCCGTGCAAGCGGCAATTGCCAACGGAGCCATCGGTGACGCCATGCACGTTGAGTCGCATTTCGACCGCTACCGCCCGCAGGTGCGTGCGCGCTGGCGCGAGCAGGCGGGGAAGGGCACAGGCATCTGGTTTGATCTCGGCCCACATCTGATCGATCAGGCGCTGCAACTGCTTGGGTTGCCCGATGCGGTGAGCGCGTCGTTTGCGTGCCAGCGCGCTGGGGCCGAGACACCCGATTGGGCCCATGTCGTCCTGCACATCGGTGAGCGCCGCGCCATCCTCCACGCGAGCATGCTGGTGGCGGGCGGTGCGCCGCGCTGGATCGTCCACGGCACGCTCGGCTCATTCATCAAGCGCAGGATGGATCAGCAGGAAGCACAACTGCTGGCCGGCATGACGCCCGGCGCGCAAGGCTGGGGTGCGGACGATGATGCCGGGGTGCTGATCGACGGTGCAACCTCCGCCGAAACCCAAATCACAGCACCCGCAGGTGACCAGCGTGCCTACTACGCCGCCGTGTGCGATGCCATCCTTGGCCAGCGCGCAAACCCTGTACCGCCCGTGCAAGCCGTGGCCGTGATGGCGGTGTTGGAAGCCGCCTTGGCCGCTGCCGAAACCGGCACCGCCGTCGTGCCAGACCTGACCGACACTGAATGCGCTGATTGGCTGGCCGTGCGGGAGTCCGCCTCGTGAACGGCGTCGTCATCCTGTTGTTGGTAGTGGGCGGTTTGCTCGCCGTGGTGGCGCTGGTGCAGATGCTGGCCTCGCGGCTGACGTTGCCGGAGTCGACATTGCTGGCGTTGGCGGGCATTGGCATCGGCGGCGCGTATGTGATCGTGCAAAACAGTGCCCCCGCCTTTGCGACCACGTTCTTCGCGCCGCTTGTTGATCCGAGTTGGCCGGCGGAGGCGTATTTGTGGCTGTTTCTGCCGCCGCTGCTGTTTCAGGCAGCGCTATCGGTGGATGTGCGCAGCATGGCACCGGATGCCGCGCCGATTTTGATGCTGGCCATTGTGGCCGTGGTGGTGGCCACGGGTGTGATCGGGCTTGCTGCGGCTGCTGTCACGCCGTTCGGCATCGTCACGTGCCTGCTGCTCGGCGCGATGATTGCCACGACCGATCCGTCCGCCGTAATTGCGGTGTTTCGTGATGTAGGTGCCCCGGCGCGGCTGATCCGGTTGGTGGAAGGCGAGGCGCTGCTCAACGACGCGGCGGCCATCGCCATCATGGGTGTGCTGCTCGCCATGCTGACCGGGCACGGCGGCGATGCGACTGTCGGCGCCGGCTTGCGGGAGCTGGCCAGGGCGTTCGGCGGCGGCGTGGTGTTCGGGTTGATTTCGGGGCGCATTGCTGCATTCCTGTTGCCGGCGTTGCGCGGCATTGCCCAGGCGGAAGCTGCCTGGACGCTGGCGTTGCCCTATCCGCTGTACCTCGTGGCCGAGAACGTGCTTGGTGTGTCGGGTGTGGTATCGGTGGTGTGCGCGGGTCTGGTCATTGGCGCGCTGGGGCGCACACGGCTGACGCCTCGCAACTGGTCGCATCTGCAACTGATCTGGGAGCAGATTGCTGCGCTGGCGGGGGCCGTGGTTTTTCTGCTTGCCGCGGTGCGCGTGCCGGAACTGTTGCACGGCGTGGTGTGGAAAGACGCGCTGTGGCTGGCAGTGATCGTGGTGGCCGCACTTGCCGCACGCCTCGCGGTGCTGTTCGGGCTGCTGCCTGCGCTGGCGTGGTTCAAGCTCTCCGCGCCGGTCAGCCACGCTTACAAGCTGGCGATTGCGTGGGGTGGCCTGCGGGGCGCCGTCACGCTGGTGCTGGCGCTGGGGGTGGCAGAAAACCAGGCCGTGCACGAGGCGGACCGCCATTTCGTCACCATTCTCGCCACCGGTTTTGTGCTGGTGAGCGTGCTCTTCAATGGCGCGACGTTGCGTTGGGTGATGCGCCAGCTCGGGCTCGATCAGTTGTCGCCGCAAGAGCAGGCTCTGCAAGGGCAGGCGCTGAACATGTCGACTGAGGAAGTGGAATCGACCATGCGCCGCATCGGCGGGCACTTTCACTTCACGTCGGGTGCGACCGATCAGGCAGCGCAGATGTATCGGCGCGAGGTCGCCGCCGGTGCTGTCGATCTGAACCTTGAAGAAGCGCTGTCCGAACGCGAGCGCCTGACCATCGGCCTTGTTGCGCTTGCCACCCGTGAGCGCGAGTTGATTCCTGAGTACGGCAATGGCCTTGTCTCCATCCGCAACCTTGACGCGATGATGCGCAACACCGCTGACATGATCGATGCGGCGCGCACGGAAGGGCGCCTGGGCTACAAGCGCGCATCGCGGCGCATCCTGGCCAAGCATGTCGGCTACCGGGCCGCGGTCTGGCTGCACCGTGTGGCGCAGATCGACCGGCCGCTGGCCAATGCGTTGGCTGATCGCTTCGAGTTGCTGGTCTGCCGCCAAACCGTGCTGGAGCGCTTGCGCGCATACAACCGCGCATCGCTGCAACCCGTGCTGGGTGAGCGTATGGCGGACGTGCTCGACGGCGTGCTCATCGCCCGGATCGAAGCGGCGGAAGAAGGTCTGGCCGAACTGCGTGAAAAATTTGGCGACTACAGCGCCGCGCTGGAGAAGCGCCTGCTGGTGTTGTTCGCGCTCTACATTGGCCAGAACAAGATCGACACGATGCTGGCCGAAACGGTGATCTCGAAAGAGGTCTACAAGCAGATCAGCGCGGTGATCCGTCGTGCCTGGACGGCTGCGCTGCCGCGGCCGCCGCTGTCGACTGCGCCCCGTGCGCCGGCCGCACCGCAGTAGCGCAGTCGTGGGACTCAGAGCCGCTTGTCTTCCCGCTCCGCGTTTGGATGGCGGTGAATGTCGTGCGTGACGAAGCCTGCGTCGTTGTCCGGCATCTCCAGCCACTCGGGGTGCGAGAGCGATTCGCGAATGTCCGCCAGACCCGAAGCCCAATGGTCGCGCATGGTGGACGGCCCGAACTGGATGTCCTTGCCCGGGCCTTCGTGCTCCTTGGCCGCGTAGATGAGGTGGAAGACGTTGTAGCGCTTGGTGCAGGCCAGTTCTTGCGCGTGCTTGTACCACTGCGTGCGCGCAAACTCCTTCTCCGGCAGATGCTCGAGCATCTTGCGCACCAAGCGGCGCGTCGATTGCGAGCGCTCCATCCAGTCCGTCACAAGCCGCGTTCGGCTGGAATACTGCAGATCCTTCTGCCGGCTTGCCACGCCAATCATGGTGTCAGGCACGGGGCCCAGTGCACTCCACAGGTCCACCTGAAACACCAGCGTGTCGCGGCGCGGCTTGGCGCCCAGCACGTACGACAGCGGCGTGTTGGAGACGACACCGCCATCCCAGTAATACTCGCCGTCGATCAGCACGGGCGGAAAGCCCGGCGGCAGCGCGCCCGATGCCATGAAGTGCTCGGCGCGCAGACGGCGCTCGGTGTTGTCGAACGCCTCCAGGTTGCCGGTGTGCACGTTCACGGCCCCCACGGATACGCGGATGCCGCCATCGTTGATGCGATCGAAATCGCACAGGCGTTCCAGCGTGGCTTTGAGCGGCGTGGTGTCGTAGTAGCTGGCGTCGAGCGGGTCGACCTCGTTGGCAGGCAGCGGCGGCGGAATGCGCGGCGTGAAAAAGCCGCGCTGGCCTTCGAGCAGCGTGTCGGCGGCCTGCATGGCGGTCAGCCATTTGCGCAGGTGCATGTTGCCGTCAAACCAGGCGTTTTCCAGGATGTCGGGCAGCGGCGGCGAGAAGCTCGGCTGCGTAATCGTCTGCCAGAACTCGCGCAGCTTTGCTTGCCGATGCTCGGGCGCATTACCGGCAATGATGGCCGTGTTGAGCGCCCCGATGGAGATGCCCGCAATCCAGTTCGGCACGATGCCGGCCTCGTCCAGCCCCTCGAACACGCCGGCCTGATACGAGCCAAGCGCGCCGCCGCCTTGCAGCACCAGTGCGATGTTCTCGTACGCCGGCAACACGATGCGCTGTGCCGTGGTGAGCGGTGCATCGGCCGGGCGCGACGATGCAGCCGGGGTGGGCCGCTTGCTCGCGGCCACGCGTAGTTTGGGTGCGGGCATCTCTCCTCCAACCTCCTTGCGTGTGCAGATATTTACTGCATGAACCAGCCGTGGCTGACCACGAACGATTGGCCCGTCAGTGCAGCGCTTGGGAACGTGGCCAGGAAGCGCACCGTCTCGGCCACGTCTTCCACCGTAGTGAATACGCCGTCCACGGTATCACCCAGCATGATCTTTTTCACGACCTCTTCTTCGCTGATGCCGAGCGCCTTCGCTTGCTCGGGAATCTGCTTTTCGACCAGCGGCGTGCGCACAAAGCCCGGGCACACCACGTGCGATCGCACGTTATGCGCCGCGCCTTCCTTGGCCAGCACCTTGCTCAGGCCCAGCAGCGCGTGCTTGGCCGCCACATAGGCCGACTTGAGCGGCGAGCCCTCGTGCGAGTGCACCGAACCCATGTAGATCACCACACCGCCGCGGTCATCCTTGTACATGTGGCGCAGCGCTGCACGTGTGGTCAGAAACGCGCCGTCGACATGGATGGCCTGCATCTTCTTCCAGTCGGCAAACGAATAGCTCACGAACGGGTTGACGATCTGGATGCCGGCGTTCGAGACAAGGATGTCGACCGAGCCGAATTCTTCAGCCACGCGGTCGATGCCGCTGTCGACGGCTTGCTCGTCGGTCACATCCATGCGCAGGCCGATGGCGCGTCCACCGGCATCGGTGATCTCTTTGGCGACAGCCTTGGCGCCGTCTTCGTTCAAGTCAACGATAGCGATGGCCGCACCCGAGTTGGCGAGCGTCAGGGCGATCTGCTTGCCGATGCCGCTGGCGGCACCCGTGACGACGGCGACTTTGCCTTTCAGATCAGACATGTGTGTACTCCGAGGGTTGACGGGAAAAGGGTGGTGTGGGGCAGGAACTACTGCGCGAGGTAATCGAACACGACCTCGCCCATGCCAAGGGTCAGGTCTGCAATGATGTGCCGGGCTTCGACAATTTCCAGCACCGGCAGTTCGGCCACCGGCGCCAGCGCGTGGTGTGCCAGCTCCAGCGAGGCCGGGCCCGTCCACGCGCCGATCATGTCGATATCGACCATGTAGTTGCGCGACAGCTCGCAGATACGGGCGGTCTTGCCGTCCACGTGCGGGATGATCTTGAGCAGGAAGTTGGGGCGCTCCAGCCGACGCTTCTGTTCGGCCAGGTCCAACTCACGGTGCTTGTAGCCCATGGTGCCCGTGGCCACACGCACGGGGCCGTAGTCGAGCGTGCCGATCAGCGTGTCCTTATCCGTCACCAGCTTGGGCGAGGCGAGCTTTTTGGGGAAGCCCCACATCTCGCGGCCACCGGCCAGGGGTGGGTGATCGTCCAGGTACATCGCCAGCGTGTAGGTGCCGGGCTTGCCTTCGTAGGTGACCGGGATCACCTGGCCGCTCTCGGTGTAATCACCAAAGCCCGTGGAATCAGCCATGCGGATGAACTCATAGGCGACCAGCGGTTCGGGCACTTCCAGCGGCTCGGGCACCATGGCGCGCAGCTTGGCTGGGTCCGTGCGGTACGTGATGATGAAGAACTCGCGGTGGATAAAGCGGTACGGGCCGGGCGGGTAGGCGGGGCTCGTGAGCGGCATCGCGAAGGCGGTTTCGCGGACGGTCTTGATGTCCATGGCACTCCTTGTGCAGGGGGTAGGCTGCAGGTGGCGTTGGGGATCGGCTACGGCGCAAGAGAACGGTAGGCGACAGCGCATCGTGTCGCGCGTTTGTGACGCTGCAACCTTCCGTTCACGCGAATTTCACGATTGAGTGCCGGTAACGTGATGGATTGCATGCAATACGTCATTGCGGTGCCTGCCCGGCAACCCCCTCAGGCTTGCGAGAGGAACGCCCACAGCGCCGGTTCAGCCGAGTAAGCCACGTTGAAGCGCAGCCACGGGCTGGTCTGGTCCTGCGGCCGGAAATACTGCCCCGGCGCGAGCCAGATGTTGTGCGCAATGGCCCTGTCGGCCAGCGCGGCGGCATCCGCATGGCCCGGCAGCCGCGCCCAGAGAAAGAGCCCGCGCCCCGGCGTGTCGAACGGCACGGCGCTGTGCTCACGCATAAGGGTTTCGACGTGCGCGTGAGCCTCGGCCAGTCGCGCAATCAGCCGTGCCACGTGTTCCGCATAAACGGGGCGGGTGACAAACGCATGCACGATGCGCTCGGTGATTTCCGACGAGGTGAGCGCCACGGCCATCTTGGTGCGCGCCAGCTCGCGCGTGATGGCGGCATCGGCCACCACGTAGCCCGCACGCAATGATGGCGAGATCGTCTTCGAGAAACCGCTCACGTACAGCGTGCGGCGCAAGCCGTCGAGCGCGGCCAGCATGGGCGCGGCGGGGTCGGCGAGCTCGCGGTGCAGATCGTCTTCAACGATCCACAGACCGTGCTGTTCGGCCAGTTGCAGCACGCGGTAGGCGTTCTGCGCGGTCATCGAAGAGCCGGTCGGGTTCTGCAGCACCGAGCTGGTGAAAAGGGCGCGCGGGCGATCGGCATCGTCGGCGTGCAGGATGGCTTCCAGTGCCACCGTGTCGAGCCCGTCCGGCGTGCGCGGCACCCCAACCACGCGCAGGCCGGCCAGCTTGAGCACCTGGAGCACGTTGCAATAGCCCGGATCATCCACGGCCACGACGTCACCGGCCTTGAACAAGGTGCGCACGATCAAATCGAGCGCCTGCGTGGCCCCGCTGGTCAACAATACCTGCGAGCGCTCCACCGGCAGCCCGCGCAACGCAAGCGACTGCGCTACGTACTCGCCCAGCGGCGCATAACCCCACGGATGTCCGTAGCCCGCCACGCGCAGCGCGGAGACGCGGCTCACCGCACGCATCGCCTCCTGCACACCGCGCTCGTCCAGCCAGTCGTTCGGCAGCCAGCCGCAGCCCGGCTTGATGGCGATGGAGCGATCGGCAAACACATCCGACAGCAACCACGCGGCGTTGAGCGTGGGCGGTTCCCAGCGCGGGGCCACTGGCGTGGGTTGGGTGGATGCGCGCGCCGCCACCAGATAGCCCGAGCGCGGCCGCGCCACGATGGCGCCCAGCGCCGCCAGCCGTGTATAGGCCTCTGCCACGGTGAAGGTGCTTACGTCGTGCGCCTGGGCCAGCTTGCGCACGGACGGCAGCCGCATGCCCGGCAACAGGGTGTGGTTGTCGACCGCCGCACGAATGCCTTGGACGATCTGGTCGACCAACGTACGCTGGGAATGAGAAGGATCGAGTTCGAGTTGCATGGTGCGGTGCGGCAAGAAGGCGGGGCGATGGACGCGCCTATACAGTTTCTTACAGAACCGTCGTCTGTGCATGTCCGACCTGCAATCGACTCTGTACAGTTTGCTTCAACTGCTGGCTTGCCAGTCCGTTCCATTTCCGCTGTTTTTTTCGGAGCCGCCGATGAAACCCGCACCGCACCCGCTGGAAACCACCGATCTGTCTTATTTCTGGATGCCGTTCACGGCCAACCGCCAGTACAAGGCCGCACCGCGCCTGCTGACGTCGGCCCAGGGCATGTACTACCGCGACGGCGACGGCCGCGAAGTGCTGGACGGCACCGCGGGCCTCTGGTGCGTCAACGCCGGCCACAGCCGCAAGGAAATCGTCGACGCCATCGCCACCCAGGCCGCCACGCTGGATTTCGCACCCACCTTCCAGATGGGCCACCCGCTGGCTTTCCGCGCGGCTGAGAAAGTGGCCGAGATCATGCCGGAAGGGCTGAACCGCATCTTCTTCGCCAACTCGGGTTCGGAAGCGGTGGATACGGCGCTCAAGATTGCGCTGGCGTATCATCGCGCGCGCGGCGAAGGGCAGCGCACGCGCCTGATTGGCCGTGAGCGTGGCTACCACGGCGTGGGCTTCGGCGGCATCTCGGTGGGCGGTATCTCGCCGAACCGCAAGGCGTTCTCTGCCAACCTCATCCCCGGTGTGGATCACCTGCCGCACACGCATGCGCCCGAGCACAACGCGTTCTCCAAGGGCCAGCCGGCTTGGGGCGAACACCTGGCCGACGAGCTGGAGCGCCTCGTCACGTTGCACGACGCGTCCACGATTGCGGCCGTCATCGTCGAACCGCTGGCCGGTTCCACGGGCGTGCTGGTGCCGCCCAAGGGCTATCTGCAGCGCCTGCGCACGCTGTGCGACAAGCACGGCATCCTGCTGATTTTCGATGAGGTCATCACCGGTTTTGGCCGCCTGGGTGCGGCAACTGCGGCGGAGTTCTTTGGCGTGACGCCGGACCTGCTGACGATGGCCAAGGGCATCAACAACGCGGCCGTGCCGATGGGTGCCGTGGCGGTGCGTCAGTCGCTGCACGACACGATCGTCGATGCCGGTGCGCCCGGTGCGATCGAGCTGTTCCACGGCTATACGTATTCCGCGCATCCGCTGGCTGCCGCTGCCGCTGTGGCTGCCATCGACCTGTATCGCAGCGAAGGCCTGTTCGAGCGGGCCCGCGCGCTGTCGCCGGCATTCGAAGCGGCAGCGCATTCGGTCAAGGGTGCGCCGCATGTGAAGGACATCCGCAACCTGGGGCTGGTCGCCGGCATCGAGCTGGAATCGCGCCCGGGCGCGGTTGGCGCACGCGCTTACGAAGTCTTCCTGAAGTGCCTGGAGCGTGGCGTGCTGGTGCGCTACACCGGCGACATCCTGGCGTTTTCGCCGCCGCTCATCATCGACGAGGCGCAGATCGCGCGCATTTTCGACACCGTCCGTACCGTTTTGCAAGAGGTAGCTTGAAATGAACCGACCGATTGATCCCGCTGTCACTGAATCCATTGTTAGCCACTACATCGGCGGCCAACGCCATGCCGGCGCAGGCGCGCGTAGCGCCGATGTGTTCAACCCTGCCACCGGCGCTGTGAGCGCGCAGGTGCTGCTGGGTGGCAAAGATGAGGTGGCCGCCGCCGTGGCCGCCGCACACGCTGCCGCACCGGCCTGGGCCGAGACCTCGCCGCTCAAGCGCTCGCGCGTACTGTTCAAGTTCAAGGAACTGCTCGACCAGAACCAGGACGCCCTGGCCGCCGCCATCACGCGCGAGCACGGCAAGGTGTTCTCCGATGCCAAGGGCGAAGTCACGCGCGGCATCGAAGTGGTGGAGTTTGCCTGCGGCATTCCGAACCTGCTCAAGACCGAGTTCACCGATAACATCGGCGGCGGCATCGACAACTGGAACCTGCGCCAGCCGCTGGGCGTGGTGGCCGGCATCACGCCGTTCAATTTCCCGTTCATGGTGCCCATGTGGATGGCGCCCGTGGCACTGGCCTGCGGCAACACGTTCATCCTCAAGCCGAGTGAGCGTGACCCGAGCCCGAGCCTGATGATTGCCGACCTGCTCAAGCAAGCTGGCCTGCCCGACGGCGTGTTCAACGTTGTACAAGGCGGTAAGGATGCCGTCGATGCACTGCTCGAGCATCCGGACGTTCAGGCTGTCTCGTTCGTCGGCAGCACGCCCATTGCTGAATACATTTACGCCGAGGGCACCAAGCGCGGCAAGCGCGTGCAAGCCCTGGGCGGCGCGAAGAACCACCTCGTGGTCATGCCGGACGCGGACCTCGACCAGGCTGTGGACGCCCTCATCGGTGCCGGCTACGGTTCGGCCGGTGAGCGCTGCATGGCGATTTCCGTGGCCGTGGCTGTGGGCGACGTGGCAGACAAGCTCGTCCCGCGCCTTGCCGAACGCGCCCGCGCGCTCAAGATCGGCAACGGCATGGAGCCTGACAGCGAAATGGGCCCGCTCGTCACGGCCGCGCACAAGGCCAAGGTGGAAGGCTACATCGCCAAGGGTGTGGACGAGGGCGCCAGGCTGGTGGTGGATGGCCGCGGACACACTGTCGACGGTCATGCTGAAGGCTTCTTCACCGGCGGCACGCTGTTCGACCACGTCAAGCCCGGCATGACGATCTACAAGGAAGAGATCTTCGGGCCGGTGCTCTCGGTGGTGCGCGTGCATGACCTTGCCGAGGCGGTGAACCTGATCAACGCTCACGAGTTCGGCAACGGCGTGTCGTGCTACACCAGCGATGGCGGCGTGGCGCGTGCGTTTGCGCGGCAGATTCAGGTGGGCATGGTCGGCATCAACGTGCCGATTCCGGTGCCGATGGCCTGGCACAGCTTTGGCGGCTGGAAGCGCTCGCTGTTCGGTGACCACCATGCCTATGGCGAAGAGGGCGTGCGTTTCTACACGCGGTACAAGAGCGTGATGCAGCGTTGGCCGGATTCGATCGCCAAGGGTGCAGAGTTCGTCATGCCGACGGCCAAATAAGCCGGCGCATCGCCAATGAGAAAGGGAGGCAGTGCCTCCCTTTTTCTGTTGAGCATGCCGAGTTGAAACCGGCGTGTCATATTGGTTTGATGTTGACGGCGATGAGTTCGCCATCGGGCCCAATCTCTACATCAAAGCTGACGCGCTGGCCTTCATGGAATGTCTGCGAGCGCGAAAACTGGATCTCCGAATCCCGAATGAAACTCGGGGCAGCATGCATTTCTGCAGCTGCCCCGGCGGGCGGATCATATTGAACGGCGTTCTCTTCAATTCGGCTGGCCATTGCATGCTCCCATTAGGGGTTCGTCAAACCAGGCCACCGCTTCCGGCGGCCATCCGACTGCTTGATGGCAAACACGTACTGAACAACCTGCCTGGCGGAATATCCCGGCCAATACACGCGCGAGGAAACCTCGCGCGGCAAGCCAAAACCGGGCTACCGCGCCCGCGTGCTCCTTGTTACTGGGGCACGATGTTCGAAGCTTGCTTGCCCTTGGGGCCTTGCGTAACGTCGAACGTGACCTTCTGACCTTCCTTCAGGCTTTTGAAGCCCGACGAGCTGATGGCGGAGAAATGTGCGAAAAGGTCTTCGCCGCCATCATCGGGGGTAATGAAGCCGAAACCTTTTGCGTCGTTGAACCACTTGACGGTACCAGTAGCCATGATTTTGAGTCGTGAAGTTGAGAAATCGATCGGCCGCCGGCCAAAACAAACGCAGCAGGCAGACCCGGCCAAACTGGCCAAACGATCGTCTGGTGAATATATGCTTGGCGCGTCTCCCCGTCAAAGTCTGTTTTTTAATCCTTTCTGTCTGGCGCCAGCACGGCCGTCGTTTTCGGGCGCGCAGCAGGGTTGGCGCGCTCTTGCCATCAGTGCAAACACCCGCGCAAAACCGAGCGTTTTCACCTAAGCTTTAGTGGCTTTTGCCGCACTCGGTTCGCCCCGCAAAGCCGGTGCCGCAGACGCTGCACGAAAATTGCGTGTGTCTCCGTCGTTCCAGTCGCAGCCTACCCATGACGACAGCCGCAGCCAGTAAAACCAAGAAAAATCCCGCGTTGATGGCCACCATGGTGGGCGCAATCGGCGTGGTCTTCGGGGACATCGGCACCAGCCCCCTGTATGCGTTAAAGGAGTGCTTCAACCCCGAGCATGGGGTTCCGTTTTCCGACCAGACCGTCTTCGGCATCCTGTCGATGCTGTTCTGGGCGATGACGCTGGTGGTGTCCATCAAGTACGTGGTGTTCGTCATGCGCGCGGATAACAACGGCGAAGGCGGCATCCTCGCGCTCACGGCGCTGGCCATGCGCGCCAGTAGCGGCAGCGCCCGGTTCACGCGCACGCTGATGCTGCTCGGCCTGCTGGGCGCCGCCATGTTCTATGGCGATGCCGTCATCACACCGGCCATTTCAGTGCTCTCGGCCATTGAAGGCATGGAGATCATGGCCCCCGCGCTGCAGACGTGGGTGTTGCCGCTGGCGCTGATCGTGCTGATCGGCCTGTTCCTGATTCAAAAACAGGGCACGCATGTGGTTGGGCGCCTGTTCGGGCCGATCATGGTGATCTGGTTCGTGTTGCTGGGGCTGATCGGGCTGGCTTCGGTGATGAAGTCGCCAGAGATATTGGTGGCGCTGAGCCCCGTGTATGCCGTCGAGTTCGCGTTCCGGCATACCGTGCTGGCGTTTGTGGTGTTCGGCTCGGTGTTTCTGGCGTTGACTGGCGCCGAGGCGCTGTATGCCGATATGGGCCATTTTGGCGCGCGCCCCATCCGCTATGCGTGGTTCTACATTGCCATGCCGTGCCTGCTGCTGAACTACTTCGGCCAGGGCGCCTTGCTGCTGCGCGAGCCGAGCGCCGTGCAGAACCCGTTCTTTCTGTTGATGCCGAACTGGGCCGTGGGCCCGATGGTGGTGCTGGCCACGGCCGCCACCGTCATTGCGTCGCAGGCTGTCATCTCGGGCGCGTTCTCGATGACGGCGCAGGCTGTGCATCTGGGCTATGCCCCGCGCATGAAGATTCTCTATACGTCGGATGTCGAGATCGGCCAGATTTACGTGCCAGTGGTCAATTACGTGCTTTTGCTGCTGGTGGTGGCGGTCGTGCTGGCCTTTGGCAAGTCCGACAACCTGGCCGCGGCCTATGGCATTGCGGTGACGACAACCATGGTGCTGACGACGGGCTTGGTCACGGTGGTCATGCACAACGCCTGGAAATGGCGCCTGTCGCTGGTGGTCTGCATCGGTGCGGTGTTTCTGGCGGTGGATCTGTCGTTCTTCGCCGCCAACCTGCTCAAGATTGCGGCGGGCGGCTGGTTCCCGCTGCTGCTGGGCGGCTTGATCTTCTTCCTGATGGTGACGTGGCACACCGGCACGCAACTGCTGAAGGCGCGCAATGTGGAAGGCGGCATTCCGCTCGAACCATTCATGGAAGGGCTGCTGCGCCATCCGCCGTATCGTGTGGACGGCACGGCCGTGTATCTCACGCCCAGCATCGATTTCGTGCCGCTGGCGCTGCTGCACAACCTCAAGCACAACCACGTGCTGCACAAGCGTGTGCTGTTCATCCACTTCCGAACGCTGGCTGTGCCGTATGTGGAGCCTGCCAAGCGCCTGGCCATCAAGACCATTGGTGATGACATCCACGCGGCCGTGGTGGATTTTGGCTTTAAGGAAACACCGGCCGTGGACGAGATCGTCCGCAGCGTAGGTGCGCGGCTTGGCACCGTTTTTGAAGATATGGAAACCTCGTTCTTCATTACGCGCGCCACGGTGGTGCCGTCGCCGTTGCCGGGTATGGCGATGTGGCGCGAATCGCTGTTTGCCTGGATGCAGCACAACAGCGCCAAGCCGTCGGACTTCTTCCGGATTCCCGCCAACCGCTTGGTTGAACTGGGGAGCAAGGTGGAGATTTAAGCAGGGCACCGCGCATTGCCAAAAAAAACAGCCCTCACTGTGGAGGGCTCAACAGTGCTCTGCCAGGAGGGGGCAGCACTGCAATACACGGTAATGCAGGCCGGGCCGCTCTCAGAACAGGTGATGAATTCCAGTCAGCACGACGGTCTGCCGATTTGATGACGAGGCGCCGATACCCAGCGTACTCGCCACTGCACCCTGGGACGCCTGCTCAACCATCAGGTCCGCATACAGCTGGGTCGTCTTCGACAATGCATAGACGTTGGCGAGCGTCAGTTGCGTCCACCGTTTCCCCGCGAGCGTTGTCGTCCACGCACCTGCGTCAATCTGATATGCCGGCGTCAGCTGGAAATTGATCCCGCCATCAATGGCCCGGTAGCTGTCTGTCAGGCCATTTCGTTCAATGCGGACCTGGGTAACCAGCCCATGCAACTTGATGGCGCCCCATTGGTAACTGCCGCCGATGCCGGCGTTCTTGACGCGATCGGCGACGAACGGTGCGCCACCGGCCAGGTTGACGCCCTGAAAGGCGGTCAGACCCAGGCCGCCCGCGAGGTTCAGCGTGCGGTTTTGATATTCCGAGTACGCGGTAGCAAGGTTCAGCGGGCCATTCGCATAGGTCGCGCCAAAGCTGATGCTGTGTCCCCCGGTGCTGCTGGCGGTGTTGGAAAAGCCGTAGATGGCGCCCACCGTGAGGCCAGAAAACCTCTGACTGCGGAACTTGACCGTACTTGGCAGCTGGACCGGCAGGGTGTTGCCCAAGCCGTCGATGTTGCCTGGGTGGAATGCAGAGAAATCACCCAGGGCCTGAGCGGTAGACAGCGGCCCGAGCATCTCGAAATGGAAATCGGTCTGGCGGCCAAGCGTGACGGTGCCGATGCGTTGATCGGACAGCCCGACATAGGCTTGGCGGTTGAACAGTGTTCCTGCGCTGGACATCGCGCCGGTGATGGTCGAGAACCCCGATTCGAGTTTGAACACCGACGCCAGCCCGCCGCCCAGATCTTCAACACCCATGAGGCCCCAGCGGTCTGCCTGATAGGTCCCCTGCTGGGCGAGGAAGGAAGCACTGCCATGCAGATTGCTGACGTAGCCCACACCGGCATCCATGCTGCCGTAGAGCGTTACGCTGTTCTGCGCATGCGCGCCGGCGCCCACACCCAGGAGTGGAAGGGCGATGTAAAGCAGGCTCTTTTTCATGTGGTCTCCTCCGTTTTTTTTTGATTGGTCTATGCAACTGAGCTGCCGCTCATTTCAATGTCTGATACAGGATTGCGGCGCCCGAAAGAATCGCGAATCCCATCACGCTGATGCGCAGGATCCGGCCGTTGAAGTGGTGGTGGATGTGCTGGCTGACGAACGCGCCCACGATGACCGCCGGAACGAGCTGCAGCGCCGAGACGAATTTGTCGGGTGACAACTGCCCGGTGACGCTGAGCATCGCCAGCGAAACCGCCTCGCCGATGGCAAAGCAGAGGGCGATGGTCGAGCGCAGCGCGGGCGCTTGGTAGTGCTGGAAGACCATGGCCAGTGCCGGACCGCCGATGCCGGTTGCGGTCTCGGTAATGCCGGTTACCGCGCCTGCGGCCATGAACGCGTTACGGCCTGGCGCAAAGACCGGTGCGCAAAGGGTGACGACTGCCGCTGCGACGGTCGATGCACCGATGAACAGATTAAGGTCGTGTGTCGAGATGCGCGACAGGATCCAGACCCCGCCGACTGAACCGGCAATGCGCCCGGCGGTAATCCAGATCGCGCCGTTTGGATCGAGCGCGGGACGCTCGCGCCACGCGAGGTAAGCGTTCAAGGGCAGCATCAGGATCAGCAGCGACACCGGCAGCAGACCGGGCTCCACAAGCCCGATCACCGGCGCGGCAATCAATGCGAACCCCACACCGACTGCGCCCTGTACAAATGCACCGACGGCCACCGTGATGGCAAGGAGGATAAAGATGGTCAAGCTCACAGGCGTTCTCGCTTCTGGATGGAATGGCCCTTCACCGGTTGGTGGTGGCGTTGGTTGCGTTGGTGCTATTGGTGCTACTGGCGCCATTGGTGGTTTGCCGCGTGCGAACGTCTGACCACGAGGGGGAGTGAACCCGCTGGATCGGGGCGCGCGCCACGACTTCGGCGGCCGCATCGTCCACCTCTTTCAGGAAGGCCCGCGCGTCCCAGTCCAATGGCCAGCCTTGCCACAGGCGCAGCCTGCCGCCGACAAAGACGGCGTCGATCTGGCTACGATTGGCGAATCGAACCAGTTCCCAGTTGAGGTTCCAGGACGGCCGCATTTCCGGTACGTCAATATCGACCAGCAGAAAGTCGGCGGCCTTGCCCGGCGCAATATCCCCGATGAGGCCGCCCAGGCGCAGCACGCTGGCGCCGCCGTGCAGTGCCTGATGCAGCCACAGGTCGCCGTCTCCACAAGCTGAATCGCCGGTTGATAGGCCGAAGGCGAATCGCTGAGCGGATTCGGCAGCGTCGAGCAGCCTGAACGCATCACTGCGCGTGCCGTCGGTGCCCAGGCCGACCCGGATGCCCAGCGCTGCCATCTGCATGGCGGGCGCCACCGCATTGCCTTTCCACGAACTGGCGACTGGGTTGTAGCTGACTGCGGCACCGGTATCACGCAGCAGGTTCAGCTCAGTGGGAGTGACCAGCGTTGCGTGCGCGATCAGCGTCTGGGGCCCGAGCGCGCCGGCGTAATGAAGATGCTCGATCGGGCGCATCTTGCGTTGGACAATCGATCGCTCGACCGATGCAAGGTGTTCATTCGCATGCGTCTGGAAGATTGTGCCGGCGTCTGCGCACAGCGCTGCGGCGGCTTGCAGCATCCCATCGGACCCGGCTTCCGGCACGGAAATCGCCAGCGACGGATGGACGAGCGCATGCCCCTGCCACCGAGCCAGGTGTTGCTGTGCGCGTTCGATGATCGCGGCCCGCGCACGCGCATCAACGTCGTCGGCCATGTCGTTGCAGATGAGCCCGAGCACGCAGCGGATACCGACATCCTGCGTCGCCTGGGCAATGGTCGTGGCATCGCCATCGGCACGCGTGCCGGCATCGCACACCGTTGTGAAACCGCCGCGCAGTGATTCCAACGCCGCCAGCTTGGCCGACATGTACAGCAGGTTTTCGTCCAGGCAGTTTTCCAGCGGCACCCAGATCCGGCGGAAGATTTCCGAGGGCTCCCCGAACGCAAGCGCCTTGCCGAACGACTGCGTGAGGTGATGGTGGCTATCGATAAAGCCCGGCATGATCAGCTTGCCCGGCAGGCTGACCGGTGCCAGGTGCGGGTAGCGCGCGATCAGGGCTTCGGCCCGGTCGATGTCGAGAAACTTTCCGTGGGCGGTGACCGCGCCGTACCCTCGCACCGGCCCCTTGTCCAGCAGCAGATACTCGGGCAACAGCAACAGTTCATCGGCACGCAGATCGGTGTGACTCGGGCCGTCTGGCGCAACGGCGGAGTGGGCAGGGGAAGGCATGGTTGTTCCAGTTGAATGACGGGGTGTCAGTGGCAGGAGCGCTGATCGCTCACGGCGGTTTCAAGGTGCACGGGCGGATTGGCGGTGTTGCGTGGTCGCCAGTGCAGGTGTTCGAAGAGGATGTTGACGATCACCGCCGTCAGCGCGCCCATGGCGAGCCCGTTGTTGAGCACGATTTGCAGCGTGGCGGGGAACCGGCTGTAGATGCCGGGCACAACGATCGGGAGCAAGCCCATCGTCAACGCAGCGGCGAGCGTGTACATGCTGGAACGGGCGCGCAGATCGACCTGGCGCAGCAGGTTGATTCCCATCACGCCGATGATCGAGAACACGACCAGCGCCGTTCCCCCCACGACGGCAGCGGGAATCGCATTGGCCAACCGGCCCAGCGGCGCCAGCAGCGCGATGATGATGAGGATGACGCCCGCAGTGGCCGTCACGAAGCGGGACCGAACGCCGGTGGCCTGCACGATGCCGATGTTCTCGCTGCTGGTGATGATCATCGACGTGCCAAACAGGCCACCCACCACAGACATCAGTGCGTCTGCGCGAATCGTCATCGGCACGGTAACGCGCGGGTCAATCTCCTTGCCGACAACCTCGGCGATGGCTACCGTCTGCCCGGTTGCTTCGGCCATCGAAATCACGCTGAAGATCAGCAGAGGCAGCGCTGCCAGGACATCGAAATGCGGCATGCCGAACGGCAACGGCGTGGGCATCGTGATGATCGGCCCAGACAAGACGCCGGCGAAGTTCATCAGCCCGAACACGGCAGACAACGCGGCGCCTGCCAGCATGCCGAGCAGGACGGCCAACTGCCCGAACATGCCCGCGAACAGCTTGGCGAACAGGATCGTGAAACCGACGGTGGCGAGTGCCAGACCAATCCACAGCGGATTCGCAAATTCAGGGGTGCCTGGGCGGCCAACGATGACGCCGCCGTAGATGTTGATCAGGTTGACGGCAACGAGAATCAGCATCGCGCCAATCACGATGCGCGGAAAGAACTTCAGGCAGCGCGCAAAGACAGGGATCAGCAGGAAGTAGAACAGGCCCGCCAGGATGACCGAGCCGGTGGCGGTCTGCAGGTTGGTTTGCTGCGCGACGAGAACGAACAGGACCAGCGGCGCCCCGCCGGGCACCATGATGAACGGCAGGCGCGCACCGAATTTGAACGGCCCAAATGATTGCAGCAGACTGCCCAAGCCGCAGGCGAGGAAGGTGGCGCTGATGAGGTCGACCGTCAGCCCCGACGACAACCCGAGCGCCTTGGCGACCAGAAAAACGGCCGTGATGGGCGAGGCGGCCACCACCATCACGTGTTGCAGTCCAAAGAGAATGAGTTTGCGTAGCGGCAATCGCTCGTCAACGGCATCGGGCGGGGTCTTCGTCATGGTGGTTTGTCTCCTGTCTCCCGGCCGGAGCGGGTGCTCCGGCGTCGGGGTGCTCCGGTATCCGGATGCGATGGTTTTGCTTCCCAAATCGATTTGGTATGTCGCCCAAAAAAAAGAGGTGCCGCACACCAAATCGATTTGTTAACTTAGAATGCTGCGCTAGAATCAAGTTGTCAATTTTTAATAACTATCGATCATTGGTGTCGATAGTGCTGTGAGTGCTATCCAGTCAGGGGAGCACTTCCGCGTTTTCTAAACGAGAAGAAATTCATGGGGACACCCACCGAAAGCCACAGTACGCAGACACCAGCTTCACCAAAGCGGCGGGCAACGATTGCCGATGTCGCGCGTGCAGCGGGGGTGTCGCCCACTACGGTGTCGCATGCGCTGAACGGCAAAGGTTACGTCGACGCGCACACGCGCGAGCGTGTGAAAGAGGCTGCGCGGGCGCTGGGCTATCGCCCGAGCATCCGTGCGCAACGCCTGCGCACCGGCGAGGCCCGTTCGATTGCGCTGATCTCCTCCATGCCGTACGAGGTTGCGGGCGGCACGTCGCGCCTCGGGTTTCTGATGGAGGTGGCTGCGGTCGCTGCGGCCAGCGCGCTGACACGTGGCCTTGCACTTGTTCTGGTGCCGCCCATGATGGGCGGGCGGTTGCCCCTTGAGCAGCTCGATATTGACGGTGCGATCGTGCTGGAGCCCACCGCAGACGACGCGAATGTCGTGCATCTGCAAGACCGTGGCCTGCCGGTTGTGTGTCTGGGGCGGCAGCCGGGCAATGACGTCGTGCCTTACGTGGACATTCATTCCTCGGCAACGACCGAGATGCTGCTCCAGCATTTGAAGGAGCAGGGCAGCCGGCACATCGCCCTCCTGATTGGCGCCCAGGAGCGTAACTCGTACATCGAATCCAGGGCCTGCTACGAGCAGTTCTGCGCCCAGCACGGCATGACGCCCGTCATTGCCATCGCAGATGAATCAGGTGGAGAAGCCGCAGGGCAGCAAGCCTGCGTCTCGCTGCTCCGCGAGCATCCCGACATCGACGCACTGTGCGCGCTGGTGGATGCCTTTGCGGTGGGCGCGGTACAGGCCATCAGCAACCAGGGGCTGCGTGTGCCGCAAGACATCAGGGTGGTGACGCGCTACGACGGTATCCGGGCAAGAAGCTGCCAGCCACCGCTGACGGCCGTGGATCTTCACCTGGATGACATGGCTTCGCAGGCGGTCGCCTTGTTGTTTGATCACTTATGTGGGGGCACAGATGCCCGCCGCTGCGTTGTTCCGCCGCTACCGAAGCTGGTGACTCGCGAGTCCTCAGCCTGATGCGCGGCGATGGCGTGGTGCGCGGGCCGCTCAGGCGAATCGGGTCACGCTGTCGCCCCGGCAGAACGCCAGCAGCGTGAGGTTGCCTGCCTTGGCATGCTGGATCGCCAACGAAGAGGGCGCGGAGATCGTCGCCAACAGCGGTACCTGCACATGCACGCACTTGCGCGCCAGCTCGAAGCTCGCACGGCTTGTCATGACGATGAAGCCATCTGCCGGGCGAATGCCGAGCCGGGCCAACCGGCCGATCAGCTTGTCCAGCGCGTTGTGGCGGCCCACGTCTTCCAGCACATGCAGCGGCGCGTTGCCGTCGGCGGGCGCCCAGCCCGCTGCATGCACACCGCCCGTTAGGGCGTTCGCTGGCTGATGCGCGGTCATTGCCTGCATGGCGTCCAGCACTTGTGCGTCGGCAAGTGATGCCCTCCACGCAGGCGGCACAAGCGGCGTCGGCGCGTCTTCAAAGGTTTGCAGGCTTTCAATGCCGCAAAGGCCGCAGCCGGTCGGGCCGGCCAGAGCGCGGCGGCGTTCCTTGAGCCGAACGAAACAATGCGATGCGATTTCCGCATGCACTTCGAGCCCATGCGGATGCGCTTGCACATCTGCGCCGCGCCAGTCGGCACGGCTGTCGATGATGCCTTCGGACAGTGCGAAGCCCAGCGCAAAGTCCTCCAGATCCGCAGGCGAAGCCATCATCACCGCATGCGTGATGCCGTTAAAGACTAGCGCGACCGGGGCTTCGTCGGCGACAGCCGTGGTGGTGTCTTCTTGCGTGCCGGCGCGCGTGCGTCGCGCTGCGGTGGTGGAGACGACGGGTAATCCGGCGGGGTGGCGGGTGAGGAAAGTCATGCAGTGAAATCAGGCAAAACGCGGCCGGCGTCGAGCAATACGACAAGCCAGCGCGCATCATCCATGGCGATGCGCAGCAGGCCGGCATCAGCCAGCGGATGCAACGCGCGCAGCACGGTGCTGGCGCGCTCGCCCACGCGCTTGATCAACCAGGGTAGCGAGACCGGCTTGCCGGCGTCGGTCTCGCGCAATGCCGCCAGCAGCGCCAGTTGCAGCGCAGACCATGCCGGCGCGGTTGGCATCAGGCTTCGGCCGTGGTGGCCGTCTGGGTCTCGGCCGGGCGGGCGACCTGGCTCGGTACCAGCATCACCGGAATCGACTTGGACGTCGGCGTGCGAGCCTGGTCGGCCACGGACGACAGCGGCACCAGCGGATTGGTCTCGGGGTAATACGCCGCCAGGCAGCCGCGCGGGATGTCGTATGCCACCAGGCGGAAGCCATCGGCGCGGCGTGTGATGCCGTCTTCGGACAGCGTCACCATGTCGACCCACTCGCCGTCTTTCATGCGGATCTTGCGCAGGTCTTCGGCGTTGATGAAGACGACGCGGCGCTGGCCGAACACGCCGCGATAGCGGTCGTCCATGCCATAGATTGTTGTGTTGTACTGGTCGTGCGAGCGCACCGTGGCCAGCGTGAAGACGGTGGCGTCGGCATGGCGCTCGCGGGCGCGGTGGACGGGCGTATCAGTCGGCACGGCGTGCGCGTGGAATTCCGCCTTGCCCGACGGCGTGCTCCAGACGCGTTCCGATGCGGTGTTGCGCAGGCGGAAGCCACCCGGCACACGAATCTTCTCGTTGAAGCCGGCAAAGTCGTCGAACACGGCTTCGATACGTTCGCGGATGCGGTCGTAGTCTTCAACCAGCCAGCCCCACGGGATGGTGCTCTCGGGCAGCGTCGCCTCGGCCAGCCGTGCCACGATGGCGGGCTCGGACAGCAGGTGCGGCGACGCCGGCGGATTGATCCCCGCCGACATGTGCACCATGCTCATCGAATCTTCAACGGTCACGCCTTGCGTGCCGCCAGCTTGTTGATCGACTTCGGTGCGGCCCAGGCAAGGCAGGATCAGGGCAGCCCTACCGTGCACGATGTGGCTGCGGTTGAGCTTGGTGGTGACGTGTACGGTCAGATCGCACTGGCGCAGGCCAGCCCAGGTGGCAGCGGTGTCCGGCGTGGCAGCCGCAAAGTTGCCGCCCATGGCAAAGAACACGCGCGCGGCGCCTTGTTGCATCGCTTCGATGGCGCCGACGGTGTCGTAGCCGTGCTCGCGCGGCACGGCAAAGCCAAACACTTTCTCCAGTCGATCCAGGAACGCGGGCGCGGGCTTCTCATAGATACCCATCGTCCGGTCGCCCTGCACGTTGCTGTGGCCGCGCACCGGGCATGCACCGGCGCCGGGGCGGCCGATGTTGCCGCGCAGAAGCAGCAGGTTGACGATCATCTGGATGGTCGCCACGGAATGCTTGTGTTGCGTGATGCCCATGCCCCAGCACGCGATCACGCTGCCGGCCTTGATGTACGTGTCGCCAGCCTGGCGGATTTCGTTCTCTGGCAGACCCGATTCGGCCTCGATGGTGGCCCACGATTCGGCACGCACGTCAGCGGCAAACGCATCAAAACCATCGGTGTGCTGTGCGATGAACGCGTGGTCAACGATGGCAGGTTCGCCACGGCTGCGTGCCACGTCATCGCGCTCGATCACGTGTTTGATGATGCCCTTGACGGTTGCAAGGTCGCCGCCGATGCGCACTTGGTGGTACTCGGTGCTGATGCGCGTGGAGCCGAGCGTGAGCATCTCGATCTTGCTTTGCGGATCGGCAAAGCGCTCCAGCCCGCGCTCGCGCAGCGGGTTGAACGACACGATGTTCGCGCCGCGCTTGGAGGCTTCGCGCAGCTCGCCCAGCATGCGCGGGTGGTTCGTCCCAGGGTTCTGGCCGAAGATGAAGATGGCATCGGCGCGGGTGAAATCGTCGAGGGTGACGGTGCCTTTTCCGACGCCGATGCTGCCCCGCATGCCCGTGCCGGAAGGCTCGTGGCACATGTTGGAACAGTCGGGGAAATTGTTCGTGCCATACGCGCGCACAAACAACTGGTAGAGGAAGGCCGCCTCATTGCTGGTGCGGCCAGAGGTGTAGAAGATTGCCTGGTTCGGGTCAGGCAGCGCACGCAGGTGCTGCGCGATCAGCGCGAAGGCGGCGTCCCATTCGATCGGGACGTATTTGTCGATGGCTGCGTTGTAGACCATCGGGTGCGTCAGGCGCCCCTGGTCTTCCAGCGCGTAGTCCGACCACTCGGCCAGTTCGCGCACGGTGTGCTGTGCGAAGAACTCCGGCGTGGTGCGGCGGGATGTGGCCTCGGCGGCCACGGCCTTCACGCCGTTTTCGCAAAACTCGAAGGTGGAGGCGTGATCCCGATCGGGCCACGCGCAGCCGGGGCAATCGAAGCCGTCGGGCTGGTTGGCCGACAGCATCGTCTTGGCGCCCTTGGCCGCGATGCCCTGTGACAGCAGTTGATGCGCAACGCTCTTGAGCGCGCCCCAGCCACCGGCCGGATGACGATAGAACTCGATCTTCTGATGCTTCATGGGTGGCGGGGCGGCTTTAAATCACGTGTTAGGAGAACAGAACTGCGGCTTTTTGGAGTGTAATCCAAACCCCCCAGCCCAACGGCAGGCCCACAGCCGCCCAGGCCAGCACCACAGCCACGGCCGAACCCGGGTGCGCCTTCCATTCCAGCGACGTTTCCGGCGAGGCGACCGACGGCGTCGGGCTCTTGGTTGCCGCGGCGTGACGTTGCTCGTCGAGTTGCGTCTCGGTCATGAAGTGCTTTGCGTTGACCGGGCGCACCAGCAGGTTGCAGATGAAACCCAGGATCAGCAGACCGGCCAGAATCATCATCGTGATGTCGTACACGGCCGCGCGTTCCACGCCGTGAGCGATCTGGTATTCGCGCAGGTAGTTCACCAGCACGGGGCCCAGAATGCCTGCCGTCGACCACGCGGTCAGCAGGCGGCCGTGGATGGCGCCCACCATTTGCGTGCCGAACATGTCAGCCAGATACGCCGGCACGGTCGCGAAACCGCCGCCGTACATCGACAGGATCACGCAGAATGCCAGCGCGAACAGCGCGATATTGCCGGTGTGCGACGTCCACGGAATCGATGCATACAGCACGAAACCGAGCACGAAGAAGACGGCGTACGTCATCTTGCGGCCCAGGCGGTCCGACAACGATGCCCAGAAGAAACGCCCGCCGATGTTGAACAGGCTCAGCAGACCCGTGAAGCCCGCAGCGATGGCCGCAATCTGGCCTTTTTGCGCGGCGGTCAGGTCCATGAACGATGTCGTCACGCCCAGCAGCTTGCCGCCAAACACTTCCTGCAGCAGCGGCGAAGCCATGCCCAGCACGCCAATGCCAGCCGACACGTTCAGACACAGCACGGCCCAGATCAGCCAGAACTGCGGCGTCTTCAGGGCTTCGTTGGCGTGGACATGGCGTTGCGTGACCATCGTATCTTTTGCCTTGGCGGGCGAGGGCGTCCAGCCCGCAGGTTTCCAGCCCGTGGGCGGTACACGGTAGCCCAGCGCGCCAGCCATCATGAACACGAAGTAGATGACTGCCAGCACGATAAAGGTTTGCGATACGCCCACCGATTCCGGTGTGGCAAACAGCTTCATCAGGCGGTCAGCCAGCGGAGCACCGATCATTGCGCCGCCACCAAAGCCCATGATGGCCATGCCGGTGGCCATGCCGCGCTTGTCCGGAAACCACTTGATGAGCGTCGACACCGGCGAGATGTAGCCCAGCCCCAGACCGATGCCGCCGATCACGCCCGAGCCGACCCACAGCAGCCACAACTGGTGCATCTGGATGCCGAGCGCAGAGATCAACAACCCGCCGCACCAGCACACGGCCGACACAACGCCGGCCTTGCGCGGGCCAACGCGTTCCAGCCAGCCGCCCCACATGGCAGCGGATGCGCCCAGGAACACGAAGAACAGCGTGAACATCCAGCCCAGGCTGGAGACACGCCAGTCGCAGGTGGTGGTGAACAGTTCGGCAATCAGCGAGACATCAGCGCCGCAGGTCAGCGGCTTGGTAATGCCCAGCGCGCGGCCAAGCGGCAACCAGAAGACGGAGAAACCATAAGCCATGCCGATGCACAGATGGATGGCCAGCGCGGCAGGCGGAACCAGCCAGCGGTTGAAACCAACCGCAGCGACGGTGCGCTCGCGTGAAAAAAATGGATGCAGAACGGCTTCGGACATCGAATCCCCCCGGATAAGTTGAGCCCGTGTTGTGACGTGCGTAGTGAAACGGTGCGGCCGTGCCGGTCATGGCCGGTGTGTGTCAGTCGGCTGCAGTCGGAATGCGCCGACGTTGCCCGCGAAAGATAGTGGGGCATCGTGTTCTAGATCAATAGTTGTAACCACCCGTTGTATTGCGAATTACGCAACGTACAGCCGAATTGCATAAATTATGTGAATAAAAACATAAGAAACGTAGATGAGGGATCGCCGTAATTGGTGTTCCGCTTGCAAGCGCCAATACTGAAGCAATAAAGGCGCGCCCCACTTGGGCGGCGAGGAATCGTGGAGGTGACGGATGGCAGTCGATACGCAACTTGAAGCCCACGCACTGGGCGTGAGCGAATCCGTTGTCATGGGCGTGGCAGGCACCGCGCCTGCATTCAGCATTGCCGCCACCACGGCCACGCTGATCGGCGCGGTGGGTGGGCTCACACCGGCCAGCCTGCTGTATTGCGGGTTGATCATGTTTGGCGTGACGTTTGCCTACCTGCACCTGAATCGCGTCAACCCGCATGCCGGCGCGGCGTACGCCTGGGTGGGGACCATCTTCAACCGTACGCTGGGTTTCTTTGCGGGTTGGGCCCTGCTGGTGGCCTCGGGCGTGTTCATGGTGTCGGGCACGATTCCCGCCGCAACGGCCACGCTCACATTGGCGGCGCCGTCACTGGCTGCGCAGCCCGCCGTGGTGGCGCTGGTGGCTGCAGCATGGCTGCTGGTGGTGAGCGCCGTCATCATCAAGGGCATCAAGCTGACGAGCTATTCGCAGATCGCCATGACTGTGACGGAGACGGTCATCCTGGGCGGGTTGATGGTGTTGGCAGTGGTGAAATTTGGCGGGCACCCGGCGCATGCGCTGTCGTGGGAGTGGTTGTCGCCGACGGCATTTACGCCGCAGTTGTTTGCCACGGGCGCGCTCACGGCGCTGTTCTTCTTCTGGGGCTGGGACGTGACCGTGAACCTGACGGAAGAAACACGCGACGCCAATCACGCGCCAGGCCGTGGCGCACTGTGGGCGATGGTGATCGTGCTGGCGTTGTTCATGGGTTTTGCCGTGGTGATTCTGCTCGTGCTGAGCGACGCGGAGATCGAGCAGTCCAGCACCAACGTCATCTTTGCGGTGGCCGACAAGCTGCTGCCGCGCCCGTGGAGCTACGTGGCCGTGGTGGCCGTCATGCTGAGTACCATCGGCACGCTTGAAACCTCCATCCTGCAATTCACCCGCACGCTCTACGCCAAGGGGCGTGACGGCATGCTGCACACACGCTATGCCACGTTGCATCCAAGGTGGCGCACGCCGTGGGTGGCCACGGTCGTTATCTCAGCGATTGGGTTGGTGCTGCTTTTTGGCGCGTCGTTCTTTCCGAGCATCAACGCCATCATCAAGGATTCGGTCAATGCGATCGGGTTTCAGGTGGCGTTTTACTACGGCCTGGCTGGCTTTGCCTGCGCGTGGCACTACCGGCATGAAGCGCTGCGCTCGGTGTTCAACGCGGTGTTTCTGGTGGGGTGGCCGCTGGGCAGCGCGCTGTTCTTGTGGTTTATCGCGGCGTACAGCGTGCCGACCTTTGATATGACGACAAACCTGGTAGGGCTGGGCGGCATCGCCGTGGGGGTGGTGCCGCTGCTGCTCAATCGCAGGTCTGCAGAGCGGGTCGCACGGTTAGCCCGCAACCGTTGAGTTCGGCCACGGGCACGCTCTGGCCAGTTGGCGAAACTCGTTGGCAAGGGCGCGCAGGCAGGTGATGGAAGATTGCATCTCTGCCGCGCGCTCGTGATACGGCCTTGCGCTGTGCGCGGAGCGCTCGATGATGCGGGCGGTATCGCCGATCGGCTGATGTCCCAGCATGCGCGCTGAGCCGACAATGCGGTGTGCGGCTTCGATGATCAGTGCGACTTCACCGCCACGGATGGCCTTCTCAAGGCTGACGAGATCCTGTTCCACCGTCTCGGAGAACAGGTCAATGATGAAGCTCCATTGCTGGAGGTCGTCGCCAAACAGTTCGGCAAGCGTGGCGACCACTTGCGCGGGGAACTGCGCGGTGATGTTGGCGTGTACGTTGGGCGTGGAGTGCATGATGGCGCGTGTGCGATGAAGAGCTGATAAGCACTTTGCACGCCGTGCGCGCACGCAACCATGAGATTGGTCCGATTCTGGCGCAGACCAAAATGAAACAGGCGCACAGCCCTTGCCGGCAGTGCGCCCGATGTACTTCCTGTGCAGAGACGCCTCAGGGCAGCATAGCCGCAGTCGGATTAACGTCCGAATCGCGTGACGGCGGGCGGCGATGACGGTGTGCCCACGTGAAGACCACCGGCAGCACCAGCAGCGTGAGGATCGTCGTCGTGACCATGCCGCCGACGATCACCAGCGCCAGCGGGCGCTGCGCTTCCGAGCCAATGCTGTGCGACAGCGCCGCAGGCAACAGGCCCAGGCCCGCCAGCATGGCCGTCATGATCACCGGCCGCAGGCGTAGCGCGGCGCCATCCACGGTGGCTTCCCGGATGTTTTCCGACTGCGACAGGCGGTTGACGTACGAGATCAAAATCACCCCGTCCTGGATGGCAATACCGAACAGCGACAGGAAGCCGATGCCCGCCGAGATCGACAGCGTCTCGTTGGCCAGGTGCAGCGCCAGCAACCCGCCGATGGCCGCAAACGGCACGTTCAGCACCACCATCAGCGCATCCTTGAAGTTGCCGAACGTGCTGTACAGCAGCAGGAAGATGACGAGAATCGTCAACGGCACGATCACCATCAGCTTGCCCTGCGCGACCTTCATCTCGTTGAACTGGCCGTCCCACTTGACGGTGTAGCCCTCTGGCAGCTTCACGCTGTCGCCCACCACGCGCTGCGCCTCGTCCACCGCGCTGCCAAGGTCGCGCCCACGCACGCCGAACTTGATGGCGATATAGCGCTTGCCTTCTTCGCGGTAGATGAAGAACGGGCCGTCGGTCATTTCCACCTTGGCGATCATCGACAGCGGAATGTGCTGGCCGTCAGGCGTATCGATCAGCAGCTCGCGAATCGCGTCGTACGATGCGCGCGCCTGCTGGTTCAGGCGCACCGCCAGCCCGAACGATTTCTCGCCCTCCAGGATCTGCGTGACTGGCGCGCCGCCAATGGCGTACTGCACGAGATTCTGCACATCGCTCACGTTGATATTGAAACGAGCAGCGGCCTGGCGGTCGATGGACACATTCAGCGTCGGCTGGCCCAGCTCGCGGAAGATACCCACGTCCACCAGACCTTGCACTTTCTTGAGCTGCGTCTGGATTTCGGTGGCTTTGGCTTCCAGCATATTGAGATCGTTGCCGAACAGCTTGACGGAGTTCTCGCCCTTCACGCCTGACAATGCTTCATCCACGTTGTCCTGGATGTACTGCGAGAAGTTGTATTCGATGCCGGGAATCTTCTCCAGATGTTTGGTCAGGCGCTCGACCAACTGTGCCTTGGTCACACCCGGGCCCCATTTGTCGGGCGACGAGAAGTACAGGCCGTATTCCTGGTTAAATACACCGGTGGAGTCGGTGCCGTCATCCGGCCGGCCGATCTGCACCGAGACCTTCTCGATCTCCGGCTGCTTGGCGAAATAGGTGCGCAGGTCGTTGGACACCGATGCGGAGTAATCCAGATCCACCGTATTGGGCAGCGTGATGCGCAGCCACAGGTTGTTTTCTTCCAGCGTTGGCAGGAACTCCGTGCCGAGGAATGTCGCGCTGTACAGCGTAAGAACGAGCGCCGTGATGGCCGTGGCAAAGACCGCCATCGGCCGTGCAATCAACTTGCGCAGCAGCGGCTTGTACCAGCGCAGGATCGCCGTGATGAACGCTGGCGAATGCGGATGCAGCGACTTGCCGAACACGAATGACGTGGTGGCCGGCACGAAGGTCAGGCTCAGCACGATCGAGGCCATCAGCGCGAAGCCCATCGTGAAGGCCATCGGCTTGAAGATGATGCCTTCCACGCCGCCGATGAAGAACAGCGGCGAATACGCCACGATAATGATGCCTGTGGAGAAGATCATCGCGCGCTGCACTTCGCTGGTGGCCTTGACGATGGCGTCCTCCAGCTTTTCTGCACCTTCTTCGAGGTGCCGCATGATGTTTTCCATCACGATCACGGCCGCGTCGACAATCACCCCGAAGTCGATCGCCCCGAGCGAGATCAAATTGGCCGGCACATGGAAGTGCTCCATGCTGATGAACGACACGCACAGCGCCAGCGGAATCACTGCTGCCACCACCGCTGCCGCGCGCAGGTTGCCCAGAAACACAAACAGCACGGCCAGCACCAGTGCAATGCCCACCACCAGCGTGTGTTCGACCGTACCCATGGTGATGTCGAGCAGCACCTGGCGGTCATAGAACGGCTTGATCTGGATACTCTTGGGCAGGATGCCGTTGTTCAGTTCGGCAACCTTCTCGCGCACCTTCGCCAGCACTTCTGTGGCGTTGGCGTCGCGCTTGAGCAGCACGATGCCTTCCACCACGTCGGGCTGGTCGTTGTATTGCACCTGGCCCAGGCGCTGAACGTTTCCGACTTCCACCTCGGCAATATCGCGCACGCGCACCGGCACGCCGTTGTTGGCGCTGACCACCACGTTGCGGATGTCGTCCACCGTCTGCAGCAGGCCCACGCCGCGCACCACGAACTGCTGTTCGCCGTCGCGCAGCAGGTTGCCGCCGGTGTTGTTGTTGGCGTTGCCAATGGCCGTGATGAGCTGCGACAGCGTGATGCCGTACGACTGCAGCTTCGCCGGCGAGGGCACGATGTGGTACTCCTTCACCTTGCCGCCGAACGAGCTGACATCCGCCACACCCTGCACGTGCTTCAGCTCTTTGGTGATGTCGTAGGCCTGGTAGCTTTTGAGCGTCGTCAGGTCAACGCCATCGCCCACCAGGCGGAAGCGCATGATCTCGCCCGTAGCGTCGGAATCTGGGCTCAGCGAGGGCTGCACGCCGGTCGGCAGATTGGCCGCCGCCACGTACTGCGAGAAGTTCTGCCGCGCCTTGAAGCTGTCGGTGCCTTCCTTGAACTTGAGCGTCACCACCGACAGGCCAAACAGCGATACCGAACGGAATGACTGCACATCCGGCACACCGGCCAGCGCGTTTTCAATCGGAATGGTGATCTGCTGCTCAACTTCGGTCGTGCTGCGGCCGGGCCACTGCGTGATGGCTTGCACCGATAGCGGCGCCACGCCCGGATACGCCTGCAGCGGCAGTTCCCGGAACGAAAGCACGCCCACCACCAGCAGCGCAACCGCCAGGAAGACGATCAGCAGCCGCCGCTTGAGGATGCCCGCGATGGGGTTGAACTGCATGTTCAAGCCCCCGCCTTGACGATCATCTCGTTGAGCAGCGCCGCGCCGCGCACCACCACTTGCGATGAGGCATCGAGCCCAGCCGTGACGGCGAAGTTGCCGTCGGCGCCCGTGTCCTTGCCGCGCACTTCGATGCGCTTGAAGTGCTTGGCGTCGCTCTGCACGATCACGTAGTAGCTGCCGTGGTCTTTCACCAGGGCAGACTTCGGCACCACGGTGGCTTCACCGCTGCCGGTCTGGATGCGCGCCGTGGCGTACATCTCGGGGCGCAGCAGGCCATCGGGGTTGGGCACGTCGCAGCGCACCGTTAGCGTGTGTGTTGCGGGGTCGATGTTCGGCGCGATAAAGCTCACGCGGCCCGTGAACTCGCGCTGCGGATACGATGACGTGTGCAGCGAGATCGGCTGGCCGACGCGCACGCTGGCGATGTCGTTCTCATACACATTGCCCGTGAACCACAGCACACGCGTGTCGACGATGCTCATGAACGAGTCGCCCACGTTCAGAAAGGCGCCCGGGTCCATGTTGCGCTTGACGATCGTGCCCGAGATGGGCGCGCGCAGCGTCAGGTGTTCAGCGGGCGTGCCGCGCTTGGCGATCTGCGCGACATCGGCATCGGACATGCCCAGCACGTGCAGGCGGCCGGCGGCGGATTGCACGGTCGCATCCGCATCGTCCTGCAGATCCTTCATGTTGGAACCCTTGAGCTGGCGGGCGGTATTCAACGCCAGCAGATATTCCTTTTGCGCAGAGATGAAGTCCGGCGCATACAGTTCGGCAATCGGCTGGCCTTCGCGCACCAGCGCACCTTCAAACTGGAGGATGTGGTCCAGCCGGCCAGCCACGCGTGCTGAAGCCAGCTTGGTGCGCTCGGCGTTGTAAGCGAGCTTGCCCGGCGTGGACAGATCCACCGGCACCGAAAGCTGACTGACCTGCGCGACTTTTACCTGCTGTGGGTCGAAGCCGCCGGCAGGAATCTCAACGGAATCAGGCTTCGGGCGGGCCGGGGCGGTGGCTGCAACGGCAGAGGCCGCCGCCGGTTTGGCTGCTTCAGCCGGGGCGGCGGTGGGCCACTTGCGACCGACCACTACGCCAACAGCAACGGCAGCCGCAAGGGCAATCACGGCAACGAGGGGAGAGAACTTCTTCATGGTCTTATTGAGCTTGAACCGGCGAATGGCCCGTGGCCGCCATCAGCGCGTGATAGGCCTGCAAGGCCGTGGCCTGTGCCTGGGCGACCGACAGTTCGGCGTTCTTGAGCGCGCCCTGGGCGGTGAGCAGGTCGTTGAAGTCGGCGTTGTTGCTGGCGTAGTTGGTCATCGTTACGCGATAGGCCGCCAGCGCCTGCGGCAATTGCCGCTGCTTGTTGAAGTCGAGCTGCGCGAGCGTCTGGCGCAGTGTGTTGTAGGCGGTATCCACAGCCAGCAGCGTCTGCTGGCGGACTGACACATCATTCGCCTCGACGGCAATTTGACTTTCCACCGCCTGGTTCACGCCGTACTTTTCTTTGAACAGGAACCAGAACGGGATGATCACGTCCAGCTCGATCTGGTAGCTGTTCGGGCGCACGCCATACGGCGGGTTGTCCGTCGTGACGGTGGCGATGACCTGGAAGTCGGGCAAGTAGGCCTTGCGCGCCAGCGTCACGCTCTTGCGTGCAGCGTCCATCAGTTCGGCCGAAGCCTTGATCGACGGGTGCTCACGCAGTGCCTGGTTTTCCAGCTCAGGCAGGGGCTCGGACGGCAGGCGCACCGCTTCGTCATCGGCACGCAGTTCCAGCGGGAAGCTCGGCTCTTTGCCGATGAGTGTGTTGAGCGTCTGCAGCGTGCTGTCGTACTGGCGTTGCGCGGCGAACAGGTCGTTCTGCGCGCTGCTTTGCATGACTTGCGCGTTGAGAAAGTCAGCGTAGGCCGCGGCGTTGTTGGCGTAGCGCACCCGGGTGATCTGCTTGACCTGCTCCAGACGCGTGATGGTCAGCTTTTGCACGTCGATCTGCTTTTGCAGCGCGACCGCCTGGTAGTACGTGGTGGACAGCTGCGCATAGAGCTGCAGGTACAGCGCGTCGGTTTGCGAGTTCAGCGATTCGGCTTGGCGGTCAGCAATCTCGGCCGCCAGCGCTTTCTTGCCCGGAAACGGAATCTGCTGCGTCAGGTTGTACTGGCTGCCGCCCGCGCGGTTGACCGCCAGCGGGAACCCCTTGGGGATGGTGTTCCAGATGTAGCCGATCTGCGGGTTATTGGGCGCGGCAAGCTGCGGTGGTATCGACTTGGCCGACAGGTAGGCGTGACGCCCTTGAATGAGCTGCGGGTTGTTGCTTTTCAGCTCCTGCAGCAATTCGACCAGATTGAAGCCGGGCCCCGTCACGCCCGGCACTGACGTCTTGACGGGCGGCATGGTTGCCACCGGCATGCTGGCCGCAGCCGGTACCGGTGCAGATGCCGGTGTGGCTGCCCAGGCAGCGGAAAATGGCAGGCAGGCCACCGCGCAAAGCACGGCCCTCGCCCGTGGATGAAATGCACCCCGATGTTTCACTGCTGCAGACTCCCCTTGAGACGGGAGCGTTTTTACCGGCGCGAACTTTCAAGTGCCTTTCACGACTCAGCAAGCCGTCAGGGCGTTGGAAAAACGCGCAAAAAACCGCCCCTGTGGCGACAGTCTGCGACAGTTATATGACAAGACATGGCGGGCGTCTCAGGCTGTTGTGAGCGGGCACGGCATGCCAACACGGGTAGCAAGTGCATCGCGCATGGCTTGCAGACTGGCGATGCGAGCATCGATGGTGGCCAGTTTTTCCCGCAGCAACGCGGTGACGGCGGCGTCGGTGTCGGGTTGCTGCCACACCTGGGTCATGCCTTCAGCAATCTCGGCCAGCGTAAAACCCAGTTGCTGTGCCGTGCGCACGTAGTGCACCAGTTCCACGGTTTCGGGCGGATAGGCGCGGTAACCGTTGCTGCGCCGCCGCGCGCGGATCAGGCCACGTGCCTCATAAAAGCGCAGACCATCGCGCGAGACGCCGGTGGCGGTGGCCAGATCGCCGATGGAAAGATCATCAGTACGCGCGTTGGAGGCCAAGAGGGTGGCAGGCATGGCGATTTCGAAAGAGGGGGGGGCGGCGGAGGCTTGACCTTGGAGCGTACACCAGGCTTTACCGTGGCGACTCAATCACTTCACTTCTGGAGTTTCGCCATGGTTTCTGAGTCGACCTTCGTGCGTTTCGTGAGCGCCAGCGGCTGGTATGACCTGATCGTGACCGCCCCGTTTGCCACGCCCTGGACGTTTGCACTATTGCATCAGGCGCTTAACGCGCTGGCCGGTGCGCTCGGCATCGGTGGCTTGCCGGCATTTGAGCCGTCGCATCTGCTGATGGCCAACCTGATGGGGGCGGTGGTGTGCGTGTGGTCGGTGCTGCGTATCCGGCAGCCGAGTGTGGTGCTGGGCCGGTACGACGCCGTAGCGCGCGCGCTGTTTGCGGCGTGGCAGGCGTATGCGCTGGCGTTGGGCGCCACGCTGCTGGTGGTGCCGTTCCTGATTGCGGAGATTGGTTTTGGGCTGCTGCAATCGGTGCCCGTGGGCCGCGTGCCGGGGCGAACGGGCACGCAGGCGGTTTAAGCGCTCAAGCGCTTGCGCGATCTAGCGTGCGGCTGGGGCGCTGGCCGGTGCGGCGGGCGGCAAGCCAGCCGGGATGAGCGGGCCGCCGCCTAGCACCTGCATGCGCGAGAGCACGCGCAACTGGTTGTCGAGCTTGGCGGGGTCAACAAAGCGTTTGACGTCGTCGCCGGCGCGGCGGGCCATCTCGGGGGTATCAACCCAGCCCGTCAGCGTGACCTTGCCGTCAGGGGTAGAACGGATGCGGATCTGGCGCGTGTTGAGTGCCGTGTCCTGATCCAAAGCCGCCTTGACCTGATACGAAAGCAGCGAATCGTCGATCATGCGTGCGCCGGTGGCGTTCGGGCTTTCGCCCCACGCGCAGGCGGTGAGGAGCGCTGCGGCACCGATTGCAGCCAACACACCTGCCGAGGCTGCGAAGGACAACTGAGGGAAGCGCATCGATGCTCCTGAATAGAGGGCTGGCGAGAGGACTGACAAGGGGGCAGCAGGCCCACATCATAAGCCCACTGCGCTCGTAATCCGCTTAACGCGCGCGGCGTTGCCACACGGTCTGCAGCGCCAGCCAACCCGGCCCCACCGTTGCCACGAGCGCAATCAGCACGCCCCACACAAAGTGGAATTCGATGGCCGATGCCGACAGGTTGGCCCAGTACGACAGTGCCGCGACTACGTTGACGAAGAACAGCCCCGCCGCAGCCAGCCGCGGCACGATGCCGGCCAGCATCAGCGACGGGAAGACCAGCTCGCCAAACGTGCCCAGCGCCGCTGCCAGTGCGGGCGGCAACAGCGGCACCTTGTATTCCTCAGTGAAGAGCAGCAGGGTGGTGTCCCAGTCGTGCAGCTTGGTCAGGCCCGAGCGGAAGAACACGTAGAAAAGATACGCACGTGCAATCAACAGGATGAGCGAGCAGAGGGCACTCTGCGGGCCGGCAAGCCTGTCAAGCGATGCGCGGATGCGCGTGAGCGGGGCAACGGTTGTGGTGAGGGTGTTCATGGCGTGTCTCCGGTAGACGTTGTTGTTGGGCATGCAGACAGCGCAAGCAGCCCCGCGCGATAGAGGCCAGACAGGCATGCGGTGAGGTCAAAATCCGCCCGCTCCGTCAGCGTGGTTTCGAGCGCGGCCTGGAGTGACGGCGTAGCGTCGCAAGCCGCAAGAAACGTGGCAGTGGCGGCATCAACATCGAGCACAGCAACGCGATTCCCGCGCACCGTGATTGCCGCCGCTTCGCCCACGCCCAAGTCGATCTCGTTGAGCGCGATGCCCGCGTCAGGCTGATGCGCGCGCCAGATCGAAACGACTGGCCACGGTGAGGCCACCCACCGCGTGCCCTGCGCAAGCCCCGCGCGAGTGGTGTCCGCCGGCTGCGCGAGCAGGGTGACATCCACCGCTTCCACATGCGCATCCGGCGCGTAGTACGCCCAGTGCACGCACCACTCCAGCCGTGCCACATCAGCCAGATAAGGCACGCTGGCGGCCAAGGGCGATTGCGCAATAACGTTCGGCAACGCATCCCCATAGCGATGCAGATTCGGCGATGCGCACGCCTGCGCGGCCAGCGTGTCGCGCACGAGCGCATCAAAACAATCGTCGCCCACGAGTGCACGGCAGACCGGGTATGCCCCTGCGAGCGCGTTGCGCAGAATCGCCAGGCGCGCGTTGCGGTAGATGGCTACGCCGCGCGTTTCTTCGTTGCTCGCGCGATTGGTGAGCACGCCGATCAGGTGGGACTCCCACTCAGGCAATCGCATGGTTTGCCTCCCACACTGGTGCGTTGGCATGGCGATCGAGCATCGCTTGCGCTCGTGCTGCCTCGCCCAGCAACACCTGCACCGGCGGAAGATCGGCATCCCATTCAATGAGTGTTGGGCGTGCCCCGTGCTTGGCGATCCACGCGTCATACAGCGCCCACACGGGGGCATGCACCGGCGCGCTGTGCGTGTCGATCAGCATGCCGTCTTCCACGCTGAAACCCGCCAGGTGAATCTCGCCGACGAGTGCAGGGTCGATATCGGCAAGCACCGATTCCACCGTCACACCATGGTTGACGCTGTTCACGTACAGATTGTTCAGGTCCAGCAGGATGCCGCAGCCGGTGCGCCGCGCGAGGGCGGTCAGGAATGCGCCTTCGGAGATGGCCTCGTCGGCATCGACCAGCGCACGGCAGTCGATATACGCCGCGATGTTCTCGATCAGCAGCGACCGTTTGAGGATGTCCTGCGCCCGCATGACGTTGGTGCAGACGATATCGAGCGATTCGCGGGAATAGGGCAGGGGCAGCAGATCGTTGACGACCTGCGCGCCGCTGCGGTTGAAGCACAGGTGCTCGGAGATGGCGGCGGGGGCGACGGCGTCGGTCAATGCTGCAATGGCGCGCACGTGCTCGATGTCGAGCCCTTGCGCATTGCCGAGCCCCATGCCCACGCCGTGCAGGCTCACGGGCTGGTGTTCTCGCGCGGCCAGGAGCGCGGCGCGGGCGGGGCCACCATACAGATAGTTCTCGCTGTGCACTTCCACCCACGGGAAGCGGGCTTCCCCGTGCAGCAAGTCGGGAAAGTGCGGTGCGCGAAGGCCTGCGCCGGCGCAGGTTGGCAGAGCGGTCTGCATGGCGGTCACCCGACTGGCGCTGCGTTACTTGGCCGGTGCCTGCATCGTGCCGCCCATCTGCGCGCAGGTGCCGGCGGGCACGTACTTCCACGACATCGGGTCTTTATCGATCTTCGACTGGCCGGCGCACGCGTGGGCACTGCCCGGGCTGGCGCAATCGTTCTGACCGGCCTTGGCCACGCCGTAGCACTTTTCCTTGCCGGCGGCGTCGGCGGCCTGCACCGGCGTCGACAGTGCGCCCAGCGCGAGCAGGCTACCCAGAGCGGCGGCGATCATGGCGTGTTGTTTCATTTGCGTTCTCCTTGGTGAACAGGTGTCGTTAAACGGCAGACAGGGCGGAATCCCTTGCCGTACGGTGCACTGCGGCATCGCGCAGATGTGTTCCGTGCACCTTTGTCGGCGCAGGTGGGCATTCCTGACACGGAGAATAGAAATTCTTTTGGGATTTTTTTAGAGAACCAAACCGGTAAATAAAAAGGCGGCCCAGATCGGCCGCCGTTTTAGGCAACTTCAGGCTGAACAGGAAAGATTTACCTGGCGTGCGCAGCACGGGTGCGTGCCGCCTTCTTGGCAGCCACGGATCGGCCAGCCGCGCCTTTGGTGGCCGCGCCCTTCTTGGCCGCCGCCGAGCGCTCGCTGCTCGAACGCTTGGAGGCCGCGCTATGCGCCTGCCTGGATAGTGACGATTTGGAAGCCGCCGAATGGCCTTCCTTTTTTAGCGTGCGCGTTGTGGTCTTGCTGCGCTTGGCCGTGGATTCCTTGCTCGCACTGGCGTGGCTGCTTTTCTTGCTGCCAGCCTTGACGTCGTGTTCCGCCTTCTTGCGCGTGGCCGCCGATGCCTTGCCTTCCCCAGGCGGCTTGACGGCAACGCCAGCGCGGCGAGCCTTGGATAGCCCGATCGCGATGGCCTGCTTGGTGTTTTGTGCACCGTGCTTGCCCTCGCGGATGTGATCCATCTCTTCCTTCACGAAGTTGCCCGCCTGGGTTGAGGCGGCCTTGCCGTGGCGCTTGTCGGCGCGCGCACGTTCTACGGTTTTGCGTTCCGGCATGATGACGTCCTCCGTTGGGTTGGGGCGCTCGCCGGCAATGCGGTGAGTCAGATCGCAGATCCACCACCGGCAGCGCTTGCCTCGACAACCACGCAACCGGTGTACCTGCGCAGCGCCGGACTCAACCCACGCGGAAATGCTCGATGCTCTGTCCAGCATTGACGGCGCGTTGCAGCCAGTCGGGCATGTCGCCCAGGCCGTCCCAGTGTTGGCCGTCGGCGCTCATGTAGACCGGGCCGATGGGCGTTGGTGGGGCGGGCGGTGGCGGAGGTGCGTCAAAGCAGCCGTGCGCCTGCAAATCTTCGACAGACAGATCGTAAGTTTGCATTTGTTCCAGGATCCAGGCGATCGCGGTTTCGCGACCCGGCTCCGGCGGGTGACCTTCCTTCATCTTGTACGTAGGCTTGAGGTTTCTGTCCGCCGGCAGCCAAAGGGGGAGAGGGACGGGCGCAGGGCGCGCCGGGCACTGGCGGAAAACGCACAAGAATACCAGCAGTTGGGCCGCCGATTCGTGTTGCGAATGCGGCAACCTATTGCGTTATCTGGCGGCGGGCGAGTCGGTTCGTGCCCGCAGCCACCAATGCGGCGGCAATGGCTGCGGTCAAAACGACAACGACAACATTAAGTGGTACCGCACGGCGGAGGTACTCAACCGCGTGAAGGTCGCGCTCGAAGTGCCGGTGGGAGCGTTGCGCGCTGTTCCACTGGTGGCGCAATGCGTCAATACGGGGATGAGGCTATAGTGCGCCAGCGCACGGCCTGATAAGGTTCGCGCGCCATAACACGTACGCTGGCACGACCGGCGTCCATGAAGGTACCAAAGGAGCTCCTATGCAGAATCCAAGAACAGGCATGCGGTGGATCGCCGCCGCAATCGCATCGATCAGCATCACGACCGTCGCACACGCGGCATCCGTCGCACCCGTGGCCGCAGAGAACGGCATGGTCGTCGCGGCACAGCATCTTGCAGCCAAGGTCGGCGTGGAAGTGCTCAAGCGCGGCGGCAATGCGGTGGACGCCGCAGTGGCCGTGGGCTACGCGCTGGCCGTGGTGTATCCGGCTGCCGGCAACCTGGGCGGCGGTGGTTTCATGACCATCCAGCTGGCCGATGGCCGCAAGACCTTCCTCGACTTCCGTGAAGTCGCGCCGAAGGGTGCCACCGCCAACATGTACCTCGACAAGGACGGCAACGTCATCAAGGGCGCGTCCACCAAGGGCCACCTGGCCGTGGGCGTGCCGGGCACCGTGTCGGGCATGGAATACGCGCGTCAGAAGTACGGCACCATGCAACGCGCTGCATTGATCGCGCCCGCCATCACGTTGGCCGACAAGGGCTTCGTTCTCGATCAGGGCGATGTCGACATGCTGCACACCTCCACCAAGGACTTCCAGGAAGACACCGCTTCGGGCGCGATTTTCCTGAACAAGGGCCAGCCGTTCCAGGTGGGCGAGAAGCTGGTGCAGCGCGATCTGGCCAAGACGCTGCGCGAGATCAGCAGCAAGGGCACCGACGGCTTCTACAAGGGCTGGGTCGGGCAGGCCATTGCTGCATCCAGCAAGGCCGGTGGTGGCCTGATCACGCAGGAAGACCTTGTCAGCTACAAGACGCGCGAACTGGCGCCGATTGAGTGCGATTACCGCGGCTACCACGTGGTGTCGGCGCCGCCCCCGAGTTCGGGCGGCGTGATCATCTGCGAAATGCTGAATATCCTTGAGGGCTATCCGCTCAAGGAACTGGGCTGGCATTCCGCACAGGCCACGCACTACCAGATCGAAGCCATGCGCCACGCCTACGTGGACCGCAACAGCTACCTGGGCGACCCGGACTTCGTGAAGAACCCGCTCGACCGCCTGCTGAGCAAGGACTACGCGGCCAAGATTCGCGCTGTGATCGACCCGAAGAAGGCCGGTGTGTCGAAGGACATCAAGCCCGGCGTCGAGCCGCATGAAGGCAGCAACACGACGCACTATTCGATTGCTGACAAATTCGGCAACGCGGTGTCTGTCACGTACACGCTCAACGACTGGTTTGGCGCCAAGGTTACGGCCGCCAAGACGGGCGTGATCCTGAACGACGAGATGGACGACTTCACCGCCAAGGTTGGCGTGCCGAACCTGTACGGTCTGGTGCAAGGGCAGGCCAACTCGATCGCTCCGGGCAAGCGTCCGCTGTCGTCGATGAGCCCGACCATCGTCACCAAGGATGGCAAGCCCGTCATGGTGGTGGGCACGCCGGGTGGCAGCCGTATCATCACGGCCGTCATGCTGACCATGATCAACGCGATTGACTACGACATGAACGTACAGGAAGCCGTCGACATGCCGCGCTTCCACCAGCAATGGCTGCCGGACGTGACCAACGTCGAGCCGTATGCGTTGTCGGACGATACGCGCAAGATCCTGACGTCGATGGGCCACAACCTGGGTGCGCCGCAGCCGGCCAACCACCTGGCAGCCATCATCGTTGGGGCGCCGTCGCTGGGCGGCAAGCCGATCGGCAACAACCGCTTCTACGGCGCGAATGATCCGCGTCGGAACACGGGTCTGGCAGCCGGTTACTGATTGGCATAGCAGTACCCGCTGTATGAAAAAAAACCCGCCAAGTTTCGGCGGGTTTTTTTCTTGGTGGCGTTTCGCGGGTTAAGCCGCCGCCGTCAACACCGGCAGATTGCCCTCGCCGAAGCCGTGGTGCCCGCGCCGCTGCACGATCTCGAAAAAGATCTCGCCCGGGTGGCGCTTGACGAAGGTTTGCAGGAACAGCTTGGGCACGCCGTTGGCGATCTCGCCGTCGATCAGGATGCCGTACTGGCGCAATGCGCCCAAGTCCAATCCGTGACCGGGCAGGCGTGCGTCGACGGTGTCGTAGTAGTGCGCCGGGGGCTCGACAAAGGTGAGGCCGTTGGCGGCCAACGCGGCGGCTGTGCGCAGGATGTCGTCGGTGGCCAGCGCGATGTGCTGCACGCCTTCGCCGGGATGGTCGGGCAGATAAGCGTGCATCAGGTGGGCGCGGTGCGTGCCTTCTTCATACAGCGGAATGCGGATCATGCCGCACGAAGACACCATCACGCGGGAATCCCCAGCGACGTGCCAGTTGGCGTGCAGCTCATGGATTTCGCTAAAGCCGAGCTGATTGCGGTAGAAATCGATCCAGTCTTGGAGGCGGCCGGGGCCGACGGTCTGCGTCAGGTGATCAACCCGCGCCAGCCCAACGCCGGCGTGGTGCCAGTCTTCATGCGCGGTGGCGGCCTCCAGCGGCCGGAAGTCGATGTCGTAGATGGAGATGTCGCCCAAGCCGCCTTTGGCGCCGTGCTTGCCGCGCCAGCGGTCGACAAAGTACAGGTGCGTGTCGCCCACACCCTGAATGGCGGGGATCACCAGTTCTGTCGGCCCGATCGGCTCGGCTTCAGCCGGCCAGGCGCCCAGTTCGACGGCGCGGTCGTAAGCGCGCTGGGCATCGTCGACGCGGATGCCGATGGCGCAGATGCCCACGCCATATTCCTCGGCCCAGCGGTGCGCGAACGAATCCGCTTCCGCATTGACGAGGAAGTTCATGTCGCCTTGCCGGTACAGCGTGACATCCTTGCTCACGTGCCGTGCGATGGCCTTGAACCCGAGCGATGCGAATACTTGGCCGAGCGCGGCCGGCGCCCGTGTGGCGAACTCGATGAACTCCAAGCCGGCGGTCTTGAATGGCAGGTCGGCATTGCGGCTCATGGTCAAACTCCTGTGGCGGAAGCAAAGTATGAGGACACCGCATTGTGTACCACGCGCGTGGCAATGCGCATCCAACAGTCGCTATGCGGCGGCGCTTTGCGGATTCGCCAGATTCTGCAACTTCGGCAGCCAGAGGAAGGCGATGGACGCCAGCACCGCGCCGGCCATCATCATCGGCACCACCATGGGCCAGGCGCCGAGGCTGTGCGATGCGTTGTCGAAAGCCGCCGCAGTCTGCCCCAGGCAGAAGGCAGCCAGCATCATGATGAAGCCCGACCACGACACCGCGCGCCCTGCAAGATGCGGTAACTCACCCACGGCACCTGCCTGGCCGCAGGGCTGATGAATGCCGTGGCCCATGCAATAGACGCCGTGCCCGAGCAGCAGCGGCCATGCTTCACCCGGGAGGAGCCAGCAACCCAGCCCCTGGATACCGGCGCCGAGCAGGCTGAGCGTTGCACCTTGCTGGACCGTCCGCACGAGGCTCTGGCGACGCAGCAGGCGCCTGCAGCCGGTGGTGCTCACGATGTAGACGAGCGAGCCGCCAGCCGGGATCCAGCCATAAAGCTCTGGCGACAGGCCGAGGTAAGCGATATAGACCATCGGCGAGAGCAGCAGGAAGCAGAAGATGCCCGCGTAGGTCGTGGCCGCCAGCAGCCCCCAGACGCGAAACTCTGCGCTGGCAAAAATTTCGCGCACGCCGCCTGCCTGAACGTGCGTTTCTTGTCGAGTTTCGGCAAAGCCGTACCAGCACATCGCCCACAGCACGAGCGCATAGAAACTCATGCCGGCGAGCACCCAGCGCCAACCGGCATGTTGCGCGACAAAGGCGCCAAGAATCGGCGCCATCAACGCCACGAAGCCAAGGCCCGTGAGGCCGCGCGCCATGACGTGCGGGCCGTCGCGCGCGGGGTGCAGATCGCGCACGGCCGCACGTGCGCACACCAGGATGGCGGCCATCGAGAACCCCTGCAGGGCGCGCGCTGCCGTCAGCATGGACGCCGTCATCGCCAGGGCGCCCGCCAGCGCGGCAATGGCATAGCACGCCAGCCCGATCAGCAGCACCTGCCGGCGGCCAAAGCGATCGGCCAGGCTGCCCATTGGCAGTTGCCCAATGCCAAAGGCCAGCGCGAAGACCGTGAGGCTCGTGCTGGCCGAGCCCAACGCTTGGGCAATGGCAGGCAGGGCGGGAAGGTAGCTGTCAGTCGCAACCGGCTGTGCCGATAGCAACAGCGGCAGCAGCAGGGCAAAGCTCAGAGGACGACGTGTCATCGGCTCATCATCGGCTCAATACGCAATGGCTGCGCTGCGCCGCAGTTCGTCTGCGGTGGTGGTGCCGAAGCCGAAGAACTCCAGATACGCAGGAATCATCTCGAACAGCATGTCGGTGCCGACCTGGACATCGCAGCCCTTGTCGAGCGCCGCGCGCAGCAGCGGCGTGTACTCGGATTTCATGACCACCTCGCCGACGAAGCAGCTGGACGCGATGCGAGCCACGTCGAAGGGCAGTGGATCGTCTTCCTTCATACCCACCGGCGTGGCGTTGACGACCACATCAAAGCCGTCCGGATCATTCGAGCCGGTGCGCACAACCAACGTTGGATAGTGCTCCCGCAGGCGCTGGGCCAGCGATTCGGCCGATGCCGCGCGCGTGTCATACAGCGCCAGTTCGCCCACGCCCGCCGCAGCCAGCGACGCTGCGATGGCCGAGCCGACACCACCGGCACCCGAGAGCAACACGCGCGCCCCTTCAAGCTGGCGCCCCTTGCGCAGCACGCCGCGCACGAAGCCGGCGCCGTCAAACTGGTCGCCAAGCAACGTGCCGTCTTCGCGCTTGAGCACCGCGTTGCAGGCCCCCGCAATGCGCACGGCGGGTGTCACCTGGTCCACCAAGTCCACCGTAGTGACCTTGTGTGGCATGGTGATCAGCGCGCCGCGCAGGTTGGTGAAGCGCAAGATCGATTCGAAGCTCTGCGCGTAGTCCTCCGCCTTGACCCCCATGGGCACCACAACGGCGTCGATGCCTTTTTGCTCAAACCAGGGGTTGTAGATCATCGGCGACTTGAATGTCTCGGTCGGGTAGCCGATGTGGGCGATGAGGGTGGTTTTTCCGGAAATCATGTTTCAGCAGATGCGTGTTTCAGGCGGCTAAGGCTCCGGCCCGCTGGCGGGCATATTCGGCCTTGTCGACGGGTTGGGCGGCTGGCTGGCCCAGGTCGTCCATGTGGATGCGGAAGGTCTCGCGGGCGCTCATGGCGGCCACGGCGGCAACGATGGTCACACCGAAGGCGATGGCGCCCACGGTCAGCCAGATGTTGGCGGCACCCGGGGGCGCCACGGCGGTAAAGAGCGCCGGCAGCATGGCGGTGATGGCGGTACCGACGTTTTGCGAAATCGCCATCGCCGAGACACGGGTGCGCGTCGGGAACAGCTCCGGATAGAAACTCGGGAACACCGCGTTGTAGCCCTGATAGACCACGCCCCACATCAGGATCGATATGACGAACGCAAGCGGCACGTTCTTGATGCTGATGGCGTACAGGTAGGCAAACGCAAGCACCCCAGCGAGCAGCGAGCCGAGCACGATCGGCGGCTTGCGGCCAATGCGGTCGGACAGATCTCCAACATACGGAATGACCAGCACCGCGACGATGTTGCCCACCACCGGAATCCACAGGTAGATGTCCTTGGCAAAGCCGATGCCATATGCGGGTTGCACGGCGTAGGCGGCGCCAAAGATGGTTGCCACGACCGGAATCACGTTCATCAGCGCCATGCAGACCACGCGCAGCATGTCGGGCGTGCTGTACTTGAAGGCATCGATGACCGGTGAGCGGGGGCGGCCCTGTTGCTGTTGCTCAGCGGTAAAGGCGGGCGTCTCGTGCACTTCGCGGCGGATGACATAGCCCGCGATGATGACGACGAAGCTCAGCAGGAACGGAATGCGCCAGCCCCAGGCGTTGAACTGGTCAGCAGGCATGTAGTGCGCGAGCGGCAGAAACACGGCGGCCGCCAGAATCTGCCCCGCCTGCACGCCTTGCAGCGTAAAGCTCGCGTAGAACCCGCGCCGGCCAAACGGTGCGTGCTCCAGGATCATTGAGCTGGCGCCGGAAATTTCACCGGCCACGGCAAAGCCCTGGATCAGACGCATGATGACCAGCAGCGTTGGCGCCCACAGGCCAACCTGGTCGTAAGTCGGCAGCAGGCCTACGCCGATGGTCGAAAGGCCCATCAGGAACATGCACCACAGCAGTACGTTCTTGCGCCCGTGTGTGTCGCCAAGATGGCCCAGCACGAACGCACCGATCGGCCGCGCCACGTAGCCGACGCCGTAGGTGGCCAGCGAAGCGATGATGGCCGTCTTCGGATCGCCCTTGGGAAAGAAGATTTGCGGGAAGATCAGCGCCGCTGCGGTGGCGTAGATGAAGAAGTCGTAGTACTCGAGCGCCGAGCCGATCCAGCCGCTGGCGGCGGCTTTCTTCGACTGGTGCTTGCCCAGGGGCTCGTGGGCAGGGGCTGCGGTCATGGTGGTCTCCGGTTTTATCTGTGCGGCCTATCGCGCAATTCGTGCGATGAAGTGCCGTCTGTACACGCACCGCAGCGTAGTCTGCTGTAGCGGCGTAGCACAAGCGAAGAACGCCTGGAAATGATCGATGATCGCACGAACTTGTGCGAAAGACGCACGGCACAAGGGTTTTTCCGGGGGAGCGGTCCCGGCGGGCGCTGTTACAACGTCGGGTATGCGTATCACACGGATGACGGTGTCCTGTGCAATGCGTTGCCGAGGAGCAGCCTCATGAAAGACGATCGATTGCTGGAAATGCGTATCTTCAAGGCCGTGGTCGAGGCCGGCGGATTCACTGCGGCGGCACATGCGCTCAACGCCAGCCAGCCGTTTGTCAGCCAGACCATCACCCACCTTGAGCGCCGCCTGGGGGTGCAGCTCCTGCATCGCTCCACGCGAACGCAGCGGCTGACCAGCGAGGGCGAGCGGTTTCTTGCGTCCTGCAATGACCTGCTCGAAGCCGTTGAACAGGCCGAGGCGCAGATCCGCTCGAACGAGCCCACGGGGGATCTGCGCGTGAGCGTGCCGCACGCATTCGGCATTGACCAGATTGTTCCGGCGCTGCCCGGCTTCCTGTCGGCCTGCCCCAAGTTGACGGTGCGGTTTTCGTTGTCCGATTCGCTCGTCAACCTGATTGAGGACAACGTCGACGTAGCGGTGCGGATGGGGCGACTGCAGGACTCATCGCTGCGCAGCCGCAAGCTCTGCGAGTTGGGGTAGTCGTCCTTTGTGTGCAAAATCTTACGGTTTCAAGCGGCTGGGCCAGCCACGCGATGCTTTACCCGATACTCCATCAGCAGGAGTTCTTGGGCTTCGAGCCGCGCCGTGGCCTTGGTCAACTCACCTGCTAGCCGCTCTCGCTCGGTACGCTCAGCGGCTAGCTCGTCCACGATCTGCTGCCCTGTGGATCGCAGCGCATCGCGCTCGGCTTCTGCTCGAGCTTGATCGCCCCGCGCTTGATTGAGGTCTACATGCGACTGTTCCGCCTGCGCATTCAGATCACGAACGCGCTTTGTTGAGGCAGCGACCTCCGCAGTCAGCCGCGCGGCGTCCCTGTTGAGTTGTGTGATCTCACCCTGCTTGACGATCAGCGTCTGGTTGGCCTGCCTGATCTCCACTTGCAGTTGCTGAACCTGCTGCTCGTGCCGGCGCCGATCCTGATCGCGCTGCTCTTTGCTGGCCGCGCGGAAATGCTCCAGTGCCTAGTGTGTGCGCTGCAGCTTGTCCTCCAGCGAGCGCAGGAAGTTTTCGTGCTCGAAAACTCACGCACAATAATGATGTGTTATCGAGCATGAGCCTGTCGTGAGCGAACCACCCCCTCAAAGCGGTACGAAAACGAGTGCCTCCGCGCAATAGGCAAGCCCCATCTTCGTGTCGACAATCACGCGCTGAACGCCCGAAGGCTCTATCAATTTCGAGAAGCGTCCCAAAGGCCGCTAATTGCAGCGATGCCACATGCTCCGTGAGATTGGGCTAACGAGGCATGTCTCCGTGTCATGCCCCCGAGCGCGTAAACAGGTATTTGCACACGCGATATCAATTCGGCGAATCGTTCCCAGCCAAGCGGCAGGGCATCGGGGTGACTCATGGTCGGCAGCACAGGTGACAGGGTCACAAAATCCACTCCGATTTTCTGCGCATGCTGCAACTGGTCAAGTGAGTGACATGCTGCCGAGACAAGCTTCGAAGATGGCAGGGGACGCACCATGCACCGCATAAGCTGCATGCTACTCAGATGCGTCCCGTCCGCAGCAATCATTTCCTGGCCAAGGCTCGGCCCGTTCAGTATCAAGTGTGCTCCATGCACGTGGCATACGCGTAACACTTCATTGGCCAATCCGCTATAGGCGATCGACTCCATCACCTTGGAACGCAACTGAACAAGTTTTACACCAGAACGCAGGACATCTGACAAGCGGGAAATAAAAACGCTGGAGTCAACTCCATTTGGTTCCGGTGTTATCAAATATTGCCCTGGAAATTTCCCTAACCGGCGCATTTTTCGTCCATCCAATTATTAAATTATAGGAAAATATTCTAAATATTATTGGCTAGCGCTCGGCCGCCACATCCAGGTAAGCCAATTGGATTACGAGTTCGGATTTGTTCGCGCAATTGAGTTTGCATTTCATATTTTCGGTGTGACTTTCAACCGTGCGAGAGGATTAACTCGGTGGGCAATCTGGCGGGATTCGTCAGCCCGTACCTGGTGGGCTGGATCAAGGATGCCACGCACAGCACCGACCTGGGCCTGTACTGCGTTGCCGTGTCACTGATCCTGGCCGCCGTGATCGTGCTGACGGTGCCGAAGCAGGTGGTGAACCACTAGAGCCAGAGCCACCAAGCCGACGGCGGGGCGCCTGCCTCGCCGTAAATTCAGTGCGCGGTGTCTACAGCACCCGCATGATCGACAGCGCGGTGTCCTGCAACACCTGCAACACGCGCTGCAGCGCATGTTCGGTGGTCTCTTCACCCACCTGCATGTTCACGCTCAGCGCGGCGATGACGTTGCCATGGCGATCCCGCAGCGGCACCGCCACGCCGCGCACACCGATCTGCAATTGCTGCTCGACCACGGCATAGTCCTGCCGGCTGGCCCTGCGGATTTCGTCGAGCAGCCGCTCGCGCTGCAGAATCGTGTACGGCGTATAGGGCGTCAGCACGCAGGTTTCCAGCCACGCCTGGACGGTCTGTTCGGGCAGCGCAGCCAGCATCATCACCCCTGCTGATGCAAGCGGCGCCGGCACGCGCGCACCGAGCACGAAGCCCGTGCTCATGACGCGGCTCGTGCTGGTGCGTGAGATGAACACCAACTCCCACTCGTCGAGCACGCTGAGGTAGGCCACTTCGCCAACGGCGGCCGTCACCTGCTGCAGGAACGGCTGCACCGTGCGCGGCAAGCGCGCCGAATCGAAGTACGACCAGCCCACCTTCAGCACGCGCGGCGTCAGGCTGAACAGCGTGCCTTCGCTGGTGAGGTAGCCCAGGTGCTCCAGCGTCAGCAGGTAGCGGCGCGCGGCTGTGCGGGTGAGGCCCGTCAGCTCGGCGGCCTGCGTGGGGGTCAGCCGCGGGTGCTGATGGTCGAACGCCTCCAGGATAGCGAGCCCTTTCTCCAGCCCCGCAATCCAATCGCGCCGGTCGAGCGGTTCTTTCTTCATGGCGATAACCCTAAAAACGAGCGATATGTGCGCGTGATTGTACGATCATCGCACGCTGTTGCGCGAATGCCGCTTGTGGATGCATGGGGTGCGCACCTACGCTGCGGGCATCGTCAGATCAACGCATCGTCATGAATTCGCTCCACGCAGGACGCCATCCCAAATGCATTGCCACCGTGTGCCTGTCCGGCACGTTGCCTGAAAAGCTGGAAGCGGCGGCGGCGGCCGGTTTTGATGGCATCGAGATTTTTGAAAACGACCTGCTGAACTTTGACGGCTCGCCGGCCCGCGTGCGTCAGATGGCGGCGGACTTTGGGCTGGCGATCATGCTGTACCAGCCGTTCCGCGATTTCGAGGCAATGCCGCGCGAGTTGTTCGCGCGAAACCTGGCGCGCGCCGAGCGCAAGTTCGACGTGATGGCCGAGTTGGGCGTAGAAACGGTGCTGGTATGCAGCAACGTGCAGGACATCGCCATCGACGACCCGGCGCGTGCGGCAGACGATCTGCGTCAGATGGCAGAAGCAGCGGCCCGGCGCGGGCTGCGCGTGGGCTACGAGGCGCTGGCCTGGGGCCGGCACACGCAGACTTGGCGCCAGGCGTGGCGGATCGTGCAACAGGCCGACCATCCAGCGCTCGGGCTGATTCTCGACAGCTTCCATACGCTGTCGCTGGGCGACACGCTGGATGGCATCCACGATGTGCCGGCAGACAAGCTCTTCTTCGTGCAGTTTGCGGATGCGCCCAAGCTGTCGATGGATGTGCTCTCGTGGAGTCGGCATCACCGTAACTTCCCTGGGCAGGGTGATCTGCCGGTGACGGACTTTGCGCGCGAATTGCTTGCCGCTGGCTATGCCGGGCCGTTGTCATTGGAAGTCTTCAATGACGAATTCCGCTCCGCCCCGGCACGGTTGACGGCGCTGGACGGCATGCGTTCGCTGCTCTGGCTGGAGTCGGAGGCCGGTGGCGCTGAGTTGCCGGCGCCGGCGCAATTTGAAGGCGTGGATTTCCTTGAGTTTGCGGTGGATGCCACAGCAGGGCGAGAGCTGGAAACACGCCTGCGCGCGCTGGGTTTTACCTTTGCAGGGCACCACCGTTCGAAGGCGGTTGATTTGTATCGGCAGGGCCGCGTCAATGTGATCCTGAACATGGAGCAGGACAGTGCGGCGTCTGAACATTTCGAATTGCATGGGCCGTCTGTCTGCGCGATCGGCCTCAAGGTGGACGATGCCGAGCGTGCGATGGCACGTGCACGTGCGTTATGTGGCCAGGAGTGGCGCGGGCCAGTAGGGCCTGCCGAACGCAGCATTCCTGCGCTGCGCGCGCCGGATGGCACATTGCTGTATCTGATCGATGACCGCGAAGCCGATCGCAGCATCTATGAGAGCGATTTCGTTCTGCAACCTGGCGCGCAGTCAGTCAACCCTGCCGGCGCAACAGGATTGGCATCGATTGACCACGTAGCGCAGGCGCTGCCCGCGCATCGGCTCGACAGTTTCGTGCTGTTCTACCGCGCCATCTTCGGCATGCAGGCCGAAGCGGTGCAGGAGATTGCAGACCCCTACGGCCTTGTCAAAAGCCGCGCGATGGTGAGCCCAGACCGCAACGTGCGAATTCCGCTCAACGTGTCGGAAAGCGGGCGTACGGCCACCGGCCGGTTCATTGCCGCCTATGCGGGCTCGGGCGTGCATCACATTGCCTTCCGCTCCGACCGGCTGTTCGAAACCATCGAAGCCATCGACCGCGTTTCGGCGCATCTGCAGCACGTGCCCGAGAACTACTACGACGACGTCGCGGCCCGGCTGGGGCTGGACGACACGCTGCTCACGCGCCTGCACGACGACGGTTTGCTCTACGACCGCGACCCGCACGGCGATTTTCTGCATACCTATACCGAGCCCTTCCGAGAGCGCTTTTTCTTCGAGCTTGTCCAGCGCAACGGCTACGTGGGCTATGGCGCGGCAAACGCCGCCGTGCGCATGGCCGTGCAAGCGCAACTGAGCCGCCAAGGCGACAATCCAGGCGGCTGAACCCGCACCACAAATCGCCCGCCCATGGCCAGTGCAGTCGTGGGCGGTTTTTACGTAGCAACGGCTGCGCGGGCGGCCATCGCACATCCACACCCGTCATATCGAAAAAGGAGACAAGGGAGCCATGAACAAAACCGTGATTGCCGCACTGGTGCTAGGTGCCACGAGCCTGCCGGTGGCGGCACAAACTACCGGCGGTGTCACCCTCTATGGGTTGATCGACACGACCATCCGCTACAGCACGAACGAAAACGCAGCAGGCAACAGCCGGCTGCAGATGACCGACGGTGTGCTGACCGGCAGCCGCTGGGGCCTGCGCGGCACCGAAGACCTGGGCGGTGGCACTAAGGCGATGTTCATTCTGGAATCGGGCTTCGCGCCGGACACGGGCAACAGCCTGCAGGGCGGGCGCCTGTTCGGGCGCACTGCGGTGGTCGGCCTGGAAGGTGACTACGGCAAGCTTTACCTGGGCCGCCAGTACACGCTGGCGCACGAGATCCTGTCTTCGTACGAGGCGATGGCGTTTGCCAACAATTCCATCGTCGGCTACCAGGGCGGCAACTACACCGGCCTGCGCTACGACAACACGGTCAAGTACATCAAGTCGTTCGGTGGCCTGCAAATTGCCGGCGCATGGACCTTTGGGGAGGCAGCCGGCAGCTTCAGCAAGAGTTCGGCCGGCGCAGGGTCGATCGTCTACAGCATGGGGCCGGCTGAAGTGGGCGCGGTGTACCAGGTCACGCACGATGTGTCTTCGGCGTTCTTTGGCGCCGTGCCGGCAGCGCTGGCCAGCAAGCAGACGGTGTGGGGCTTCGGCGGCAAGCTCGATACCGCCATCGCAACGTGGTACCTGGGCTACACAAACAACCGCCTCGACGTAGCCGACTACAAGAACCAAGCCGCCTACGTGGGCGCCAAGGTGCCGCTATCCGGCGCACTGAGCCTCATCGGCACCGTGCAGTACGACTGGATGAAGCACCTTGATACCAGCGGCAAACGCCTGACCACTGCCGGCATGCTCGACTACGCCTTCAGCAAGCGCACGGATGTGTATGCCGAAGTTGACTACACGCACTTGCAAGGCACGTGGATTGCCCTGAACAGCGCTACCGCCTTCAACAACTCGGGCAACACGTATGGCAACAACTCGCGGTTGGGTGTGATGCTGGGCGTGCGGCACAAGTTCTGAAGGCCGGACCCGCTCCGCGCCATAGAAAAGCCCGCCAGAGTCTCGGCGGGTTTTTTCTTTGTTGCGATCAATGCAGCGGACAATCGCGCGCGATCACGTCGCCGATCATCGCGGCGGTGGCACCGGACAGCGTCCAGCCCAAATGCCCGTGGCCCGTGTTGTAGAACACGCGTGCATGCCGGCCCCGGCCGACACGCGGCATCATGTCCGGCATCATCGGGCGCAAGCCGGCCCACGGCACCACGCGCGAAGTGCCGATTGCAAAGTTGCGGCGCGTCCAGGCCACCAGGGGTTCGATGCGATCTGCGCGGATGTCGCGGTTGTAGCCGTTGAACTCGGCCGTGCCCGCCACGCGGAAGCGGCCTGCGCCCAGGCGGCTCGTCACGATCTTGGCGCTTTCGTCCAGCAGGCTCACCCACGGCGCGCCCTGCACGCTGGCTTCGTCGTCCAGGTGCACGGTAATCGAATAGCCCTTGACCGGATACACGTTGATGCGGTCACCCACCATCTGCGCGACGTGCCGGCTGCCCACGCCTGCGCACACGACCAGCGCATCGGCGGCTAGGTCTTGCACGACATTCGCCGCGCGGGTGGAAAGGCGGTCGTCCAGCGTGGTTTGCAGCAGAAGGCGAACGCCGCTTTCGGTGGTTTGCACATCGCGCACGTCCACGCCTTGCATGAAGCGCACGCCGCGCTTTTCGCATGCCTGCGCAAGGCCGCGCGTGAACTTGTGGATGTCGCCTGTCGCGTCGGATTCGGTGAAGTAGCCGCCGTAGTAAGTGCCGCGCAGCGTCGGTTCGATGGTGGCGATGTCTTGGGGGCTCACGGCATGGCGCTCAAGCCCGCCAGCGACGAGCAGGGCGTTGGCCTTGCCTGCAGCCGCAAAGCTCGCCTTGTCGTGATAGACATGCAGGATGCCGCGTCGCTGCAGGTCGAAATCGATCTGCTCACGCTCGGCCATGGCAAACAGGTGCTTGCGCGCCTCGATGGCCATGCGCGTGGTTTCGATCGTGTTGCGGCGGTAGTGGGCGATGCTGGCCATGAACTCGCCGATCCACGAGTACTTGTGCCACGACGGCTTGGGGTTGAGCAGCAGCGGTGCATCGTTGCGCAGCATCCATTTGATGCCCTTGAGCAGCGTGCCGGTGCTGTTCCAGACCTCGGCGTTGCTCGCGGAGAGCTGCCCGCCGTTAGCAAACGACGTTTCCATGGCCGGATACAGATGCCGGTCGAGCACCGTGACCTGATAGCCGAGTTGCGAGAGCGTGTAAGCAGTGGTGACGCCGGATATACCGGCGCCGACGATGACGATGTGCGTCATGGCGGTCCCTATGGAGTGGTGGTGTGACCGGACGATCCGGTCGGCTCACCCCATCTGTCTCGGGACCTGAGAGCTTGGGCGTCCGCAGTGCTGGCGCCTTCCCCTTCGGTGGGCGTGCGCACGGCACGCCTCTCTCCAGATTCGCAGTCGACGCCACAGTCCTTTTGCCTGAGAGTTTCCGGGGTGGTTGCTCCATCGGCGCCGGGCGTTGCGCGTGTGCGTTGAGCCCGGTCTCTCCTGCGGCGTGTTGCAGCTGTCGTTGGTGCGTCAGCCGCGCCTGCGTACTGCCCATGTGGGCAGCGGGAGGGAGTGTGTCACGGGTTGTGACGTTCGGCAAGTCGGGCGAGTGCGATGGAAGTCACACGTTGACCCGACGCGTCATCGGAAGAAAGACGCTGTCCGATATCGAACTCGGCGATGATGCAAAGCCCGCTTGGTCGCACAGCGCACTGATGGTGCTCGAAGAAGAGGGCGAAGAAGTGAAGACTCTGCGTGACAACATGCCGTTCTGCCGCCCCGGCTGGGGCGAGTTCCGCGTGTACTTCATCGACTGCGCCCGCTCTCCGGCCCTGAAAATCCGCTTTGTCGCCAACCAGTATTGAAAGAAGTAGAAACCGCCGCCCACCACGCTAGACCGTCTCGCCCGCCGTGCGCGAGTCGACCTGCTTGCCACGCGACAGCACTGGCACGAGCGCTGCGCCCGTATGGCTTGCCGGGACGCGGGTCAACGCCTCCGGCCCGCAGGCCGCCACGATCGTGCCGCCTTCATCGCCGCCTTCGGGGCCGAGATCGAGAATCCAATCCGCCTCGGCAATCACGTCGAGGTCGTGCTCGATCACGATCACGCTATGGCCGCCGTCTGCCAGGCGATGCAGCACGCGGATCAGCTTGGCCACGTCGGCCATGTGCAGGCCCACGGTCGGCTCGTCCAGCACGTACAGCGTATGCGGCGCCTTCTGGCCCCGGCGCGTGATGTCGTCGCGCACCTTCGACAGTTCGGTGACGAGCTTGATGCGCTGCGCCTCGCCGCCCGACAGCGTGGGTGAGGGCTGGCCCAGCGTCAGGTAGCCCAGGCCCACGTCCTTCATCAACTGCAGCGGGTGGGCGATGCTGTTCATCGCGCCGAAAAACGCCACCGCTTCGTCGATCTCCATGGTCAGCACATCGCCGATGTTCTTGCCGCGCCAGGTGACGGCCAGCGTCTCCGCATTGAAGCGTTGGCCGTGGCAGACGTCGCAGCCGACTTTCACGTCGGGCAGGAAGCTCATGGCGATGGTGCGTACGCCCTGGCCTTCGCAAGCGGGGCAGCGCCCGTCGCCGGTGTTGAACGAGAAGCGCGAAGCGGTGTAGCCACGTGCGCGGGCTTCCAGCGTGTCGGCAAAGAGCTTGCGGATGGTGTCCCACACGCCGATGTAGGTGGCCGGGCACGAGCGCGGCGTCTTGCCGATTGGGGTCTGGTCAACTTCCAGCACGCGGTCGATGGCTTCCCAGCCGGTGATGCTGTCGCAGCCGTGCCAGTCGTGTTTGACGTCGAGCTTGCGTGGCGCTTTGGCGTCCGCCGCATCAGCTTGTGCAGCCTTGCGTGCACGGCGCGTGGCCGGTGAAGACAGTACCGAGCGGCCCACGGCATCGAGCAGGTTCGTCATCAACACATCGCGCGCCAGCGTTGATTTGCCCGAACCCGACACGCCCGTAATCGCCACCAGACGCGACAGCGGCATCGTGGCCGTGACGTTGCGCAGGTTGTGCAGCTTGGCGCCATGCACGGTCAACCATTGCTCGGGCACGGCCTGCTTGCCTGCGCGCGGCGCAACCACTTCGCGACGCGGCTGCAGCGGGTGCTCGATCGGCTGAGAGAGGAAACGCCCGGTCAGCGAATCCGGCTGCGAAGCCAGATCCTGGACGCGGCCCTGCGCGACGAGCGTGCCGCCGCGTTTGCCAGCGCCGGGGCCGATGTCGATGATGTGGTCCGCACGGCGGATGGTGTCTTCATCGTGCTCAACCACCACCAGCGTGTTGCCCTTGTCGCCCAGCTTGCGCAGCGCATCCAACAGAATCTGGTTGTCGCGCGGGTGCAGGCCAATGGTCGGCTCGTCCAGCACATAGCACACGCCCTGCAGGTTGCTGCCGAGCTGCGCAGCCAGCCGAATGCGCTGTGCCTCACCGCCCGACAGGCTGGGCGCGGCGCGATCCAGGCTCAGGTAGCCCAGGCCCACCTCTTCCAGGAACGACAGGCGGCTGTGGATCTCGGCCACCACGTCGCGGGCGATGTCGGCATCCCGGCCGGTCAGGTCCAGGCCTTCGACCCAGCGGCGGGTCTGGCTGACCGTCCACTGTGCGATATCGACGATGGGCTTGTCGGCAAAGGTCACTGCGCGCGCCGTCGGGTTCAGGCGTGTGCCGTGGCAGTCGGGGCAGGGCAGGTCAGTCATGCCATCCGGATCGACTTCCTCGGAGGGCAGCGTTTGCTCACGGCCGCGGTCATCACCGCCGAGCACCGTGTCGTCAAACGCAGCGCGCTGCTCACGCGTGAGCGCCAGGCCCGTGCCGACGCAGCTTGCGCACCAGCCATGCTTGCTGTTGTACGAGAACATGCGCGGGTCCAGCTCCGGGTAGCTGGTGCCGCATGTCGAGCACGCACGCTTGGTCGAAAACACCTTGACGTTGCCCACGTGCGCCGTGCTGCCCTTGTGCATGGCGTTCTGCAAGCCATCGAGCGGCGCGAGCACGTGCATGATGCCCTTGCCGTATTCCAGCGCCTGCTCCAGCAACGCACGCAGCGCGGCTTCGTTTTCCGGCGAGACAACAATGTCGCCCACGGGCAGTTCCAGCGTGTGCTCGCGGAAGCGGTCCAGACGCGGCCATGGGTCGACCGTCAGGAATTCGCCGTCCACGCGCAGGTGCGTATAACCGCGCGCCTTCGCCCATTTGGCGAGGTCGGTGTACACGCCCTTGCGGTTCACCACCAACGGTGCGAGCAGACCGATGTGCTGGCCGCGATGATCGCGCATGAGCTGGGCAAAAATGGCCTCAGGGCTTTGCGCCGACACTGGCGTGCCGTCGTGGATGCAGTGCTGCACGCCCAGCTTCACATACAGCAGACGCAGGAAGTGCCACACCTCGGACGTGGTCGCCACCGTGCTCTTGCGGCCGCCGCGCGACAGGCGCTGCTCAATGGCCACCGTGGGCGGAATGCCGTACACCGCGTCCACTTCGGGCCGGCCTGCGGGCTGTACGATCGAGCGCGCATACGCGTTGAGCGATTCCAGATAGCGGCGCTGCCCCTCGTGGAACAGGATGTCGAACGCCAGCGTCGATTTGCCCGAGCCCGACACGCCCGTCACTACGTTGAACTTGCCGTGCGGAATGTCGACGTTCAAGCCCTTGAGGTTGTGTTCGTGGGCATGGACGATGCGCACCACGTTCTCGCCCTGGACTTCGGCCAGCGCAGCCCGCTTGGCGCGGCGATCGGCCAGCGCCGCTTGCAGCGGCACACCTTCGATGGCCTCCGGCTTGCCGATGCTCGCTTCGTACTGCTTGAGTGCCGCGCCGGTGTGCGATTCTGCGCAGCCCTTTACCTGCGCAGGCGTGCCGGCGCAAACCAGCAGGCCGCCAGCATCCCCGCCTTCGGGGCCGAGATCGATGATCCAATCCGCCGCGCGCACCACGTCGAGGTTGTGTTCGATCACGATCAATGAATGGCCCGCATTGAGCAACTTGCCGAACGCACGCATCAGCTTGGCAATGTCGTCAAAGTGCAGACCAGTCGTCGGCTCGTCGAACATGAACAGGCGTCCGGCGCTTCTTGCCCCATCCTGCGGCACATCCTGCTTCACTCGCTTGCGAGCGGCTGCCTGGGCCGCCTGTGCAGCCTCGGCGAGGAAACCCGCGAGCTTCAATCGCTGTGCCTCACCGCCAGAGAGCGTCGGTACAGGCTGGCCGAGCTTCACATATTCCAGGCCCACATCGACAATCGGCTGGAGCACGCGCAGTACGTCGGCGTCGTCGGCGAACACGGTGGCGGCTTCGCTCACCGTGAGCTCCAGCACATCGGCCACCGAAAGCGCGCGGCCGGCGCGGGGGAGCTTCACTTCCAGAATTTCAGCGCGATAGCGCGTGCCATCGCAATCGGGGCAGCGCAGGTAGATGTCGCTCAGGAACTGCATCTCCACATGCTCGAAGCCCGAGCCGCCGCAGGTCGGGCAACGGCCGTCGCCCGAGTTGAAGCTGAACGTGCCGGCCGTGTAGCCGCGCTGCAGCGCCATCGGCGCCTTGGCGAAGAGCTTGCGGATTTCGTCAAACGCACCAACGTAGCTGGCCGGGTTCGAGCGCGCGGTCTTGCCGATGGGCGATTGGTCAACGAAGACCACATCGCTGATCTGATCCGCACCGCGCAGCGCGCGAAACGCGCCGGGCGATTCCGTTGCTTTGCCGAAATGGCGCGCCAGGGCCGGGTGAAGCACGTCTTGAATCAGCGTTGATTTGCCGGAGCCGGATACGCCCGTCACGCACACCAGGCGCTGCAGCGGAATCTCCACTGTGACGTCGCGCAGGTTGTGTTCGGCAGCGCCTTCAAGCACCAGTTGTGGCGTTTTGCTATCGACGGGCCGCGCCTGCCAGTCCGTCGCATCCGCCACGCGGCGTTGGCCCGACAGGTAGGCGCCCGTAAGCGTATCCGCCTGGCGGATCGCTGCGGGCGTGCCGTTGAAGACGATGTTGCCGCCGCGCTCGCCAGGGCCGGGGCCCATGTCGATCAGGCGGTCGGCGGCCAGCATGACGGACGGATCGTGCTCGACCACCACCAGCGTGTTGCCCGCATCGCGCAGGCGCTGCATGGCTTGGACAATGCGATCGAGATCGCGCGGGTGCAGGCCAATGCTGGGCTCATCCAGCACGAACAGCGTGTTGACTAGCGATGTGCCCAGCGCCGTCGTCAGGTTGATCCGCTGCACCTCACCGCCGGAGAGCGTGCGGCTCTGGCGATCGAGCGTCAGATAACCGATGCCGACGTCGCACAGATAGGCCAGGCGCGTGCGCACCTCGTCCAGCAACAGCTTGAGCGCATCGTCGAGCAGCGAGGAAGGCAGCGTTAGCGCATCAAAGAAGCGGCGGATGCGCTCAATGGGCAGCAGCATCAGGTCGTGCACGGTCAGGCCGGGCAGCGCTTCGAGCTGGGCTCGGCTCCAGGCCACGCCGCGCGGCATGAAGCGGTGTTCGGGCGCGAGCACGGCATCGGCGTTTTCCTTGGTGCCCAGACGCCATTGCATCGACTCGGTTTTCAGGCGCGCGCCGCCGCAGGTCTCGCACGTCGTGTAGCTGCGGTATTTGGAGAGCAGCACGCGGATGTGCATCTTGTACGCCTTCGACTCCAGGTAGTCGAAGAAGCGGCGCACGCCGTACCACTGCTTGTTCCAGCCGCCGCGCTTGAAGGCCGGATCGCCATTGATGACCCAGTCGCGCTGCGCTTGCGTCATCTCCGCCCACGGTGTGCCGCGCGGGATGTCGGCAGCGGCGGCGTAGCGCATCAGATCGTCCTGGCATTCCTTCCAGGCTGGGGTCTGCATCGGCTTGATGGCGCCGTCGCGCAGGGTCTTGCGCTCGTCCGGAATCACCAAACCGAGATCGACGCCGATCACGCGGCCGAAACCACGGCACGCGTCGCACGCGCCATAAGCCGAGTTGAAAGAGAAGAGGGCGGGTTGCGGATCGGCATAGCGCAGGTCGCTTTCCGGGCAATGCAGACCGGTGGAAAAGCGCCAGATTGCGGGCTCGGCAGCCTCATCGGCCGGCAACACGTACACGCAGACACGGCCGCCGCCGCGCTTGAGCGACGACTCAATGGCCTCCAGCGCGCGGGCACGCTCGGTGCCCTGCAGGCGGAACCGGTCGGCCACCACATCAAGCAGCTTGCGCTTGCCCGTGGACGACTCGACCACGCGCTCGGCCTGCACGCGCGTATAGCCGCTGACCGACAGCCATTGCGTGACTTCTTCCGGGCTGGTATTGGCCGGCAGTTCAACGGGAAACGTCACCACCAAGCGCGGATCGCTCGGGTCAACTCGACGCGTGCGCGCCAGCAATTCGTCGTAGATGGTCTCGGGCGTGTCGTGGCGCACCGGCAATGCGGTGTCACGGTCGAACAGTTGGGCGGCGCGCGCAAACAGCAGCTTCAGGTGGTCGTTCAGCTCTGTCATCGTGCCGACCGTTGAGCGCGAGCTGCGCACCGGGTTGGTCTGGTCGATGGCAATGGCGGGCGGCACGCCTTCAACGTGCTCGACCTGCGGCCGGTCCATGCGGTCCAGAAACTGGCGCGCATAGGCGCTGAAGGTTTCGACGTAACGGCGCTGGCCTTCGGCGTACAGCGTGTCGAAAACAAGGCTGGATTTGCCGGACCCCGACGGGCCGGTCACGACGGTCATTTCGCCCGTGCGCAGATCCAGATCGAGGTTTTTAAGATTGTGCTGACGGGCTCCGCGCAGGCGAATGACACCGGAGGACATGGAGGGTGTTCCTTGGAGGTAGGGGGATGCCGGCGCGGATTAGCCACTTCTGGCCGCGCCGGCAATCAGAATTCGAGCCGTAAACTGTAGCGGATTATCAAGATCCGGTTCGCTTACGAAACGAATCGCGGACGCGAGCGTAACGCAGGGCTCCTGACAGCGTTTTGTCAGGAGGTTTCAGCGGAAGGGGAGAAAGCGTGGGGTGACGCTTGTATCACCCGTAGCCGGGGCAGGGTCAGCCGGCCTCGCGCCCGTAAGAAGCCTGGTTGGCCGGCAGGTCAAAACCCGTGGGGCCGGGCTTGCGGGGCACAAACCGATGGTGTTCCACGACACCGCCCTTGACGATCACTACGGTTTCTTCGGGGATCTCCGCCCAGGCGCCGGGCAAATCGACAAGCGGCTCGGACAGCACAAGAAATGCATTGTCGCCCGCATCATCAATGGCAGCACTGTCAGGATAGAGTTGGTGCAGGTGCTTGAACGACGTGCTGTGGAAGAGGGAACGTGACTCGCCCTCACTGGAATAGCGCGCCGCCACGATCTGGACACCGTCTGTGGCGCACACGGTCATATTCAGCGGATATTCCACGCCGTGGCGATGGCCGGTGTCTTCGATCAGCCCGACCATCTGCTCCAGGGCGCCGCGCGGGTCGCGGTCCAGCCCGAACGAGAGCGCCAGGAAAAACATGATCTCGGAATCGGTCGAGCCTTCGATCCAGCGGAACAGCTCGGGCGCTACCTCCATCATCAGCGCGCGGCGGAGCAGGGGGTACTCGCGGATCAGCCCGTTGTGCGCGAAAAGCCACCGACCGTAGCGGAACGGATGGCAGTTGGTTTCCTGGGCGGGGGTGTCTGTTGCGGCGCGCACATGCGCAATGAACATCGACGACCGAATCGCCCGCGCAGCTTCGCGCAGATTGGTGTCGTTCCAGGCCGGGTGCAGGCAGCGGTATCGGAATGGCACTTCAGAGTAGCGGCCATACCAGCCGATGCCGAAACCGTCGCCGTTGGTGGTTGTCTCGCCGCCAAGGCGGGAGCGCAGACTCTGATCGATCAATGAGTGCCGCGGCCGGAACAGCACTGTCTCCATCTGAATGGGATTGCCTGAATACGCCAGCCAGCGACACATGATGCATTGCCTATAGGGGTGCCTTGAAAGATGAGTCTAGGCAATGCGTTTGCGAATGCACAAGAAAATCCCGCCGCTCATCCGGCCACGGTCTGTCTGGTTTTATGGCCTTGGCGATCGGGCTCTTCGTCTGTTTTTTGGGCGGCATCGCGCACGATATGCAGCTCGCGAATCCGCACGGGCAGGGTGCAGCGGGCCGATTCCAGGGTCGTGCGGACTTGCTGAGCCAGCCTCCAGCGCATGTCCCAGAAGTGCTCGGTCTGGGCCCAGACACGCAGATTCAGCACGGCCACACTGTCGTCAAAACGCATCACCATGGCCAGCGGCGCCGGGTCGGTCAGCACCAACGGCTCGTTGGCGGCCAGCGCTTTGAGCGCCTCAAGGGCACGCGGAATATCGTCTTGCAGTGAGACCTCGGTCTCCAGATCCAGCCGGCGGTTCGGGTTACGCGTGTAGTTGCGTACGGAATGGCTCCACAGGGCGCTGTTCGGCACGTACTCGCAGATGCCGTCGGGCTTGGTCAGCCGCGTCATGAACAGGCTGACTTCTTCCACCGTGCCGGCAACTTCTCCGCCGCCGCCATCGATGTAGTCGCCCACCCGAAACGGCCGCAGCGCAAGCAGCATGATGCCCGCAGCAATGTTCTGCAGCGTGCCCTGCAGCGCAAGCCCGATGGCCAAACCCGCCGCACCAAGCACAGCAATCATGCTGGCCGTTTCAATGCCGAGCCGGGACAACGCCCCGACAATGGCAAGAATGCGGATGCCCCAGACGGCGATGTCGCACAGGATTGGCGTGAGTGTGGCGTCAACGCGCGTCTGGCCGCTCATCAGCCGGTTGAGCCAACGGCCAATGCGTTTGGATATCCACCAACCCAGAACCAGGATCAGCAGCGCCGCACACAGGCTGACTGCCAGGCGGCTGAACGTGTCCCAGAGGAAGGTCAGGCGTTCGGGATGAAGGTGCGAGAAGAAATTTTCCATGTCGAGTGAATCCGGTCGAATGAGGTACAGACCATGGAGTGACCGCTTGTGCGGGCGTTTGGCGGAGTCGTCTAACCCAATTTCCCACGGCCCTCAGAGCTCGTATTCCCTAGGTGTACTAAGCCCCTACGCTTTATTGTGTCCATGATGGAATGGACGCAATGGCGGAGTGACAAATCGGTTGCGAAAAAGACTGGCGACACCTGGCGCTATTCTGCAGGCGATAAAGAGGACTCGTTGGAAAACATGGCACGTGGTTTCCGAGGCGCTGGATCCATCAGGTTTCAGTGGTCTTGCAGAATTTATGGCTAATTATATTCCTCAATATCGACATGAAAAACAAAAAACATGTTGAAATATGTTTTAATTTGGAAAAATCGAAGAAAAAATTATGAAATTTAATTATACCCGCATATAGGATAAAATTTCACACGGACAACACAAATTTCCAACCTATAGTTGCCGTGAATTTTCGCGTATGTGAAAACAGAATCAGTCAGCGCAAGCATTTGCTTGTATAGAGGTTTGCGAACTCTTTATATTTTTGATTCGCCACGCAATTGCAAACGCTTTGAAGTATTTGGTCAGCTTTGCTTCGCCCACTGCATCCTCGCCGAGGGCGACTCAAATATCCGACACTATTTGTCATCCAAACCGCCGAGCAAGCCTGATAAGGTGGGCTATCAGAAAACGATTCTGGTTGAATTCTATGAAGGCCGTCGCGAGCGATGGTGTATCAGAAAAATAGGGAAACATGACCAAGGCCGCGATGGCGATGTCAAAGTCATCGTTAAAACAAACGAAGAGATCTGACGATCCGGATTTTTGCTGATGAATCGGATGGCTTTGTGCGCAGATCGGAATCGTGCACGGGGCCGGTCAACGGCGCTAGAGTTCGGAGCGCTAATGAGAGCGATCTTGAGGCGAAACTCAATTTCTGAACCACTAAAAAGAAAAATGCCCGGCTAGGCCGGGCCAAGATGGCGGGGGGCGCCAAGGAGATTCTGTCAAACGCGGCGACAGGCGAGCTCTCTCAGAATGAGGTACGCAATCCGCCCGTAACTGCCCACTGACCCTACACTGACCCTGACTGACCCTACACCGGAATTAGTACCGTCCAGAAGTGGAGATTTCCGGCGTCGTTGATTCGTCCGCCGAGGTGTTTTTCCTTGCCTGACGGGCGAATTCGGCGGGCGTCGCCCACTGCAGTGCGGAGTGGGGACGGCTCTCGTTGTAGTACCTCCGCCAGTCGGCGATTTTGCTCCGAGTATCGTCCAAGGACAAGAACCAGTGCTCGTTCAGGCATTCCTGCCGGAACCGCCCGTTGAAGCTTTCCACCTTGGCATTGTCGGTCGGCGTGCCTGGCCGGCTGAAGTCGAGTTCCACGCGGTGCTCGTATGCCCACCGGTCCATCGCCTTCGAGATGAATTCGCTGCCATTGTCCACCTTGATGGTCTGAGGCGTGCCGGGCTCGGCAACCACTGCGTCAAGCACTCGCACAACGTCTTCCCCCTTCAGGCTTTGGCCGACTTCGATGGCCAGGCTTTCTCTGGTGTAGTTGTCCACGACCGTCAACGCGCGCAGGCGCCGGCCATCGAACAGGGCATCGGATACAAAGTCCATGCTCCAGATTTCGTTGATGGCCGTGACGATGCTCTTGGGCTGGCGCAGCCGCGCCGACTTGTTGCGCTTGGGACGCTTATGCCGCAGCGACAGACCTTCGGCCCGGTACAAGCGATAGACGCGTTTGTGATTGTCTTTCCAGCCTTCTCGCTGCAGCATCACGTGCACACGGCGATAGCCGTAATGCACGCGTGTGGCCGCAATCTCTTTGATGCGCGCAAGCAGTGCCGACGAGTCGCGGGCAACCGAGCGATACCCATATAACGAGCGCGACATGTGAAACAACGCGCAAGCCTTGGTCAGCAGGCTCACACGATAGCGGTCACGCAACTCGTCAACCAGCGTGCGCTTGCGGGAAGGCTTCAGAGCTTTTTTGAGAGCACGTCCTGCAGCAGCATGGCCTTGTCCAGGCTCAGGTCCGCCACCAGCCGCTTGAGCTTCGCATTCTCCTCCTCGAGCTGCCGCATCCGGCGCAGCTCCGAAGGGCCGACGCCCCCGTACTTCCTCTTCCAGTTGTAGAAGGTCGCCTCGCTGATGCCCAGCTTGCGACACACCTCCTCGACCTTCGTGCCCAGCTCCGCCTGCTTGAGTGCGAACGCTATCTGCGCCTCGGTGAACTTGCTCGTCTTCATGGCATGTTTTCCATTTCAAATCGTGAAAATCATGCCGGATTCTCTACTTCTCAGCGGTACTGTTTCTTGGTGTAGGGTCACTCTATGGTGAGCGCTGTCTGTTGTTCAGTTCAGAGGCAAGGTCACGCCAATGTGCCCGTGTGAAGTCATAGAGCGCTTGCAGCGCTGGTGACATCGAGCGCGCAGCCATGCGCGCCAGCGCGTAGCGCCCGCGCCGGGTCGGGTCCGGGGGCATCGGTACCTGCACCATGCGCCCGCTGGCACGTTCTTCGCGCGTGACGGACAGTACGCCGAATAGCAGGGCGTCGGTATGCAGTGCAACGCTGCGCAGCACATCGAGGTTGTCGCAATGCAGGGAAAAGAGCTTGTCCCCGGCGGCAGGCCCGTACGCCTCTTCCAGTCGCCGCATCGCCGTTGTGCTCAGCGTGGTGGTGGCCACCGGGTAGGCGCGAATGGTGTCGATGTCGATGTTGCGCTGGGCCAAGATCGGGTGGCCAGCGCGGCAGACCAAGCCCGCGCGCAGTTCGCCTAACGGCTCCATGTCGATGTCTTCGGCGTGCTGAAGGATGTAAGCGTCCCCCACGATCACATCGATGGTCTCGCTGCGCAACCGATCCAGCAGCGCTTGGGTTGCGCCGGTTTCGGTGCGCACCTTGATGCGTGGTCGGGTGCTGGCCATGTGGATCAGGAAGGGCGTCAGCAGCAAGGCCGCAGGCGCCGGAGCCACACCGACGGCGAGACTACCCTCTTCACCGCCTCGCAGCAGGTCGAGGTCGCGCTTGAGTTGGGCTTCTTCCAGGCGCATGCGGCGCGCCCGTTCAACCACCAACTGGCCGAACACGGTCAGGTGGGCGCGGCGTGCTCCGCGGTCAAAGAGCGGCGCCCTAAGTTCATCTTCCAGTGAGCGAATGCTGCGGCTCAGCGCAGGCTGGGTCAGGTGTACCGCGCGCGCAGCTTCAGAGAAAGTACCGTGCTCAACCACCGCGAGCAGGTGAAGCAGTTTCTGCGTTTCCATGCGCAATCCTCATGGTTTGTGTTATTTATTTGCATTTGAATCATACATTGAGCCTCCCTATCATGAAACAGCGGCGGGCCATGCATGCCACGCCGCGCTACAAAACCATAACGACGGATGGAGACAACGCATGCTCAAGCTATTGATCGGAATCGGCCTCCCATATATCGGGGTGATCGGGCTACTGCCCTGGGTTGCCTCGGTGGAGCGCTTTGTGCTGGGCGTGCCATTCATTTATGCCTGGATATTTGCTTGGTTCCCGCTGACCTCGGCGTGCATGTTTGTCTGCTGGCGCCTGTTCGACCGCCACGCTGTCGAGCCTGATTCGCCCAACGCCTGAACCGGGAGCCTGGACATGACGACTGCCGTCTTTCTCGGCTTCATTGCCTTCTCGCTCTATCTCGCCATCCGCTCGAAGAAAGGGCATGGCGCGCAGAGCATGCACGATTTCTTCGTCGCTTCGCGCCAGTTCGGTGCTTTCTTGGTGTTCTTCCTGGCCGCCGGTGAGATTTACAGCATCGGCACCATGGTCGGCTTTCCGGGCGGCATCTACGCCAAAGGGCCGACCTATGGTGTCTGGTTCCTCGGCTACATCCTGCTGGCCTATCCGCTGGGCTATTTCCTCGGCCCCAGGATTTGGAAGGCAGGCAGCCGCTATAACGCCATCACGTTGCCTGACCTGTTCAAGGGCCACTACCGCAGTCGCACGCTTGAACTGATCGTGGCAGGTTCCTCGATCCTGTTCCTGCTGCCCTGGGGCCAATTGCAGTTCACCGGGCTGGTGGCAGCGCTCAAGGGGCTGGGCTGGGACTTTCAGCCGCTCTACCTGATCCTGATCTCGGCAGCGCTAGCCTTCACGTACATCGCCATTTCCGGGGTGCGCGCATCGGCCTATATCGCTATCCTCAAGGACGTCTTGATGGTGGTGGCCATCGTGGCAACGGGCGTCGCGGTGGGGTGGCACGCAGGCGTGGGCGACGTGTTCCATGCCGCGAGCCTGCAGGTGAGCAACCATATGGACGACAGCCAGCTCAGGTTCTCGATGAGCACGATGCTGTTCCAGGCGCTCGGCTTCTACGTGATGCCGTTCGCGGCGCAGAGTTTCTTTACAGCGAAGAGCGCTAACACCATCCGCCGCACACAGGTGGCCATGCCCCTGTACATGCTGATGTATCCCTTCCTGGTGCTCGCTTCCTACTACGCGATCAGCCAGAACCTGCATCTGGCCTCACCCAACGAAGCTTTCTTCGCGGCGGCGGTACAGCTGCTGCCTGGCTGGCTGCTGGGGCTGGTGGCGGCGGGCGCGGCGCTGTCGGGGCTGCTGGTATTGGCGGGCATTTGCCTGGCAATCGGGCCGATCGTCACGCGCAACCTGCTGCCCGGGATGCCCGAGCATCGCCAGAAGACCGGCGCCAAGGTGGTGATCGTGCTCTACCTGCTACTGTCGATCGTGATGACGATGCTCACGCCCAACCTGATGCTGACACTCGTCAACACCACCTACTACGGCGTGACGCAGTTCTTCCCCGGCGTGATGGCGATCCTGTTCTCGCTGAAGGTACGGCCGCTGGCGATCGCGCTCGGCATTCTGTGCGGCCAGGCACTGGCGATCGCGCTGTATATCAGCCACGCCGACTTCGGCGGCATCAACCTTGGCCTCATCAGCCTGGCCGTCAACCTGACAGTGGCAGCCGCCGTGCACTACGCCCCGCGCATGATGCGCGTGCAGGCCGCGTGACCATTCATTCCGGAAACTGAAAATGGCATCGATAGAACAAGGCCGCACCCAGGTGTTCGCGGCCAGAAAGATCCTGACCATGAATCCCATGCAGCCTGAGGCCACCCATGTGGCCGTGCGCGGCGGCAGTATCGTGGCGGTGGGCGGCGCGGCTGACCTGGCGGCTTGGGGGGATGTGGAACTGGTCGATACGTGCCGGGACAAGGTACTGATGCCGGGGCTGGTGGAAGGGCACTGCCACCTGATGGAAGGCGCCATGTGGGAAGCGGTGTACGTTGGCTACTACGACAGGCGCGACCCGGATGGCAGGCTGTGGCGCGGCCTCAAGACGCTCGACCAGGTCATCGACCGGCTGGCGAGCGCCGAGAGCGTGCTCGCCGATCCGGCGGCACCGCTGCTGGCATGGGGGTTCGACCCAATCCTGTTCGGGAGCAGCAGGCTCTCGGCGGCGGAACTCGACCGCGTATCGGCAAGTCGCCCGATTGCGGTGCTGCATGCCAGCGTGCACCTGATGAACGTCAATACCGCCATGCTGGCACTGGCCGGGATCGACGAAGACACCGAGGTCGACGGGGTGCACAAGGATGCCAGCGGGCAGCCTACCGGCGAACTGCAGGAGTTCGCCGCCATGTTCCCGGTCTACCAGGTCATCGGTAGCGGATTGTCGCTGGCAGCCAGCGAGAAGCCGGGGGCAATCTGGAACTTCGGCAAGGTTGCGCAGTTGGCCGGAGTGACCACCGCGACCGATCTCGTCAACGACCTTTCCGAACTCGGCATGCGGACCCTGCATGAGGTCACGGCGGATCCGCGTTACCCGCTGCGCATCGTTCCGGCATTTGCACCGCAGCGCAATCCGCAGTATGGGCCGGGCAAGGTGCTGGAGGCGCTGCAGGCCAGCACCGGCAAGCTGCGCTTCGGCCCCGTCAAGTTCATCGTCGACGGCTCGATCCAGGGCTTCACCGCGCGCCTTAGGGCACCGGGGTACGCTGGCGGCCAGCCCAATGGCTTGTGGCTGATCCCGCCGGCCCAACTGGTTGAAGTCTTTACGCCGTTCCACCAGGCCGGTTTGCAGTTGCACATCCATACCAATGGCGATGAAGCGACCGAGGTGGTTCTCGATGCGCTCGAAACGATCCTGTCGCGCTATCCTCGCCTCGACCACCGGCATACGCTGCAGCATTGCCAGTTGGCCGATACGGGGCAGCTCGAACGTGCGGCGAAGCTGGGCCTGTGCATCAACTTTTTCTCCAACCATCTTTACTACTGGGGCGACGCGCACTATAGCCAGACCGTCGGGCCCGAGCGCGCGGAGCGCATGAACCCGGCTGGTTCGGCGCTGCGGCTCGGCATTCCGGTCACATTTCATTCCGATGCGCCGATTACGCCGCTGAATCCGTTCTTCACGGCCTGGTGCGCGGCGCGGCGCCAGACCGCGTCGGGTCGCATGCTTGGCGAGGGTGAGTGCGTGCCCGTTGCCGATGCCCTGCGCGCAATCACGCTGGGCGCGGCACACACGCTGAAGCTGGATCACCAGATCGGCAGCATCGAGCCAGGCAAGCTCGCCGACTTTGCCGTGCTGGAAGACGACCCCACAGCCATGGCGCCCGAGCGCCTGAAGAACGTGCGGGTGTGGGGCACGGTGGTCGGCGGGCGCGTGTTCGAGGCGCCGGCAAGATGAACGCCCAGGCACATGCCGGTGCGCGGCAGCCGATTCCGCTGGTAGTGCTCGGCGGGTATCTAGGCGCCGGCAAGACTACGCTGCTCAATCAGTTGTTGTTGAACGCCACAGGGCGCCGGGTGACTGTGCTGGTCAATGATTTCGGGGAAATCAACATCGACGCCGCGCTGATCCGCGAGCGCGGTGCCGACGTGATCCAATTGGAAAACGGCTGCATTTGCTGCTCGATCGGCGGCCGGCTGGCCGAGGCGCTGACAGCCATCGATGCCCAGGCGGAGCGGCCGGAGTTGCTGGTCATCGAGGCCAGCGGTGTGTCCGATCCGCTGAGGATCGCGCAGGTCGGCCTGCTCGACCGTGCGTTCCGGCTCCATGGCATCGTGGTGGCCGTGGATGCCGAGCGTGTGCAGACAACGTTGCAGGACGCCTACATCGGTGACATCGCGCGCCAGCAGATAGCCGGCGCGACTGCGCTGGTCTTAACCAAGACTGACCTGGTGGATCGGGTCACCGCGGATGCCGCGGCACAGGCGGCGGCAGCGATCGCTCCACATGCGACGATGCTGCAGGGGCACTGGGGCGGGCTTCCACTGTCGGTGTTTTTCGATGCAGGCGAGTTGCCGCCACCCAGTTCGGGCTTGTTGGGCCGGGCAGGACATTGGCGCAGCGGCATGCCATCGGGCATCGGCAGTTTTACCTGGCGCACTTCGCAACGCCTGGGCAAGCACACGCTCAGGCAATGTCTGCGCGATCTGCCAGTGCCGTTGTTGCGCGCCAAGGGCATCGTCTGGCTGGAGGCGCAGGCACAGCCTCACGCTGTCCACGTGGTTGGCGGACGTACGATGTTTTCCCCCCTAGCGGCATCGGACATAACCGAGTCGACTCTCGTCTTTATCGGCTGTTTTGATTCTCTGGCTAAAGAAAAAATGCTGCGTCACCTGGAAGCCGTGCTCACGCGCGCCTCCGACGCCGTGCCAATCTGATCCACCCCGAAAAACACGGATAAACGGAGCACTCGGGCGACGGAATTGTTAGCCATCTCGCTCCAGGTTTTTGCATCGCCGGAAGGACGTGCCGATTCAGCATGGCCCCTTCTTGTTGCAATGACCGAATGGGGTCCGATGGTTTGCGCTTCCCCCAAAGCGGTTGGGCTCGCGGCGACCATCGCGCCGTTCACGCAGAATCCCGAGTCAACCTCACCGAGCCATCAGAGCTTGGACCACTTGGTAAGTGCGCGTGACATAATTCCCGCTTTCCCAATTCAGCCCAGACTTAAAGGAGCCATTGTGAGCGGTTCAACAACTCCCAACTCCAGCGGTACGATCACGCGCGTTGCTTTTCTAGGCCTCGGCGTGATGGGCCACCCGATGGCCGGGCACCTTGCGAAAGCCGGTTTCGATGTGACGGTGTACAACCGCACAGCGGCGAAGTCGGAGCAATGGGTCATGGAGCATGGCGGGCGCTCTGCTGCTACGCCGCGTGAAGCGGCGATCGGGGCGGACCTCGTGCTTGCATGCGTTGGCAACGACGAAGATCTGCGGGCCGTAACGCTTGGCGAGCAAGGCGCATTTGCGGGTATGGCAAGCGGCTCGGTGTTCGTTGACCACACAACCGCGTCCGCCAGCGTCGCACGCGAGCTGGCGGAAATTGCTGCTCACCGTGGCCTGCATTTCATTGACGCGCCTGTCTCAGGCGGTCAGTCCGGGGCGCAGAATGGCACGCTGACTATCATGTGCGGTGGCGAAACCGCCACGTTCGAGCGTGTTGCCGCAACCCTTAAGCATTACGCGTCGGCTGTCACGCTGATTGGCCCGGCCGGTACTGGCCAACTAGCGAAAATGGTCAACCAGATCTGCATTGTTGGCATAGTTCAAGGTCTGTCCGAGGCGATCCATTTCGGCCAGCGCGCTGGCCTGGACATGTCGCGCGTGCTGGAGGTGATCGGCAAGGGTGCTGCGGCAAGCTGGCAGATGGCTAACCGTGGCACGACGATGCTTGAAGGCAAGTTCGACTACGGTTTTGCCGTCGAGTGGATGCGTAAAGACCTTGGAATTTGCTTGGACGAGGCGAGGCGAAACGGCGCGTCGTTGCCTGTCACGGCAGTCGTCGATCAGTTCTACGCAGACGTACAGACACTGGGCGGCAATCGCTTTGACACTTCCAGCCTGATCTGGCGGCTGCGTAAGATCAATCCGATTGACTGATGCGCACTGGTTGTCGGACTTCACTCTGCACTCCCGTTTCCGGCGCATGATCGAAGCGGGTAGGACAGAGGATGCCGTTCGACATTTAGTGCAGGCGCTGCGTGGGTGAGGCGCCGCAGTAGCACGCCACGGTGTTTGGGCACGAGCGTGATGAGTCACACGTCGAGGTTGGAAGGCACCATGCAAGTATTTCTATTCAAAGATCGGTGTGAGCGCGTTATCCGTATCGTGTCGGATGACACGTGTACGCATGCCTTTGCCTGGCGTGACGACCAACCAATTGGTGAATTGCACGTTGCGGTCGACACGTATTCAGCCCAGACGTCCGCGACGCTCGTCAGTATCTATGTGGAGCCGGCATATCGACGCAGCGGCATCGCGCACACGTTGCTTGCCTATGTCAGCCGCCAGCTCGGCGAGCCAATATGGGTTGAACGGTTCGAATCGGCTGGTTCGCCTGCGTTCGAAACGCTTTGTCGCTGCCTAGCGCATGAAGGAACACTGACACTGGCATGAAATTGCAGCGGCACCAAGATCGACGTGCCTCGCTGTTTCGAGTCCAGGTAGAAAGAACGAACCCAGCCTTGGAGAGCAACGGCAGAAGCGGCCACGCAAGCGCTCCGCTTTCCCTGCAAATCAGCGCAAAGCCGTTGACTCCCGCAGTGGCGCGACGCGCCCTAGAAAGTCTGGGTCAATTCGCGTGAAGCCTCTTGCAGTCGCGGTACGAACTGCAGTGAGCGCGACAGGGGGGAACGTGCCGTGGGCGCATGCAAGGCCAAGGCTGCGACCACGTGGCCAGTGGAGTCGCTGACAGGCACCGCAACACACGAGATCCCGGCGACGAATTCCTCATTGTCAATGCCGAGCTGCTTGTGGGCACAGCGGTCCAGTTCGGCCTCAAGTAGATCGATGTCGGTAATGGTGTTGGACGTGAAACGCTCCAAAACCAACTGACGTACCAGCGCCGCACGTTGATCGCGCGGCAACAACGACAGCAGCAGTTTGCCGCTTGCCGAACAGTGCAGCGGTACGTGGGAGCCGGGCTTGAGGTCGAGGCGCAGTGGCCAGGGCGCTTCCATGCGGTCCAGGTAGAGCACTGAGGTTTCGTTGAGCATGGTCAGATTGACGGTCTCGCCGATGTCGGCCACGAGGCGCGCCAGGATGGCGTGGCGTAGCTGGCGCGCGCCCGAGTGCGTAACGATGGCCATGCCCAACCGCGCCAAGCGCGGGCCGACCGCATAAGCGTTGCGTGCGCCAGGCTCGCGGATCACCAAGCTCCCCGCTTCAAGCGCACCCAGCATGCGGTGTAGCGACGCCTTTGGCACGTCGAAGCCTTGCATGATCTCGGCCAGCGTCAGCGGCCGGTCGGCTGCAATCATGAATTCAAGCAGCGCAAAGGCGCGCAGCGTTGGGGTGTCGGCGCGCTCGCCCGCAAGGCTTTCAATGTCGATGGCCTTGGTGCTGGCGCCCGTACTGTTGCCTGCCGGGCTCTTGAGGCGAATGGCAGTCGCGGTCTTCAATTCAACCTCCGTTGTTCCGGAAAACGAGACAAGAGCATTGTACTTCTGCCGGCCAGATTGCGCCCGCCAGCACAGCAGTTCGGCCATTGCCTCGGCATTGTGCGCGGCCATGATCGCGCGCTCGGCGCGGATGCCTCCTGTGATGACGGCATTCGGTGTCAATCGGGAATAAACGTCAGCCGCGCACAAAGACACGCGGCGGCTGGACGTCGCGAACAACCCACCAACACGCCGTGGGGTTTTTTTGCGTGAACGGGACCTAACGCATACCGCCGCTGCGTATCGCATGCTCGATCAACTGCGCCAGCAGCCGCACGCCTTCCTCGATGCGCTCTTCCCCGATGGCGGTGAAACCAAGCCGGAAGTGCGGAGAGGGTGTGCCCGCAGCGAAGAATACGTCGCCCGGCTCGATGATCACGCCGTGTGTCAGCGCCGTGCTGGCGAGTTGCCGAGCGTCCAACCCTGGCGGTCCTCCAATCCAGAAGGACGAAGCTCCGGCGGAATTCTGCAGCGTACATTGCGGCAGATAGCGTTCGAGGGCCTCGCGCAGCACGGTGGCGCGGCGTTGGAAGATGGGCGCCACCCTCCGCAGCAGTGCGTCATGGTGGCCGAGCGAGATGAACAACGCGGTTGCCCGCTGATTATTGGCGGGAGGGTGTCGCAGCATGTAGCGGCGCAGCGCACGCGCTTGGCGAATCACCTCGGGCGGCGCAACGATGTAACCCAGCCGCAAACCAGGCACGAAGGTTTTTGAAAGACTGCCGACGTAGAGGACGCGACCGTCCTTGTCCAGGCTCTTCAAGGCGGGGATGGGTTGCGTCAGGGCCGGGTTCTCTGTGTCGTAGTCGTCTTCTATCAGCACCACGTCATGTTCGCGTGCGAGCCTCAACAGAGTCTCGCGTCGCTCCAGCGGCATGGTGACGGTGGTTGGGCACTGGTAGCTGGGTGTCACAAAGGCGTAGTCGCACAGGCCGAAGCTCTCATCTGGTAGCAGGCCAGAGTGGTCAACCGCGAGCGGCGTGATGGCACGTGCGCGCATGCTGAAGATGTGGCGGGCGTCGCTATAACCGGGCTCTTCCAGCCCCACGCGCGTGCCGTTCATCAACAGGTCGGCCAGCAGGTAGAGCGCGTGCTGCGCCCCGAGTGTGACCATGATCTCGTCTGGTTTGGCCCAGACGCCCCGGCGCGGCAGGATGTGCTTCTGGAGTTGTTCGATCAGGAGGGGGTCGTCGCGATCAATCAGGTCGGACGCCCAGCCGCGAATCTCCAGCACGGCCAGCGCCATGCGCGAGCACTCGCGCCAGTCCCCTGTGGGGAAAAGGGCGGGATCGAACTGCCCGTAGATGAAGGGATACGGGTAGTTTTGCCACTCGGCAGGCTTGGTGATCGCACGCAGGCCGGTCAGGTTGGGCAGCCGCGCGCTCCAGTCTGGGCTGTTGGCCGGTGGCGGAACGCCTGGCGTCAAGGCGGCTGCGATGACGCGCGGCGGCGAGCCAAGGGGCGTCGCGCTGGGTAATTGCCCAACGACGAAATAGCCGCGTCGCGGCCGCGCTTCCAGGAATTGCTCTTCCACAAGCTGCTGGAAGGCCAGGGTTACGGTATTGCGTGCGATGCCCAGTGTGGCCGCCAATTCGCGGCTAGGTGGGAGCGCACTGCCGGCAGGGAGCTGGTGAGAGAGGATAGCGGACACGAGTTGCTGGCGTAACTGCGCCTGCAGGCTCACGCCGCTGTCGGACGACAACTGCAATAGCCGGTTCCAGAACGCACTGGAGTTGGCCTTGATCGGTGTTTCCATGCTGGCGTTGTCGCAAATCCGATATCAACGTGGGTACTGCAGGATTATGGACAAAACCGGAAAGCAAAGCAGCCGCCATTGGGTGATTGCCCCCTTTCCCATGCCTGGGACGTCGGAAGTAATCGGCGCCGATCGCGGCCACCCTGCTGACGGTCAATGCGCCGCTGGCTTTTCCTGTGCCGGCGCCGGCGTTGCCTGTTCCGCCCCGTATGTCTTCACCAGATAGTCAACCATGATTGGAATGTCCTCCTCGGGGAAGGGCGCGCCAAACGACATCTTCATCTTCTTGACGGTCGCTTCCCAATAGCTCCGTGGGAGCGTGGGCGGCTGCGTCAGCACGTATTGCGCCGAGTGGCAGATCATGCAGTTGCGTAGCGCTGCAACATAACCTGGCATGGTGCTCTGGCGAAACGCGGCAGTTTCCTGTGGCAACGTGATCTCCACCGCCTGCGCAGACAATGTGGTGGCCATGGGGCTCAGGCCGATCGTAAAGGCGAGCAAGGCGCGAAGCATCGACATGACATCCTCCATCAGGCAGCGATCACGTGTGTGGCCTCGACCGCATTACGCATATAGCCGGCGGGGTTCCATAGCGCGGTGAGCGGCTGGCTCTGTCCGGCACGGCTGGTGGCCCGCACCATTAGCGTGTAAGTGCCTTTGCGTGGCGGGGTGAACGTGGTTATCCACTCGCGGAAAGCATAACGCCCGTCGTCACGGCCCAGGCGCGTGGCCTGCCAGTTGCGTCCACCATCGGCCGAGAAGGCAACGTCGCCGATGCCATAGCCGCCGTCGAAGGCGATACCTCGCACCGTGGTGGCTCTCCCCACCGGTACGCTTGCGCCGTCAGTCAGGCTGGTGATGAAGGAGCGCACGTTGAAGCGGCCGATCGGCACCGTGCGCGCCGGGGCTGTGCCGGGCGGGACGCAGGCGCAGGGTTGATCGGGGATACGGTAGGCGCTGGCCATCCAGAAACCGTCGAAGACCTTGTCCAGCACTTGGATGTCGGACAGGTGCTTGACCCAGTAGGTGCCATAGTGGCCGGGCACCACCAAGCGAAGCGGATACCCGTTGAGCATGGGCAGATCCTGCCCGTTCATGCCCCAGGCCAGCATCACCTCGCCGTCCATTGCATGGTCCAGCGGCAGTGCTTTGACAAAGTCCGGGCCGTTGTCCAGCGGCGGATGGTCGAGGCCATCGAAGCTGACCTGCACTGCGCCTGGCCGCACGCCCGCCTTTTGCAGCAGCGCCCTGAGCGGCACGCCGGTCCATCGCGCGTTACCCATCGCACCGTTGCCGAGTTGGCCCCCACCCACACGTGGGGAGGAAAAGCCACGACTGTTGCCAGAACACTGGTTGACGGCCACCAGTTCCACCGGGTCGGCGAGCTGCTTGATTTCAGCCAGCGATAGTTCCAGCGGCCGCTCGACTTTGCCGCTCACGCGCAGCCGGTAGGTTTCGGGGTTGATCTCGGTGGGGATGCCGCTCCAGTGGTACCGCACGAAAAAAGCATCGTTTGGCGTGATCAGGCTTTCGTTGAAGACGGAAAAGGGCGTCTCAAGCTGCGGCGGCCGACTGGTCAACAGAATCAGCGGCCGTTTCTGCGGGAACGCCACCAACTCGCGTTCGCCGTTGGCGAAAGGCATGGTCACGCCGGTTGTCGCCAGCGCGGTCAACGGCTGCAGCGCCGCGCCGGCACCCAGAGCGCCAAGCGCCCGCAGCGCAGTTCGGCGCCCTGGCTGGGCAGCAGTGGCCGACACGGTGTGTTTTATTGTCATTCTGGTCTCCTCTCGGTGGCGTGATCGATCCGACTGCAGGTGGATCGGAGGCTTGGCCTGCTTGCGAGCACGCCTACAGCACCTCGTCTTTCAAGTGGTACCAGCGGTACAGGAACCATTGCCCCAGCCGCCGGAATGGCGCAAAGGCCTGGGATTCCACCATCTCGCGCACGTTCGGAAAGGGCAGTGCACTGCGGAAGATCGGCAAATCCAGCTCCTTGCCCTTGCCTGCTACCAGCGACGCGAGGCGACGCCCGGCCTGGGCGGAGTACATCACGCCGTTGCCGCCATAGCCCATCGCATAGTAGATGGCTTCAGCCGGATCCGGCTGGAAGATGCGGGGCATCATGTCGTGGCTGACATCCACCCAGCCCCACCACGAATAATCGAGCCCGATGCCTTCGAGCGCCGGAAACTTGCGGTGCATATCCTGGATCAGCTTGTGCTCGTACTTCTTGTGCGGCGCGTCATTGCCGGTGATGGCGCTGCGGCTGCCGATCTGCAGCCGTCCGTCCGGCAGCAACCGATAGTAGTGGCGCAGGATGCGGGTGTCGGTGATGACCTGCCGCGTGCGGAAGTTACATGCCTCGATCTGCGCAGCGGTCAGCGGGCGCGTGACGATGGAGTTAGAGAGAATTGGGAAGAGCCGGTTTTTCAGCTGAGGGTGCAACGTGGGCGATGTGTAGCCTCCCGTGGCCACAGCCACGGCGCGCGCGCGCACAATGCCGCCTGGCGTGCGCAGGTAATGCACGCCGCCGCGCGTTGTCCAGCCTTGTACCGGACTGGAAGGGTGCACCTTGACGCCCAGCGCGCGTGCGCGTCGCAGGTAGCCGAAGGCCAGTTTGCCCGCGTGGATGCCGATGCCTTCAGGCTCGTGCATGGCGCCGGCCGCTTCCTTGTCGTCGACGTACTCGCGTCTGACGGTTTCGGCATCGAGGATGCGCGCGTCATACTTGAACACTTCGCGCAGGATCTTGGCTTCCTTTTCCAGGCCGGGCATCACATGGGGGCGATGCGCGACATAGAGGTGACCGCCCGGCTGGGGGTCGCAGTCGATGTCCTTGATCAAGTCCTTGAAGGTCTGCATGCCGTCGCACACTTCCCTGTGCAAGCGCAGCGCTGTGTCCAAGCCATATCGCTCGATCCACTGCGAGCGCTTCAGGCGGCCCGAGGCGCACTGCGCCTGACCACCATTGCGCGTGCTGCAACCCCAACTCACCCGGTTCGCTTCCAGCACCGTGGCTTTGATGCCGTGCTCCTGCGCAAGGAAAATGGCGCAGGTCAGACCGGTGAAGCCGGAGCCGATGATGGCCACGTCGACATCCACGTCCTGTGTAATGGGCCCGTCGTCGGGCGGTGGGTCGCCGGCGGTGCCGATCCAGTAGGTCGGCGCATATTCGAGGCCTTCGCCCGGGGTAGGGGCGATCAGCGGGTCATAGGCGGGGTCGTAGGGCCGCTTGGGCGCGGTGCTCGCTCCCTCCGGCAGGATCAGTCTGGTGGCGATCGCATCCATCGGTGTCTCCCTTGTTTGTCAAGGCGCCGCTGCTCAGTTGGCCGCCGCAGCGACGGCAGCAATCATCGGGCGATCTTTGCGGTAGGCGTTTTTCACGGCGATCTTGCCGTCGCGGAAGGTGAACACGTCCACCATGCGGGCCTCGATACGCGCACCGTCGGTGCGTGTGCCGCGAAAGGTGGATTCGCTGACGCCGCGCTCACCGCTGACGAAATGCTCACCGTCCGCCCAGGCGGCATCGGGAAAGGTCTGCCAGGCCAATTGGAACCCCTCTCGCACCGCCTCGCGGCCGCGGAAGCAGCGGCCGGTCAACTCAGGGCCGGCCACGGCGTGAAACTCGCAATCGTCGGTCATGAAATCCATGAGCGCGTCAATGTCATGCCGGTTCCAGGCATCGTTGAATGCCTGCAGCAGAGCCACGGTGACCTGTGTGTCCTTCATCTTGTTTCTCCTCTTCATCTTGGGTCGTGCGAAAGGCAGACGTGGCTGCCTTTCTGCGATTTCTCCAGCATAGAGAGATGTGCAGCATTGCTGTAGCGCCAGGTGCGGGAATTGGTTGGTCCAGAACGCCACCGCAGGGTGTGCGATGGCGTTTGCGCTCCGTGCGCGGCGATCAGTACGCCGACGCGGATCTGGCCTGCTGTTGCCGCAGATGGCTGCGCACCATATAGGCCGCCAGCAGCAGGCACACGCTGGCTACACCTAGCAACAGTGGTGTGCGCTGATCGGGGATGAAGGCCATTGCCACGACAATGGCGCACATGCCGAGGATGGCAAGGTAGGTCAGATAGGGGTAGGCCCACATGCGCACGCGCAGACGGCCAGGCTCCTCGCGCTCCAGCCGTGCGCGCAGCCGCAACTGCGAGACGGCGATCAGGATATAGACGAAGATGGCGACGGTGCCATAGGAATTGACAAGGAAGGCAAAGACCTTGTCCGGCGAAATGTACGACATCACAACCGCGCCATAGCCGAATAGCGTGGCGAACAGGATAGCGTTGACCGGCACACCGTTGCGGCTGACCCGGGCCAGCGCACGCGGTGCGTCACGGCGCGCAGTCAGCGCGAACAGCATGCGCGAGGAGGCATACAGGCCGGAGTTCAGCGCCGACAACACCGCGGTCAGGACCACCGCATTCATGATGTGTGCCGCCGCCGGGATGCCCATCGCATTCAGCGCGCTCACATAGGGCCGGGCGATGCCGGCCGAGTTCCATGGTACGAGGCAGACCACCAGCAGCACCGAGCCCACGTAGAACACCAGCACACGCGTGATGACCGAGCTGATGGCGCGCGCAACGGCCTTCTGCGGCTCGCTGGTCTCGGCTGCAGCGATGGTGACGATCTCCGCGCCAAAGTAGAAGCCGGTGGCCGCCACCGCGCCTGTCAGTATCGGCATGATGCCGTTGGGGGCGAAGCCGCCATGGGCGCTCAGGTGCGCCATGCTGGCGTGCACGCCGGGCCAAATGCCAAGCACATAGAGGCCGGCCAGGCACAGGAAGACGACGATGGCCGCCACCTTGATCGAGGCGAACCAGAACTCGAACTCGCCGAAGGATTTCACCGAGACCAGGTTGGTCAGCGTCATCAGCATCAACAGCACCAGGCTGATGCTCCAGGCAGGCACGCCGGGCAGCCAGAAGCGGATCAGGTCGGCGCCGGCGACGGCCTCCAGCGCCACCACGATGACCCAGAAGTACCAATACATCCAGCCGCTGAGAAAGCTCGCCACTTCCCCAACCGCAGGCCGGTCGCTCCATGCTTCGCGTGCGTATTCGTAAAAGGAACCGCTGCTTGGCATGGCGCATGCCATTTCACCCAGCATGCGCATGACCAGCACCACCAGCAGACCGGTGAGCAGGAAGGAAATCACGGCGGCCGGGCCGGCCGAGCGGATCACAACGCCGCTGCCGACGAACAGTCCTGCTCCGATCACGCCACCCAACGCGATCATGGTCATGTGGCGTTGCTTCAAGCCATGCTTGAGCCCGTTGCTTTGTTGCGGACTACTGATCATTTCTTGCTGTCTCCTATGTGTCTTTTGTGCCTGACGTCGCGATTTTCGCGGCGTGCCGCCTTGCGTTTCTGCCGCACGCCGTCGGGCATATGTGTTGGTTCCTCGTAGGCTGGGGTGATGTTGCGTAGCCTCCTCTTTCAAAAAGTAAAACGGAACAAATAGTTCCGATAAAGCAATTGAAAATGGAATTTAGATGAAGATATGCCGTGCCTCAATGGTGTAAACCATTAAACGGTACGATTTGTACATTAAATCGGAACTTGTGTATGATGGTTGCCGGGGTGATGACGCCCCGAGACGGCGGTGCAGGGAAGTGATGGGGGGGAAGATGACGGAAAGCGTGATGTCCAGGCCGGACCGAATGGTGTCAGTGCGCGAGTTGTTCGGTATCAACTCGGCATTGACCGTGCCGGCGTTCAGCGAGCGCGACGAGCACGTGCCCGAAATCGATGCGGCCTACCGCTTCCAGCCAGAAGTGACGCTTGCCATTCTGGCCGGCTTCAGCCGCGGCCGACGGGTGATGGTGCAGGGGCTGCACGGCACGGGTAAGTCGACCCATATCGAGCAGGTAGCCGCCCGGCTGAACTGGCCTTGCGTGCGCGTGAATCTGGATGGTCACATCAGTCGGCTCGATCTGGTCGGCAAGGACGCGATCGTGCTGCGCGACGGCCGCCAGGTCACCGAGTTCCAGGAGGGTATCGTCCCCTGGGCGTTGCAGCGGCCGGTGGCACTGGTTTTCGACGAATACGATGCGGGCCGCCCCGACGTGATGTTTGTGATCCAGCGCATTTTGGAGCGCGACGGCAAGTTCACGCTGCTCGACCAGAATCGGGTGATTCGACCGCATCCGTCCTTCCGTCTGTTCGCGACCTGCAATACGGTGGGTTTGGGCAACCTCAACGGGATGTACCACGGCACGCAAATGCTCAACCATGCCCAACTGGATCGGTGGAGCGTGGTGGCTGCGCTCGACTACCTGCCACCAGAGGAGGAAGTTGCAATCGTGCAGGCGCGCGTACCTGAATTGGCTGACGCACAGGGACGCACACTGGTGGACGCAATGGTGGCGGTGGCGGCGCTGACGCGCTCCGGCTTTGCTGCGGGGGACGTTTCCACGCTCATGTCGCCGCGCACGGTGATCAGCTGGGCCGAGAACTGCCAGGTCTTCCGCGATCCTGCGCAGGCGTTCCGGCTGACCTATCTGAATAAATGCGATGAGGCGGAGCGACCGGTGGTGGCCGAGTACTTTCAGCGCGTGTTCGGTCAAGAACTGCCCTGCCAGTTGCCGCATCAACTGTCATGTCTGACCGCCGAGCCGCAGGGGGCGGTGCAGTGAGCCGCGCGCCGGCCGGCAGGGCACATTTGTGGCGTCCGGTGGCGCTTGAGCGTGAATCCCTGTGCGTGGCCGCGGCGCGTGCGCTGACCGGTGACGCGAGCCTGACCTATCGAGCTGGTCGCCTGTGCCGCGGTTTGCGGCCGCTGCCATTGCACGCGCCGCACCTGCGCGCCGATCCGGCAACGGACGCCTTCTCCTGCCTGCGCGGTGCAACCGATGCCGCTGCAGTGCGGCTCGCGTTCTCGGATGCTGCGCTGCACCTCGCGCTGTGCCCGGCTGATCCGCTTGAGCGCCTGCTGTTTGAGTGGCTCGAGCAGTTGCGATGCGAGACGCAAGCACCCCCTGCGTTGCGCGGCGTCGCGGCCAATCTGCGTGGCCGCTTCGCGGCCTGGTCGCACGGCTTCCACCAGGCGGGTCACACCGACGGCCATGTCGGCATCCTTTTGTTCACCGTTGCTCAGATTGCCTGGTCGCGCCTGAACGGCTGGCCCGTGCTCGAAGAAATCGAGGATCTGATCGAGGCTACGCGCGCGGCCATTGTTCCCGCGCTGGGTACAGCGCTGGCCGGTATGCGGCGTCACCGTGCCGATCAGCGCGCTTTTGCCAAGCATGCGCTGGCGCTCGCGCGAGAGGTTAGCGCCATGCTGGCCGCTGCCGGTGCAGGCAGGCCGGACAGTCAAGCGGATGAACCCGATGGTAAGGCGACGCTTGCCGCCTTCGCGCTGCTGATTGAATTCGACGAAGTTGAGTGTGGCGTGCCGCCCCCCGCTGATGGGCCGCCGCGCTCACCCGAGAGCGTGGCGGGCAGCTACCGCGTCTTTACCATCCGGCACGACCGCGAACTGATCGCTGCCGAGCAGGTGCGCCCGGCGCTGCTGCGTGAGTTTCGCGAGCGGCTCGACCGGCTCGTGGCGGCACGTGGCTTGAACCTGGCGCGCTTAGCGCGCGAATTGGCGGTGCTGTTGGCGGTGCCGCGACACGAAAGCTGGTCTTTCGGCGAGGAGCAGGGTCGTATCGACGGCCGGCGCCTCGCAATGCTGGCGGCCTCGCCCGCCGAACGGCGCGTGTTCCGGTTAGAGCATCAGCAGCGCCGGGCGCAATGTACCGTCGGGTTGCTGGTGGACTGCTCGGGATCAATGAAGTCGCATCTGGAGACGGTGGCCGTGCTGGTCGACGTGCTGGCGCGTGCGCTCGATATGGCGGGCGCTGCCAGCGAAGTGCTGGGCTTCACCACCCGTGGCTGGAATGGCGGCCCCGCTCGTGAGGATTGGCTGGCGGCGGGTCGGCCAGCGCGCCCCGGACGACTGAATGCGCTGTGCCATCTCGTATTCAAGGATGCCGAGCAGGGCTGGCGCCGCGCGCGCGCGGGCATTGCGGCGCTGTTCAAGGCCGACCTGTTCCGCGAAGGTATCGATGGCGAGGCCGTGGAATGGGCTTGCACACGGCTGCGCGTGCAGACTGGCGCCGACCCGGCGGCACGGCGCATCCTGTTGGTCATCTCCGATGGAAGCCCGATGGACAGTGCTACTGCATTGGCCAACGACGTCCACTACCTGGACCGGCATCTGCAGCAAGTGGTGGCCCATCACGAGTCAGTGGGCGACGTGGAGGTGCTGGGCCTTGGCGTGGGCCTGGACCTCAGTCCCTACTATCGCCGCAGCTTCGCGCTTGACCCATCGCAGCCGCTGGATACCGCCGTGCTCAGTAGCGTGGTGCGGTGGTTGGGTGGGCGCCACGCATAGGCTGGCGGGTCACCTCACCCCGAGTCTGCTGCGCAAGCGCACAAGTCTCGAAGGCCGTCGGATAAGCGCTTGTGCTGCAAATCTAACGGGCGATATGTGGGTCGCTTCCCGTCGTGGCCAGTCGAGGTTGGCGCCATCACTGGCGCAACCGAAGGCAAACGCCGGGAATAAGGGTGCAAGCGCGCCTGCACGCGTTACAGGCATTGGGGCCTTTCACCACGCGCGAGACGGCGATTGATGTCGGCCACCACTTGGGGCAGCTCGGCAATCGTGTCGATCTCATAATGCGGGCGGGATGAGGCATAGCCCGCAGAGATCGCTACGCGATGGCGTTCGCGTTCGGAGGCATCCAGCGCGGCGTATTGCTCATACGACAGGCCCAGCGCGTTGCCCGACATCAGCAGCGCAACGGTCCACATACCAGCGCGGCGGCCTTCTTCAATGCCGGGCACGGTGTCGTCCACCTTCACACAGGCAGCCACGTCGCCAACGCCGAGCTCGATTACATTGCGCAGCGCCTGCGCGGGCCCAGGGCGCGCACGCGGCACTTCGTCGCTGGCGACGACGCAGTCGGGCCGGTAACCGGCTTTGGCGGCGAGCGCCACCACACGCTCCATCACCGCGCGCGGGTAACCCGAGCACGAGCCGATCTTCAGGCCCGCCTCTCGCAACGCAGCAATCGCCTCCAGCGCGCCCGGGATCACGGCGGAATGCTGGCCAACTTTCTCGATTTGCAGCGGCATGAATCGGTTGTAGATGGCAGTGACGTCATCATCCGTTGGCGTGCGGCCGTGTGCCAGCGAGAAGCGCGTGGCAATGGCGCCGTCGTTGCACAGCGTGCGAATGTGGTCCCACTTGCCCACGCCCATTGGGCCACGCGCTTCGTCCAGCGTGATAGCGACGCCGAATTCGGCAAACGCTTCGACAAAGATCTGTGTTGGTGCAAACGAGCCGAAATCGACGACGGTGCCGGCCCAATCGAGCACAGCGGCTTCCAGACGCAACGGCGTGGCGCGAGAAGCGCCTGCCTGCAGGGCCTTCAATGGGGACGTATCGCCCATGGTTTCCTCCTCTTTCAATGGATGCGGTAGTAATCAGCAGACCGCCCGCCTGGGTGCGGCGCACAACGAAACCTTTCAGCGCGCGCTGTGCGCAGGTAGCAGCGCGAGCAGCGCCGGCGCCAGCAAGCCACCGCCAATCAATACCAACACGGCAAAGGCCAGGCGCCGCGTTGCAGTTGCCGACAACGGTGGCGGAAAGCGGCGCGCTGCCGCAGTCGTCAATGCCACCACCGGCAAAGTCAACGCCGCCTGCAGCCAAAGGTCTGCATCAAGACGGCCCAGACTCATGCTGTATGCGGTGCGTACCGCCGAGCTGACCGTGAAGACCAAGATCAGCGCATAGCGAATCTCCGCCAGCCGGAGCGGCTGCCGGTAAAACTGGAAGATCAGCGGGGGGCCGGACACGCCGAACATGCCGCTCAGCAGGCCGCCCAACACGCCGCTGAGGAAGAAGCTTGCATCGCTCGAGCGCTGCGCCAGCGGTGCCGGGCGCCAAGCCGCGCCTATCCCGCCGTACAGGATTGCCACGCCAAGCAGCAGTTGCAGCACGTCCGCAGCGCGCTGATCCAGGTAATCCAGCAGCAGGGCGCCAGCCACCACAGAGGGCAGCATGCCTAGCGTGGCAGCCCGCACCGCCGCCCAATCCACGTGGTGCAGCTTGCCGGGCAGCGCGACCGCACTGTTGGCAAGCGTTAGCAGGCTGACGAGCACCGCCAGCTTCGTGACTGGCGCAAGATGAAGCACCGTAGCGGCGCCCATGATGATCATGCCCAGCCCGAAGCCGGTCACGGTCTGGAAATAGCCTGCCACGCCCATCACCACCAGCAGCGCCAGCGTGTTCGCGCCAGGCTCAAGCGTCGTCAGCATTGGGGCAGCTTCTGCGCCACTCATGCTGCAAACGCGGCCGGGGTGTCCTGTGCCTGCACAACGGTGACGGCGATGACGTGGAAAACGTCCTCTGCGCTGCACCCGCGCGACAGATCGTTGGCTGGCTTGGCCAATCCTTGAAGGAGCGGCCCGATCGCCTTGGCGCCCGCGAGGCGCTCGGCAAGCTTGTAGCCGATGTTGCCAGCTTCCAGGCTGGGGAAGATCAGCACGTTGGCATGTCCGCCCACTTGAGAATGCGCCACCTTGCGCTGTGCGATTTCGGCCACGATAGCGGCGTCAAGCTGTACGTCGCCGTCGATGGCCAAGCCCGGGCGCGACATGCGCACCCGCTCGGTGGCGGCCACCACTTTGTCGACTGCCGCGTGGCGAGCGCTCCCGCTCGTGGAGAAAGACAACATTGCCACGCGCGGCTCTTCCATCAGCAGGCTGGCGGCGCTGTCTGCCGCCGCCATAGCGATCTCAGACAGCTCCTGAGCGTCGGGATCGACCACCAAGCCGCAGTCGGAAAAGATCAGCCCACCCTTGAGCGCATGGAAGGGCTCGCAAAGCATCATCAGGAAGAAGCTCGAAACCAGCTTGCAGCCTGGCGCGGTACCGATGACCTGGAGCGCGGTGCGCACCACGTCGGCGGTGGTGTGTACCGCACCCGCTACCGAACCATCGGCATGGCCCGTGCGCACCATCAAGTTGGCAAAGCAGAGCGGGTCGCGTACGGCCTGGCATGCCTGCTCTGCCGTCATGCCCTTGGCTGCGCGCAGCGCGTGCAGTTCGGCAGCCAGCGCGGGCGCCAGCGCAGAGGTGGCCGGGTCGACCAGTTCGATGCCATCGAGCGCCACGCCGGCATCGGCTGCAGCCTGGCGGGCGACGTCGGCCTCACCAACCAGCACAATGCGGGCGATGCCCTCGCGCACGGCACGTTGCGCCGCCTGCAGGATTCGGGGCTCGCCTGGCTCGCACAACACGATGCGGCGCGGTTGCGCGCGCGCCCGCTCAATGATGCGGTTGAGAGCTTTCATGGTGGCCGGAGCATGGGGAGGTCAATGAGATGAGGGTAGCAAGGACGCATGAAGGCATGGCATGCGTACTCGCTGTCCCGCCTGCGGGAGATGCAAGCCGTGGGCACGGCCGATGGTTGATCGTCGTGCCCATTGCATCAAGTACTCAGACGAAATCCTTGTACTTGTCCAGCAGCCGCACAGGCTTGGACAGCGCGTCGCGGCGGAACGGATCCCCCAGTTCACGTGTGCACATGATTTCCACGATGGTGGTCTTGCCGTGGTTCATCTGCAGATCGATGGCGCGCTGCAGTGCCGGGCCCACGTCCTCAAGCCGGTCGACGACGATACCCTCGGCCCCCATTGCGCGCGCGATGTTGGCGAAGGAGGGATTGTCCAGTTCGCCGGCAACGAAGCGGCGGTTGTAGAAGTCCACCTGGTTCTTTTTCTCTGCGCCCCACTGGCGGTTGTGGAAGACCACTGCGGTCACCGGGATGTTGTGGCGCACGCAGGTCATTGTTTCCATCAGGCTCATACCCCATGCGCCATCGCCAGCATAAGAGACGGCCGGGCGATGTGGTGCGGCCACCTTGGCACCGATGATGGTGGGGAAGGCGTAGCCACAGTTCCCCCAGCTCATCGCCGCAAAGAAGCTGCGTGGTTTTTCGAAGCGCAGGTAGCTGTTAGCCACCGAGTTAATGTTGCCGATGTCGGTGGAGACCATGACGTCGGCCGGCATGGCGCGTTCCAGTTCGCGCAGCACCTGGCGCGGATGCAGGTAATGGCCGCCGTTGGGGGTACGCTCGCGCTTCTGTTCCTCGATCATGTCGAGGCTGTATGCGTCGTGCTCGTGCGTCCAGTCGTCCAGTTCCTTCTCCCACGCCGCTTTCTCGGTGGCAATGGCATCGGCGCGCTCCTGCCGAGTCGCATCGCAAGCCAGCGTGCGGCTGGTCAGCCGCTGGGTCAGCGCCACGGCGGCGGCTTTGGCGTCGCCGCAGATGCCCACCGAGATCTTTTTCACCAAGCCCAGCATTTTGTGGTCAGCGTCGACCTGGATGATCTTTGCATCCTTGGGCCAGTAGTCCATGCCATGCTGGGGCAGGGTACCGAAGGGCCCGAGCCGCGATCCCAGCGCCAGCACGACGTCCGCGCGCGAGATCAGCTTCATCGCTGCCTTGGAACCCTGGTAACCGAGCGGGCCGCACCACAGTGGGTGGCTGGCCGGGAAGGAGTCATTGTGCAGATAGCTGTTGACCACCGGCGCGCCAAGTCGCTCGGCCAACGCCTTGCACTCCTCCACTGCATCGCCCATCACCACGCCGCCGCCCGAAATGATTACCGGGAACTTCGCCTTGGCAAGCAGTTCGACTGCTTCGTTGAGGCTTTGCTCGCCGCCAGGGCCACGATCGAGCCGACGCGGCTGTGGGATTTCCGCCTTGATCTGGCCGTAGAAGTAGTCACGCGGGATATTGAGCTGCGTGGGGCCCATTTCAGCGACGGCGCGATCGAAGCAGCGGCTCGTGAACTCTGCCATGCGCGCAGGATTGGTGACATGGCCTTGGTACTTGGTGAACTCTTGGAACATCGGAAGCTGGTTGGCCTCCTGGAAGCCGCCCAAGCCGATGCCCATGGTGCCGGCTTCAGGTGTGACGATGACCACTGGGGAATGCGCCCAATAGGCGGCCGCGATGGCTGTCACGCAGTTGCTGATACCGGGGCCATTTTGACCAATCACCACGCCATGGCGACCGGACACGCGAGCGTAGCCGTCGGCCATGTGGCCGGCACCTTGCTCGTGGACCACCGGGATCAGGCGGATGCCAGCCGGCGCGAAGATGTCCATGGCATCCATGAATGCAGAACCCATGATGCCGAAGATCTCCGTCACGCCGTTAGCGGCCATGGTCTCAACAAAGGCCTCGGATGGGGTCATGGCCTGAGGGCCAGCAGGGCGTTGTTCATCCACGATCAGTCTCCAGTTATAGTGGAACGATTTGTTCCGAAAAAGAGTTTGTCTCGTAATGCTAGGAGTTCTCCATCGAAAGGTCAACCGAAAATTTCATTATTTGGTACGTTTTGTACCGAAAATAATAATCGTGGCGAGCGGGTGGGGCCTGCCTAAAGTGGACCCATGACAATGTATCTGTGGAGCTAACCGCAGTTCGTGGCCTTTCCTAAGATCGCAAATAAGCAGTACGGCGAGCCATGTGGCAAGGCGGCCGTGGCTGCAGATGTTGGATATAGAGCAGACTAAAAGCGAGAGACGCAAAGACGTCCCGGGCAAGAAGAGGGGTTGGCTCCCCTCGTGCTTGCAGAGCCTCCCTCCTCGATTCGGTATCGCAAGTGGATTCTCCACTTGCGCCGACAGTTAGTGCCGCTCATACGTGCGGCGCGCATGTCCTTTTTTCGAGGAGTCGAACAAATGCGTTGGATCAAGCAATTCGCAGCAGGCATGGCGGTAGCAGCTACGTTGGCCTCGGCTGCGCAGGCGCAGAACAAAGAAGTCGTCATCGCCTACCAGGACATGGTCGTGCCATGGCGCTACGCCCAGGAGATGAAGGAGGTTGAAAAGCAGACCGGTTACAAGGTCTCCTTCCGTCAATTCTCCGGTGGCGGCGACGTGATTCGAGCGATGGCCTCTGGCCAGATTGCTATTGGCGAGGCGGGTTCCTCACCGATTGCCTCGGCATTGTCTCAAGGGCTGGATGTCGAATTGTTCTGGATCCTGGACGACATCAACGCTGCGGAAGCGATGGTCGCGCGTAACGGTACGCAGATCAACAGCGTGGCAGACCTTAAAGGCAAGCGTGTAGGCGTCCCGTTCGTCTCTACCACGCACTACCACACGCTGGTGGCGCTCGAGCAGGCGAAGGTTAACCAGAAGGACGTCCGGATCATGAATATGCGGCCACCTGAAGTGGCCGCTGCATGGGAGCGTGGCGACATCGATGCCACCTTCATCTGGGATCCGGTGCTTGCCAAGCTGAAGCGCTCGGGCAAGGTGCTCATCACCTCCGGCCAGATCGCCGCGCAGACCGGCAAGGCTACTTTCGACGGCATGGTCGCCAGCAAGAAGTTTGCGCGCGAGAACCCAGACTTCATGGTCAAGTTCGTGCGCGTGCTGGCTGCAGCTGACGAGAACTACCGCAACAACAAGGCGGCATGGACGCCGGATTCGCCAATGGTGAAGGCGGTGGCGCACATGACCGGCGCGAAGCCGGAAGAAGTGCCGGCGAGCATGGCGCTGTACGCGTTCCCGACGTTGCAGGAGCAGACATCCGCGCGTTGGCTGGGCGGTGGCGCAGCCAATGCACTGCGCTCGGCTGCGCAGTTCTTGAAGGAGCAGGGCACGATTCAGAATGTGCTGCCGGACTATAGCGTTGGCGTTAATGCAGAGTGGGCGCGGCGAGCGGCGCAATAGAGGAGGGCCCGTTTAAGCATCGCTGGAAGGTCGTCGCGCCGGGCAATCGAGAGTCGAGCACGTGCGTGGTGCCTGAAACACTCTTTTCTTTCAGGAAGGCTGTTATGTCCAAACTGGAAATCGACAATCTCAGTGTTAACTACGGTGGTCGCGGTTGTTCGCAGACGCTGGCCCTGTCGCAAGTTAACCTGACCATGGAAAAGGGTGACTTTGTTGTCGCCCTCGGAGCCTCGGGGTGCGGCAAGACGACGTTGCTGTCCTGCATCGCAGGCTTCATGCAACCATCCGAAGGTGAGATCCGCCTTGATGGCAAGCCCGTTCTGGGCCCCGGCGCCGAGCGCGGCGTGGTATTCCAGAAGCATGCCCTGATGCCCTGGCTCAATGTGGTGGACAACGTCTCGCTGGGCCTGCGCTTGCGCGGCGTGGCTCGCGCAGAGAGGCTGCGCATTGCGCGCGAAAAGCTGGCCCAAGTGGGACTGGAGAAGGTGGCCGAGAAGCCCGTCTATCAGCTCTCTGGCGGCATGCAGCAGCGCGTGGGCATCGCGCGCACGCTTGCCAACGATCCCGAGGTGATGCTGATGGATGAGCCGTTGGGTGCGCTGGACGCGCTGACTCGTGAATCTATTCAGGCGCTGATTCTCAAGCTGTGGGCGCGAGAGCAGAAGATTGTCTTCTTCATCACGCACAGCGTGGAGGAAGCACTGTTCCTGGCCACCCGGTTGATCGTGATGACGCCGTCGCCGGGCCGCATCGCGCACAGTTATGAACTGCCTTTTGCGCGCAATTACATCGAGTCCGGTGACGCACGCGCCGTGAAGTCCGACTGCGAGTTCATTCGCTACC